>CAUGOD010000001.1 GCA_959601025.1 uncultured Oscillospiraceae bacterium
TTGCGCTGACAATACTTGGCTGGAAGCGGCCCGGGAAGATAAGCAGACGCCAACATCAAAGAACCTGTCGAGGTCTCTCGACAGGTTCTTTTTTGTAAAAAATTAAAACAGTTCCGTATTCGGAATGAGACAGCTTTTTTTTCCCGGGATGTTTGGTGGGAAACGATGCATCAGGGATTCCGGGAGAAGGCGCCGGTTGCGTTATGTATCCGATAATAAGGGGGGGAGGGGCGTGAGGCGAAAGAGCCGCATATCTTTGTACTTTCCATTGGATACGGGGAAGCTGGATGGGAGAGGCAAGGGCCGTATTGAGGGAGAATATGACCGGGAAATTTTACTTATAATCCAAGAATTTTGCAAGAATTCTGAAAAATATACCACTTCGTCTTACAAAGATACCTGTTTTTGGGGGAGCTAAAACGATAGAGTAAAAGCAGATTCCAGATGAAAGCGAATGAACAGGAAGACACGAAGAAAGGAAAATAAAGGATGAATCTGTATTTGTGGGAACGTGCGCAGGATCTTTTCCTTCCCAAAACACACGTACGGTTCGCCTGGCCTGCTTTTGCGCCGGAGGCAATGATCGCTCCCGACGGCAGGCAGATTCTATGGATATAGCTGCTGGGTAACACCACCGCATGCTACGCAGGGGTTCCTGAGGCGAGGGTATGAGTGTAACCTGTAAAATGAATGACTGTAACTACGCAACAAAAGAAGGACTTTGCATGAATGAGTCAATCTCTGTCGGATGTAGTGGTCAATGCATGTGTTATACAAAGATTAAACACGAAAGTAAGGTGGTCTGCCCAAATGGGTGTAACGCTCACTTTTCAACGACCGGTCGCTTGACGCAACTTTGGGAGGTAAATGAATTTGGCGATTTTCAAAGAGTTTAGGGATATTCGGGATGTGAAAATCGATCCTGATTTGCCGAGGGAAGAACGCATCAAGTCGTTCCTGGATCAAATCGGGAACCCCTATCTTTTCCGCTGCAACGGTCATGTTGTTCGCGTCAAATTTGCTGAGACGGACAGAACGCTTGAAGACTGCTTGCACGACTATTTCAATTCACAGCAATGACTTGGGCGTTCTAAATGAATATTTGTGAAGCGCCTGAGAGAAAGGAGAGCGTATGAGTTCAAAGGTGCTTTACAAAGCAATCGACTATCTTCGTTTATCGAAGGATGACAACGAAAAATCCGAAAGCAACAGTATTGCAAATCAGAGACTGCTGATAAACGGTGAATACAACGTCAAATACGCTCCGTATGGCTACCTGTTGTCGGGCGACAAGAAGAGACCGTATGACGTCGATCCGGAAACTGCGCCGATTGTGCAGGAGATTTTTGAACTGTGATATGATCCCCCTATGAGAGACAGTGAAAAAACAAAACTGTCATCATAGGGGGAGTATTTCTATGCCACAAAAGCAACGGATAAGTATAGAGGAAAAGGTCAAAGTCATACAGGAGTACCTGAATGGGGAAGTAAGTATTACCGGCTCGGTGGAACGAGGGCGGTGCAGTGAAACGACCTTCCTGCAGTGGGTCAAACGGTATCAAGCGGAAGGAGCAGCTGCCTTTCTGCCCCATGAGCGGAATCGGCACTACCCGCCAGAGTTAAAGCGGCAAGCCGTGCGGGATTACCTGGCCGGGGAAGGTAGTCAGGAGGAGATAGCGCAAAAGTATCATCTCCGTTCATCAAAACAGTTCCGGAATTGGATCAAGGTGTATAATGCGCATGGAGATTTCAACTCTGTCAAGTTTTCAGGAGGAGGAAGCTACATGAGGCAAGGGCGAGAGACTACGCAGGAAGAACGGCTGGAGATCGTCAAGGACTGTATCGCAAGCGGAAAGAATTACGGGGCAATGGCCGTGAAGTACAAGGTGAGTTACCAGCAGGTTCGGTCATGGACACTACGGTTTGAGGAGATGGGTGAGGCAGGCTTGGAGGACCGCCGGGGAAAGCGGAAACGAAGCCAAGAGCCACGGACAGAGTTGAAGAAAGCACAAATCGAAATTGAGCAGCTAAAACGGAAGCTGTACTTGGCGGAAATGGAGAATGGTCTGCTAAAAAAATTGGAGGAGATAGAAAGGAGAGATGCCTTTCACAAGTGAGGCAGGGACATCTCTACCGGGCAATCCGGGAATACAACATTGAGGTGGGCTGCCCGGCAGAACTCGGCTGTAAGCTGCTCCATGTCCCGTTCCGCATACCACAGGTGGGCGTCCGGCAAGCTGGGTCAACGGACGCGGGACAATGAAGAACTTGCAAAGAAGATAGAGCAGATCCACAGTTCAAGCCCAGACAAGGGTTACCGCCGGATCAACGATGACCTGAGACATGACCATGGCATCTATGTGAATGACAAACGGGTGCTGCGAATCTGCCGGGCCAGAGATATTAAATCTACCATCAAGTACGCCAGCCACAGCTGCACCAGACGGGCGAAGGATCCTCAGTATGCGGATGATGAAGAAGAGCGGAGAGGCAAACTATCCCTACACATACGGGAACTCTCGTAAAGGATATTGGCGGCTTGCCGGAACAACAACACTCAACCGCGCTATCTCAAAAGAAAGACTCGCACAGGCGGGATACTACAGCATCCTTGACCGGTACGAGTCTATGCACTTATGCGATTGAACCGCCGTGTACCGAACGGTACGCACGGTCGTGTGAGAGGTCGGCTGCTCATATATTGGGCAGCCTCCTACTCGATTGATGTGAATAGGTAAGACACTTGTATTAGACTGGACCGGGGGATATTTGGTTGAAAATAGGTATATCGGATTTTGGAGGGCCGCACAACAGGATGTTTTTTGTATCCGATAACCGTGCGGTGAGAGCGTGGGCAAAGGAACTGCACGCCCTGAAATTTTCGTTAGCTTTTTCATTAGTTGCGGAAAACCTGGCTATGGAAGCGGAAAAGAGCGTATTGGGAAAAATACGATCGACAAATTTTGCTTATAACGCAAATAATCAAAGAATTCTGAAAAATATACCACTTCATCTTACGCCTATCCCTGTCAGTCTCACACTAATCTATTTATAATGTAAACAGAACAAACGGGAGAAAGAGGAGAACTTCGTAGGAATCGATCTCTATAGGTGTGAAAAAGTTTATTCCGACAGGGTTTCTATCGATGGATAAGGGCGTATTTACAATCAACTCTGAAAGGCGTCATATGAAAACGAACATTGGGAGGAAGGAAAAGTAAGAAATGAATATGCATTTGAGGGAGTTGGCGCAGGCATCCGAAGTTCTGTTAAATCGGTTTCAAGCTGATAAGACAAAGCCTTTATATCATTTTACGCCTCCTATCGGTTCGCTGAGAGCCTGGGATCCTAATGGGGCTTTTTATGCGCATGGCCGATATCATTTGATGTTCTTATGTGACCGGCCGCAGGGTGGTGTTTACTGGGGACATCGTTCCAGTGTAGATCTGGTGCATTGGTTTGATCATCCGGACGCATTGGGCAGTCCGGACCCTTGGGAGTATTGTAGCGGCGGGGTATTCGTGGATGAGGATGAAACGGCTTACCTGATTTTTTGGAAACTGCATAAGTCCGAAGGGCAGGTGGACAGTTCCGAGATCAAGATCGCCAGAAGTGCCGACTGGCATTATGAGATTTGGGAGGAATGGGAGGAGCCAGTTCTTTTCAGTTCCCAGAACGGGATCGCTGAGATAGCTTTGCCGGACGGCTCCATCGTGTTAAGCGGAGCTGCCGACCCCAGTAATATCTGGAAAAAAGGCGGGCAGTATTATGTACAGATGGGAAATCTGCTGGTATTGGAAAAATATGGACGAGGTGAAGATGCCCCAAAGCATCTGCGCGGCGACTGGGCGGATCTGTACCGCTCCCGTGATCTCCGCCACTGGGAATATGTGCATCGTTTTTATCAGCGCGCTGCAGACAATCACTGGACTAGTGAGATTGAAGATTGTATGTGTCCGAGTTTTTTCCCGCTGGCGGCCCGCGAAGAGGGCGGTGCTCCGAGCGGCGATTATCTGCAGCTATTTCTGGCTCATTCCAACGGGGCACAGTATTATGTGGGTAACTATGTTCAGGATCAGGATATTTTCTGCCCCAAAACACACGGACGATTCGCTTGGCCCGCCTTTGCGCCAGAGGCAATGCTTGCCCCTGATGGACGCCAGATTCTGTGGATATGGCTGTTGGACACGCCGCCGCATACTGTCCGGAATTACGCTTGGAAGGGAGCTTACTGCCTGCCGCGCAATGTATGGGCCGGCGAAGATCATACTCTGCGGATGGCTCCGGTTCGAGAACTGGAATGCCTGCGGCACAATCCGCAGAAGGCAGAGCCGGTAACGATAACGGACGGTTATCGGGAATTATCCGTACACAACGGGATGTGCTGCGAGCTGAAGCTCCGGGTGAAACCAGGGAAAGGAGTTATGCGGTTCGGTGTCAGTGTGCGGGCGGCGGAGGATCGGAGTGAAGAGACACTTCTCTTTGTTGATCGCATCGAACGCCGGCTGGTGTTCGATGCGGTGCGGTGTGGATCGAACATTCCTGAGTTTCAAACGACGGTCGCCTCTCCTCTCGAGACCGCAGAAGCGGACAGCGTGGAACTGAGAATTTTTATCGATTATTCGGTGGTGGAGGTATTTGCGGATCAAAGAGCAGCTATCGCCAAATCCACCAGACCGCAACGGGAGGACAGTCGGCATATTTTCCTCTTTAGTGAAGGCGGACCGTCCAGCTTTGAAGGAGAGATATGGGAAATGATGCCGTCTAACCCTTATTGATAGGGTCATTTGGCAGGAATCTTCAATATTTTTTATAATCCCCGAAGAATTCTGAAAGTTATACCACTTCACCTTACATCCATCCCTGTTGATTCTTTTCCTGAGCCTTTATAATGTATACAGAAAATGCGGGGGGAAAGCACGATTTCTATAAAATATGATACATCCTGTTTCCAGCCTGGTACCGGCAACAGGAAGAGTAAAGAGCATGGAAAATTATAGAGAATAGTATAAAATCGTAAAATGACCCAGGAAACCCATTGCTTTGAGAAGAAAGGCGGATAGCAAATGAAAACGAAACAACGCTGGCTTACCTTGTTGGTCTGCAGTTGTATGCTGGCAACGCTGGTTGGCTGTGGGGGTTCTCCCAAGTCGGGGGGGGACGATTCCTCCGTCAGTTCATCATCGTCCTCCGGCGATACCAGTACGCCGGATTCGAGCGAACTCTCGAACCTGGGCAGCAACGCGGAGAGCTCCGACACTTCAGACGTTTCCTCCGACGCCGGGACGACGAACTCAAATTCCAATACCAGCTCCGGCTCCAAGCCAAATTCCAACACCTCTTCCAATTCCCCGGTGTCTTCCAACGCACCCTCCAATAATTCCGGCTCCCCCTCCTCCGGCTCCAGCAAGACCTTACCGGTCAAGAATATGGGAGGACGGACCTTTACCTTCTGCGCTCCAAGCTGGGAGATTATTGATCTGGAGGAGAGCTGGGTGAAGGCTTTACAGAGCAAATACAACTGTAAATTCAAAAATCTCCAGTTGGCGGATTACAGTACTCTGTACAGTTCCATTCTGGCCGGCGATCCACTGGCCGACGTCATAACTATGGGCGACTCAAATTTTTATCAGTATGTCCAGAAGAAGCTGCTGCGCAGTCTGTCGGCTTCCCAATACATAGATGTGGACGACAGCAGTCTGTATGTCACCGGGCTTAACGATATTTTTACCGTGTCCGGAAAGGCGTACGGCGTGAGCCGCGATGGCTATGCTGTCCGTCGGCTGCTGGCGTACAACAAATCGCTGATCACGGGCAGCAATGATCTTCAGACACTGGCGGACGCCGGAAAGCTGACTTGGGATAAGCTGTATGAAATCCTTACCAAGGTCAGCAAGAGCGGAGTGGCGGGCATTGCCGGCCAGATGTACGAATGTGATGTCCTGGAAGCGTTTATCGTGGCCAATGGAGGACGCATCTTTAAGCGGGACAGCGGTCTGAACTTTACTTATACACTGGATTCTCAGAATACCCGGAACGCCATCAGCTTTGTACAGAAGCTGTACAGTAGCGGCTGCATCATGCCGATGAACGGCGGCAACTACTTGTATCCCCAGTCGCAATTTGCCAAGGGAAAGGTGGCAATGATGCTGGTCGATGGCTGGAACTTGGGAGATATATACAAAAAGGCGAAATTTGACGTGGGCATCGTTATGCTGCCGGCAGGGGGCAACGCCTCTTCTCCATTGGTGGAACAGACGGTTTACGAATGCTACAGTATTCCCGCAACGGTGGAAAATCCGGAAGATGTGGAGCTGATCTTCGCGGCCTGGGTGAAGGCGGCAGATGCCAATGGAGAAGGGAAAAACTACTTTTTGGATGAGTGGAAGGATGTGATGGACGATCCCAAGAACCTGAAGGTACTGGAAAAGTATATTTCCATCGTAGACAGTGGTAAAGCCGTGGTGGACTATAAAAATACGGTAACCAATTTCTATAACGATGGGCTGTACGATTATCAACAGAAAGCGCTGTTCGGCGAGCTGTCGGCGCAGAGCTATCTGGAGGCTGTGGGTACCGTATATAAGAGTAAAGCGGCGGATTTTGGATCCTGATTTCTCTTTTCAATATGCAAAGCCGCCGGAAGCATTGTGCGAAAACCTCCGCGGGTTTGAGAAAACCAAACCCGCGGAGGTTTTCTGATTGTACGGTTGTCGGCTGCCGGCAATTTCCATTTTTGAAAAGCGGATTTTGTGAAAAGAGGGATGACCATCATGGAAAAAATGGACTATGGACGGTTGCTGGATCGGCTGGTTGATCTGGAGGCGCTGGCTGTCCTTCCGGAACTGGGGGAACGTACGCTGGAAATTTCCAGCTATGACCGTCGCTCCTTTTACGATGAAAACAAAGACTGTTATGTCGAATGGGGCGCTAATTTTGACGGGAAGGGGCATGTCCGTATCCAGGAGGACGGCGGCGTGGTACTGGCCGATATTCAGGGAAACGGATGCATTGACCGTATCTGGTCGTCGGGCAATGAAGGGGAAATTGCTTTTTTTCTGGACGGCAGAGAACCGTATGCGCTTCCTTTCCGGGAACTGTTCGATCACTCCCGCCCGGCCTATCGCTATGGACAGCTTGCCTACAGCGTTAACTGGGGATACGATTTTTATATTCCGATTTCCTTCCGGGAGTCCTGCCGGATCGTGGCCTACGGCCGCTGGCGGAATTTTTATCAGATTCAGTACACCCTGTTTCCGGCGGGGACGGTGACCGAAACGTTTTCGGAAGAGCTGTGCCTTCGGCATGCGGAAAAGCTGGCGGAAATTGATCGGAAAATGAGCGGCGAAGTACCGATCGTCCCCGCCGGAGAGGGAAACGGGACGGAAACGAAGGAGCGGTATGTGGTAAAACCAGGGGAAACGGCCTGCCTGTTTTCACGGAATGAAGCCGGAATGCTGACCGAGCTTTCCCTGCGGATTACGCCCGCCCTTTCCTGGACGGACATGAAGAAGCTCACCTTCCGCATTTTCTGGGATCATGCGGAGAAACCGGCCGTTTGGGCGCCGCTGGGCAGCTTTTTTGGCACGCACTGCGGCGAGGAAGCGTACCGAACGCTGGCGCTGTCACGGGCGGAGGACGGCGCTTTTACCTGCCGGTTCCCTATGCCTTTTGCGCAGCACGCGCGGGTGGAGCTGTCCAACGGGGGAGAAATCGGGGTGGAAGCCGAGATCCGTGTCCGGGTGGAAGCGCTTCCTCTGCCAATGAATCGGTTAGCCTATTTCCATGCCAAATGGAATACGAACGCTTTCCAGCCGGAGCGCTCCGACCGCTGGCCGGATTACACCGTCCTGCGGGCGAAAGGCAGGGGACGGCTGGCGGGAATTTCTCTGCATGTCTGCAAACGATATGATAATCTGGACCCGGAATCCTATCCCGGCGAGTACTGGTGGGGAGAAGGCGACGAGAAATTTTTTGTAGACGGCGAGAAATTCCCTTCCTGGTTCGGAACGGGGGAAGAGGACTATTTTGGCTTTGCCTGGGCGATCCCGGAGCCGTTTTCCCGTCCGTATCACGCCCAGGTTCATAACGAGGGGGGCATTCATTTCCGGGGAAACCGCTCCCTTTTACGGCTGCATATTACCGATAATGTGCCGTTTCAGACCGGGCTGGAGGCATGCCTGGAGAAATATTACAGCGACGTTTTTGTCCGCTTCGCTGCGGTGGCTTACTGGTATCAGGACACGCCGGACGACGAATATCCGGAAGTTCCCTACGCCGAGGTGGAGGCGGTCCATTTGCCGCCCCCCTTGCCGGAGTCCCTGCCATCCCGGTTTTCGGCGGAGCAATTCCCATCGGGAAGCCTGGTGGGTGTGCAGATTGTTGACGGAGGCTGGGAATGCTCTTCCACTCAGTGGGGAGGGCGGCTTACCGCCGAAAGCGCCCCCTTCGTCCTCACCGCGCCGGAGATATCTTTTGATCTGGCCGGAACTCCCTGCCGGGACCCGGATCAGTTATATGTGGAGCTGGTTACGGAGGACGGCCGGCGGATCGGCGCCGTACCCTGTGACGGGGCCACCCGCACCTGCCGGTTCTATTGCGGGGCCTTTGTGGGAGAAAAAGCCATTTTCCGCGTGGTGGACGCCAGCGTGAACGAAGGGCTGTTCCTTCGTCTCAGCCATCTTCGGATTCCCGGATGATTCCAGCCGTCGGATGTGGCGCCATTCTACACCTAGCCGAGGAAGTGTCTGATAATGAAAAAACAAATCACTGTTAACAAGCCGTTTCTGCCCTACCCCACTAAGGAAGGAGGAACGCCGATCTGGTTCACCCTGTGGGAGGGGGACAAGGTCCTTTTCAAATTTTACACCTTCCTGAATTTCCGGGAGCCGGAGGTGTGGCACTACTGCGATATGACCCGATGGATGGGGAAAACTCTGACGCTGGAGATTGAAATGCCGGAAATGACCGAGGAGGAGTTCGGGACCATCCGCCTGGCGGACACTTTCCCCGGGTATGAGGATATCTACACCAACGCGGACCGCCCGCAGTTTCACTTCACCTTCCGGCGTGGCATCCTGAACGACCCCAACGCGCTGTTTTACTACAACGGGGTCTACCATATGTTTGCCCAGCATCAGCCCTATACCAACGACTGGGGCGATTGGCAGGAGCTGTGCAATTTCGGATGGGGCCACGCCGTAAGCACCGATCTGGTGCATTGGAAAGAACTGCCTGACGAATTCATACCCGACGATCTTGGCCCTGCCTTCTCCGGCACCGGCTTTGTGGATGAGGGGAATGTCAGCGGCCTTCAGCAGGGAGAGTTTGCTCCTATCTTGATCTATTTTACTGCCGCAGGCGGTAAGGGAATCCGGACCATGCACCTCAAGCATACCCAGTGTCTGGCCTACTCACTGGATGGCGGGAAAACCTTCCAGAAGTATCCGGGCAATCCCATCGTACCGAATTACGATATCGGCAACCGGGACCCCAAGGTGCTGTATCATGAAAAAACCGGCAAATGGCTTATGATTATTTATACCGACAATGAGGAAAAATACCTGATTCTGACCAGCGACGACCTGTTCCATTTCACCCTGGCTTCCGAATACAAATGGGAAAACGGGGAGCATGAATGCCCCAATATGTTTGAGGTACCAGTGTGGGGGGAGAACCGGAAGCAGATGATTCTTAGCGGCGTGACCGGCACGTATATGGCGGTGGATTTTGACGGAAGAAAGGTTCAGCCTCTGACACGGCCGCGCACCATTCACCAGGGCGGAAGCTACCAGGCGATGCAGATCATGCCGCTGCCGGACGGACGGCTGCTCAGTTTCTATTGTTATCACTACAACCGGTCGAAGGCCGGTTTCAGCAACTGCATCGGCGTGCCGAACGAGCTTAGCCTGTATCACGAGGGGGACGACTTTATTCTCCATACCACGCCGATACGGGAGCTGGAAAAGCTGTATGTTCGCCGGGAAATCTATCCGGCCTTTTCCCTGGACGGAGCTGGGGGAGAAACGCGTGTTCCGGGCGCTCCGCTGCTGGATATCGAACTGACGGTAGACGCCGGACGGGAATTCGAGATTATCGTGCAGGGCGTGCGTGTCCGGGTGGACGGACGGACGGCGGAGCTTTCGGTCTCACCCACAGTGAAAGGAACCGAGACAGCCATGGTGCGGGACCCGAAGAACTGCCGCCTGCGGCTGCTCTCCGACCGGAACCTGCTTTGCCTGTATGAGGAGAATAGTCACATTATTATGCCCATGCAGGTGCAGCAGACACCGTCGGAAGAGCTCCTGCTGCGGGGCGACGGGGCCCGGGTTAAGGCCATGGAGGTACGGGAGCTCGAAGGGAGCTGGCCGGAAACTATGGATGCTGTCCGCGTCTGAGGCCCGTATGAGCTTGCCCTGCTATTTGCTTTGAAAGAATGGAGATGGTATGATGGACAGGAAAACACTGAGCCGGAGAGAAATCCGGATGGAGAAGCCATTTCTGCATATACCGGTGCGGCCGGAGGAAGGCGCCTGCCTGCTCCGCCTGTTTTTAGGCGGGTATCTTCTGCATACCTTTCGGGTCGCATTGTCCGGGCGGCCGCTGGCATATTATCCTCTGGCCCTTCCGGAATGCTTGGGGCAGGCGGTATATATAGAGGTGGCGGTGGACGGCGGCGACGGCGATTCCGGGCTGGAGGAGATCCTTTGCGGCGGCCGTCCGGAGGACGAGCCGGCGCTTTATCCCGCGCTGTATCAGGAGCCGCACCGTCCTGGTTTCCACTATTCCTGCAAACGGGGATGGCTGAATGACCCGAACGGCCTGTTTTACGCGAACGGGCTGTGGCACCTGTATTATCAGCACAACCCGCTGGGCTCCACGGCTACCGACCGCAACTGCTCCTGGGGACACGCGGTCAGCCCTGACCTTTTCCATTGGGAAGAGCGGCGACCCGCGATTATGCCGCAGGGGGATCAGATGATGTGCGCCTCCGGCAGTTGTCTGCCGGATACCCGCAACGCGCTGGGATACGGTTCGGACGCGGTGGTCGCGGCGTTTACCGCTCTCGGAGTGGAGAGGATGACCGATTGGAAAAAAGCCCCCGCACAGGGACAAATTTTTGCCGTCAGCACCGACGGCGGCGATACCTTCCGCCGCCTTCCCGATCAGCCCGCCATCCCCTGTGAAGGAGGGGAGCCCTGGAGGGATCCCTGCCTGTTTGCCGATGAGACCGGTTATGGGCTGGCGGTTTATGAAACCCATGAAGAAAAAAACATGGTAGCCTTCTACCGTTCGGATGACCTGAGACACTGGAGGCGGACTGGCTTCGCGCCGGAGCTGTTCGAATGTCCCGATATGTTTCCTCTCACCTGTGAGGAGACCGGAGAGACCCGCTGGGTGCTGTACGGCGGGGACGGGACAATCCGGGTGGGACACTACGACGGCGAGACCTTCCGGGACGAAGAGAGCCGGAATTCGCTGGATTTTGGGCGGGCGGTATACGCCGGGCAAACCTGGCGGAACGCGCCGGGCGGCCGGCGAGTCCATATTGCCTGGGCCTGTGGTATGGGGAATCACCGTATCTGGGATGAGCGGGGAATGGGCTATGAGGGCCTGCCCTTCTCCCAGTGCATGACTACCCCCTGTGAGCTGCGGCTCCGCCGGCTGAACGGCCGGTATTTTGTCAGCCGTACCCCCGTGGCGGAGCTGGACGCACTGCACTGTGGCCCGGCGGAGCGGCGGCAGGTGAGGGAAAACGGCCTGATGCTGCTCCAGTCCGGCGGCGATTACCAGGTTTTCTTTCGGGGGGAAGCGCCGTTTTCCTTCCAAGTGGCCGACCTGCGCTTCTCCTTCTGCCCGGCGACTACGGTGTTAACCTTCCCCAACGGCAATACACTGGAGCTGGGGGAACGGGAGCTCCGCGTCCGCCTTCTCACGGACGAGACGACGGTGGAGTTGTTTTTCAACGAGCTGGCCTGCGCCACCTATACCATGCCGGTTGAGGAGGCGTTGCTTCGGCTGGAGGATATGGCGGCGGCCGAGGTGCTTCGATATCCGTTGGAAAACGTTCACGGCGTCTGAGATGGAGAAAGCCCCGGAATATCACCGCAGATTATACGAACAGCAAAAGGGCCGTTGCAGAATGAAAAATTCTGCAACGGCCCTTTCGCAGTCTTAGGAGCCTTTTCCTATTCGTTTGGTTTATTCTCCGTCTTTGGGGCTTCCCGCTCAATCTCCGAAGCGCGGATACGGAAGGCCTGCCGGTAAGCAAGCGGGCGCATGTTGTATTTTTTCTGGAACGTCTTTGAAAAATGCTGTACATCACAGAAGCTGAGCTCCTGGGCAATCTCCTTCATGGTTCGGTCGGTTTGGATCAGCAGGCGGGCGGCCTCTTCCAGCCGCAGGGAATGGATATAGGCGGAGAGGGTCATTCCCATCTGTTCATGGAAAATGGTAGAAAGATAATTCGGATTGATGTGCAGTGCGGAGGCAATCTGTTCCAACCGGAGCCGTTCGCGGTAATGCTGGAGGATGTAGGCCCGGGCGCTTTGCACATGCCAGGAAAGGGAAAAGCGGGAGCGGTCTCCGCTGGTGGTAATGCTGGCGTGCAGCGGCGTGTCCGGCGCTTCGTAATGCAAGCGGTACAGCGTTCCTTCCTGAATCGTCTGGCTGTAGACCGAGATATCCAGCGTACAGGGGACGGAGGAAACAAAATCCGCCTGCAGGAAGCTGTTTCCCCGGAACTGGCTGAGATCGAGAGGCTTCTGGGATTCCAGGATGGGTATTACCAGCGTGAACGCGCCTCGAATATGGAACGAGCGGAGGCCTGCGGCCGTTTGCGGCAGAGGCGTCACCCTTCCCCTACAGTAGAGCAGGGGCTGGCACCGATCAGCCGGGAAAAAGCCGAGAGGAGCCAGCGGATTCTCCGGCGTTCCCTGCATCATGGTCATATCCGACAGGGAGAGCGTCTGGCCGGTCTCAGGGAAGCTGCCGCTGATCCAGATCGAGTCAATCGTGCTCCAGAAGGAACTGAAAACCTGCTGAGCGGACAGCTGCCAGAGGTCGGCCAATTCGACCAGAAGCGACTGGATTGCAGTGATATGCCCAAAATTCTGGACGGTGAGTTCCTCTGCAATTCGTTGTAGAAGGGTGTCCATTCTTTCCAGCGGCGGTATATGCATACAAAAGGGCAGAGACAGGGGCGCGGCCCTGTATTCGAAATGTTCCCAATCGGCGCGGAGGCAGCGAAAAATCGCAAAATCAACGAACAGGAGCGAAGAAGATATCCGGCCGCCCCGCAGACTGACCTCCGTTCCCGGCTGAAGGGCGAACAGCTGTTGCTTTTCCAGCGTACTCCGTCGCTGTTCCTGTTCATGCGTGATTCGCATTTCTCCCGCTCCGTTCAGAACGAACAGCAGACCATGGTCCTGAACCGTCAGCACGGCGCGTTCCTCCGGCTCCAGGGAAAGCAGGCGGCAATTGTGCAGATAGGACGCTTCGAGTGCAATGCTTTCGCCGGTATATTCAAATCTTGTCGTCGGCATGGTCGCCCCTCCGTTTCCCTTCCGTGAGATACCGGGAGCGATAAACGGACGGCCGCACCCCGTACTGCTTCTGAAAGACCTTGGAAAAATGCACGGCATCGTAAAACCCAACACGGAAGGCAATGTTCTCAATAGACAGGTTGGTATCCTCCAGCAGCTTCAGGGATTCCAGCAGCCGGATTTTGTTGATATAGGCGGTCACGCTGACCCCCAGCTGCTGACGGAACAGATCAGACAGATACTCCGGCCGGATACCGGCGAACTGGGCAATATCCCGCCGGCGGATGGGGCTGGCGTATTCGGCCTTGATGTATTCGATTGCCTGGTCGATGTGGGAGGACATCCGCAGCGCCTGGGACGAGGTCAACACCGGGGCGATCTCCTCCTGCCATTCCCCCGGTGTGGTATATTGAAAGGCGTATCCCACGCCACGGAAGCATTTGCAGCTATACGCCGCCACTCCCAACTGAACCGGCATATTGGAACGGAGGAAAAAGCGGAAGTAGCAGGTGCTGCGGAAGGGCTTGAGGTTGAGTACCGTCCCCTTTACGGCTGGGAAAAGTAGCAGGGAATACGGACTGCTTTCCGGGGTGAACAGAGCCCCGCAGCGTCCGTATACGGGGGATTCTTCTGTACGCCAGCGCTCTCCCCGCCAGGTGTCTGCCAAAAAGATGTCGTCCACCGTAAAGGAACCCAGCAGGAAACTGTTTTCCCCCTCGTGAGGGTGGCCGTTCCAGATTTCCACATTGCTGATCCGGATGTCCTGGCCGGCCTTGAGCAGTTCATGATAGGACAGTTCGCTGGAAACCCAGATGGAATCCACCTCGTGCAGCATCCCGTCAATCTCGCTTTGGGAAACGCGTAGCCATTGGATTACAAAGGCGGGCAGCAGCTTTTCCGCGATGGAAGGACAGGCCGCAGGCTGTTCCTTGGCGGCCTTCAGAATACGCTGCAGGCACAGGCCCATAAAGCCGTACGGCTCCACCACGGTGGAGAAGGGAAGGTTGATGGACAGTTGCTGTAAACGGATCGGCTGACTGCTTTCAAAATACGCTTCCGTGATCTCATTCGGAGGAAGGGGCGCGTCCAGCGCGGGGGTCATAACGGCGAACTCAATCAGAAGCAGCCGCAGATTTTCGGTCATGCTGGTGAGCTGTGCGTCGCTCACCGGTTCCCAGTAAAGCAGATGGTTTTTCTGAAAGGAGAATTGCCGGTCCACGCAGATCCGCTCGTTCACAAAGCTGCCCCGGCCGCTCCCTGAAACACAGAACACCAGGGTATGCTCCACAGCGTGGAAGGACGCCGTTTCCCGCTTGTGAAAATCGAGCAGGCGGATACGGCGGATTATTCCGGCCAAAAAAGGAAAGCAGTGAATAGTCGCCAGAGCCAGATAGGTCAAATCCTGCAAAGTACCGCCCCCCAAAAGAAAAATTGCCCCGTACAGACCCATACAGCCTGTACAGAAATACTTGTACAGATAGTATACAGAAAATTCCGGCGAAAAACAATGGGAATTGATAATATCTGAAAAAAATACCATCTCATCTTACGGCCATACCTTTTCTTCTTTGGGTAAACAGCTAAAATAAAAACAGAAACAGCGATGAAACATTCCAAGTTTTGAGTGATTTTGCTGCTTCGCCGGAAATTGCAGACGTTTGAAAACAGAGAAGGAGGAATGCATGTGTGTCATGCGCATAAACTGCGGAGAACCCTGTGCGTGTCGGCGGCTGTTATTCTGCTGACGGGGTCGCTGTGCGCCTGCAACGGCTCCAAGGTCACGAGCGGGAATGACTCCGAGGGAAGCCTTCCGGCCGCAACCGGGAGCTCGGCAAGCTCGACAGCCGGTACGGAAGCCTCCGCCACCGGCGCCGAAACGACGGGGGACGCGCCCGGCACGGAAACGACCGGCGGCGAAACCACCGCCAATAACAGCCATGGCGGGGAACCAACCGCGAAGAAAACCACGACTACCACAAAGCGGCAGGGGGAAGCGACCACCACGGCTCCGCCTGCGAAGCATACGCTGACCCTGACGCTGGATCAGTGGCATCCGGGTGTGGCGGGATATGATGCAGAGTATATGATCGTCCCTGTAATGGACAACCAGCTCGTCGGCGCCAAGCAGATGACCTATTCCAGCTCTGCCAGCGGGGTAAAGATTTCAGGAAACACAGTGACCATCCCCTACTCGGTGCGGAGCAAGGGACAGCCGGTCACCATCACCGGAAAGGAAAACTCGACCGGAGTTACGGCGAAGGTTTCCATTCCGTGCAAGGCTTGGACTTCCTCCTTTGGCGACGAGTTTGACGGTACCTCGCTGGATTCCAGCAAATGGGGGTGCCATGAGGAAGGCACAGGGGATATCGCGTTGATGTATCACGAAAACGCGACGGTTGCCAACGGCAAGCTCAGCCTCTGGGTGAAGAAGGAGCAGAAGACCTATAACGGCAGGACCTATGAGTATACGCAGGGAAGCATTTCTACTTACGGAAAGTACACCCAGAAGTACGGGCTGTTTACCTGCTCGATGAAAATTCCGAAGCAGTCTGCGCTGAATTCCGCTTTTTGGATGTTCCCGGGTGGCGCCTATGGTTCTACTTACCATTTTTACGACAAGACGCAGCCGAGCAAGGGCTGCTCGGAGCTGGACTTTGTGGAGATCAGCGGCTACTGGGGTAAGAAATACTGCATCACTGAGCATTTCCATGATACGGCCGATAATAAGGCGCACACCAGTAAGTACCATTACCCGGAGCTGTCGGTGGATCCGACGGAGAATTTCGTGGAATACAGCTGCGCTTGGCTGGAGGACGGTCTTTATTACTATGTGAACGGCAAGCTGGTGTGGTATGATATCTCGGTTTCCCCCATCGGCGGCTCCAACGGCAAGAAGACCGGCCGTCCGGGACGGATTATCGTCTCACTCGGAATGTATGCGCCTGAAAACACCTGGTGCGGACCGTGGGAATTCAAGGACAGCGATTTCCCGATTTCACTGGAGGTCGATTACGTCCGGGCATATAAGTAGGAAAACCTGCCGGGAGTCCCGGCGGAAAATAAATGTAGGTTAAGGGAGGAAACAACATGAGACAAAAGCTCATTAAGCGAATCGGTGTGCTCTGCGTGTCACTCGCCGTGTTTGTGGCGACGTTGGTCTCCACCGGCCTGATGGCCGCGGCGGATACCTTCACCCCGTCGACGGTAACTGTACCGTCAAACGTGACCCTGACCGTAATCAAAAACTTTGACGACGGGCTGCAGGGCTTCACCGCCGGCAACGCCGGGAATAACAAGGACGGCTCGGTTGTGGAGCACTGCACCACGCTGGGCTACGGAACCTCCGGCGGCAGCGTGAAGTGGACGTATGACAAGAGCAAGGCGGACTGGAGTTCGCCCAATTTCCGGGACGGCAGCGAGACGTTCTATGACATGAACGGCGACGGGTATTTCCTGTGGATCAAGGCCGAAGCAGCCGGAACCGTCCGGCTGGAGGGACTGCAGAACGACTGGGCAACAAGCGTATACTGCGACGCGGATATCACGGCGGGGGAAAACCTGGTTTATTTCCCGTACAGCGGTTTTAAGAATAAAGACGGGTCGGCTATCACCAAGAGACCGACCGGTTACCATCTCTGCCTGTATGCGCTGACCATGCCGAATGCCGGTACGATATATGTGGATGAATTCGGCACCTATGAGGCGGACGAAATCGAAACGACCACGACGGAGGCTCCGGTTACGACGACGGAAGCGGCGGTCACCACCACAGAGACGCCGACCACCCCGACGACCGCGGAGCCCACCTCCTTCGTTCCCTCGGAGAAGAGAATCCCCGCCGACGTGGCCCTGACCGTAATCAAAAACTTTGACGACGGGCTGCAGAGCTTCATCGCCGGCAACGCCGGGGACAGCGGGGAAGGCTCCGTTGCGGCGCATTCCGCCATCTGGGGGTACGGAACCTCCGGCGGCAGCATCAAATGGACCTACGATAAATCCAAGGCGGCATGGAACGCGCCCCGTATTCAGGACAGCACCGAAACCTTCTACGACGCCAAAGGCGACGGATATTTTCTCTGGATCAAGTCGGACGCGGCCGGTACGGCGCGCCTGCAGGGACAGGGCAAGTACGGAAGCGATTGGGTAGAGGTTTACTGCGATGCGGCGATTGAAGCGGGGGAGAATCTGGTCTATTTCCCCTATGCCGACTTTATGAAGAACGATCCGAATCACACAAAGGCCGATCCCTTCTCCGCGCTGGGATACAAAATCTGCCTGTACCTGAATGATACACCCAATGCGGGCACGGCGTATGTGGACGCGTTCGGCACCTATGAGGAGGGCGTCACCCCGACCACGGGTACGGATACCACCGCGCCTACCCAGCCGACCACGCCGGATCAGCCGGAGGAGCACAACCCGAATTACCATAAGCTCATCGATGATTTTAACGCGTATGCCGACGATAACAGCCTGATTGAGTTTTGGACCGCCCGGAACGCCGGGGAGACCGGTGAGGGCGCTGTCGTGACGTTGGATACCACCGGCGAAAACAGCGTATCGGGCAATAGCCTGAAGATCGTCTACGACACCGGAAAGGCCTCGTGGACTTCGCCCGGCGCTCTCAAGACGAAACCGGATAACCAGGATTTTGAGGGAGACGGCTTCTGCTTCTGGCTCAAGACGGAAAAGGCGATGAGCATGCGGGTATCCTACCTGACAGAGGACGCGGAAGTGGTGTTCGACATTAAGGATATCCCGGCGGGGTACGAAGGCTACTACCATGTGCCTTTCTCCGAAGTGACGTATTTCCAGGCAGGCATTGAAACAGAGTATGAGGATCTGGGCTTCGAGCCGATGGATTTCTATTACTTCTCGTTTTATGTCTATGGATTGAACGTGTATGACGTGTGCCAGAATACAGTCTGGTTTGACGATCTGAGCTTTTATGCGGAGGAATCGTTTGAGCCGGCGGATTCGACGAATGGTTCGACCGACCAGACGGACGCCGACCCGACGAACAGGGATGAGACCGATCCGACCGAAGGGACGGGGACGAACGCGGGCGAAGAGCCGGCGGATCCGGTGCCGACCGGCGTGGGGCTGCCGATAGCGGCGGGAGTGCTGGCAGCAGTGTCGGCGGGCGCTGTGCTGACCGCGGGCAAGCGCCGGAACAGGCGGTAACGCTGAAACGGCATAACCGAAGCGCCCAGAACAGCATGATTCCGGCAGGCAGGAGGACTGCCTGCCGGAACCTGTTTTGGGAAGGCGGCGGCGGATGGCTGTGCGGGGTACGGAGGAGGCAGGAGGTCGTAAACGGCACAGTTACCCGGCGAAAGCGTATCGGAGCAGGGGAAACAGGCGAGGAGGAAGAAAGGGATGGCAGGATTGGGAGACAAGGCAAAGAAGGCGGGCGCAGGCCGGATGAAAAAAGGGAAAAGCCGGTTGGAAAGGCGGGAAGCGAGATACGGGCTGCTGTTCGTGCTGCCCCTCATCATTGGGGTAATATTCTTTCTGGGGTCGCCGCTGATCCAGTCGTTCGCCATCAGCCTGGGGGACATCAACACGGAAAACGGATACGACATCGCGGTGAGCGGATGGGAGAATTATAAACGGGCGCTGACAGTGGATGCGGACTACATAAAATACCTGCTGGGGTCGATGAAGGAAGCGGCGACGAACACGCCGCTGATCGTAATCGTAAGTTTTGTGGTGGCGATGCTGCTGAAACGGGAATTTCCGGGTCGGACGGCGTACCGGGTGATTTTTTTTCTGCCGGTGATTCTGACGTCGGGTGTAATGAGCGAAATCCGCACGGATGAGCTGATCGCGTCGACGATTGATCCGATGGCGGCGTCGGAGGGGATGACAGGGGCGCTGTCGGGAAGCCAGCAGGCAATTTCGGACCTGCTGCTGAACGCGAACCTTTCGCCGCAGCTGACCAATTACATTCTTTACGCGCAGCAGAACATTACGACGATATTGAGCCTGTCGGGGATTCAGGTTCTCATATTTCTGGCGGCGCTGCAGTCGATTTCGCCGTCGCTGTACGAGGCGTCGGCGATCGAAGGGGCGACGGCGTGGGAGAATTTCTGGAAGATCACGCTGCCCATGGTGAGTCCGCAGCTGCTGGTGATTGTGCTGTATACGGTGATTGAGCGGTTTGTGAATATGAACGGGGAAACAATGAAGTACATTTATACGACGGGCTTCCAGTCGCTGAAATTCGGCTATTCGTCGGCGATGGCCTGGATCTACTTTGTGATTGTGAGCGTCGTGGTGGCGGCGCTGTATTTTGTGCTGAAACGGTTCACGTTCTCGTATGAAGAGCGGTAAAGGGGGGAGGACAGGTGAGGATGAAATTGAGCGACCGGAGGAAAGCGCAGCTGGTGAGAATCGCGCAGTACGCGGCGGTCTACCTGCTGCTGACCTGCCTGGCCTATGTGATTGTGTACCCGCTGTTTGGGCGGATCATGTATTCGTTCATGACGGAAGCGGATTTGAACGACGACGCGGTGCATCTGTTCACGAAGCATTTTACGCTGGACAATTACCGGCAGGCAATCGAATACATGAATTACGGGGCGGGGCTGGCGAAGAGCGTGGCGAGCCTGGCGTTCTACAGT
This sequence comes from uncultured Oscillospiraceae bacterium, assembly GCA_959601025.1. GTDB lineage: Bacteria > Bacillota > Clostridia > Oscillospirales > Acutalibacteraceae > Avimonas. Next base: position 20,171 of record CAUGOD010000001.1, read on the forward strand.
CTGCTGCAGGTGGGATCGGCGACGGTGATCGCCTATGGGCTGGCGCGTTTCCGCTTTCCGGGAAGGAACCTGCTGTTCATCATCACGATCCTGACGCTGATTATCCCGCCGCAGATTCTGTCGACGCCGCTGTATTTCCAGTTTCGTTTTTTCAACCTGTTCGGGCTGCTGGGGGACGGGGTGTCGCTGCTGAACACGCCGCTTCCGCTGGCACTGCTGTGTATGACGGGGCTGGGGCTGAAAAGCGGGCTGCTGATTTTCATGTTGCGGCAATATTTCCAGGGCTTTCCGAAGGAGCTGGAGGAAGCGGCGTCAATCGACGGGGCGGGTCCGATCCGAACGTTCTGGCAGGTGGCGCTGCCGAGCGCGCGGACGATGCTGGTGACGGTATTCCTGTTTTCGCTGGTGTGGCAGTGGACGGATGATTTCTACCTGTCGGTATTTGAGCCGACGGAGGATTACCTGCAGGTGATTATCACGAAGGTATACGATATGGTGAAGGCGACAACCGCGGGGACGGGGACGATTGATGTGATCGGGCAGTCGCTGATTAACAACGCGGCGCTGCTGCTGTTCATTGCGCCGCTGCTGGTGGTGTTCCTGTTCGGGCAGAGGTACTTCATCGAAAGCGTGGAACGGTCCGGGATTGTGGGATAGCCGGACAGGGCGCGGACATGCGGAGGGAAACGCTGTTCGCACAATGAAATCAACAGCGGTCGAAAGGCGTGAACGGCATGGACAAAAAGGAAAGAATGAGGGAGCTCGTACGACGTACGACGGCGGCGGCGCTGGCCAGTCTGCTGGCGGCAGGCGGCTTCAGCGGCTGCCGGAAGGCAGAGAACGCCGCCCCGGTCGACCTGTCGGGATATCTGGAAGCGGCGGGGGATTCCTACCAGGCGTACCGGGCGGAGTATCCGCGGGATGGTTCGGCGGCGGGCCGGACAATCGAATTGCTGAACAGCCCCGAAACGGTATGCGAAGGGGACGGGCTGCCCCTGACCTTTACGGTGGAGCAGGCGGGCCTGTACCGCCTGTCGGCCACGGTAAAGGGGGGAGGAAGCGTCCTGACGTCCTATACAGGGACGCTGACGGTGAACGGGGAGCTGCCGTTTGAGGAAAGCGGGCAGCTGTATTTTCCGAAGAGCTGGGAAACGGACGGGGAGTTCGACTACCGTCGCCAGCCGGAGCTGAAGGAATCGACGGGCTATGACAGTCTGGCGCACAGCGACAAAAGCACGGTGTCGGAAGAGCTGTATTATTACCTTCCGGCGGGAGAAAACACGGCGGTGCTGACAGCGGAAAACCAGACGATGGAGCTGGAGGGGCTGCGGTTTGAAGGGTATGAACCACCGGAGGAGCCGGGACAGGGAGAGCCGGAAAAGACCGACGCGGCGCCAATCGTCATTCAGGCGGAGAACCCCCTGAGTCGGAGTGAGCCGTCGATCCTGGAGCAGATCGACCGGACCTCGGCGGGGACGATGCCGGTGTGCAGCAACGCCGCGACCTACAATACGCTGGGCGGGGCGTCGTGGCAGACGCTGGGGGAAAGCGCGACATGGGAATTCACGGTGGAGACGGCGGGGTGGTATTGCCTGAACCTGCGGTGCCGTCAGGACTACGCGGCGGGGGCGGTGAGCTGCCGCCGGCTGCTGATCGACGGAAGAGTGTGGAGCGTGGAAACGGAGGAGCTGACTTTCCCCTATGCGTCGGGCTGGCAGAAGGCGTCGGTGAACGGAGCGGACGGACAGCCGGCCTGGATGTATCTGGAGGAGGGGCGGCATACGGTGACGTTGAGCTGCTCGCTGGGTACGCTGGAGCCGGCGGTGACGCTGGTGCAGTCAAGCGTGGAGGAATGCAACCGGATTTACCGGCGGATTCTCATGATTACCGGTACCAATCCGGACAATTACCGGGATTACCATCTGGCTGAAAAGCTGCCGGACGTGTTCGAAAGCATGAAAGAACAGACGGAACGACTGGGACAGGTGGCGGCGTATCTGACATCGCTGAGCAAGGACGGGGGATCGGACGCAGCGGTGTTCAAAAAGCTGATCCGCCAGTTTGAAGCCTTTTTGAAGGATCCGGACAAGATTCCGGATCAGATCAATACCCTGAACTCCAACATCAGCGCGATCGGCACCTGGCTGCTGGAACGGACAGCGCAGCCGCTGGAGCTGGACTGGCTGGAGTTCCAGCCGTACGGGCAGGAGGGCACGGCCTACAAGGCGGGAGTGTGGGAGGATCTGAAGCATTCCGTGAGCCGGATTGCCCGGTCGTATATCGAAAGCTACGACAACCTGAACACGTCGGCTGGAAGCGGGAAGAGCGTGGACGTGTGGGCGGTGACCGGCCGTGACCAGGCGCAGATCATCCAGGACATGGGGAACGAATCGTTCACAGTGCAGACCGGGATCGGGGTCAATATGAAGCTGATTGCGGCGGATTCGATCATGGCGGCGACGGTAGCGGGGATCGGCCCGGATGTGACGCTGTTCAACACCTCGGCGACAGTGATCGGGTATGCGCTGCGGGGAGCGGTCACCGATCTGTCCGGACTGGACGGGTATGAGGAGACGGCGGCCGATTTCTATGAATCGGCGCTCACGCCGTATCGGTTCAACGGGGGCGTGTGGGCGCTGCCCGAAACCCAAAGTTTCCCGATGCTGTTCTACCGGAGCGATATTCTGGAAGAGCTGGGTCTTTCGGTGCCGGATACCTGGGACGAGGTATACGACAGCATCACCACGCTGCAGAAAAACAACATGACGTTTGGATGCGGGGCGTATGAGGTGTTCCTGTACCAGAACGGGGGAGCGTATTACACGGCGGACGGTTCGCAGTCGCTGTTGGATTCGGAGGAAAGCGTGACGGCCTTCCGGCAGTGGACAAAATTCTATGAGAACTTCGACCTGCCGCTGACCTTCAACTTTATCAACCGGTTCCGCACGGGAGAAATGCCGCTGGCGATTGCGGACTACAGCAGCTACAACAGCGTGGTGGTATTTGCGCCGGAGATCAGCGGGTCGTGGGGAATGGCGATGGTGCCGGGGACGGAGAAAGCGGACGGCACGGTGGATCGGTCGGTGAACTCGGCGGGAACGGCGGCGATGCTGTTCGCCAACGCGAAGGATCCGGATTCGGCGTGGGCGTTCCTGAAGTGGTGGGCGTCGGGCGAGGCGCAGAGCGATTACGCGCGGACGCTGGAAACCAAGCTGGGGACGTCGGCGCGGGTGATGGTGGCGTCGAAGACGGCGTTTGAGAATCAGCTGTGGACGAACGAGGAAAAAGCCATGCTGAAGGCCCAGTGGGAGTGGACAGTGGGCACACCGGAGGTAGCCGGCGGCTATCTGGTGGGCCGGCATGTGAACAATGCGTTCCGGAAGATTGTATATCAGGACGCGGACGTGCGGGAAACGCTTGGCGAATACACGCGGATCATCGACAAGGAACTGGCGCTGAAACGGCAGGAATACGGTCTGGAATGAGGGAGAAAAGCATGGCAACGCAGAAAACGCTGAGGAAGCGGGAAACGTCGGAAAGGCGGAGAACAGACGGCGTGTGGAACCGGATGAGAAAGAAAAAGAGCTGCTACCTGTTCCTGCTGCCCTTTTTCACCCTGTTCCTGCTGTTTACGGTGGCGCCGGTATTGATGGCGATGGGTCTGTCCTTCACCTATTACAACGTGCTGGAAACGCCGCAGTTCATCGGGGTGCAGAATTACCTGCAGATGCTGTTTTACGACGACCTGTTTCCGACGGCGCTGTCGAACACGATGACGATGGCTATTTTCATCGGGCCGATCGGGTATCTGACGGCGCTGCTGGTGGCGTGGATGATTAACGAGCTGGCGCCGGCGCTGCGGACGATCCTTGTGATTCTGTTCTACGCGCCGTCAATCTCGGGAAACGCATACCTGATCTGGACGCTGCTGTTCAGCGGGGACGCGTACGGGTACCTGAACGCGTGGCTGATGAACTGGAATCTGATCGGGGAGCCGATCCAGTGGCTGACGGATACGCAGTATATGATGGTGTGCGTGATCATCGTGAGCCTGTGGATGAGTCTGGGGACGGGTTTCCTGTCCTTTGTGGCGGGCCTGCAGGGGATCGACCGGAGCCTGTACGAATCGGCGGCGATCGATGGGGTGCACAACCGGTGGCAGGAGCTGTGGTATGTGACGCTGCCGTCCATGAAGCCGCAGCTTCTGTTCGGGGCGGTGCTGAGTATTACGGGAGCGTTCTCGGTGGGGGAAATCTGCAACAACCTGTGCGGAAACCCGAGCACGGATTACGCGGTACATACGCTGGTGAACCATATGCAGGATTACGGAAACACGCGGTATGAGATGGGATATGCCTGCGCAATCTCGACGTTCCTGTTTGTGCTGATGATGGTGTCGAACCAGTTGATTAACCGACTGCTGAGAAAGGTGGGTGACTGAGAATGCGGGTGATGAAGAGTCTGGCGCATCAGTCGTCCTACGCGCGGTCGAACGCGGGCGGGATGTTCAACCTGCTTTTTCTGGCGGTGTTCGCGGCGGTGATGGCGCTGCCGATGGTATATACGGTGACAAACGCGTTCAAGCCGCTGGATGAGCTGTTTATCTTCCCGCCGCCGTTGTGGGTGAGCAACCCGACATGGAACAATTTTGCGGGAATTTCGAGCATTCTGCGGGAGTCGTGGGTGCCGCTGGGGCGGTATGTACTGAACTCGGTGTTTATCACGCTGGGCGGTGTGATTGGCCAGGTGGTGTTTGCGTCCATGGCGGCGTATGTGCTGGCAAAAGAAGAATTCCCGGGGAGGAAGCTGCTGAACCAGGTGGTGGTACTGTCGCTGATGTTCAACGGGACGGTGACGGCGATTCCGGGCTATATCATCATGGCGGAGATGGGGATTGTGAACACCCACTGGGCGCTGATTCTCCCGGCGTGCGCATCGTCTCTGGGTCTGTTCCTGATGCGGCAGTTTATGGAGCAGATGGTGCCGACGACGGTGCTGGAAGCGGCGCGGGTGGACGGCGCGGGAGAACTGCGGATATTCTTCCGGATTGTCATGCCGATGTGTAAGCCGGCATGGCTGACGCTGATTATCCTGTCGTTCCAGAGTCTGTGGGGAAACACGGGCGGGATGTATATCTATGACGAAGCGCTGAAGACGCTGCCGTACGCGCTGCAGAACATCATTTCCGGAGGAACGATCGCGCGAAGCGGGGTATCGTCGGCGGTGGCGCTGCTGCTGATTATTCCGCCGCTGGTAACCTTCATCCTTTCCCAGTCAAATATTCTGGAAACGATGAGCACCTCCGGCATGAAGGATTGAAAGCTGAAAAGATTAAGCGACAAAGGGCGGCGGCCCGCGGGAAGGATTGGATGGCTGGACTATGAGAAAACGACTGACCATATGCCTGACGGCAGCGGCGCTTCTTCTGGCGGGCGCGTTGCCGGCGTCGGCGGCGTCGGAGCTGGAAAACCCGGACGGCTCGTATGTATTCGGATACTGGGGAGATACCCGTGCGACGCCGGTTCCCTATGAGACGGAGCGGACCCTCCGCCTGAGCGATCTGGCGGACGCGGAGGGCATGGAACAGGAAAACGTACCGGCGGTAACGGACCTGGCGGTGGACGAAGCGGGGCGGTTCTACATCGCGGACAGCGCGAACAGCTGTGTGTGGGCGGTGGAAGAGGATCTGCGCGTCACGGGGCGGTATGACCGGTATACCACGCAGGACGGCGAACGGAAGCTGGAGGGCTGCGAGGGAGTCTGGGCCGCGGAGGGAAAGCTCTACGTCGCGAACACCGGCGGCGGGAACCTGGTGGTGCTGGAGGCATCCACGGGGGAAACGGTGCAGGTGGTGGAAGCGCCGTCGGAAGAGGAATGGAGCAGCACGGTGGCGTTTGAGCCGGTGCGGCTGAGCACGGACGGCGGAGGACGGATGTATGTGATCTCGCGCAACCAGACGCAGGGGATCGTGCAGTTCTCGAAGGAAGGGGAATTCATCGGCTACCTGGGGGCGCTGGACGTGAATCCGACGGCGTGGGATATCCTGATCCGGACGTTCGGGACGGCGGAAATGAAGAAACGGACGCTGCAGCTGGTGCCGACGGAATTTACCAATCTGGTGTGCAACGGGGACGGTATGGTGCTGGCGATTACCGAAACGGTGACGGACTCGGATATTTACAACGCGGTGCATAGTCGGAGCGGAGAAAAGCTGCCGGTACGGCTGCTGAACCCGCTGGGGAACGACATTCTGAAGAACCGTGGCTATTACCCGCCGGTGGGAGACGTGGATTTCACGCTGTACCAGAACGAGAATTCGGGAGCGTCCCGGTTTCTGGACGCGGCGGTGGGGCCAAACGGCCTGTACAGCCTGCTGGACCGGGAACGGGGAAAAGTATTCACCTACGACGGAGACGGGAACCTGCTGTATGTGTTCGGCGGTCTGGACGGAGGCGAGGGCAAATTCCAGCAGCCGGCGTCGCTGGTATACTGCGGGGATCGGATCGCGGTACTGGACCGATCGACGGGGAGCCTGACAGTGTTCGCCCCGACCCCCTTTGCACAGAAGGTGCTGGCGGCGTACGAGGCGCACGACAAAGGGAACGCGGAGGAGGAGACCGCCTGCTGGGAAGCGCTGGAGAAAGAATTCAGAGGATATGACCTGACCAGCCTGGGGCTGGGGAAGGCGCTGTTCAATCAGGGGGAATACCGTGCGGCGATGGAAAAAGTTCCGGCAGGCGAACAACAAGACCTATTACTCCAAAGCGCTCAAGGGCTGGCAGTCGCAGCTGGCGGAAAGCTATTTGGGCTGGCTTCTGGCGGGCGCGGCGGTGGGAATCGCGGCGCTGGTGCTGCTGGCAAAAGCGGCGAGCCGCGCAGTGAAGCGCTCCGAACGGCCGCTGGTGCGTTCGACGGCGTTCGGCTGGACGGTGATGACCCATCCCTTTGGGGGCTTCTGGGATTTGAAATGGGAAAACCGGGGCAGCGTGGGAGGCGCGACGCTGATCCTGCTGGCGGCGTTTGTGCTGCGAATGGTGAGCGCACGGTGGGCGCCCTACCTGTTCAGCGACGCTGATCTGACACAGACCAATACCCTGACCGAAACCCTGTCTCTGGGGGCGGTGCTGCTGCTGTTTGTGCTGGCGAGCTGGTGCCTGACCACCCTGTTCGACGGGAAGGGGACGATCCGGGATATCTATATTTATACCTGCTACAGCCTGACGCCGTATGTGCTGTTTTCGATGCCGGTGCTGCTGCTGGGGCAGGCGCTGACGCTGGAGACGGCGTCGCTGTATACCAGCCTGAATCTGGTGCTGGCGGCGTACTGCGGGTTTCTGCTGGTGGCGGGGACGCTGACGGTACACCAGTTTACACTGGGCAAGACGGTACTGATGCTTCTGATCAGCGTGGCGGGAGTGATGCTGATGATTTTTCTGATCGTGCTGTGCGCGGGACTGGTGGGGAACATCGTGGACTTCCTGGCTGGGGTGGTGAAGGAAATCACCCTGCGGTATGCCTGAGCCGTGGAAAGGAATGGTCAAGCGGATGAAAAGATGGAAGAAATGGATTGTGCGGCTGACGGCGTTCGCGGCGGTGATCGGCGCGTTTTCGCTGCTGCTCTCCACCCATTCGGAGACCCGACGGAGCCTGGGAACCACGGAGAATTTCGGCCTGCCGGAACCGGCGGGCTGGGATCTGACGGAAGAGACGGCGCTGGGAGAAACGGCGGTGTTTTCGGAAAACGGGCGGACGCTGTATGTGTCGGCGGGCGGCGCGGTGCGGCTGGCGGAGGATGAAACGGGGGAAACGCTGTGGAGAAACACGGCGGAGGACGACGATATCCGCCTTCTGGGAACGGAGGACGCGGCGGTATCGCCGGTGAGTATCACCTACCGGTACGGCGGCGAGACCGACATCAGCCTGTATTCGGACACGGACGCGGTGATGAACGGGCAGTATACGGCGGCGTATACGGAGGATGAAAGCCGGCTGCGGGTGACGTACCTGTTCGGGGAGGTAGGGCAGAGCGGTATCCTGCCCTATGGGATTACGCAGGAAACCATGGAAAAGGAAATCCTGCCGAAGCTGACGGAGGAGGAGCAGGCATACCTTCTGCGGCGGTATGCGCTGTATACGGCGCAAACGGCGAAAAGCATCGTGCTGGAGACCTGCCCGGGCGTAAAGACGGTTCCTCTTTACTACTTGGAGGACTGTGAAGCGGTGGCGATGAAAAACAAGACCACGGCGTATCTGGAAAAGGCGGGAATGACGGAAGAACTTTTCGAGGAGCAGTGCAGGCAGACGGGGGAAAAGCCGGTCAGCTATGACGAATCGTATCTTGTGACGGTGGAATATTGGCTGGAGAACGGGGATGTGATGGTGAACATCCCCTGCGGGGAAATCCGATTCCATCCGGAAAATCCGCTGACCACGGTCACGTTGAACGGGGCGGCGACGTATGCGGAAAAGACGGAGGAGGGTTCGTACCTGCTTCCGGCGGGAAGCGGGGCGCTGCAGCGCTTTTCGGAGGGGACGGAACGGAACCATGCGTATGCGTATTACGGAACGGACGACCTGAGGGAGGATGCGGCGAGGGAAAGCCGCTTCCCCCTGCCGGTGTATGGGATGCTGAAGAAGGACGGAAGCGGCCTGTTGGCGGTGATTGAGGAAGGAGGGGCCCTGGCAACCCTGACGGAAAAATATTCGGACGGGGCGAGCCAGCTGACGCTGAGCTTCCGCCTGCTGGAATACGGGGATTCGTCGGTGACGGCGCAGCAGACCTCGACGGTGTTCGGGGGCTCTGCGTATACGGGGGACCTGACGGTGAGGTACCACATCGTGGAAAGCGGAGCGGACGTGTCGGTGCTGGCGAAGGAATACCGGGAACTGCTGAAAAAGCAGGGCAAGCTGCCGGAAACGTCCCAAAACAGCGACAGCCTGCTGGTGGAGCTGATCGGGAACGTACCGTATTCGTACCAGTGGTGCGGGCTGTTCCCGGTGACAAAGGATATGGTTCTGACGAGCTGGGAGAAAACGGAGGAAATCGGCCGGGCGCTGTCGGAAAACGGCCTGAAGGCGTCGGTGAAACTGTCGGGCTACAATGACGGCGGCCTGTTTAACCAGCCGCCGGGGAGCTATCGGTGGGCGGCCTGCCTGGGGAGTAAAACGGCGCGGGAATCGGCGCTGGATTATCTGACAGGACAGGGGGCGGCGTATCTGGATGTCAATCTGGCGTACAGCTATGCGGGACGGAACCGGTTGCTGACGGGCTATAACACGCAGAAGAACGCGCGGCTGGCGAACAATCGGGCGGCGACCCGGACACTCCAAAGCAAATCGACGGGAGACGCGCTGTCCAAGGCGGGGACGCTGCAGGTGGTTTCGCCCTATTGGTACACGGCGTATGCAGCGTCGTACAAAGAGAAACTGGACTCCCGGCTGGGGGTGAGCATGGGGGACGCCACGCTCTGTTTGAACACCGATTTTTCGGAGAAGCATCCCGTGAACCGTTCGGACGCGCTGACGGCGGTGACGAATGCAGCGAATCTGCTGGCGGAGGATCGGGCGGTGATGAGCCGTAATCCGCTGGCGGATGCGCTGAACGACCTGACGCTGGCGGAGGATCTGAGCCTGACGGGGGAGGCGGCGTATCCGGTGAGCGGCTATGTACCGTTTGTGCAGATGGTGCTGCATGGGCATGTGGCGTATACCAGCCGTCCGCTGAACGCGGCGGGGGATTACCGGGAAGCGCTGCTGGAGGCGGTGGAGACCGGCAGTATGCTCAAATTCACCCTGGCGGGGCGGATGGACGAGCGGATCCGGGAAACGGAGTATGATTATTTATATTATGTGGATTGGGAGAAATGGAAAGACACCGTGCTGGCGGATGCGGCGGCGGTGAAGGAGCTGTACGACCGGTTTTCCGGTCTGGAAATCTCCGCCCATGAGAGCCGGGGGAAGCTGGCCAAAACCACCTACTCCGACGGCGCCGCCGTTTATGTCAACTACGGCGAGCAGGAAGCGGAATGGGACGGGGTGTCCGTTCCGGCTTTGGGATGGAAGGTTCTCTAAGAAAAAAACATGAAAAAGGAAGGGCTTTTTATGGAAAGAGAAATTCTGAAACCGGGGAAGCTGTCCCCGCTCGCCGACCTGCGGCGGGATGAATTCGACGCGGACAACGAACGCATCCTCACTGCGGGGGAGGCGGTGGATATCGTGTTCATCGGAGATTCCATCACCGAGGGGTGGAATGTCCGGCAGGCGTTCTCGGGCTTCGGGAATGTGATCAACCGGGGGATCAGCGGCGATGTGATCGACATTATCGAGAAGCGGTTTGCCGCCGACGTCCTCCAGCTGAAGCCGCGGGTGGCGGTCATTCACGGCGGGGTAAACAACACCTTCCCCTTCTTTGAAACGGCGGAGGAGGCGCTCCCCGCCGCAATCGAAAAAGCGGTGGAGACCTTTGTGCGGTCGTATGAGGCGATGTTCGAGGCCTGCCGGCAGGCGGGGCAGCGGGTGATTGCCTGCACAATCACCCCGCTGGCGGAGCAGCCCTCTTCCGGCGCGTCGGCCCGGAAGAAGACGGTAGCGCGGATGAACGGGGAACTGCTCCGGCTCTGCACCCAGTATGGCATTCCCTGCGCCGATTACCACACCCCGCTCGCCGAGTTCGACGGGCTGACCGCCCAGCCCTGCCTTACCTATGACGGCCTCCATCCGAACGATTCCGGCTACGCCCGCATGGACCGCGTCGTCCGCCCCATCCTTACCGCCGCTTTTTGCCCTCTTTGCTGAAGCCTTTCTTTTCAATGGGAACGGAATCTTTTAAAATTGCAAGCAGTCCCTGCCTCCCGGTTCGCCGCCGTGAGACAGGGACTGCTTTTTTATCCCGGAATGCCCGGCGGCATGTCGTCAGGTGTTCCGGTATATTTTGCGAAAAGCGCTGGGCCGCAGGCCGGTATAGCGGACGAAGGTACGGGAAAAATGCTGCAGATCGTAGAACCCGACCGCATGGGTGATTTCCTCCAGTGTGGAGGAGGTATGAAGCAGCAGCTCCTTTGCCGCCTGGATACGCTGCAGGGACAAAAAGTCAACGATTGTGAAGCCGGTTTGTTCTCGGAACAGGCGGGAGAGATGAGCGGAGGAGATATGGCAATAATCTGCGACCGCTCCCACGCGCAGCGATCGGGCGTAATTTTCCCTTATATATATTACCGCCTTGATGACGTAGGGAGACGAGGGGGTGGAGCCGGACAGAGGATGACCGGTAATGCATACCGGTATCCAGACATCCTTTTTCTCAATGGGAATGATATCCGGGAGGTCGTCGTAATTTTCTACATTAGTCAGCGTAAAGCCGATATTGCCGGTCATGTTGCTTTTGAGATGGAAAGTAACGCAGTAGTCCTCATGAACGGGCCGCAGATCCAGATGCAGACGCATGCTGGGCCAGACCCACACATGGTAAGGAGAGCGCTTCACCGCCGTAAAACAGGAGACCTGCTGCCCGCGATACGCCTCTTCCGGACGGCTCAGAACAAGACTCCCGTCGTTGGGAAAGGAGACCTCGGACCCATGCGCCCGCAGAATTCCCAACAGAGAGGGGTCGTCCTCTGCGTCGGGGTTCTCCGGCTTCCGGGCCCATATATGGATATCGGTAAACCAGATTTTTCGCCCGGCTTCCAGCGGATGATAGTGATTTCCCTTAGAATAGAAGGCGGCGCCGGCTACGTCGCTCAATAACGCATCGCCGTGCTGTTGGGACAGGCGCAGAAGCTGCAGAAGAATATTGGTCAGGCCGGAGGCGATCAGCGCCTCGCTGTCAGCCTTTGGCTTTTCCAGCTCCTGCAGAATGCCGCTGAAAAGGAGCTGAGAGGAATTCTGCTTTTTCATCGGAATATGGGAGGGGAGATTGACCAGCAGCCGACGAAATTCCAAAGCGCCCTGGTCCGGCGGCTCGGAAGAAAGGGCCAGGCATTCGAAATCAATTACAATCAGGCGGCTTTCCTCTTCGCCGCAGAGCAGCCGATAATCGCCTGCCCTTTTGGCAAAAAAGCACTCGTGCGCCGAAACCGCAAAACGCCGTTCCAATGGACAGGCGGTGATTTCCCCCGACAGCATATAAAGAAGTCCCTGGCTTTCTATGGTCAGGAGATATTCCTCTCCGGCGCTGAGTGTGAGAATTTCCTTTCTCCGCACCTGGGACAGGTAATGACGGTAATAATCGACATTCCAGTAATTCAGCAATTCCGATTCCATACGGCATTCCTCCATGCTCCGATAAAGTTTCGGTTCCGACAAATCAAGCGAAGGGCCGGTAAATGACGGCCTGAACGCGCCGGATGGGGATAATCGTAAAAAGCGAAAAAGATTTATTATATAATTTAGCATATTTTCCTAAGAAGTACAAGGGAATATTCGTATAAAAACAAATATTTCCAATAGAAATTTTAAAAATAATAGGATTATACCAAAAGTTGCTATGACTGACACTGGCAATAACAAAAAATCCAATGTATCATTTATCGCAAGAAAGCCGGAAAATAAAAGAAAATATTGTGAAGATTGTTGGATGCGTCATGACGCGGTTTCTGTGGAAGACGTCCGGTGACGCCCGCTTTTGGAATGGCTTTATTCGTGCTTCAGGACTTCAGGGCCGTCCGGCTGTGTGGAATGGATTGGAGAGGGGTTGAGATAGAAGGGATGAAACGGAGAGGGAAAATTCTGTCCGTCGTCCTGTCGGCGGCCGTTGTGGCCGGTCTGCTGGCGGCGGTAGCCTTTTTGGATAGCCGTCCGGATTCCCGCGGGGACATGGCGGCGCTGGAAATACCCGCGCGGGAGGACAGCTATGCCGCCTATCTCAAACGATATCCAGCGGCCGCCGCCGGAAGGAAAACCTATCCGGCGACGGAAAATGTAAGCGCTGACGGAGAGCTTTCCTTTGGCGAGGATGAAGACGGCTCCTATGTGTATCTGCCGGAGGAAGGAGCGGTCAGCTGGACGATTGACGTGCCCGCTGCCGGTCGCTATACGCTGGGGCTGGCCTATTGTCCCACCGAAGGGAACAGCGGCAATATTCAGCGCTCCCTGTACATAAACGGAGAACTTCCGTATACGGAAGCGAAAAACCTGGTGTTTTGCCGGATATGGACCAATAAGACGGCAGTGAAACAGGATCTGTACGGTAACGATATTCGCCCGCTGCAGACGGAAGAGCCGCAATGGACGACCGCCCTCTGCCGCGATGCGGCCGGCTATGTGACCGAGCCGCTGACCGTGTATCTGGAAAGCGGCGAAAATACGATCACGCTGGAGGCGCAGCGGGAGCCCATGCTCCTGCGGAGCCTGACTATCGCCCCGCCGGAGGAACTGCTCTCCTATGAAACGGTAAAGGCCGGGTACGTATCGGCCGGGTATACCGCAACCTCCGGAAAATATATCCAGATCGAGGGGGAGGACGCGGTATACAAATCTTCGCCGACCCTTTACCCGCTGTCCGACACCTCCACCAGCGCGACCGAGCCATACGAACCCTCGGTTATCAAGCTCAACACCATCGGGGGCGCCCGCTGGTCGTATGTGGGCGATTATCTGGAGTGGCAGTTTGAAGCGCCCGAAAGCGGCCTGTACCAGATCGCTGTCAAGGCGCGGCAGAATGTGACCAGCGGACTGGTTTCCTCCCGGCGGATCACGATCGACGGGGAGGTTCCCTTCGCAGAGCTGGACAGCGTGAGCTTTTTTTACGACAGCGACTGGCAGATGGTCACGCTGGGGGACGGCGAGGAGGCCTATTCCTTCTATTTTGAAAAAGGCGTCCACACCCTCCGAATGGAAGTGACCCTCGGCGATATGGGACAGGCGCTGGGTGTGACCCAGGAGGTGCTGACCCAGCTCAATCAGATCTACCGGGAGATCATTATGATTACCGGCACCAGCCCGGACACCATGCGGGATTACCGGCTGGAGACCCTGCTCCCTGAGACAATCGCCAGCATGAGCGCCCAGCGGGATATCCTGCAGACGGTGCAGGACGCGCTGGAGACGTACACGGGGAAAGCGGACGGCAACGCCGCTATTCTGGGCACATTGATCCGGCAGCTGGCGGTTATGAGCGAAAAGCCCTCCAAAATCGCGGAAAATCTCAGCTATTTCAAAACCAACATCGGCTCTCTGGGAACCTGGGTAAATGATATGTGCTCCCTGAACCTGGAAATCGATTATCTTGCGGTCTATTCGCCGGATACAACGCTGAAATCTCCCACCGCCGGCTTCTGGAGTTCGATGGCTTATCAGGCGCGGCGGTTCCTGGACGCCTTCCTGCTGGATTACAACCAGGTCGGCACTCTTGTGGAGACTTCGGCCGAAAATACCATTACGGTGTGGTCGTCCGCCGGTCGCGACCAGATGCAGACCCTGAAGGTAATGCTCAACGATTCCTTCACACAGGAGACGGGGATCGGCGTGAATCTGGAGCTGGTGGAGGAAGGCGCGCTGCTGCCCGCCACCGTAGCCGGAATCGGCCCCGACGTGGCGCTGGGCATCGGCCAGAACGTGCCGGTGGATTACGCTCTGCGCGGCGCGGTCTGCGCGCTGGAGGGCTTCGATACCTATGATGAGGTGATTGCCCGCTTCCCGGATACCCTGACGGTGCCTTACCGCCTGAACGGCAGCGTTTATGCGTTGCCCGAAAGCCTGTCCTTCCCGGTGCTGTATTACCGCACCGATATTTTGGAGGAGCTGGACGCGGAGGTCCCCCGGACCTGGGAAGACGTGATCGCTCTGACCACGGTGCTGAGCAACAACAACATGTCCTTTGGCTTCCCCTACTCCACCACGGCGGACCCGGGCGGCGGGCTGTCCCTGTTCTATTCCCTGCTGATGCAGAACGGCGGGCAGGTGTATGGGGACGAAGGCACGAGCTGTGCGCTGGATTCGGACGTGGCGGTCAGCACCTTTAAAACGTGGACCAATCTGTACCTGAATTACGGTCAGCCGCTGGAAATCAATTTTGTCAACCGGTTCCGCACCGGTGAGATTCCGGTGGGCATCGCGGCGCAGAGCGTATACAATTCCCTGATCGTATCCGCGCCGGAAATTAAGGATCTTTGGGGCTTCACCGTCATCCCGGGTACCGCGATGGACAACGGGACGCTGAACTGCACGGGACTGATCAATTCGGCCTGCTGCATAATCCTGGAAAGCTCGGGAAAAAAGGAGCAGGCGTGGGATTTCCTCGACTGGTGGACCAGGGACGACATCCAGCTCCGGTTCGGCCGCGAGATGGAAAGCGTGCTGGGGGCGTCGGCCCGATACCCCACCGCCAATCTGGAAGCCTATGAGTCCCTCCCCTGGACAAAGGCGGAGTGGAGCGTGCTGGAAAGCGCGCTGGCGGACGGCCGGTGCGTACCGGAGATTCCCGGCGGCTATTTCACCTCCCGCCATATCAACAACGCGTTCCGGGCCGTGGTGCTCCAGCAGACTGACGTGAAGGATACGCTGCTGGATTATGTGGAGACGATCAACCGGGAGATCACCAAAAAGCGGCAGGAATTCGGGCTGGACGACGCGTCCTGACCGGCCGCCCTTCCGGAAGGGGAAAAACGAGAAAAGGAGGCAACGGCATGAACGGCAAATGCGGCGCTTTCCGCCGAGGGTGGGGACGGTTTCGGCTCGGCTGCAGAAACGCGGCCCGGAACTGGGACTGCTATCTCTTCCTGCTTCCGTTTTTTCTGGTCTTCGCTGTTTTTGTTATCGCGCCGGTGTTTATGGCGCTGTATTACAGCTTCACCTATTTCAATGTTCTTCAGCCCCCGAAATTCATTGGGTGGCAGAACTATGTGGAGCTGTTCACCGCGGACGAAATTTTCACCAAGTCGCTCAAAAACACCTTTCTGATCGCACTGGTGACCGGGCCTTTTGGTTATCTTGCGTCCTTTCTGCTGGCCTGGGCGATCAATGAACTGAAGCCGGCGCTGCGGGCGCTGATGGTCACCATTCTGTACGCGCCCTCCATTTCCGGCGGCGCTTATATGATCTGGACGATCATCTTCAGCGGGGATGAGCACGGATATATCAACAGTGTGCTGATGTCGATGGGGCTGGTCAGCTCCCCGATCCAGTTCTTTACCGATACCAGATGGATGATCTGGGTCTGTATCCTGGTCATGCTGTGGATGAGCTTGGGAGCGGGCTTCCTGGCGTTCGTGGCCGGCTTCCAGACGGTGGATAAAACCTATTACGAGGCGGGCTATGTAGAAGGCATCCAGAACCGTTGGCAGGAGCTATGGCATATCACTCTCCCGATCATGAAGCCGCAGCTGCTGTTTGGCGCGGTGATGAGCATTACCTCCGCCTTTTCCTGCGGCGCTGTTTCCACGGCGCTGTTCGGGTCCCCCAGCACCGATTACGCGGTGCATACCGTGCTCAACCATATGACGGATTACGGGGGCGTGCGGTATGAGATGGGCTACTCCTGCGCGATCGCTACGCTGCTTTTTCTGGTAATGATCGGCTGCAACGAGCTGATTCAGCGGGCCCTGAACAAAATAGGAGAATGACGAGATGGACGGAATAAAAACGACAAGCGCCGCGGTTAACCGCGGGAAAAGGAAGAAGTCGGGGGCCCGGGCGTTTGAGGCGCGGGGGCCGGTGGGAAAGGTCGTCAACTTCCTGCTGCTCTGCGTGATCGGCGTATTTATGGCTCTTCCGCTGGTGCTGGTGGTGGGAAACGCCTTCAAGCCGCTGGATGAGCTGTTCGTCTGGCCGCCCCGTCTGTTTCCCCAGCATCCCACGCTGGATAATTTCCGCAATATTTCCGCCCTGATGAGCGATTCCTGGATTCCGATGTCCAAATACATATTCAACACGGTGTTCGTCACGCTGGCCTCCACTGTCCTGCACGTTCTGGCGGCGTCCATGGCGGCCTATGTGCTGGAAAAGCGGGATTTCCCGCTGAAAAGGTTCCTTTTCCGGCTGGTGGTCATTTCCCTGATGTTTTCCAGCGCGGTCACCCAGATTCCAAGCTACCTGATTATGGCGGGGCTGCACTGGGTGGACACCTACTGGTCGCTGGTGATCCCGCCCATCGCCTCGGCGATCGGACTGTACCTGATGAAGCAGTTCATGTGTAACCTGCCCAACGCGCTGCTGGAATCCGCCCGGATCGACGGCGCGTCGGAGCTGCGGATCTTCTGGCAGATCGTGATGCCGCTGGTTCGTCCAGCTTGGCTGACGCTGATTATTTTCTCTTTCCAGACTACTTGGGGTACCACGGGCGGCAGCTATATTTTTTCGGAAAACCTGAAAACCCTCAGCTATGCCCTTAATCAGATACTCAAGGGCGGCCTGGCACGTGCAGGAGCGGGCTCGGCGGTGAGCCTGATTATGATCGTCCCACCGGTACTGGTGTTCATCTTCACCCAGCGGAACATCCTGCAGACGATGGCCAATTCGGGGATGAAGGACTAAAGGAATGCCGCTGATTCGCCGGGGCGTTATTCCGGCCAACGCATTTCCGGCTGCTGCGAAAGGATGGTCGTGCAATTGAAAAAGACCGCGCTTATGTCATTGGCGATTGCGGCGGCGCTGACGATATCGGCTGCCGCGCAGGGCGCCTTTGACAGCTATGTATATAACACAGAGAAGGAGGCCGTGGCGGCGCCTGACGCGGTGACGCTTGCCGCCGTGTACACCGGGGAGAGCATGGAAACCACGGCGCTGAACGGCGCGTCCGATCTGTGCGCCGGACCCGACGGCCGGCTTTATCTGGCCGATACCGGCAACAACCGGATCGTGGTGCTGGATTCTACCCTGAAAGCCGAACGCATTGTGGACGGCTTCACCGATGAGGAGGGACGGCGGCAGAGCTTTTCCGCACCGCAGGGGCTGTTCATCCATGAGGACGGCCGGCTCTATATCGCCGATACCGGCAACCAGCGCATCGTAGTGCTGAACCCGGACGGCAGCCTGCGGATGCTGGTGGGCGCGCCGGTTTCCTCCGTGTTGACCGACAGCTTTGTCTTCAAGCCCGCCAAGCTGGCGGTGGACACTGCCGACCGCCTGTTTGTCGCGTCCACCGGCTTCAACATGGGCCTGCTGCAGCTGGATAAAAACGGGAATTTCGTCCAATGCCTGGGCGCGCCGAAAGTAACCTACACTTTGTCGGAATATTTCTGGCGTCTGTTCTCCACTCAGGCGCAGCTCGAGCGCAGCGCCTCTTTTGTCCCGACGGAATACAACAACGTCACCATCGACGAGGAAAATTTTCTGTTCGTGACCTCCTCCTCCTACGACCTGTGGGAGTATCTGGACGGCGGCATCCAGCCGCTGCGGCGGCTGAATGCTCTGGGAAACGACATTCTGCGGAAAAACGGCAGCGTCATGCCCTATGGTGATACCGCCGCCGTTCAGGTGGGCAGCTACCGCGGCCCCTCCACGCTGGTGGATGTCGCCACGATGGGGTATGGAATGTATGCCGTTCTGGACGCCAACCGCTCCCGGGTGTTTGCCTACAACAGCGACGGGGAAATTCTGTTTATGTTCGGCGGGCCGGGTGAGCGGAAGGGGGCCTTCCAGACCCCGTCCGCCATGGTGTTCTCCGGGGAGAGCTTCTACGTTCTGGATTCCGGCAAGCAGACCCTGACGAAATACACTCTCAACGAGTACGGCCGCAAGCTCTACGAGGCCACGGCCTGCCACGCCCGGAGCGAATACGACCGGGAACAGGAAATATGGGAGGACGTCGCCCGAAAAAATATCAACCAGCCAACCGCGCTGGTGGGGATCGGTAAAGCGGCGTACCGCAATAAGGATTATGCCGAGGCGATGCGCCTGTTCCGCCTGGCGGACGATAAGACGAATTATTCCAAGGCGTATCAGAAAAGCCGTTCGCTTTTTGTGGGAGAGAACTTCGGCTGGATGATGCTGGGGCTGTTCGGCGTGATCGCCGTGGGCGTCGCCCTGCACCTGGTTCGGAAGAAACGGGGGGTGCGGGTTCTCGATCCGCAGAGCTACCGGGGGACGCTGCGCTTTTCCCGCCGGCTGCTGTTCCACCCGCTGGACGCATCCTGGGATTTGAAACGGGAAAAACGCGGAAGCATGGCGGCGGCGCTTACTCTGCTGGGATTGTGCTGCGCGGCGGTGGCGGTGTACGACTGCTTTACCGGCTTCATCTTTTGCGCGGTGGCGGAGGAGGACCGTAACCTCCTGCTGGAATTCGCCAAGGTGCTGGCGCCTTTCCTGCTTTTCTGCGTATGCAACTGGTGTGTGACCTCCCTGATCGGCGGCGAAGGCAGCTTCCGGGATATTGCAATGGCCGCCGCCTATTCCCTGACGCCGCTGGTCGTTTTTCTGCCGCTGGCCACGCTTCTCAGCCATGCGCTGACGAAGGAGGAACAGGATTTTTATGTCGTGTTCGTGGTGCTGGCGGGGCTGTGGACGGTCATGCTGCTGGTCTGTTCCAATAAGCAGATTCACAATTATTCCATGGGGCGCGCGCTGGGAATTCTGCTGCTGACCGTGCTGGTGATGCTGATCGTGGTATTTCTTCTGGTACTGGCCTTTGTGCTGGTCCAGCAGTTCGTGAGCTTTGTTCAGGATATTGCCGACGAACTGTATCTGCGGCTGTAAACACGGAAAACGACCGGATTCCCACTTTGTGCGAAAGAATGGAGATTGCCACATGCGTAACATACATAAAAGCCGGACGGCCGCAGCGCTGCTGGCGGCGGCCCTCCTTCTCGGCGGCTGCTCGGCCGGGACGGCCGCGTCGACGGTAAAGCAGACGGTGGAATTTCTGCCAGGGATGACCACCGAAAACGATCCGTCGTCCACGGACTTCGACGTGATGGCGGAAACCGACCGCCTGCGGCTGGAGGTCAATCCCGACACGGCGGTGTTCCGGGTGGTGGTGAAGGAAGACGGCCGGGTCTGGAGCTCCGGCGACGACGCCCAGCGCGCTCAGTTCGCCATCGCCTACAGCAGCGCGTCCGGCAGCGTCGGCTATATGGACAGCTACGCGGATTCGGTTGCGAAGGGGCAATATCGCATCGAACCGGTGGAAAACGGCTTCCGGACGCAGTATTCGCTGGGGACGATTGAGGAAAACCTGCTGGGGCCGGTGCTCATGAGCATGGCGCATTACGAAGCGGCGTATGAAAATTCCTCATCCAAGAACCGCCAGATTCTCAGCACCGTGTACTATCTGGTCGATCCCGATGCGATGGACAAGGAGAAAGCAAAAGAGCTTCTCGCCGCCTACCCGGCGCTGAAGAATGGGCCGTTGTATGTTCTGCGGAACACCTCGATGAGCGGCAGTGTGAAAAAGCAGCTGGACGCGGCGCTCTCCGCCGGAGGATACACGGCGGAGCAGCAGGCGGAGGACGACGCGCTGTACGAATCGACAGAGGAAGATAGCGTTCCCCGTTTCAACGTCACCGTTTATTATACGCTGGAGGGGGACGCCCTGCGGGTGAGGATTCCGGAGAGCGAGATTTTCCAGTATGAGAATATCCCGCTGGAGACGCTGAGCCTGTTGCCCTATTTCGGGCAGCCGGCGCAGGGGGATTCCGGGTATTATCTGCTGCCGGACGGGTCCGGCTCCATTATGAATTTCTTCAACGGCAAGGGGGATATGCAGGATTATGCCGCACCGATTTACGGGGAGAATGCGGACCTGCTGCAGGACGAAAGGGTATCGCAGGAGGAGCAAGCAATCCTGCCGCTGTTCGGCTGTCGAAACGGGGAGGACGGTTTCCTGGCGGTGATCGAAAGGGGAGAGAGCATGGCGACGGTTACAGCCACTCCCGGCAGCGAACGGAAGCTGCCCGCCGCTTATGTTCAGTTCCGCATCACGGAAAAGGCGCAGATGGACGCGATCGTGGTCAACTCCACCTCGCTGAACAACAGCTATTATACCCTGCATGAAAAAAACCGGTATGCCGGGGATCTGCAGGTGTCCTACTACTTCCTGACCGGCGGAGACAGCGATTACAGCGGGATGGCCGCGCGGTATCGGGAGCTGCTGCCGGAAACCGGCGGCGCTTCCGCCGGAACGCCCCTGGTGGCGGAGCTGGTCGGCGTGGTGGATGTGACCGAAAACATGGCCGGCGTCTCAGTCCGGCGGGAGCGGCTGCTGACCTCGCTGGAGGATGTACGGACGATCGCCGGGGAACTTCAGGCCGGCGGAGCAAAAAACCTGTCGGTCCGGCTGACCGGCTATCTCAGCGGCGGATACCGTCAAAGCTTCCTGCAATCGGTAAAGTTCAGCGGAAAGGCCGGGAAAGCGGAGAATCTCCGTTCCCTGACCAGGACGCTGAACGAGAACGGCGTGACGGCTTATCTCGACGCGGATATCCAGACCGCCTATAAAGGCGGCTGGCTGAGCGGGCCGAACCTTTCTCACGACGTGACGCGATACCTGAGCAAGGAGGTCGGCGCGCTGTATCCTTATAACCCGTCCAGCTTCCAGCCGGACGCCTCCGCCCGGGCGAGGTATGTGCTGAAGAGCTCCGCCATTCAGCGGTGCGCCGACACACTGAAGACCTTTGCCTCGGAGTGGGAGCTCCCGGGCCTGTCCCTGCGGGATGTGGGGCGGAGCTTTCACGCCGATTATTCACAGGAGGACGGGATGAGCCGGGAAGCGGCGGCGCAGGCGCTGTACGACACGGCGGCCTCGCTGGGAGAAGACGCGTCGCTGCTGCTGAGCGGCGGGCAGGCGCGGTTCGCCCTGCTGGCGGACGTCCTGATCGACCTGCCGACGAGCAGCGCGGACCATGATATTACCGATTACAGCGTTCCTTTCGCGGCGATGGCGTACAGCGGAAAGCTCTCGTATACCGGAGCCTGCGCCAACCTGGAGTATGGGGACGACAGCGACTACCTCCGCCTGGTCGAGAACGGGGCGGGCCTGTACGTCCGGCTGTGCGCCGGGGACGGAACCGCGCTGCAGGACACGGACTTCACTTCCTGGTTTTCTATTGGCTACGAGGTGCAGAAGGACGATGTGCTTGCGCGGTACGCCTGGCTTTCCGATGCGCTGGAGGACTGCGCGGGGGAACGGCTGGTTCGTCACCGGAGGCTGAACGCCCAGGTCGCCTGCTCCACCTTTGAAAGCGGCTGGAGCGTTTACGTCAACTACGGCGACACCCCGTTTATGTTGGACGACGGCGCGCGGATCGAGCCGCGCGGCTATTATCGGGTAAAGGAGGCGGCGGTATGAAACGGCGATCCCATCACACATCCTTCGCCCGCCGCCAGATGCGGACCGGGCTGTGCTTTGTGCTCCCCTTCGCTGTCGGTGCGATTTTTTTCGTTATCGTCCCCTTTGTACAGGCAGTGTATTTCAGTCTGTGCGAGATGACGCTGACCAACACCGGCTACGAGCTGAAGTTCGTGCTGTTCGATAATTATCAGCAGGCCTTTTTGGTGGACCCCAATTTCCGCAAGAAGCTGATTACAGCGGTGAAGGATATGCTGATTAACGTCCCTCTCACCGTGCTGTTCGCTTTCTTTGTCGCCAGCCTGCTCAACCAGAAGTTTGTGGGGCGTTCGCTGGCCCGGGTGATCCTGTTCGTGCCGGTGATTATTTCCTCCGGCATCGTCAACAGTCTGATGGCGGGCGACCTGATGAACAATCTGCTACAGTCCGCGGATAAAAGCAGTGCGACGCTTTCCGGCGGCAGCGGCATGGCCACCGCGTTCGTTTCTATGATGAACCAGATGAGTATGGACGGCCGGATCGTCCGCTTCATCGTGGGAGCGGTGGATCGGCTGTCGGAGATTATCACCATGGCGGCGGTACCTACCGTCATCTTCCTGGCGGGATTGCAGGCGATTTCGGAGTCGGTATACGAGGCGGCCTATATGGAGGGCGCGACCCGGTGGGAGGTCTTCTGGAAGATCAGCTTTCCCATGGTCAGCCCCCTGATCCTGGTGTCGGTAGTGTACAGCGTAGTGGATTCCTTTACTAACATCAGCAACGGCGTGATCAGCGCCATTCATTCCACCAGCTTTGAAAGCATGAAGTTTGGCCTGGGTACGGCCATGGCCGTGAGCTATATGGTGATTATCCTGGCGCTGCTGGGGATCATTTACAAAATCATTTCCCAATATGTGTCCTATCAGACCTGAGAGGAGGGAGGAAAATGACAAAAACCAGGGATCGAAGGATCCTGTATAAGAAAATTGGAATGAAGGCGGTATGGACTTTTTTGCGGCTGGTTTTTATTGGCGGGATTTGCTTTGTCATCCTGTATCCGCTGTTCACCAAAATCATGTCCGGGCTGATGGATGTGTCCGACGTGTACGACAGCACCATCCGTTACCTGCCGAAGAATTATACGCTGGATAACATCAAAACCGCGATGAGCCTGCTGGAATATCCGGCGGCGCTGTATAACACCATCGGCGTGGTCGCGCTGATTTCGCTGGTTCATGTGCTGGCTTGCACTCTGGTGGCCTATGGATTCGCCCGGTATGCTTTTCCGGGGCGAAACCTGCTGTTCATGCTGGTGCTGTTTGCGCTGGTCATCCCGCCGGATGTGCTGATGGTGCCGTATTACCTGATGTTCCGTAATTTTGGGCTTGGCGGGCTGATTCCGCTGCTGTTTGGGAAGGATTTGATACTTACCGATACAGTATGGCCGCAGCTCCTGCTGGGCGTGACCTGCACAGGCCTGAAAAACGGCATTTATGTTTTTATTATGCGCCAGCATTTTATGGGGGTGCCCAAGGAACTGGAGGAGGCCGCTTATGTGGACGGCGCCGGATCGCTGAAAACCCTGTTTCGTGTCATTCTGCCGGGCGCGGTGGGGATGATGGTGACGGTATTCCTGTTCTCTTTCGTCTGGCAGTGGCTGGACGCCACCTATACCCCGGTTTTGTGTGCGAATATGAGCATCGTGCCCACCACGGTGGGTAACCTGTCCAACCCGCTGGCGGGTATGCAGGGCACGTCGGACAGCAGCTTGATGCTGTCGGCCAGTTTGGTGAAAAATGCGGGTATTATTCTGGTCATCGCACCGCTGCTCGTCCTCTACCTCGTGGCGCAGAAGTTCTTTGTGCAGAGCGTGGAGCGCAGCGGACTGGTGGGATAAAGCAATCACGGCGGTTCTTTTTATGACAAGGAAAACAGTAAGGAGGAAGAGGTATGAAAATCAGACGAATCGGCTGCCTGCTGCTTTGCGGGGCGTTGGCCATGTCGCTGGCAGCCTGTACGGGCGGAGGAGAAACTCAAAGCTCGAAGGGAACTTCGACTCAGTCCGGCAGTACAGGCGGGGAAGTCACGCAGGAGTTTCTGGACGGCCTGAAGGGGACCGAGATGACCGTCACATATCCCTGGGCGGTGGAGCAGCGCGGGGACAGCGCGGACGCCGATCTCATGTGGGACAATGTGAAGAAGGTCGAGGACAAGTACGGGGTAACGATCAACCTGGAGAGCGGGAAAAGCACCTATGCCCAGGTCATGGTCACCTCCCTGCTGGCGGGCAAGCCGATGGGCGACGTGCTGATGTGTCAGGACAGCTATTTCGCGGACTGGTACAACGCGGGCATTTTCTGTGATCTGACCGCGGCGGCCGGAACGGCGGGCATTGATTTTTCCGAGGAGAAATTCAATCAGAATGTGATCCAATACACCAACGTCAACAACCAGCAGTGCGGCTTCTATTACGGTTACGACGTGGGAAGCAGTATCTTTTATAACAAGAGAATTTTCAGCGATCTGGGACTGACGGATCCGCACGAGCTGCTGCAAAAGGGAGAATGGACCTTTGCCAAGCTGGAGGAATACGCCCGGCTGGCCAAAAAGACCGACGCCAACGGCAACGTGGCGGTCTGGGGCCTGGGCGCGTGGACTTCCTCGGATTTCCTGGCCAACTGCGTGTCCGCTAACGGTGGGCAGATCGTCGGTTTGGATAGCAACAAAAAGCCCACGATGAATCTGAGCGATCCGGCGACCATGGAGGCCATGGAGTTTATGTACCGGCTGGCGGTCACCAACAAGACGCTGGACGCGGTGGATCCGGCGAGCTGGGAAGCCAAAATGTATGACTTTGTCGACGGGAAATACGCCATGCTGCTGGGTACCCAGTCCACTCTGAACTTCTGCTACCGGCGGGGGATGCAGGACGATTACGGCGTGATTACCTTCCCGGTCGGCCCGTCCAACACCACCGGGAAAACCGACTGCATGACGAATATCACGTTCTTCTTTATCCCGAAGGTCAACGAGGCGAACGCAGCCAAATACCTGTTCCTGATGGACGCGCTGGAGGAGGCGGACGAGCGTACCCCGGAGGATGCCTACGCACAGACCTATGCGCTGCGGCTTCCGGACGAAAAGTCGTATGACCAGTATTACGAGCGCCAGCATGTCCAGCCCCGCTTTGAACTGATCTATTTCTCCGGCTGCATGTGGACCGAGCCCGGCATCGGCGAAATCGCCGGCGCGCTGGCCTCCGGTACAGCCACCGCGGGTGCGCTGGCGGACAAATACGGCACGATGCTGCAAAGCGCCCTGAACGACAAGTGGTCGAGTATCCAAATTACCGGCAACACGGCGAAATGACCAAACGGCATTCGCCGATGAAACAACCCATAATAAAAAGGAGTTTGAGGCAGGAATGAAACACAGTAAGAAAATCGCCTGTTCCCTGGCGGCGGCGCTGCTGGCGTGCGCGCTGAGCGTCCCGGCAATGGCTCTGGACGATTCGGCGGCCACCGCGCTGAGTGACTTTGAAAGCTTTGAAACCACCGACGATCTGATCTTTAACTGGTATGTCCAGCCCAGCAACGAAAAATGCGGCGAGCTGAGCCTGGACACCAGCGGAATGATGCACGGAAAAAACTGCCTGTTGTTTGACTATTCCATGAAGAGCGCGCAGTCGACCGGCAAAAGCTGGTGCACCATTAACTTTGTGCCGGATGACACCAAGGCGAAATTCGGCGACGGCGTGAAATTTACCGCCAAGTCGGATAACCATATTTCCGCCCGTCTGGTCATTACAGATGGGGCCTATACCTACAAGCAGTATTTCTTCGACGTGGGAACCGAAGCGAAGGACTATGTCATCCGCTGGGAGGATTTTCAGAACATCCCCGGCCAAAAAACCTTTGATCCCGCGACTGCGGAAGGAATTGCCAGCGCGGATATCGCCATCATTTCGGATAATCAGCCGAGTGACTTTAACGGCGAGGGCAAGTTCTGGTTTGACGATTTCTGCACCTTCACCGGCAGTGACGAAACCACGCCCTCCGGCAAGGCGATGGCCCAGCAGGCCGATCCAACCCCGGTAACCGACGCGCCGACCACGCCCAAGACCGATGCGCCCACGGCTGCCAACACGCAGGCCCCTACCACCAGCAGCGGAGAATCTACGCCTTCTGAATCGGCTGGCTCCACTGCCCCCGCGAACAACAGCACAGCGGATACGGCGCAGGGCGGCGGCAACTGGTGGATCTTTGTCGTGATCGGCGCGGTTGTGGTAATCGGCGGCGGTATCGCGGTGTTCTTTGTGGTGAAAAACAAGAAGGCGAAAGAGGCGTAAAGCGCCGGAAAAGAAACGTCCGCCGCCCCGACAACGGATGTGCCAACTGAGCCGGTGAACGGCAGCCGGGCAGGAAATGCCGACAACGGGTGGGCTTTCGCCATGATCGGCGGTGTGATCGTAATCGTAGGCGGCGCGGCGGCTTTCCTTGTAATTCGAAGCCGAAAAAAGGAAGAAAAGACATAAGGAGTAGTTTCTGATGAAGTGTTCCCGGTTTCTGTGGATAATGTCCGCCGCCGCGGTAGCGCTGTTGCTCTTTGCCGGCTGTGCGGCGGGAGGGGTCCCCACCTCCACACTGTCGTCGGGCAATACCTCTCCGGCGGAAGAAGCGGCGTCCTCCTCCGCCGGAACCACCCTCCCGCCGGAGGCGTCGCTGCCGGACGGCGTGATCTGGAAGGAAGCAACAAATGTGACGGTCAGCTCTTTGTTTTGTGACAATATGGTTCTGCAGCAGGGGAAAAAGGTTCCCGTATGGGGCGCTGGCACGGACGGTAAAACCGTTATCGTCCGCTTCCGGGATCAGGTCAAGGAGACCACGGTGGAAAACGGCAAATGGCGGGTCGATCTGGATCCCCTGCCTGTCTGCGACGTTAACCAGCCGCTCTTTGTGACGCAGGACGACGAGGCAATTACCGTGCGCAACGTGCTGGTGGGCGAGGTGTGGCTGGTGTCTGGCCAGTCCAACATTACCGTACGGTTTGGCGAGCTGCCCATGACCTATATGCAGACGGAGACGGCCAAGGGGGATCGGGACGGGCTCCGCCAGTTCTGGGTACCCCAGGAGCAGGACGATGAACCGCTGACCACGATCAGCAATCCGGAGTGGACCCCTTGTACGTCAAACAACATCGGCAGTTTTTCAGGCACAGGCTATTATTTTGCCTCCAAGCTGCACGAGGAGCTGGGCGTGCCGGTCGGAATCATCACCTCCGCCGTGGGCGGCAGTGTGCTGGAACAGTGGTTGGACAGCAAGCTGGTCGTGAAGGAAGGGGTGAAAAACCCCTATGTGTATGTCGGACGCAACAGCCTGTACAATGGGATGATTGCGCCGCTGATGCCTTTCGCTATCAAGGGGATTGTGTGGTATCAGGGGGAAAGCAACATGGGGGCGGAGTACAAAACGCCCACCTATGAGAAAACCTTTGATCTGTATCTGAAGGTATACCGGGAGGGCTTCGAGGACGAAAACCTGCCGGTCTGTCAGGTGCAGCTGCCCATCTTTGACTCGGCCAATCATTGGGAATCGGTGGATGGATGGAAATATTTCCGCTATACCCAGTTAGCGATTTCCCAGAGCCGGCCGAACATATACACGGCGATCACCATCGACTGCGGAGATAAGGAGAACATCCATCCGGTGGATAAGCAGCCGGTCGGCGAACGGCTGACTCTGCTGGCGCTGGAGCATGTTTACGGGAAGGACGTACAGGGGGACTCGCCGGTTTACCAGTCCCACACCGTATCGGGCTCCACGGTGACCGTGACGCTGGATAATGTGGACACCGGCCTGACGGTAAAGGGCGATGCTATCCTGAACGTTCGTGTAAAGGACAACGCCGGCAACTGGAAGGATGCGGACTGTCGCGTGGGAGACGACGGAAAAACGCTGGTTTTCACCGCGTCCGGCGTGGCTTCGCCCTCCGGGGTGAGCTACTGCGACGACAACGCTCCGACGGCCACCGTGTTTGAGCGGAACGGTCTGCCCCTTGCCCCATTCCGGGTGGAATGGTAGCAAACAGGATTCCAACCGTCAGAGGACGGAAAAATAGAAATTTTTATAAGAGAAGGGAGCAATTACAGGATGAAACGGATTCACAAAGGGTTTCTGTGCATCGGCTTGGCATTGTCTGTTTTCATTATGATGCTGGGCCTGACCGTCTTTGCCGGCGGGACGACCGAAACAATGATCCAAGACAACAGCGCGGATACGCTGGACGCCAAATGGGCCGGGAGCGCAGACGGCGCGGCGGTTGTGTCGCTGGACACCACCGATAAGCTGGGCTTCGGTAACAGCGCGAGGGTTGCTATCGACCGCTCCAAGAATGAGTATTCCATGGGAACCGTCAATTACAATTATGAAACCAACATCAACGGTTCGGACGGCGTCCGGTTCACGGCCTGCGCCGATCAGACGATGACCCTGCGCGTGGCGGTGGTTCTCAACTGGAAGCAACGGTATGCGGATGTGACGATCGGGACGGAACCGAAAATCTATACCATCCGCTGGGAGGACTGCAAGGATTATAACGATCCTTTTGACGTGAACGGCGCCGGCTCTTTTAACCAGATTATTTTCCAGAACGGTCGTACCTATGAGGACCCCATGACCAACGTTCTGTATCTGGATGAGCTGAAATATTTCACTGGTGACGCCGCCACCAACCTGAGCGGCGAGGCAGTCCCGGCGGCTACCACAACCACGGAAAAAGTCACCACGACGACGGAAAAAGTCACCACGACCGAAGCAACGGCAACGACCACCGAGGCGACTACCGCCCCGACGGCGCAACCGGACGTCCCCGACACCGGGAGCGCGGACTGCACCATGATCCAGGACAACAGCGCGGATGAACTGAATGCCAAATGGGCCGGGAGCGCGGACGGCGCGGCGGTTGTGTCGTTGGATACCACCGATAAGCTGGGCTTCGGCAACAGCGCAAAAGTTGCCATTGACCGTTCCAAGAACGAGTATTCCATGGGAACCGTCAGCTACAATTATGAAACCAATATCGAAGGCTCGGACGGAATCCGGTTCACGGCCTGCGCGGATCAGCCGATGACCCTGCGGGTAGCGGCGGTGTTCGACTGGAGCAAGCAGCGGTATGCGGATGTGAACATCGGAACCGAGCCGCGCACCTACACCATCCGCTGGGAGGACGGCAGTACCTATGATGGCGTGAACGGGTTCGACGTGGCCGGAAAGGGCCATTTTACCCAGATTATTTTCCAGGTCGGCCGCGCAGCGGATGATCCCATGACGGGTGAGCTGTATCTGGACGAACTGAGCTATTTCACCGGCGACGCCGCCACCAACCTGATCGGCTCCAAGCCTGTCAAGCCGGAACCGGTCAAGACCACGGCGACCACGTCGATCCTCTCCGTCTACGAAAAAGCGAAAAAGACGGTTATCGAGGACTTTGAAAAGCTGACCGCCTTGGACGAAATCTGGTTTGCCCCGAACAAATCGGCGGTTCTGTCGCTGGATACCACCGGAAAGCTCAGCGGAAACAACTCCCTGAAGGCGGAGCTGAAGCGTTCCGAAGACCAGTATAACGTCGCGACGATTAACTACAATCTGGAGACCAGGTTTAAAGAGAACTACGACGGCATCGCCTTTACCGCCTGTGTGGATTCCGCCTGCGAGATGCGAGTGGGGCTGGCGCTGACCAATTACGGACAGGTGTACGCGGACGTGCAGCTGACTCCCGAAAAGACCCAGTACGTCATCCGCTTCAGCGACATGAAGAGCTATGACAAATACGAGATGCCGAAGGACCTGGCCGGTACGGACTTCCATCAGATCATCTTCCAGATTGGCCGCATGGATGGGGAGACCAACCAGAACGGTCCGGACGAAAACGTGCTGTATGTTGACGACATTACCCTTTTTGTCGAGCAGGCCGGTTCGGTAAATACCGGCGAAACCAGCCCGGTTGTTCCGGCTGCCGCCCTGGCGGCGGTCAGCGTAACCGCCGCGGCCGTCACGCTCCGGAAAAAGAGCAAAGAGCGGAAGTAAACGCGGAAATCTTTGCAGGGTTTAACCACCTCCCTTTATGAGACATGGGGGGCGGATGCCGATAGCCATACCGGCATCCGCCCCGCCGGGTTCGCGGTACAGGGGGCGCATTGTTTTCTCTCTGCTTTACCCTATCAAAGAAAGGATTTTTTCATAATGAAACGCAATTTCCTTTTGGCGATACTTCTGACGTTGACCCTGCTGCTGAGCGCCTGCGGGCCGGCGGCGGAATCGGATGCGCCGGGTTCCTCAAACACTTCGGGCTTCTCGGCGGGAACGGCCTCCACGACCGGCGTAGCTCCGCGGGACGACAGCGCGGTCGTCGAAAGACTGGGGGTGGACTACCGAGAAAACTGGCGTCCATACCTGATGGAGTTCGGCGTGGATACCTGTGATTACTGGTTTATTCAGGAAGGTGATACCTACCACGCCTTTTTCCTGGTCAATATCAAGGAAGGCGAGGATAAGGGGCAGCATATTGCTCATGCGACGTCTACCGATTTTCTGAATTGGGACTATCAGGGAATCGTTCTGCGCGGCTTTGGGGATGGCTGGGACGACCGCAATCTGGCCACCGGAAGTGTCGTGAAGCGCGGCGATACCTACTATATGATGTATACCGGCCATTCCAGCACCCGGGGCGGGATGGGCTTGGCCAAAAGCAGCGACCTGTATACGTGGGAGCGGGTGGGCGCTGAGGCGGTTCTCCCCTCCTCCATCCGGTACAAGGCGGAATATGAGGGGACGGAGCACCCATGCACCATCCTGGCCGACCCGTATATTTATCCGGAGGCGATCGACGGCTATTATTACGCGTATATCAATTCCTGGGCGATTGACCAGCCCAAGAACTCGCGGGGCTGTCAGCTGATGTTCCGCTCGGCGGATCTGGTGGAATGGGAGCCGTACAAGATCGCCATTCTCACCGACGACCTTGACCGGCTGGAGACCTGTCAGGTCTGGGAGCACGGTGGCAAATGGTACATGTCCTTCGGCGGCCGCCGGATCGACCCGGAGGGGGACGACTTCTCCGATGTGGAAAGCGCGAACTATATTTATATGGCCGACCGGTTTGACGGTCCCTATGAAAAGCAGGAGTGGTCCCGCCTTTCCTATCCCGACGCAGCCGGCCCCTATATTCAGAAGGCGATGACCGATCCGTTCGGCGACGAGGTCATGCTGGTTATGTCTCCCTGGAAGGGCGTTCTCTGGCCATACTATATTCAGTATGGGGAGAAAGGCGAAATTTCTTTCCGTGTCGTTTACCGTTAAGAGGGATTCTGTGAAAAGAAAGAATAGACGGGCGGACAAAAACAAACGAATACATCCTTCCGGCGGCGCTTGATTCGCAGGCGACTGTCTGTTTCCTGACGCTCGGCGGAAGAACCGGACGCTTCCGGTTCATAAAAAGAAGGACGGAAAACACCGCCTTCCCGCCGGAAAGCGGCGGTTACTATCAAGCAGACAGAGGAGAGCAATATGAAAACCACTGCGAAAATACGAACGCTGCCGGAAACGGATTATCGACAGTCCTATCGGGATTACCTGATCCATAAGCCGGGAGGGCTGAAAAGCTGCGATTACTGGTTTATTGAGGAAGAGGGCGTCTATCATGCCTTCTATCTGGAATTCCAGGAGAATACCGGCAACGAAAACGAACAGACCATTGGACATCTGGTATCGCCGGATTTCCTGAACTGGGAATATTGCGGCACCGTGCTGCGCGGCTATGAAAAGGATGCCTGGCCGGAGAAGCATCTGGCCACCGGGAGCGTGGTGAAGCACGACGGCCGGTTTTATATGCTGTATACCGGGCATTCCTGTATCCGGCCGGGGCTTGGTTTGGCGGTCAGCAACGATCTGTATTCCTGGGAAAAGGCAGGCAATGGCCCGGTGATTTCCAGCGATATCCAATACAAAGCGGCATATGAGGGGAAAACGCACATCTGTAGAATCATGGCCGATCCGTATATATATCCGGAAGCGATCGGCGGGTATTATTATGCCTATGTGAATTCCTGGGCGATTGACCAGCCCAAGAACTCGCGGGGCTGTCAGCTGATGTTCCGCTCGGCGGATCTTACGCACTGGGAACCATACAAAATTGCCGTTCTCACCGATAATCTTGATCGGCTGGAGACCTGCCAGGTCTGGGAGAGCCAGGGAAGATGGTACATGTATTTCGGCGGAAGGCGGATCAATCCGAACGGCGGCGACTTCGAGGATGTGGAAAGCGGCAATTATATTTATATGTCTGATCGCTTTGACGGTCCCTTTCTTACGCAGTCCTGGTCGGCGGTGGATTATCATACGAACCACTACTGCTACATTCAGAAGCAGATGAGGGACCCTTATGGCGAAGAGGTCGCGCTGGTTATGGCCCCCTACGACGGCGTCCTGTGGCCGTATAAGATTCTTTACGGCGACGGCGGAGAGGTTACCCTTACGGTAAACAGAGAATGAAGAGAAGAGGAAAGAAGGTAGAAAATGCGGATAAAGCGATTCCTTTTGATATGGCTATCATGGACGTTTCTGGCTCTGAGCCTTTTGCTGCTGAACGGCTGTCAGTCTGGTACGAAAGAGATCGGATTGTTCACTGAACCGACGGAAGTTTTGCCGGTTGTCATCTCGACTGCAAAGCCGTCGGCTGCAACATCAACGGAGACGCCGACGACTGCCGCGCCGGCGGAAACGCCGGCAACCTCCGCGCCGACGGAAGCGCCGACGACTGCCGCGCCGATGGGAGCGCCGGCAACCGCGCCGGCGGAAACGCCGACGACTGCCATGCTGAAGAAAGCGCCGGCAACCGCCGCGCCGGCGGAAGCGCCGGTAATTGCGGCGCCAAATACAACGCCGTCGTCCGCGACGGTAGCGGTGGGGGACAGGGTAGAGTTTGGCGGCAAGCAGTGGGAGGTCACCTTCCTCGACGATTTCGACGGAACCCAGTTGAACTCCGCCAACTGGGCCTATTGCCCCGACTGGAAGCGACAGGATGTCGAGAATTACTGGAACACCAATCAGGTGTCCGTTGAGGGGGATGGATTTCTTCGTCTGGGGATTGATTATGACGATACCCTGACTCTGGACTCCAAGTGGTGCGGTGCGGCGGATGGGTCGACGGCCGCCGTACTGGACGCCACCGACAAGCTGGGCTTCGGCAACAGCGCTAGGGTTACGATTGACCGCTCGAAGAATGTGTATTCCATTGGTACGGTCACCTATGATTACATGACCGCTGTTACCAGCTCGGACGGCATCCGGTTCACGGCCTGCGCCGATCAGCCGATGACCCTGCGCGTGGCGGTGGTGTTCGACTGGAACAAGCAGCGCTATGCGGACGTGACCGTCGGGAGCGAGCCGCGGACATACACTATCCGCTGGGAGGACTGCAACACCTATGACGGCGTAGACGGATTCGATGTGGCGGGCGGAGGCTTTTTTACTCAGGTAGTCTTCCAAAATGGCCGCACTTATAATGATCCGATGACGAACGTGCTGTATCTGGACGAATTGAAATACTTCACCGGCAACGCCGTTACCAACCTGGCCGGTTCCCAACCAGCCGTTTCTGATCCCGAAAGTGCAAACTTCATCATGATTCAGGATAATATTGGAGCCGCCAGCAACCGGATTCTTTCCGGCGCGGTCTGGACCTACGGTATCTTTGAACAGGCCTACGGGTATTTTGAGGCGCGCTGCCGTCTCCAACCGGCAGTTGGATGCTGGAGCGCCTTCTGGCTGATGTGCGACAGCCAGCCTTCGGTAGGCAACGGCGGAAAGGACGGCGCGGAAATTGATATTTTCGAATCCCCGTGGTTCAATCAGGGATTGATCCAGTCCGCCATTCACTGGGACGGCTATGGAGAAAGCCACCAGTCAGCGGGAAGCCCCCAGTATTATCTGCCCAATATGTACGATGATTTTCATACCTTTGCGCTGGAGTGGACGCAGACCGAGTACATCTTCTATGTGGACGGCCAGGAATTCTGGCGCACGGACGTCGGCGGAATCTGCGAGGTTCCCTGTTACCTGCTCCTGACGGTGGAAGCTGGTACCTGGGGCGGCGAATTGCTTGAGGAACAGATGCCGGCCTGTTTCATTGTGGACTATGTACGGGTGTACAAGCAGGTATAACGGCAGCAGCCGACAGGCCCGCGGCGTGCTGCGGGCCTGTCCTTTCGATGTATGGAAGTAAAAAGTGTCTGAGCGCGGAAGAAAACAGAGCCGATTTTTTGAACCAATGAGCAATCGGACGGTAAGGCCGGACAGCGGACTTTCGTCGTATCAGAAGAAAGAGTGGGATTGTTATGAAAAAAACCAAAAGACGGATTGCTGGACTTTTTTTGGCGCTGAGCCTTTTTCTGCTGAGCGGCTGCGGGTCCGGGACGGTTTCCAGCCAGGATGGCGAAACCGGGAGTACGGCCGGGAAACAGCCATCGGCCGGAAGCTCCGCAGCGTCGCCCTCGTCCTCAGCCGCCCCGGCCACACCGATGGCGGTAGGAGATACGGTGGAATTCGGCGGCAAGCGGTGGGAGGTCACCTTCAGCGACGACTTTGACGGAACCCGTCTGGACTCCGCCAACTGGACCTATTGTCCCGCCTGGAAACGGCAGGATGTGGAGAATTACTGGAACCGTAAACAGGTTACCTTCCCCGGAAACGACTGCCTGTCCCTCGGCATCGAAAAGGAAGAGGACGGCGACCGGATTCTTTCGGGTGCGGTCTGGACATCCGGTATCTTTGAACAGGCTTACGGGTATTTTGAGGTGCGCTGCCGTCTCCAGCCGGCAGTTGGCTGCTGGAGCGCTTTCTGGCTGATGTGCGACAGCCAGCCTTCGGTAGGCAACGGCGGAAAAGACGGTGCGGAGATTGACATCGTGGAGTCCCCCTTCTTCATCCGCAGCACGGTTCAGCATAACATCCACTGGGACGGCTACGGGGAGAATCACGGATCCATCTCCAGCGGGGACGTGATCCGGCCGGGACTGTATACCGATTTCCACACCTATGCGCTGGAATGGACCAAGGACGAGTATATTTTTTACATTGACGGTGAAGAAACCTGGCGCACCAGCGAGGGCGGCGTGTGTGAGGTTCCCTGTTACCTGATTTTGTCGGTGGAGGCCGGCACCTGGGGCGGAGAATTGATCGACGAGCAGCTGCCCGCAGCTTTCCTGGTGGATTATGTGCGGGTATATAAGGAATGCGCCTGACCGGCGGGCCGAAAAGAGCAAAGCAGGTCAGCCAGGAAAATCAGAAAAGTCTGAAAAGGAAGGACATCATGAAACACTACATCCGTTTTTTTGCTCTGTTGGGAGCGTTGTTCTGTCTGGCCGGATGCGCCGGAAAGCCGGCCTCTTCGAATCCATCCTCCGGCGACAGGCCCTCTTCGGCCGTGTCCTCGTCCGGTACGAACGGGGTTTTGAATCCGACGGAGGTCTTCGAGGATGTTTTTGCCCCCACGCCGGGAAGTACGGCGGTGGAAACCACTCCTATGGAGGAATCCGGTCTGCGTCAGCCGGCGCAGGGAAGCACAGCATTGGAGGTAAACAACCTGTTTCAGGATTACGCCGTGCTGCAACGGAACGCCTCTGTACCCGTTTGGGGGACGGGAGAGGATGGCAAGACCGTGACGGTAGAATTTGCCGGGCAGACTAAAACAGCCGTTGTTTCGGGCGGCAAGTGGCGGGTAAACCTCGACCCGATGGAGGCCAACACGCAGAACCGGCAGATGGTGATTTCCTGCGGCGACACGGTGCGGACGGCCAATAACATTCTGGTGGGTGAGGTATGGCTGGCTGGCGGCCAGTCCAACATGGCGATGAGCCTGTTCAACGTGAGCAATTCGATGAAGAAGGAACTGCTCAAGGAAAAAGGCAACGACAGCCTGCGGGAGTTCCTGGTGACGATCGAACGCACGACGGAGCCGAAGGGGAACGTTACCGGAATCTGGACGCCGGCGGACTCCAGCAAAAATCTCGTCAGCATTTCCACTGTGGCCTATTATTTTGCAAAGGAACTGCAAAAATCTCTGGGCGTGCCGGTAGGTATCGTGCGCGCTGCCGAGAGCGCCACCGAACTGGAGCTGTGGGTGGATGCCGCCAAGGTGGAGGAACGGGGCTATACCAATCCCGGCAAACCGCTGAAGGACGCGACCGATTACAAGGCGATGGTCATGCCGCTGTTCCCTTACGCGCTCAAAGGGATGATCTGGTACCAGGGGGAGGACAACGTCGCCTGTGAGCGTACCTACGCCTCTTACCAGAATATTTTCAGCATCCTGCTGGAGGATTACCGCGCCGGCTTTGAAAATCCGGACATGCCGGTGATCCAGGCCATGCTGCCGAAATATATTCATCCGGATGAGGAAGGATGGGTGCATTTCCGGTATGTGCAGATGGAAATGCAGGAAAACCTTGAAGGGGTCTATACCGCCGTGACCATTGATACCGGCGATCCGGAGGATATCCATCCCAAGGAGGATAAACCGGTGGTTTCCGCCCGGATGGCCGCCATTGCGCTGGACCGGGTGTACCATGCGGGCGAGCCCGCCCTGTCGCCGGCCTGCACCGGTGGTTCTGTGTCGGGGGATAAAGCGATTCTGACCTTTAAGAACGTTTCCCGTGGGCTGATTGTCCGGGGAACCGTAGCCGATCTGGAGGTATGCGGCGCGGACGGCGTCTGGAAGGCCGCTTCCGCCGAGGTAGGGGAGGACGGCGCTTCCCTGATTGTGTCCGCCGCAGGCATTACGCCGACCGGAGTACGGTATGCCAACGCGTTGGCGCCTTCCCCTTCCCTGTATGATAAAAACGGTCTGCCCGTCGCGCCTTTTTATCTGGATAGCCTGTCCTGAGCGAAATGAGTTTAAACGAAAAGAGAGATTTCCTGAAAATTGTACCTCAACCTCTTACAAATATCCCTGTAGTTTTTTAGGGGTTTCCGTATAATAAAATCAATTGTAGCAGTTTGATTGAATCGAATACCTGAATCGGAACGATCCGGACGGAGGAAATACGATGGTTGATGAAATCGACGTAAAAGAACTGGGAGCGGTTGGCGACGGAGCGGCGGACGATACGAAAGCGCTGCAGAAAGCCATCGATCTGGCCGCCGAAACAGGGCGGGCGGTCTTTCTTCGTCCGGGCCGCTACCGCTGCGGAACGCTGGTTATGCGTCCGGAGGTGACGCTGTACGCCGAGCCGACCTGGGGCTTCCGTCGGGAAGCCTGTGGGCGAACGGTAATTGAGCAGGCGGACGAGAGTATGCCCTGCCAGATCGACCTGACCACGGCGTACGGCTGCACCCTGCGGGGGCTGTCCCTGATGGGGAGCGGAGCCGGCGGCTGTGCGGGTTTGCTTTCCCGAAAAATGGATTACGGGAGTCAGGAGGACGCTTACCGGATCGAGGATTGCTGCGTGTCGAACTACGGCGGGCACGCGGTATTTCTGGATCATGTCTGGTGCTTCAGCGTGCGGCACTGCCAGTTCGGCCACTGCGGCGGGGACGGTCTGCGTGTGAACGGCTGGGACGGCTTTGTGCTGGACAATTGGTTTTCCGGGAACGCGGGCGCCGGCTATTTCGGGGAGGAGCCCAACGCATCGGTCACGCTGACCGGCAACCGGATCGAGTGGAACGCGGGCGGCGGCATTGTCGCGGCGAATGGAAGCCATTACAACATCACCGGCAACTACATCGACCGGTCGGGGCGTGGGGGGATCGAGCTGCGGCGGATGCATACGGTGAGCTGCACAGGCAACGTGCTGTACCGCAGCGGGAAATTCCAGGAGGATGACCCGGAGGCGGCGCAGTGCATTCTGGAGGAATGCGCGGGCCTGACCTTCACCGGCAACTCGATCAAGCACGGACGGGATGATAATAACGAGGGTGTGATTACTCCGGCGTGGGCGATGCGGCTGCGGGGCCTGACCGACTGCGTAGTGGCGAACAATACCCTGCACAAGGGAGGGACCGACGGCCTGATTGACGACCGGGGCGGCCATGACAACACGGTTGTCGACTACAATGTAGGACGCACGTCCCCTGAACTGTAGAAGGGACTAAGACAATGAAGGAATACCGCTGTCTGTACAATCTGGATATGGGAGCGATCCCGTTGTGTTTGAGCCGGAGTCGGGGCGCGTTTGAAGGGGTATTCTCCGTGGAGCATGTGCGGGAATTCGTACGGGACGCGGCGGGAACCGGAGTGGATGCGTTTTTGTGCTGCCCGACCCTGCTGCGGCTTCCGTTGTGGGATTCGAAGGAGGAGCCGCACTGGCGGGAGGAGGCGCCGCGCCGCCATCCGCCGGCGGATCGGAAGAGTTGGACGCCGTCGGAGCGGATATATTACCCGATGCGGGAGTACATCCTGTCGGGAGGCGACCCGGTGAAGGAGGTGTATGACGCGGTTCGGGAGACGGACATGGCGTTTTTCTTCTCCTACCGGATGAACGACTGGCATTTCGTGGAGTTTGAGGAGCCGGAGCGGTATCCGACACTCGATCGTTTTTACACGGAGCATCCGGAATACCGGATCGGCTATCCCAACAGGGAAAACCCGGTGGGTTGGGACATCAAGAACAGCCGCCAGCAAAACTATATCATTCCGGACGTGCGGCGGCATTACCTCGCGCTGCTGACCGAGCTGGCGGAGGAGTACGACATCGACGGTCTGGAGCTGGATCTGATGCGTTCGCCGAACTACTTCCCGCTGAACCGGTTGGAGGAAGGGACGGCGGCGATGTCCGATTTTGTCCGGTCGGTGCGGACGATGCTGGATCGTGTCGGCCGGGAGAGGGGAAAGGAACTGCCGCTGTGCGTGCGGGTTCCTCACCGGTATGGCTACTGCGCGCGAATCGGTCTGGACGTAAAAGGTTGGGTGGAAAGCGGCTGGGTGCAGATGGTGAACGTCAGCTCGAGCTACTTCCACACCGAGGCGCTGGAGATCGAGGAATACCGGTCTGCGCTGCCGGGTGCGCGGGTCTACGGCGAAGAGCAGATGGTGATGAACAACGCGATCAACCGGTACGGCTGGCCGTCGGAGCGGCGGACGCCGCCGGAAATTCTGGAAACGACGGCCTACGCCTTTCTTCGGCGGGGAGCGGACGGGGTGTCCCTGTACAATTTTCCCTTCACGCGGGAGATCGAGCAGCCGGTGAAGCATCCGGACAGCGTATATACGGAGCCGCCGAAGGAGGCGCTGATGCATCTGGTGGACGAAGGCTGGCTGGCCTCCCGTCCGAAGCATTACTTTTCCTACGGATATCCGGATTTGACGTTTGACGGGCAGCTCCCGGCGGAAGGAAGGGTGGTTACCTCCCTGAAAATCTGGGATGATCCCCTGGCTTTCGACCGGTCGGCGCTTCGGGTAATCTGCCGCGGGGACGTACGTTCCTGCCGGAAGCGGGTGTATCTGAACGGCGTGCCGCTGGAAGACAGCGGGGAAAACGACGAGCTGTTCCCGGAGGCGGTTTGGGAGGGACAGTTTCCGCCGGAGCAGACCTTCAACTGCCGTGTGCCGATGGAAGCGCTGGCGGCGGAAAACACGATTGAAATTCTGCTCACTGCGGCGGAGACGGAAATATTTGGTGTAGAGCTGGCCCTGTATCGGGAATAGACAGAGCGGCGAAGGGAGAACAGAGATGGAATATGGGGTATTTTCAGCCAACGGATGGCTGTATCCGGATACCAAACCGGGAGAGGGAAAACGGCGGATTGAACTGACAGCGGCGGGAAACAGCGTTGGCTGCGCGCAGGTGCTGGTGCGGTGCAGCGGGCCGTTGGTCTGGGAATGGATTGTGGACGGTGCGCAGGCTCTCTCCGCGCCGGAGGTGTACCGTCTGCTGCCGGTATTCGTGGAAAAGAATACCGGGGAGCGCGGGTTTACCGTGGAGCAGGGAACGGCGGCGGAGTATGCCTGCCGTCCCGCCCCGTTCTGGGTGTACGACGCTATGGAGCCGACAGGAGAAACCCTCACTGCCCCAAAAGAAGACGGGGTGTTGGGACTGTACCTGCGGTGGCCGACAAAGAAGCTGACGCCGGGCGTCCATAAAGGGCGCCTCCGTCTGCATTCGCAGAAGAAGACGGAATCATCCGCTGTGGAAATCCCGGTTTCCCTGCGTGTGGCGGCGGCCGCTGTACCGGAGAAGGAAACCCTGCGGCTGACCAACTGGTATTCTCTGGGGAACATGGCGTCGTACCATGGGGCGGAGCCATGGTCGGAAGAGCACTGGGAACGGATCGTGGATTACGGGCGGCTGATGCGGGAGGGGAGGCAGACGGACTTTGCGGTTTCCCCTGCCCTCGCGGACTATACACGGGAAGAGGATGGACGGTATGCCTTTGATTTCTCCCGTACAGAACGGTTCATCCGGCTGTACCTGTCCCTCGGGTTCCGGTATATTGAAGGGGAAACCCCCATTTTCCGGGAGGACTGGGGGGCAAATACCTTTGTGGTGGAGATCGGCGGGAAACGACATCCGGCCTTGTCGGAGGAGGCCTATGCCTTTTTGCAGGGGTATTTCACCGGCTGGTACGCGCTGCTGAAGGAAAACGGCTGGCTGGAAATGGCTCAGCAGCATGTGGGGGACGAGCCTCACGCGGGCTGTGCGGCGGAATACCGCATCCTTTCGGGAATGGTGCGCAAGTGGATGCCGGGGGTGCCGGTCATTGACGCGGTGGCATGCCCGGAGCTGGACGGCGCGGTGGATATCTGGGTGCCGCAAAACAACCATTATATGGAACAGCAGGACGCCTACGAACGGAAACGGCGGCTGGGGGATCCCCTGTGGTATTATACCTGCTGCTGTCCGGGCGGGCGGTATCTCAACCGTCTGCTGGATGAAGAGTTGCTGCGGACCCGGTACCTGCACTGGGCGAACCGGCTGTATGGGATGCCGGGATACCTGCACTGGGGGCTGAACCATTACGAATGCACGGATGACCCGTTCGCGGGACGGGCGGGAAGCATCGAAACGCTGAGCACGACGGCCCTGCCCTGTGGGGACAGTCACATCGTCTATCCGCTGGGGAAACAGGTGCTGCGGAGCGTGCGGTTTGAGATGATGCGGGCCGGCTGCGAGGATTACGAGCTGCTGGGACTGCTGGCAAAGCGCGATCCGGAGAAAGCGGACGGTCTGATGAAGCGGTGCGTGCGTTCCTTCACCGACTATACCACCGATGTTTCGGCTTTTGAACAAGTCTATGCGGAACTGCTGGATGCGGTTTCCTGAGTATGCTTTCATGGCATACCGCCTGCGGCGGCGCTGCAAAACGGAAGGGAAGAAGCAATATGACAAAACTGTCTCGGTATTTTCAAAACGAGGGGCGGGAATATGTGCTGGAGGAGTACCATACGCCCCGTCCGCTGCTGAACTATTCGTGGAACGGACGGTTCCTGTCGGCGTTCAACCATGTGGTGAC
This sequence comes from uncultured Oscillospiraceae bacterium, assembly GCA_959601025.1. Classification (GTDB taxonomy): domain Bacteria; phylum Bacillota; class Clostridia; order Oscillospirales; family Acutalibacteraceae; genus Avimonas. The sequence continues at coordinate 61,868 of CAUGOD010000001.1, forward strand.
GGGCCATGGGCTGTATTGCGACAAAACCACCATCACCGCCACCTACATTGATCCGCGGGGCCGTGTGAAGCTGATCAGCGAGGGGAACCGGTACTTCTACCTGCGGGATGCGGAAAACGGCGTGCTGTGGAATGTGGCGGGCTATCCCACCAATACGCCGCTGGATTCCTACCGGTGCACGATGGGTCTGGGCTATACGGTTTATGAAGCGGAACGGGACGGGGTCGCCAGCCGGACACGGGTGTTTGTGGATACGGAGGACCCCTGCGAAATCTGGACGGTGACCCTGAAAAACAAAAGCGGCCGTCCCCGGAAGATTCAGCTCTTCCCGCTGCTGGAATGGTCGCTGGAGGGGTATGTGCCAAAGAGCGACTATTTCAGCTACCTGTTCACGGAAGCGGACAGGGAGCGCTCCATTCTGTATGCGTGGAACACGGCGGACGAGCGGCTGCATGACCGGTACAACGGTTTTCTGGCGGCCAGCAGGCCCTACGCGAGCTTCGATACCAGTCTGCGGGCCGCGCTGGGTACTTACGGCAGCTTTGCCCAGCCGGAGGCGCTGCTGAACGGGCATTGCACGAACACTCTGGGGAGCTGTGAGCGTCTGGCCGGGGCGATGGAGCTGGTATTCGAGCTTGCTCCCGGCGGGGAGGAGACGGTGCAGCTGCTGATTGGTTCGTTTGAGGAGAAGGCGGACGCGGAGGAGCTGTGCGCGCGTCTGTTCGCAGACGGGGCGGTCGAGAGGGAATTCGCCCGGCTGACGGAGGAAAAAGAGCAGCGGACGCAGGCGGTGCGGATCGAAACGCCGGACGAACGGATCAACAACCTGTTCAACACCTGGACCAAGCAGCAGGTGGTGCTGTGCGCGCAGGTGGGTCGGGGCGCGACCCGCGGCTACCGGGACGCGCTGCAGGACGCGTGGGGCTACACCAGCTTCGATGCGGATGCGGCGAGGGACAAGATCGTGGAGGCGCTGGAGCACCAGTACGCGGACGGGCACGCGCCGCGCGCGTGGCTGCCGCTGGATGAACGGCATTATTCGGACAGCCAGGTTTGGATTCCGATGGCGGTGAACGGCTACCTGAAGGAGACAGGAGACCTGGCGTTTCTGGAAAAAGAGGTTGCGTTCCTGGACGGGACCCTGGGCACGGTATGGGAGCATTGCCGCCGGGCAATGGAATACCTGTACGCCGACCGGGGCGCGCATGGGCTGATCCTGTCCCACTGGGGGGACTGGAACGATTCCCTGACCGGCCTTGGCAAGGGCGGCAAGGGAGAAACTGCCTGGACAGCCATCGCGCTGTATTACGCGCTGACGCAGATGCAGGAGATGGGAGAAAAGACCGGCAAGCCAGCGGGGACGCTGGAACGCCTGAAACGGATCGCCGAGGAAATCCGCACGGTGGTAAACGATGCAGCCTGGGACGGCGAGTGGTATCTGGAAGGGTATGACGACGAGGGCCGGCCGGTGGGAACCCATACGGAAAAGGAAGGCCGGATCTATCTGAACCCGCAGACGTGGGCGGCAATCAGCGGGATCGCCCCGCCGGACCGGCTGGAAAAGGCGATCCGTCAGGTGGACGAGCAGCTGGACAGCCCGTATGGGTCGCTGACGCTGTCCCCGGCGTATACGAAGCCGCAGCGTTCGATCGGACGGTTAACCGAGTTTGTGCCGGGCATTTGGGAAAACGGATGCCCGTACTGCCACGGGAGTGCGTTCAAGATCGTGGCGGACTGCCTGCTGGGGCGTGGAAACGCGGCGTACGCGACGCTGAAAAAGGTGATGCCGGATGCGCCGGACAATCCCATGGAGCATTCGGGCTGCGAGCCGTACGCGTTTACGAACATGTACCTGGGACCGGAGAATCCGCGGTCAGGCTTTGCCATGTTTGGATGGATCAGCGGCACGGCGGGCTGGGTGTTCCGCGCCGTGACCCAGAGCATGGTCGGGTTCCAGCCGGCGTACGACGGGTTTGATGTGAAGCCCTGCCTGCCGTCGGAATGGGAGGGCTGTCGGTTTGAACGGCAGTTCCGGAAAAACCGGTACCGGATTGAAATCCGGAATCCACAGCATGTGCAGAGCGGCGTGGCCTCTCTGGAGCTGGACGGCGTGAAGCGGGAAGGGACATACGTCCCCTATATTGAGGATGGCCGCGAGCATACCATCCTTGTGACGATGGGGTAAGCCGCGCCGGGAAGAACGGAAGAAACCCGTGGTTTCCACCGTCGGGACCGGGGACAGCTTCGCAGCGGGCTACATGGCCGCCCTCCTTCAGGGCGACCCCGTCCCCGTTTCCCTCCGCAGGGCCGTTCTCCTGAGCAGCCTTGTTATCCAGTCCCCCGGTGCGCTGCCTTTTGTATGAAATCGGAACATACCGGAACAGAGAAAAGGAGTGAGCAATGTGAAAATCCATGGGAAGGCCAGGGCGAAGGGAATCCTGTGTGCCCTGCCCGTTTGCCCGGCGATCCTCCGTCTTCTGGTTTCCTGCTCGAAAGCCCCGGCGGTGTCCGACGGAGAAAGCGGCCTTTCCTCCGCTGCGGATACCGCATCCGAATGGACGACGGAAAGGACCTGCGGCGCGTCGGGTTCTGTCGAGAGCGTTTTTTCGCCTTCCCTCCCCGGATCGGATGGAGGGGCGGAAGACGGAACGATCAACCGAACCACCGGGAACGCGGCTGGAAAGCCGGGAGGAAGCGCCCCCGCCGGGCGGACGACCTCCCCGGCAAAAACCACAGCCGGCGGTTCGGCTTCCCCAACCACGACCACCCAAGCCGCCACTGTGCCGATGGCACCGGACTCGGCCAAATTCAGCCTGAAAGCCGGACGCCAATATATCGGACATGTAAAGACGCTGTTTGAATACAGCGTTTACGACGAGCATTCCATCGTGCAGGGCGGAACCTTTGACGGGGCCTATTATTATGCAGCAATGATCAACAACAAGGTCGACCCGGAAACTACCTATCTGTTCAAGTTTGACCTTCGCGGGAATCTGATCCGAAAAAGTCCGAAGCTGGTGTTGGACCATGCCAACGACATTACCTATGTGAAGAAGTGGAACGCGCTGCTGGTCAGCCACTGCCAGTCGACCGACGGGCATTACAACCGCTATTCCCTGGTGAACCCGGATACCTTCGCCGTCACCAAAACGGAGGACCTGCCCAATCCCTTTTTCGGGATGGATTACTGCGCGCAGCGGGACAGCTTCGCTTCCGCGCGGTGGGGAGGGGAAACCATCGATCTCTGGAACGGCGATCTGACGCCGCGGCAATCCTTTGCGGTGGATACGCCTCCGGGTACGTCGCAGGGGGTTGCCACCGACGCGAATTATCTGTATTTCGCCCGGTACAACCCCAACTCGGTGCAGGTGTACGACTGGAACGGGAACCATGCGTTTTCGATTCCGCTCGACATGACCACGGGCGAGCCGGAGCATATTTCCATCGTGGACGGCGTGATGTATATCGGCGGCAACAACAGCACCTGGACGGGCGGGTATTTCGCCTATGTCGTGCTGGAGGACGTGACCGGCAAGTAAATGAATGACGGGCCGCCGGACGGAAAGCGCAGAAAGACAAAGAGAAGAAACGGAAAAAACTTTCCCAAAAGAAAGCGCCCCGAAAAGGATCATCCTTTTCGGGGCGCAATTTTTGTCACGGATGCGGCGGAGACAGCCGGAATGCTCTGTCCGGCTGTCTCCACCTTCGGACGACAGAATGCGGGCCTGTTGCCGGACGACAAAGGCCGCGTTTTCCGCAAGGGGCGTTGTCCCATCCACCCGTAAAACAAAGGGGATTCTTCCGCCCGGATTTCCGCCGGCGCCTCCGGGGGCCTTTACAGCTTTTGTCCGAAATGACGATCCAGCACTACGGCGGTGGAGGCGACTGCCTCCGCGTAGGGGCCGAGGCGGGAGGGGAGCACGTCCACTGGATGGACGCGGGTGATGATCGCTTTTCGGCGAATCTGCGCCTCGATCCGGGAGAGCAGCAGCTCCGGACGATAACCGAATTCCCCGTACAGTACCACGCAGTCCGGGTCGAAAAGGTTGACAGCGGTGACCAACCCGGCGGAAAGGCGGTCGGCCAGATAATCCAGAACCGCCAGCGCCTCCGGCTCGCCGCGGTAAGCGCCGTCCACCACGGTTTCATATCGGTCAAATCCAAACCGCTGCCGAAGGGCGGCGAGGGTGGCGTACTGCTCCAGACAGCCGGTGTTGCCGCAGGGACAGGGAAGGCCGTCCGGGTCGATACTGGTATGCCCCAGCTCCCCCGCATATCCCGCACAGCCGCGGAATACCTGACCGTCCCGGATCAGGCAGGAGCCGACGCCGTGGGAAATCAGCACGAAAAGCGGGCTGCGGTAGGCCGCGACCGCACCGGACTGGATTTCGGTCATGGCGAGCAGGACGGCGTTATTTTCCAGAAAGACCGGCAGTCGGAATTCCTCCCGGATACGGGCGGCGATCGGCAGATGGTGGAACAGTTCAAAGTTTGGGGGGGTAAGGATCACGCCCTTCCGGTAATCCAGCGGGCCGGGACTGCTGACGCCGATACCCGCTACCCGTTCCAGCGGGATCCGGCGGCGGGACAGCAGGGCCCGGACGGTTTCCCCAATCCAGGCAACGGCCTCTTCCGCGTTAGGAAAACGGGTGGTCGGTTCTTCCACACAGTCCACCAGCTCGGCCTTCAGGTTAGTGAGCAGCACCTGCAGGCGGCTGCGGTGCAGGCTGACTCCCACGGCATAGCGGAAGTCCGGCACGATGTCCAGCAAGATGGGCTTCCGCCCTTTCTGTGTGTCGGTGGTTCCGATTTCCCGCAGCTGCCCTTCCGCAATCAGGTCGTTCGTAATCATGGTGACGGCGGATTTGGACATTCCGGTTTCCTTGGCCAGCTGGGCGCGGGAAACCGGCTGCCGGCGGATGCGGCCCAGGATCAGCGCCCGGTTGTCGCTTCGCAGTGTATTCGCGTTGGAGCCGTTGGCTTTCATGGAGGGGTCCATTCCTTTCCGGTCGGGAAAATTGTCCCGGCCGTATTCTTTTTTTATTGTATTATTTTTTTCGCTGAATGTAAAGAAAGAACTTGCAATCCGCGGGACAATGCGGTACAATCAGAATAATAGTTCAAGAATTGAACAAATTGGAGGACAAGGAGGGGACTCCGGATGACGGCCGGCGCGCTGACCATTTTTCAAAAGGGCTTCAACTACTCCCAGGACGGCCCGGGGAACCGGTTGGTTTACCATCTGCAGGGGTGCAATATGGCCTGCCGCTGGTGCTCGAATCCGGAGGGAATCCCCGCCGCGCCGCCCCTGATGGCGGTGAAAACGCCGCTGCTGGATGCGGTCTGTCCTCATGGCGGTGTGCGGGACGGCGTGTTGGACCGATCGGTCTGCCGGACCTGCGCGGGGCGGGAATGCGTGACCGTCCATAAGAATGACGGGCTGGTCTGCCGGGGAAAAAGCGTCCCGCTTAGCGAATTGCGGGACGAGGTGCTCCGCAGCCGGGGGATGTTTTTCGATGGCGGCGGGGTCACCCTGACCGGCGGGGAACCGACCCGGCAGTTCGATGCGGTGCGGGCGTTTCTTGCAATGATGAAGGCGGAGGGAATCTCCACCGCGATGGAGACCAACGGCACCCATCCCGACCTGCCGGCGCTGTTCCCCCTGATCGACACCCTGATGATGGATTTCAAGCATCCGGACAGCGAAAGGCACCGGGAATTCACCGGCGTGGGGAACGAGACGATTCGGGCGAATGCCCGGGCCGCCGCCGGATGTCACCCGCGGGTACAGCTTCGAACGCCGCTGATCGGCGGCTTCAACGTCGGAGAGGAGGAACTGGCCGGCTTTCTGGCCTTTTTCCGGGAGCTGCGGGACAGCGGCGCGCCGATGGAGAACGTCACCATCGAATTCCTTCGCTACCACGAATACGGGAAGGAAAAATGGGCGCAGTGCGGCTGGGAATACCGGATGGAGAACGGCGCGGTCTCTCCGGAATGGGTAAAGCGGTATGAGGACGCGTTCCGCGGGGACGGGTTCAACGTGGTTCGGACCTGAATGGACACGGCAGGACCGATCGAAATAGGAAGAATCAAGACGCAGCCATTACTTTTCGACTGGAAAGGAAGCGTATGAAGGACATGAACGGTGTGAAAGTTACCGATATCTACACGGCGGAGGCCGTTACGGAGAAAGCCAAGGCCCTGTTCCGGGAGGAGCGCGCCCTGAAACGGATGGACGGGTGGTTCTTCGTCAAGGAGCGGATGCGTGAGGGAGAGGAAAAATACGCCGCTCTGCCCCTCGAGCTCCGGACAGCGGAGACCCTGCGGGATACGCTGCGGCGCTTTCCTCTTTCCCTGAGCGACAACGCGGTTTTTGCCGGCACTCAGCGGGACGCGTTCGCCCGTACCTACGCCCTGATCAATCCCGCCTTCAAGGTGGAGGAATTTTCCGGCTACTGCGACCCGACCGGCGTTTTCGGGGATATCGAGCCGAATGCGGAGATTTCCAGCGAGCGGATTGCTTCCCTGCGGGAATACAACAAGAACAGCCCCTACGTCCGTGCGCTGGACGCGACCTATCAGGCGGCGGAAGAATACACCGCCGAGGTGGCTTTCTTCATCGAGCAGGTGACCGGTCACGTCATCCCGGACTTCCGTTTTGCGGTGGCCAACGGGGTGGACGCGGTGATTGCCCGGCTGGACGAACGGCTTGCGGCGGAGACCGATCCGGAAAAACGGGGAAACCTGGAAGCCATGGCGATCGCGCTGGACGGCGTAAAAGCGCTTGCCGCCCGGTACGCCGAGCTGGCAAGGGAGCAGCAGACGACGGCGGACAAAGGCCGCCGGGCGGAGCTCCGGCTGATGGAGCAGACCCTTCGCAAAGTGCCGGCGAAGGGCGCGGACACCCTGTATGAGGCGCTCCAGTCCTTCCTGCTGCTGTGGCAGGTGATGTGCCTGGAGCAGACCCCCAACCCCTTCGCCCTGTCGGTGGGGAACGCCGACCGGATTTTTGAACCCTACCGCGCAAAGGAGGGAATGGATCGGGCGACCGCCTCCGCGCTGTTCAAGCATTTCTTGGTGTTCTTCAACGTGGGCGACCGGAGCTGGGCCATCTCCCAGAACGTGCTGCTCGGCGGGAAGGACCGGGAGGGCCGCGACCTTACCAGCGAAATGACCTACGCCATTCTGGACGCGTATTACGACATGAACCTGCCCCAGCCTATTCTGTCGGTGAAGCTTCACCGGAACACGCCGGCGGCGCTGTACGCCAGCCTTGGCCGCTTCTTTTTCACCCCCGGCTGCCTGACCCCCTCCCTGTTTAACGATGAATCGGTGTTCGCTATTCTGGAGGAAAATGGCTTTGACCCGGCGGACTGGGAGGATTATTCGGTCGCGGGCTGCCAGGAGCCGCTGATTATGGGCAAGGACAACGGCAATACCACCAACAGCTGGTTCAATCTGCCGAAGATTCTCGAGCTGACCCTGAACGACGGCTGTTCCACCCTGACGGGCAGGCGGATCGGCCCGGCGGTGGGAGAGGACGACCCGCTCGCCCTGCTGAAAACCGTGCGGGAGCGCTTCTATGAGCGGGCCGACTGGTTCGCGGATAAAATGGCGGAAGCCGCCAACAACGCGTCAAAGGCGGTCTCCCTGCTGCCCGTTCCCTTCCTCAGCGCCTTTATGGGCGGGGTGGAGACCGGGTACGATATGCGGGACACGCAGCATCAGGGGACGAAATACAACGCGTCCGGCTGCCTGATTCACGGCCTGTCGGTGATTGCGGATTCCTTTGTCGCCATCGACTGCCTGCTGGAGCAGCGGCCGGAGGATGCGGGCCGTTTGCTGGACGCGCTGCGGAACGATTTCGAGGGGGACGAGGAGCTGCGGCAGTTCCTGCTTTCCTGCCCGAAATTCGGCAACAACGACCCGACGGCGGACGAGGAGGCCCGGGAGGTCGCCGTCCGGATTTCCGATATCGTCCGTTCCAAGAGGAATTACCTGGGCAACGCCTTCCGCGCCGACTGGAGCACCCCCTCCACCCACCTGTTGTACGGCTACTGGGTCGGGGCTACTCCCGACGGCCGTCCGGCGCGGGAGATGCTCAACTACGGCGTGGACCCCTTCTATGGGGACGCGCAGTCCGGGCTGGGCTTCCGCACCCTCTCCACCCAGAGGCTCCCCTTCCAAAAGATGAACGGCGGGTACGCCTCCCACTTCGGGATCGACCCGAAATATTTCCGGGGCGCGACCTATGAGGAAAAGGGCATGGAATTCCGTGATCGGGTGATTCGGCCCCTGTTCTTCAATGAGGCGCAGGAGGGACTGTCCCCCTTCTACCTCTATGTCAACGTCACTACGCCGGAGATGCTCCGCAAGGTGCTGGCCGACCCGAAAAAATACGCGCCGAGCGGGGTGTACATTATGCGTATCCACGGCACCTTCGTCAACTTTCTCGACCTGTCCCCGGCGATCCAGAACGACATCATCCGCCGGCTGGATCCCTGTTCCACCTCGCTCTGATATTTCCCAGGAAAGGAAGTTCTCTGCATGCGCGTAATTGGCTTGGACATCGGCACCACCACCCTCTGCGCGCTGGCGCTGGACGGCGAAACGGGAGAAGTCCTTCACAGCGAAACCGTCAAAAACGATTCTTTCCTGCCTTCCCCCCATCCGTGGGAGAAGCTTCAGGACCCCCGCCGGATCGAAGCGCTGGCGCTGGGATTGGTCGAAGCCCTGAAGACGCGGTTCGCCCCCATCGGCGGGATTGGCCTGACCGGCCAGATGCACGGCATCCTGTATCTCGACCGGGACGGGGAGCCGGTTTCCCCTCTGACTATCTGGCAGGACGGGAGGGGCGATCAGCTCATGGCCGACGGCCGGAGCTATGTGCAGGCGCTGTCGGCGCGCAGCGGTTATCCGCTGGCGACCGGCTACGGCACGGTCACCCACTTCTATAATGGACAAAACGGTCTGGTACCGGCAAACGCCGTTACCGGCAGCACCATCCACGCCTATCTGGGGATGCGGCTGGCCCGAAGGCATACCCCTCTCCTCCACCTTTCCGATGCGGCGAGCTGGGGGATAACGGACGCCGTGCGGGGCGACTTCGACCGGGCGGTGATGGAACGCGCGGGGTTGGACCCGGCCTTCTTCCCCAGCGTGGTTCTGGACGGGGAGCTGCTGGGGAAAACGGCGGACGGCATCCCGGTATCTCCCGCAATCGGGGACAATCAGGCCAGCTTCCTCGGCGCCGTGCGGGAGATGGAGGACAGCATTCTGGTGAACGTCGGCACCGGCAGCCAGGTTTCGGTCTGGACGCCTCAGCCGGCGTCCCTCCCGTCGGCGGAGGCCCGTCCCTGTGTAGACGGCTCGTTCCTGCTGGTGGGGTCCTCCCTCTGCGGCGGGCGGGCGTTCGCGGCGCTGGAGAAGTTTTACCGCGAGGTTGCGGAGCTGGCCGGCGGGCCGGTCGGGTCCCTTTACGACGGGATGGAACGGCAGGCGGAGGCCTGCCTGCACACGCCCGGCCGGCTGATGGTGGACACCCGTTTTTCCGGCGCCCGGCAGAACCCCGCGCTGCGGGGCGGGGTCGCGGGACTGGGGCTGGACAATTTCCGGCCCGGCTTCCTCACCCTCGGCGTGCTGGAGGGGATCGTGGAGGAGCTTTACGGCTTCTACCGGGAAATGGAACCCCATCTGCCGAAAAAGCCGGTTCGGCTGGTCGGGGCGGGGAACGCACTGCGGAAAACCCGCCTGCTCCAGACCCTGTTCGCCGAACGCTTCGGCCTTCCGCTGTCCATCCCGGTTCATCAGGAGGAGGCCGCTTATGGCGCGGCCCTCACGGCGCTGGTTGGGGCGGGCGCGGCGGCAAATATTGCTGAGGCGCAGAGGATTATCCGCTATCAGCCGGGCGCAACAGCGGTAAGCAACGCTGACAAGACAAACATTTAGTAGGAAATGCGAGGAGATATACGATGAGTAAACAATATAAAGCGTTGGCGTCCCGTCCGATTTTCTTTGAACGGAACCGTGTTTTCCGCATCTACCAGGGCGGAGCGCTGTTCCATCCCCTGTTCGGCGACCCGGCTGCGGACAATAACCACCCCGAGGAGTGGATCGCCTCCAGTGTGAAGGCGCTGAACAAAATCCCGGAAGGGGAGCACGAGGGCGTTTCCCGGGTGGCGGGCACCGACGTGTACCTCGACGAGCTGATCGAAGCGGAGCCGGCGCTGGTTCTGGGAGACCGGAAGGACGTAGGCATCCTTGTCAAGGCGCTGGACAGCGCCGTTACCCTCCCGATCCAGACCCACCCCACCAAGGCGTTTTCCCGGGAGCATTTTCATGTGAACTACGGCAAGACCGAATCCTGGCTGGTGCTGGATACCCGTCCGGGCGCGACCATTGGATACGGCTTCAAGCGCCCGGTCACGCAGGAGGAATTCAAGGCGGCGGTCCACGCCAGCGAAACGGATAAGGACGCGGTGGCCTCCCTGCTCAACTTTATCCCGGTGGAGAAGGGGGACGTGTACCTGATCCCGGCCGGGATGGTCCACGCGATCGGCGCTGGCTGCCTGATGCTGGAGGTACAGGAGCCGACCGACTTCACCATCCAGCCGGAGGAATGGTTTGGGGACTACCATCTGGATGAAAATGAGCGCTTCATCGGACTGGACGAGGATACCGCGCTCTCCTGCTTCGACTACTCGATGGTGGGGGAGAAGGCGGTGCAGCGGGGGAAGATGACCCCCGTCGTGCTGTCCGAAACCGACACGGTTTGTTCGGAGCAGCTGATCGGGTACGACGATACCCCCTGCTTCTCCCTTTGCCGCCATACGCTGAAGAACGGCGGGGAGTTCCGCCCGGCGGTCGGCCCCGCGGTCTTCCTGGTGGGGGAAGGCGGCGGCGTAATCGAGCAGGACGGCTGGAGCCGGGAGCTCCGCAAGGGGGATTATTTCCTCCTGCCCTTCGCGGCGGCCGGAAAATGCGCCGTCCGCACCGGCGGGGAGCTCACCCTGCTGGAATGCCTGCCCCCGAAGGAGTAAGCAAGACAAGGAAATATTCACGAAAAGCCCGCCGGGAACCTTCCCGGCGGGCATTGTGTTTGTGTTGATTTTTTGCGCCGCTGGAAAGCACGGAAGAAAAATCCGTCGGCGTCTTCAAAAACTTTGTAAGGTTTTCCTTGTTTTGTTGTCTTATAATAGTGAAAGGGCCTTTCATCGAAGCAGAAAGAAGGGGACGCCGTGGCCGACCGCCGGATCATAGACCTGTACTGGCAGAGAGACGAAAATGCGGTTCGGGAGACCGATGCGGTATACGGCGCCTATTGCTGCGCCATCGCCAGGAATATCCTAGGCAGCCGGGAGGACGCCGAGGAATGCGTCAGCGATACCTGGCTTCAGGCATGGAATTCGATTCCTCCGCAGAGGCCGGCGAACCTTCGGCTGTTTCTGGCAAAAATCACGCGAAACCTGGCCTTCAACAAATACAAGGCCAGAACCGCGTACAAACGCGGCGGGGGCGAAATCGCCGCCGTATTGGATGAGCTGGAGGACTGTCTCGCCGATGGGACGGATACGGAATCCGCCTATTTTGCGAAGGAGCTGGAACAGGGCGTCGGCCGCTTTGTACGCACGCTGGCGGAGCGGGAACGCTGCGTTTTTGTGAGAAGATACTTTTTCACCGAGCCGGTCGCAGAGATTGCGGCACGGTATGGATTGACAGAAAACAACGTCATGGTGATTCTGAGCCGAACCCGCCAAAAGCTGAAAAACTATCTGAAACAGGAAGGTTATCTGGTCTGAAAAGCGCACATGGGTATGCGAAACGGAGGGCTTACCGTGAAAACAACGAACAATACAAACCGGCAAAACAGCGAAAAACTATACGAAAGCTTTGGAGCGATCGACGAGGATATTCTCAGCCGCAGCGAGAAGGCGGGAGGGCGGAAGCATCGAAACGGCTGGATGAAATGGGGCGCGATGGCCGCGTGCCTGTGCCTGGTTGCCGCCGCTGCCGTCGCGGCCGTACCGTTGCTGAATAAAGGCCGCGGACAGAGCTGGCCGATCAAGACGGTTGACAGCGGCTATCGGTCGAGTACGGGGGAGATCGCGGTTATCCCTCGGTGGGATGAAAGGTCTATCAGCCAGCAGTTCGGCGAGGTGGAATTCGGCGGCAGCCGGTATTCCTCCCGCGTTACCGGGATTTCCGCGGAGTACGTCGCTTCGGAGCTGGGAAAGGCTGCGCTCCGGGGGGAGGATGTCTACACCGACGCCATCCATGAAACCACCGCCGCCGTTTTTGAGATATCCGGCGTTTCCACAGGCTGCGCCATCGCCCTGCGCTTTGAAGGGCAGGAGACGGATCCGGCGTATTATGTCTATGTGAATTCCTGGTACCGGCCGGAAACACTGGGACAGCTGATCGAGGACCTCAGCCTGCGCGGCAACCTGTCGTTCGGCACGGTATGGTATACGTACCGCAAGCCCGCCGGCAATTACGCGACGGTGGAATTTACCGGGCTGGAACAGGAAACCATCTGGGAATACCTGCTGTCGGATACCGCGGTTCCGGCGGTGGCGGACTATGATTCCCGCCAATTCCGGACAGTGATGAGCGTCAGCGTGAATATCCCTTTGTTGGGCTATGAAAACATCAGTATGGCGGTCACGGAGGACGGCTATCTTACCACCAACATTCTGGATACCGGCAAGGCGTTTTTCCTCGGCAAGGAGAAAACAAAGCGGTTTGTTGATTATGTGCTGGAGCACGGCGAGGGGCGGGAGCTTGTCTATACAGACGACGGGAGCGCCGTGCCGGAGTAGGAACAGACGGCGGCAAAAACGGGATGGCTATAAAAAAGCCATCCCGTTTTTTCGTCAACAGGAACCCGGTTTCCGGTGCGCTCTACAGTAGCGGGATACCCGCCTGCTCACACTCGCGGTGCATTTCCTCCGGCCAGACGGAGGCCTGTACCTCCCCGATATGGGCCTTCCGGAGGAAGAACATACACAGCCGGGACTGTCCGATTCCCCCGCCGATGGTGAGGGGAAGCTCGCCCGCCAGCAGCGCCTTCTGGAAGGGGAGGGCGGCGCGGTCTTCGCATCCCGCCTCTTTCAGCTGGACGGCAAGGGCGGCGGCGTCCACCCGGATGCCCATGGAGGACAGCTCCAGCGCCTGGCCGAGCACTGGATAATAGAATAGCAGGTCGCCGTTCAGGCTCCAGTCGTCGTAATCCGGCGCGCGCCCGTCGTGCGGGACGCCGGAACGCAGCTTCCCGCCGATTCCCATCAGGAAAACCGCGCCGTGTTCCCTGGCGGCGGCGGTCTCCCGGTCGGCGGCGCTCAGCAAGGGCCAGCGATCCTCCAACTCCTGCGTGGTGAGGAAGGTCACCTCCGGCGGCAGCCCGGCCGCCAGCTGCGGATATTGTTCCCCGATGCGCTCCTGCGTACGGAGGAACACGCCGTAGATTTTCCGCACGATATGCTTCAGAAAGTCGGGGGTACGGCGGTCGGCGGTGATTACCCGCTCCCAGTCCCACTGGTCGACATACAGGGAATGGACGTTGTCGGTGATCTCGTCCCGGCGGACGGCGTTCATGTCGGTATACAGCCCGGTCCCAGGGGCAAAGCCATACCGCTGCAGGGCGAAGCGCTTCCATTTTGCCAGTGAATGCACGATCTCGGCCACCTGACCGTCCTGATAACGGATATCGAAGGAAACCGGACGCTCCACCCCGTTCAGGTTGTCGTTCAGCCCGGTTTCGGGCAGGACGAACAGCGGTGCGGAAACCCGCGTCAGGTGCAGCGCCTGAGCCAGCTCGGCCTCAAAGGCGTCCTTCAGAAATTTAATGGCTTTTTCGGTCTCCAGAATATCCAGCGCCGGGGCGTAGCCCGGCGGAAGCTGGAGCCGGTAAGTGGATTCGGCCATAGATGCTCCCCCTTATCGTGGCTTTTGGACTCGTCGGCAATCGTCGGCAGCGAAAATAATTATAACGCGGTTTGCCGCCGCAGGCAAGACCGTCGGGGAGAGAAAAAGGCGGAACGCCGCGGCTGTGCGTTCTATGTTTGACAAAACATGGCGGGCGAAAACAGATTTTTTTTGCCTGCCGAGGAAAATCGCTTTCCCCAGATGCTGGGTTTAGCTTTTCTGGGCGTTTATTTTTTCTCTGTACGACCCAGCAGAAAATCCGCAGACACCTGATAAATGTCACAAAGCTTCAGAATGTGACGTATGGGAATATTATTAATACCATTCTCATAACGGGAATAGACTTGCTGGGTGGTTCCTAATTTTTCAGCAATTTCTTTTTGCGTATATCGCCGATCTTCTCTCAGTTCCCGAATAATCTCAAGATATCGTTCCATATACTCCACTCCCTTTACCTAGAATTATAGGCAAATGAAAAGGGAGTATTGACTTTTACACCATAAGTGGTGTATTATGGCAAGAAAGGAGGGCGTAGGTATGGAACACACTCTGTTGGAGCAGCTCTATTCCGGCGGCTATATGCCGGACGATTTGGCGGATTCGCTTTCTTCCAATCAAAAGGGGCAATATCGCCGGTATTGCGAGGAGGCCGGGCGGCTTTTGCACGGGCTGGATGCGGAGACCGCAGCAGGCGTCCAGAGGCTTCTCGACCTCCACGGAGACCTGACGGCGGGAGAAAACGCCCGCGCCTATGCCGCCGGCGTCCGTTTCGGGGTTCGGCTGATGAGCGAGGCAATGAACAACCGTCGATAAAAGAGAGAGGGGCGTATGCAAAATGTTTTACTTTGCATACGCCCCTCTCTTTGGAAAAGCCGCGTGCGGACCACAGCTTGCGGCCCGCATTCCGTGGTTATACGACGCGAAGCCGTGTTGTTTCGCCGCTTGGGCTATATGCGGCAAGCCCGTTTTATTGCTCGTGCGCCGCTGTTCCGGGGAGCTCCACCGCCTCGCCCCGTTGGAGGGAAGCGGGAACGTCCAGCATCCGCTGGTTCCGGGAGCCGCGGAAGGGGAGAGTGAGGGTCTTTTCCGCAAGGAGAAAGGGCCCGTCGATCAGAATATCGGTTTCCTCCAGCAGCTCCCGCCAGGCGTTGTCTCCGTCCGCGCCCTCCAGCAGACGCTCAAAGGTGTAGCCGGTGAAGGTAATCACGTCCTTCCCCAGCGCGTGAATACGCCGAGCCAGCGAGGCGCAGGCGGCCGCCTGTGCGAAGGGGTCGCCGCCGGACAGGGTGATCCCCTTGAGCATCGGGTTTTTCCGGAATTCCGCAACGAGGTTGTCGATCCGACTGTCATAACCGCCGGCCGGGTCGTGGGTGCCGGGGTTGTGGCAGCCGGGGCAGTGGTGGGGACAGCCCTGGGTAAACACCACAAAGCGGATGCCGGGACCGTCCACGATGGACTCGCGGATTACCCCCGCGAGCCGGATGGATTCGGGAAGGGAAGAGGTAGAAGAGGTAGAAGAGGTAGAAGAGGTAGGAGAGGTGGAAGAGGCTGAAGAGATTGAAGAGGGAGAAAGGGACATAAACAAGCTCCTTTTCTGGAACATTGGCGCGGAAGAAGGGGGGAGGACCTGAAATGCGGGCCGCCTTTACGGCTCCTTTGCCAGGCTCTTTCCGGAAAAACAGGCCGGTCGGGAAGACGCCCCGCCGGCCTGTCTGTGAATTTCCGGAAGATACAGGGGGAATGGAGAACGGCTCAGATATGCTCCATTTCGCCCTTGCCGGTGCCGAGGGAATGCTTCACGCGATCCTGCACCTCGGCGTATTTGGCGTTATTGAACCGGTCGAGGGTACCGACGAGGTAGCCGGTGATCCGGCGAATCCGCTCGAAGTTCGGCTGGCCGTCTCCTTCGTGCCGTCCGCATTTCGGGCAGGTATCCTCGATGATGCCGGTGTAGCCGCAGACCGGGTCGCGATCCACGGGATGGTTGACCGAGCCGTAGCCGATCCCGGCTTCCTTCATCGCACGAACCACCGATTCGAAGGCGTCCAGGTTGGTGCAGGGATCGCCGTCCAGCTCCACATAGGTGATGTGGCCGCCGTTGGTCAGCTCGTGGTACGGCGCTTCAATCGCAATCTTGTCGAAAGCGTTGATGTCGTAATACACCGGGACGTGGAAGGAGTTGGTATAGTATTCCCGGTCGGTTACGCCGGGGATGACGCCGTACTTTTCCTTGTCAATCCGGACAAAGCGGCCGGATAGGCCCTCCGCCGGAGTGGCGATCAGGGAGAAGTTCAGCCCGTACTTCTTGCTCGCCTCGTCCATCCGCTTGCGCATGTAGCCGACGATCTCCAGCCCGAGGTTCTGCGCCTCGCGGGATTCGCCGTGATGAGCGCCGATCAGAGCCTTCAGGCATTCCGCCAGACCGATGAAGCCGAGGGTCAGGGTGCCGTGCTTCAGCACCTCCCGCACCTCGTCGTCCGGCCCCAGCTTGTCCGAATCAATCCAGATGCCCTGGCCCATCAGGAAGGGATAGTTGCGCACCTTTTTCTTGCACTGGATTTCGAACCGCTCCAGCAGCTGGCCGATCACCAGGTCGATCTTGCGGTCGAGGTCCTCGAAGAACCATTCCACGCTGCCGTGGCTGCGGATGGCGATCCGGGGCAGGTTGATCGAGGTGAAGGAGAGGTTGCCGCGGCCGAACACCACCTCATGGGTGGGATCGTAGGTATTGGCCATCACGCGGGTGCGGCAGCCCATGTAGGCGATTTCGGTGTTCGGGTCGCCCTCGCGGTAATACTTGAGGTTAAAGGGCGCGTCAATGAAGGAGAAATTCGGGAACAGGCGCTTTGCGCTCACCCGGCAGGCCAGCTTGAACAGGTCGTAGTTCGGCTCTCCTTCGTTGTAATTGATTCCGTCCTTCACCTTGAAGATGTGGATGGGGAAAATGGGCGTCTCGCCGCTGCCCAGCCCCGCCTCGGTGGCGAGCAGGACGTTCTTCATGACCATCCGGCCTTCGGGAGAGGTATCCAGCCCATAGTTGATGGAGCTGAAAGGAATCTGCGCGCCGGCGCGGGAGTGCATGGTGTTCAGGTTATGTACGAACGCCTCCATCGCCTGGTAGGTGGCGCGGTCGGTTTCCTGGACGGCGCGGCGGCGGATGAACTTCTGGATTTTCCCGGCGGTGGCGAGGTCCAGCCGCTCGGCCAGCACGTCGGTCTCCGCTTCGCGGTAGCCGTTATCGTCGGCCAGCACCGGCGACACGCCGCAGCGTTCGACCGCCTCGTTCATGATCGCCTCGGCGGCGGCGGCGCCGTCTTCGGTATCGGTCAGCAGCTCCAGCGCGCGGGCAAGGTTCTGGCGGTAGACGCGGCGGTAGGTCTTGGCCACGCCCTTGGCCATGGCGTAATCGAAATTCGGCACGCTCTGCCCGCCGTGCTGGTCATTCTGGTTGGACTGGATGGCGATGCAGGCAAGCGCGGAATAGCTGGCAATGTCGTTCGGCTCCCGCAGGAAGCCGTGGCCGGTGGAAAAGCCGCCTTCAAACAGCCGGTCGAGGTCGATCTGGCAGCAGGTGGTGGTCAGGGTCAGAAAATCCAGGTCGTGGATGTGGATATCCCCGTTGCGGTGGGCTTCCGAATACTTCGGGTTGAGCACGAACATCTCATAGAACTGCTTCGCGCTTTCGGAACCGTATTTCAACATGGTGCCCATTGGGCTGTCGCCGTCGATGTTCGCGTTCTCCCGCTTCACGTCGTTTTCGCTGGCGTCTTTAAAGGTCAGGTCCTCCAGCGTTTTCATCAGCCGGGTGTTCATCTCCCGTACGCGGGAACGCTCCGCCCGGTAGAGGATGAATTCCTTCGCGGTGCGGGCGTGGCCGTTTTCGATCAGCACCTTTTCCACGGTATCCTGTACCTGTTCGACGGTCGGCGCCTTTCCGCCCGTGACGGAGGAAAGCTCCTCCACGACCTGGCCGGCCAGGTTCTGGGACGTCTGGTAATCGTGCCCTCCGATGGCCTGCGCCGCTTTATAAATCGCGCTGGCGATTTTCTCTGTGTCGAATGCAGCGGTGCGCCCGTCGCGCTTGACAATGGTGGTGATCATGGGAACGGCCTCCTCTTTCAACTTTTCAACACCTTTCCACTGCTTCGGTGGAAAGGTGAACACTATATATTGTGGTAATTTTTGCGTCCGCGGTCAATTATAATCAAGATATGGGTGCTTGTCAATACAAAAAAACAATATTTTCTTTCGGGGAAGCACGGCGCTCCGGGTTTTGTCGTGACGGTTTTTCACAGGCGAAAAAAGGCCATGCACGTTTTCTCCATATAAAAAGGGACGGGAACGGCTGTCTGCCGTCCCCGCCCGCTCGCGCTATGAAGGATTTGTGGGGGAAAGGGATTGCCCTTTCATCAAAACGGAAAAATTTATCGCCGATAGATTGGTTCTCTGGGAAAGGCAAAAAGGGGCAGAAAGGGGCAGGAAGAGGCGGAAAGAGGCAAGAAACGGCGAAAAGCAGCCGCGTTCGGACGAAAAAGATCCGCGGCGTGCGCATTGCCGGTCGTCGGTCAGCCCGCCACCAGGTGGACCAGATGGGCAATGCCGGGGATGCTTTCCCCCTGCTGGGAGGAGGTGGGGGACATCAGCGCGCCGGTGCCGACGAACAGAACGCTGTTCAGTTCGCCCCGCTCCATCTTCCCCAGAATATAGGAACAGAGCACCGCCGCCGAGCAGCCGCAGCCCGACCCGCCGGCGTGGACGTCCTGCTTGCTCCGGTCATAGATCAGCAGCCCGCAGTCGGTGTAGTTTGCCCCGAGCGGGTAACCCTTCCGTTCGCTGAGCTGGCGGAGCAGATCGCTCCCCACCGCGGCGAGGTCGCCGGTGATAATCAGGTCGTAGTCGTCCGGCCGGGTGGCGGTGTCCTGGAAGAAGGAGGCGAGGGTTTCGGCGGCGGCCGGGGCCATTGCCGCTCCCATGTTGTTTGCGTCGGTAATCCCGAGGTCAGTGATGCAGCCGATGGTCACGTCGGCGATCCGCACCCCGCTGCCGCCCATCCCGACCACCGCTGCGCCGGAGGCGGTCGCCGTCCATTGGGACGTCTGGGGCCGCTGCCCGCCGTATTCCAGCGGGAAACGGAACTGCCGCTCCGCCGCGCAGAAATGGGAGGAGGTGACGGCGCAGCACAGGTCGGCCGCGCCGCTGTCCACAAAAATCGCCGACAGGGCCAGAGTCTGCGCCATGGTGGAGCAGGCGCCGAACTGGCCGAGCAGGGGCACCCCGTACTCCCGCAGTCCAAAGGTGGAGGCAATGCTCTGGTTCAGCAGGTCGCCTGCGAACAGGTAATTGAGCTGGGAGGGGGACATCCCGGCTTTATTGACCGCCCGGGTGAACGCCTCCCGCTGAAGGGCGCTTTCCGCCTTTTCCCAGGTTTTTTCGCCCAGAGTGGTGTCCTCAAAGATCATATCGAAATACCGCGCGAGGGGGCCTTCGCCCTCCCGCTTCCCCACCACCGCCGCGTAACCGAGGATGGTCGGCCGGGAGGAGAGAGCCACCGTGTATTGTCCTTTGCGTTCCGGCATCGTTTCCACGCCTTTCTTTTATAATACAAATAAAATACAGGAATTTCCGTCGGCCTGCTATTGAAACAGCTTGATCAGATTGAGAATCAGGCCGTACAGGATGGAAGCGGTGATGCCGTATACCAGCACCGGCCCCGCAATGGTGAACATCTTGGCCGCCAGTCCCAGCACCAGCCCTTCGCTCTTGAATTCGATGGCGGGAGAAACGATGGAGTTGGCAAAGCCGGTAATCGGTACCAGCGTGCCCGCTCCCGCGTGCTTGGCGATGTTGTCGTACACGTTGAACGCCGTCAGGATGGCGCTGGCGGCGATCAGGGTGATGGAGCAGACCAGCCGCGCGTCCTTGAGCTCCATTCCGGCGTTCTGCACCAGGTTTACGATTACCTGGCCGAGCGCGCAGATCAGTCCGCCTGCGATGAACGCCTTGATGCAGTTTTTCAGCACCGGGGATTTCGGGGCCGACTGCTTATTCATCTGCCGGTATTCCTGTCCGGTAACCTCCATGGTAAAACACTCCTCTGAATCATGATGGAATAGCCCTATTTTTCCGCGGAATCCCGGATTTATACAGAGCGGGGCGCGCTTTCTTTTGCGGAATCGCTTCAAGCGATTCCGTCGATTTTCCGGCCGGACAGAAAAATTTTTTTACGGGCATACGTATCGCCCTTGACAAATCGAAAAAAACGTGTATCATTGTATTAGATAATTAATACAATGATACAGAGGTGATCGTGTGGACGTGCGGGAACCGTATGACAACAACCAACCGATTTATCTCCAGATCATGGACCGGGTGCGCCGGAAGATTGTTGCGGGCGAATGGCGGGCGGGAGACCGCGTGCCGCCGGTTCGGGACCTGGCGCTGGAGTTCGGGGTGAATCCCAACACCATGCAGCGCTCCCTCGCCGAGCTGGAGCGGGAGGGCCTGCTGTTCAGCGAACGAACCTCCGGCCGGTACGTTACCCGGGACGAGGACCGTATCACAGCCGTCCGGGACGAGATGGCCCGCGGGGAGGTCGCCGCCTTCCGAAAACGGATGGTGCAGATGGGGTATTCCGACGGGGAGGTCCGGCGGCTGCTGGAGCGCGCGTTTGCGCCGGAAGGCGAAGCCGTTTTCGGACTTGCCGGAGAAGGGATCAAAGAAACGACGCCGGAACGGTGTTTGGAAGGAAAGGATGATGAGACCGATGAGCGCGTTACTGGAGATTCGGCGTTTGACCAAAGCGTATGATCGACTCCCGGTTTTGAACGATCTGACGCTGTCGGTGGACAGCGGCCGGATTGTCGGCGTGGTGGGCCCGAACGGCTGCGGGAAAACCACCCTGTTTAAGATTCTGGCCGGCCTGATCGGGGATTATCAGGGCGTTGTCTCGATCGACGGGCATCCACCGGGAATATACACCAAATCGGTGGTTTCCTATCTGCCGGAAAAGACCTACCTTGAGGAAGGAATCCGGGCAGAGGACGCCGTGGCGATGTTCGCGGATTTTTACGCGGATTTCGACCGCGTTAAGGCGAACGAGCTGCTGGGACGGTTCCGGCTGGAGCCAAAAATGAAGCTGAAAACCATGTCCAAGGGAATGCAGGAAAAGCTGCAGCTGATCCTGGTGATGTCCCGGGCGGCAAAGCTGTATATCCTGGACGAACCGCTCAGCGGGGTGGACCCGGCGGCGAGGGACTCTATCCTGGATATTATCCTGGGCAATTACAGTGAAAACGCCTCCGTCCTGCTGTCTACCCATCTGATCTACGATGTGGAGCGGATTTTCGACGACATTGTGCTGCTGGATTATGGCCGGCTGCTGGCGTGTGAGAGCGCCGATTCCCTGCGGGAGAGGACCGGCCGGTCGCTGGACGAGTATTTCCGGGAGGTGTTCCGATGCTAGGCAAGCTTTTGAAATACGAGATGAAGGCGGGGCTGCGGCTGCTGCCGATCGTGTATCTGGGAATGGTCAGCGCGTTTTTACTCGGCCTGCTGGCCAGGGCGATCGGAATTTTCCAGATTCAGCTCTTTCTGTCCATCCTGCTGGCCGTCGGCGGCGTCGCGGCGGTCCTCATGACCCTGGTGCTGGTGATCCTGCGGTGCTTCAAGGGGCTGTTTGGAGCGGAAGGCTACCTGACCCAGACCCTGCCGGTCGGTAAGGGGACGCTGCTGCTGGCCAAGGCGATTGCGGCTTATGGCTGGATGCTCATCGGTATACTCGCGGCGGTCGCCGCGCTTGTGGGCTGTCTCTGGATAAGCGGCTCCGACCTCGGTTCAATCTGGGCGATCGTGTTCGGCAATGAAACCCGGGGGCAGGGAGCATTGCTGCTGTATGTGGCGGTGGTGGGGGCCGCCCAGCTGCTGGCCTTCCTCGGGGAGTTGTATTTCGCTGTGGCTTTTGCCAACACCCGCCCCTTCCTGCGGAACAACGTGGTCTTTTCGGTGCTGTTTTTCTTTATCACGAATTTTGCGGTCAGCTTGCTGGAGCTGGCCGGGATGCTGCTGATTCCGCTGGGAATACAGTTTGGTGCATCGGGGGCCGAATGGGTATCGCAAAGCATGCTGGATATGCTCGGCGCCGGATATACCGGCAACTCCCTGTCGGAGCTGGCGACGATCGGGATAGGCAGCGTTTTTGTGGACGTGGCGGTGGGAATCGCCCTGCTGCTGGTTGCCCGCTGGCTGCTGACGCATAAGACTTCGGTAAAATGAAGGAAAAGAAAAATCTCCCTTCGGCTTTCAGCCGAAGGGAGATTTTTGTATCCGGGCGATCCGGATCACATACCGCCACGGCCTCCGCCGCCCATGCCGCCGGGCCGGCCGCCCATACCGCCTCCCATACCCCCGCCGCCGTTGGAGGTGACGACCGAGGTCAGGGTAACGGTATTTGACTGGCTGCCGGTTTTCAGGGTCACGGTGTCTCCCACGGCCATACCCGGGGCGGAGATCACCACCGACTGATACGTTTTCTCCGGGATAAAGGAGGCCAGCACGTTCCCGTTTGCGTCGGTCAGGGTGACAGCGCCGCCGCCTTGCGCGGAGGAGGAGAGGTTGTACAGCAGGGAGCACTGGGTAGAGGAAGAGGAGAAGCCTTCCGCCATGCCGGCGCTTCCCACCGCCACGATGATTCCGCCGGTTATAGTAGCCTCGGTTTCATAATCCAGCGCGCCGTTCCCGCTGTCCGTCGGGCCGCTGACGTAGGTCTCGCCGCCCTCCACCGTCAGGGAACCGTTGGAGTCGATGCCGTCCCCGCCGGCGTTGACGCGGATCGTCCCGCCGGAGATCCGGATGAAATAGCGGCTGTCCGCGGCAAAGCCGTTCTGGCCCGGACGGCCGCCCAGGGAGGAGCCGTCGCTCCCGCCTCCCGCGTTCAGGCCGTCGTCGCTGGCGACGACGGAGATCGTCCCGCCGGTAATGGTAATGCTGGCGCCCTCCAGCCCCTCATAGCTTTTTGTGGCGTCGATGCTCCCGCCGCTGACCAGCAGCGCGTCGTCCGCGTGAACGCCGTCGTCTCCGGAGGACAGGGAGAGCGTGCCGCCGGCAATCGTTACAGCTCCGTTGCAGTGAACCGCGTCGTCGGAGGAATCCATGGAGAAGGTTCCACCGTTTACGATCAGCTCGGAACCGGCTTTCAGCCCTTTGGCGCTGGCGTTATTGGTCGTGGTGGCCGCGGCGTCGTCCCGGCCGCCCTGGCCGCCGAAGCCGCCCTGGCCGCCGAAGCCGCCCCAGTTTCCCCAGCCGGGCCGGTCGTTTCCGCCCGCATCGGTGCTGGCGTTGGCGCTGCCCCCGCCGGTGGACAGGGTGAAGGCCCCGCCGTCGACCCGGAGAACCGTTTCTGCCTGGATGGCGTCGGTCTCCGCTGTGATGGTAAACTGACCGCCGGCAATGTAGATATATCCGCGGGAGGCGTCCTCCGTGTTATCCGACTGAATGCCGTCCGACTGGGTGTCCAGGGTGAAAACGCCGTCCCTGATCTTCACGCAGTCCTTGCCGTTCAGGCCCTGCCCGTTGGCGGTGACGGTGATCACGCCGCCGGTGATCACCAGATCGTCCTTGGACACGATACCGTGCTTGTAGCTTGCGGTGACGGTCAGGGAGCCGCCGCCGTTGATGGTCAGGTCGGCTTTGCTGAAGATCACCCCGTCCACGTTGCTGTCGTCGTCGGCGTTCAGGGTATAGGTTGTTCCGTCCGTCAGGGTGTTGTCCGAGCCTTCCGCCAGGGTGAGAAACACCTTGTCGGCCTGCTTGATATAGAGGGCGGCGTGATCCTCGCAGTGGATGGAAACGCCGTTCAGAATGATCTGGATTTTATCGTTTTCCCCCGCGTTCACCACAAGCTGCCCGTCGTCCAGCGAGCCGGACACCACATAGGAGCCCGCGGCGGTAATCGTAACCGCCCCTCCCGTCTCGGAAGCGCCGCTGCCGGTGATGGAGGCGCTGTTTCCGTCCAGCGAGATTTTGGTTGCGGCGCTCTCCTCATAGCCCACCTCCAGGTCCCGGGCGGTGAATTCCAGATCGATGTCGGCGGAGGAGACCGCTGTGCCGGTCGAAGCCGTTGCGCTGCTGGAGCCGCCGCTTCCTTCCGTGCCGGAGGAACCGGCGCTTTCCCGGCCGGTTGCCTTACAGGCGGTCATGGAGAACGCCAGAAGCAGGGCGACCATTCCGGCGGCCAGACGGTATTTTCCAGTTTGTCGAATACGCATGACAATCACATGCCTTTCCGTGCCTTCCGGCAAAGGAAAGGCACAAATAATCTGAAAGTTGAAAAACGTGTTTCTTCAGAAAATGTCGAGCTTTGGCCCGGCAAGAGTTTTTCACTGGTTAAAAAGTGCATCTGTCGACCGGCTGTCCGCCTTTTACAGGATGTCATTTTCGGCGGCAACCCGCCCGCAGGAGATTTCGAGATTGCCGTTCCGGCAGCGGAGCTGGTCGATCAGCGCCTTTTCTTTGGCGGGGTCTTTGAGGATGATGCGGTAGTCGAGCTTGTACAGACTGCCCATGTTGGTGGTACGCACCTGATACAGCTCCCATTGGCTGGTGTATTCCTCCAGCAGGTCGTCGAATACGCCGGTATAGTCGAGGCTCTCGGGAATGGTGATCTTCAGCTCCTTCTGCGGCTTCTGCTCGCCGAAGCGGGTGAGGGTGTAGAGCAGGGTGGCGCCGCCCAGCACCAGGACGAAGAGCACCGCCACTGCGAGATATCCCATCCCGGTTGCCAGCCCCACCGCCATGGCGAGAAAAATGCCGCCGATCTCCCGCGCGCCGCCGGGAACCGAACGGAAGCGAACCAGGCCGAACGCCCCCATGACCGCAACCCCGGTCCCGAGGTTTCCGTTTACCAGCATGATGACCATCTGAACGACCGCCGGCATCAGTGCCAGCGTGATTACAAAGCTTTTGGTGTAATGGTTGCGGAAGGTGTAGATCAGCGCAATGACCAGCCCCAGAACCAGGGAGGCCGCCAGACAGAGCAGGATGTCCCCTACCGCGGGCGCGCTGGCGGTTGTACTGGTGGACAGGACGCTGGAAAAGATTTCGTTAAGCACAGAACATCGCCCCTTTCGGATCGCCTTTCGGACGGAA
This sequence comes from uncultured Oscillospiraceae bacterium, assembly GCA_959601025.1. Classification (GTDB taxonomy): domain Bacteria; phylum Bacillota; class Clostridia; order Oscillospirales; family Acutalibacteraceae; genus Avimonas. The sequence continues at coordinate 86,933 of CAUGOD010000001.1, forward strand.
CCGGTCATTATCCCAACCGAGCATCTGCTGGTATGCCGCGCCGTATTTGGAGTAGGAGGTGGGAAAGGCGGCGGCTTCATCCAGAATATCGGCCAGCCAGAGCGGCATCGCCCCGGGAATCTTCAGCTCCATCAGCCGCTGCCCCGGCTCCAGCAGGGCGTTCCCGCCGATCCCCTCGTCAAGGAACAGCCGGTCGTCCCGCCAGAGGATGTTTTTATCAAAGGTAACCCGCAGGCCGGGCTTTTCTGCGCAGGCCAGCGCGATCCGGTCATAGGAAATCGCCATTGCCGGGCCCAGCGAGGAATAGAAATCGAGGAACCAGTCGATCTCCCGCAGAATCTGGGTGGAGGCTGGCGCGGGGCGGCGGTCGTACAGATACGCGGCCGCGTCCCGCAGGGAAAGCTCCGCCCGCCGCTTGTATACCACGCCCTTGTACTTTTTCTTCAGCTCCACAAAGACGGCGTCATCGGCGGCCGGCACGCCGTAGCTGCGCAGCCGGAGCTTTTCCTTATACACTGGTTTTTCCAGTGAGCGGCGGATAAGCCGGTGGTCGGGGGTGTCGAAGTAGATGTTGCAGATGGTGCTTTTACCGTACTGGTCGGGAACCATCCGGTAGTCCTCCAGCCGGCGGCGGATATGGCGGTATTGGCTTTCACTCAGCAGGTACTTTTTTTCATATCGCTGAAATACGTCCTGAATAGGCATAGGGTAGCCTCCTTGCGTCGAGCGATGGGAGAGCGGGACAGGGATTCCCCTCTCCATTGTCTACAGCATACGCCCGCGACCTAAAACGAACTTTAAATTTCCGCACTTTTTTAACCGGGCTTTAACACAAAGGCTGGAGTCTCCCGCCGTCCTGCCCTGCTCGCAGCCGGAGAGGGAAATTCGTATCAATACAAGGAAACGCGCCGCAAAAGAATTTGCGGCGCGTTTCCTGTTGCTGACGGTCGTCTGCGTACCGACGCCCGTTACAGTGTCACGATAAAGGAGATGGTCTGGTTTTCCGTTTTGGCAATGATTTTTCCTTTGTGGGCCTCCACGATGGCGCGGGCGATGGACAGGCCGATTCCATACCCGCCGGTCTCCCTCGTCCGGGAGGAGTCGGCGCGGTAGAAGCGGTCGAACAGGCGGTTCAAGTTTCCCGCGGGCGGCTCGATGCAGGAGTTATCCACCCGCAGCACCGCCGCCTTCCCGCTTTTTTCCAACGAAATGTGGATTTGTCCTGGCCCGTCGGCGTATTTGACGGCGTTGTCGGCCAGGATGGACACCAGCTGCCGGACGCCGCCTTCATCCCCGCACAGGGTGATGTCGGGCTGAATGCAGAGCTCGAAATGCTTTCCCCGGGCCCCGGCCAGGGTTTCAAAGGGAGCGGCCGCGTCCCATACCGCGTCGCTGAGCGAAAACTCCGTGAACACCAGGGAGGCGGTCCCCTCCTCCAGCCGGGAAAGGGCGAGCAGGTTTTTCACCAGCCCGTCCAGCCGCTTGGTCTGGTTCCGGATGCTGTCTGTCCATTCGCTCGGCCCGTTGTTCAGCTCCAGCACGTCGGTGTTGGCGGAAATGATCGCCAGCGGGGTTTTGATTTCGTGGCCTGCGTCGGTGATGAACTGCTTTTGCTTTTCCATGCTTTCGATCACCGGCTGGATCGCCCGGCGGGAAAAAATCGTCACCAGCAGGAACACCGTCAGCATACTTAAAAGCGCCACCCCGCAGGAGCTGATGAAGAAGGAAAAGGCCGAGCGCAGCTGGCTGCCGCAGTCCACAAAAATAAGGAGGGTTCCGGAGGCGGTGGACGAGGCCAGATATTTGTAGGACTTTTCATAGCCGGACGTCCGCCTGCCCGCCAGCACCTTCTCCGCGTATTCCCGTGCGTCGGCGGAGGAAACGGCGGCGATATGTCCGGTGTCGATCTGGAGAATCCGGCCGTTTTCGTCGGCGGTCGCCACAAAATACCGGGTTTCAAACGGGGTCTCAGGGGATATGTCAAGCCGGTCCTTCGGCGGCTGGTGGCCGCCCTTCTGCATTTCGGGGAAACGGCCGCCGTTTTCCGTAAGGAGGGTGAGCAGGCTGTCCGCCTTCTTGTTTATCTGGTACAGGTTGACGACGTTCACCGTGCCGATCAGCGCCACGATCACGAGAAACAGGGAGCCCATGGCAATCAGGACGAATTTTCGCTGTAGTTTTTTAATCATGGGGTTTCCTCCAGCGAATAGCCCAGGCCCCGGGTCGCCTTGATAGCGACCGACGCGTTCAGCGCGGCCAGCTTTTTTCGCAGGTAGGAGATATAGACCCAGACCACGTTGACCTCCGCGTCGGAATCGTACCCCCAGACTCGCTCCATAAACTGTTCGGTGGAGATTACCCGGCCGGGGGAACGCATCAGCATTTCCATCATCTGATACTCCTTATTGCTCAGCCGGAACGAGGCCGTATCGCCGGACAGCGCGAAGCTCTGCCGATCCAGCCGGATGTTGCCGAAGGAGAGCACGTCCGGGGTGAAGGCGGCTTTCCGCCGGGTCATCGCGCGGATGCGGGCCAGCAGCTCTCCCATAGCGAAGGGCTTAGTCAGATAGTCGTCCGCGCCGGTGTCCAGCCCGGCGATCCGGTCGTCGATCTCGGATTTAGCGGTGAGCAGCAGCACCGGCGTGTCCACCCCCTGCCGGCGGAGTTCCGCCAGCACCGACAGCCCATCCCGCTTCGGCATCATGATATCCAGAATAAGGCCGTCGTAATTCTGGGTGAGCGCATAGTCCAGCGCGTCCTCGCCGTCGTATACGGCGTCCACCGAATAATGGCTGTGCCGAAGGATCGCCGCCAGCGCGTTCGCCAGCTCCCGCTCATCCTCCGCGATCAGAAGCCGCATACCATTCCCTCCTTTGAGATACGCTGCGTTATCCATTTTGCTGATTACTATTCATCCATTCTGCGTCCAGCATACCCGCCGAACCTTAAATTAAGTTAAAAACGGGGTTGGGAGGTCGGGTGAGATACCTATCGGTTTGCTCAGAGGAAACGTGCCGGACGGTGGGATATTTCTCCCCCATATCATTTTACCATAGCGCCGCCCAGCTGAATGCTTTGCCGGCGTTCTCCGGCGGCGCAATCGAGAAATGCTGTCGCATTTCTCCCTGCCGACATTATACCATAAACACGAGAGGCCGGCTGTATTTTTTAGGATCACTTCCTGATCAGGGAAGTTTAGGAGAACATAAGAAATAAAAAAACAGGGCGGCAGGTTCCGCATGATGGGAACCCGCCGCCCTGCGAAAGGGGCGGGAGGGGGGATTATGACGTTATATATCCAGTTCGGGCGGTTCGTCCAGAGTTTCCGATACATATTTCCCGTTCTTTTTCCGCTGCCGGACGCATTCGGTGAGCAGGTACTCGATCTGTCCGTTGAGGGAGCGGAAATCGTCTTCCGCCCAGGCGGCAAGCTGTTCATACAGGCGGGCGGAGATACGGAGGGGAATCTGCTTCTTTTCGCTGCGCTCCGCCATAATCAATACAGGCTGCCGGAATTGACGATGGGCTGCGCATCCTTATTGCCGCACAGGACGACCAGCAGGTTGGATACCATTGCCGCTTTCCGCTCTTCATCCAGCTCGACCATGCCGCCCTCGTTTAGCTTCTGCAGCGCCATTTCCACCATGCCCACCGCACCGTCGACGATCATCTTGCGCGCGTCCACTACGGCCGACGCCTGCTGACGCTGGAGCATCACCGCGGCGATTTCCGGCGCGTAGGCCAGATAGGTGATCCGGGCTTCCACAATTTCCAGGCCGGCGTCCTTTACGCGGGACTGGATTTCATCGCGGATCCGCCTGGCCACCACCTCGCTGGAACCGCGCAGGGAGCCCTCGTCCGGTTCACCGTCGCCGGTGGTGTCTACATTCTGCGCCACGTCGTAGGGATACAGGCGGACGATGTTGCGCAGGGCCGCGTCGCACTGCAGGGACAGAAATTCCTTGTAGTTGTCCACATTGAAGACCGCTCTGGCCGTATCGGCTACCCGCCAGATCACCGCAATGCCGATTTCCACCGGATTTCCCAGGCAATCGTTGATCTTTTGCTTGTTATTGTTCAGGGTCATGACCTTGAGCGAAATTTTTTTGTTGACGGCCGACGAATACATGCCGGCGGCGGAAAGGACAAGCTGGGAGGCGGTGCTGTTTGCGCCGGAATCCACGTCCCCGCTTTGCCGCAGAGCGGTCTTGGCGGCGGGATTCACCGCGGAAACAAAGGGGTTGACGAAGTAAAAGCCCGCTCCCTTGAGGGTGCCGATATACCGGCCGAACAGGGTCAGCACCAGCGCCTCCTGGGGCTTCAGAATCCGTAGCCCCATCAGGGGAATCCAACCGAGGCCCATCCAAACGGCGCCGACAATCAGCAGCGCCACGCCCACGGCGCTTTCCACATAAATACAACCCATCACAAAGACAAACACTGCCGCCAGATACAGCAGGATCGTCAGGAGCAAAGCCGCCATGCCGTTTTTGGCCTTGAGCAATTTTTCCTCCATGAGGACAGCCTCCTTTAATATTCTTTTGATATCATAATAATATCATATTATGCTTTTGTCAAGAAGATATACGGAGAGGGTCTGCTAAAATGGTATCGCCGCTGACCCGATTACGCTATAAGCGAAGTCTGTAACGATATTTGGAAAGACAGGGAGACTAAACAAGAAGCAGCATTCCAATTTTCACTTAATAAAATAAATTCACTAATTATCATTTACTTTTAAGAACAAATGTTCTATAATAAGAGCGAAAGGAATTTCTTTTCCATCTTTTCCACCATCTTTCTTTTCCGCAGAGCGGAAATTCAGTGATAACCGATAAGGAAAAGCTGAACGGGGCGCTCGAAGGAAACAGAAATCATAAAAATTCAGAAAGGACGAGCAAGTATGAACAGACACATCTATCCCAATCTTCGGGCGGAGATGGCCCGGCGCAGAATCACCAATGAGCAGGTAGCGCAAACCGTTCAGGTGAATCCGGGCACGCTGTCTGCCAAGCTGAATGATCCGCACCGGCTGCTGCTTCAGGAGGCGGCGATCATCCGCGATCATTATTTTCCGAACCTGACCCTTGATTATCTCTTCGGTTCAGGGAAGACCGACCTCCCGTCCGGGAGTGAATGCAAACGATAAATGGGTCAGGAAAAGCCGCTCATCGGCCACAGGAAGGCTTCGCGCAGCATAGAGATTCCATAGACGCGCTTCTACTCGATTTGCACTGCCTGTATATATGGTAGGGAAGAATAAACGATTAAATAGCGCTTCCCTGCCGTGTGGATTACCCGGCGTCTTATTCGCTGCTGCCGGGAAGGACAGGCGGAAAGGAGAGAATACAGGGTATGGCGGCGTATATTGGCATCCTTTCGAACCGGGGACGCATCCTGCCGGACGACGACGCGGCGCTGGATTACGTGATGAACAAGCTAGGGCTTGCACCGGAAAATACCTGGAACGAGGTGAATAAGCCGCTGCTGCTGGCATATTTCGATCTGCCTGCCTTCCTGTCCGGAAACTGGCTTCGGTACGGCAGTCTGGAGGAATATGAAGCGGAAAGGGCGCGGGAGACGATTCCGGGAGGAAGCGGCGGCGAACAAGCGGACGGTTCCGGTTCTGTCTGTCCAGCCGGGTGATGGTAATTTCCGTTGGAGGGCAGTCATAGGACGGAATAACACTGTCAAACAAGGTTCGGGAGGAAGGAGAGACGGGGAGGGGGAACCGTCAAGGTTTCCCCTCCCCGCAACAATCCCCCGCCTGCAGACGACAAAGCGGTAAAAGAATAACGGCGGTCGCTTACGCGTCCGCCGTTATTCTTTTACCGCTTTGCAGTTTCCACTGGCGGTCAGCCGTTTTCCTCGCCTTCCTGGACGATCTGTTCCAAAACAGCGATTAAATCCTGAAGATTTTCTAGCCGGACGTCACGGGACAAAATCTCATTTTTCAGATCGACAGACAGGGACTCAAACTGTGTCCGCAGCCTTGGACTGACATACGACATGCCCTCACCTCCTTCTCTCCGCTTCGTTTTAGTCTGCGCTGCGGAGAGCGGGAATATCCCGGCAGTTCACAGCAGGGAAAACGAGCAGACTCTGCCGTCAGGTCATATTCTTTCGCCGGCTAAAGACAACAAACCGATTCCCATGGTTTTCCCGTCGCGTTGTTTTAAACTGCGGGGATTCAGGATAGTTTCGTCCGGTAAAAAGAAAAACGCCCGGAAGCCGCATAATCACACGGCTTTCAGACGTTTTTCTTTGAGAACAGGTGATAAAAGAGATGCCGAACTCATATGCCCGGTAAGAATCGACTCCGCAAAAAGTTGGTGCGACGGCGAGCTGTCGAAAGATAGGAAGCGACAATTTGAGATGGAATATCGCTATATAAATTCATTATCATGTAATCTGAATGCATTTTCACCACTTGAGTATTCAATCGCCTTGCCCATTAATTCCCCTTTTATTAACTGTGTTTGCGTTTTGCTTTGTAAAGGTAAGTTGGAAAGCATCGCCTTCCGTTTTGGGGAGACGTAAACTCTCACAGAGATTAAATACAAAACATAAACTTTATTTAAAAGCCCCCATTGCTGTCCAAACGACGGTGAGCGTCAATCCTAATTGCAGCGTATACTTATTAGTCGAGGTATTACTTTCAACGGTTTTCTCATGACAAGCTTCCGGTTTGTTTCATAGAAAACGGTAAATCCAAATTTTTATACATATCGGCATATCCAAGTAAGTCTTCGGATTTGGCAGTAACTTCTTTCTCCGGATAAGCTTCCACGAGGTCAAAGCCATTCTCGGCCGTATCGTGGCAAACACGCGCTATAAAAGCTGCGAAACGATGCCTTGCCGCCACATTTCCGGGGCAATTGTAAAGCAAAATACCATTGAGTCCATAGGAGTTATGATTTCAATGGCGTCTTCAATCCACCGTCGTTTTGTTACTATGATTTATTTAACCAATGATAATGGCGTTAGTACATTAATGAGGCATTTTAGACGTATATAAATTAAACGCTCTTATTGCTCATCCCGCTCACACCGCACCGTCACACGGCTCTCGCCGCCGTAGGTACAGGTATACAGCGTTAGATCCCAATCGCTCACGATCATTTCCTCTGTGGCTGTCGGCGGGAGGATTTCAATGTCCCCGACCTCATAGATATAGACTTTCCCCTTCATATCCGTAAACTGAACGGTATCGCCGATCTCCAAGCTCGACAGCCTGCCGAAGTGCCGGGTATAGTTGTGCGCCGCAATCACCATATTATCCGTTTTCACCGAACCATAATAGAGACATGGAGCTGTTTTCAGTCTTGTATAATCCCATTCGGACATAACCGGAAGCTCCAAATTCAACGTAGGGATGCTAAGGTATCCAATGTAGCCGTAACCGTCAATCTCGATAACAGCCATCTCCTCGGAAAGCTCGATATTTTCAACAGATTCGTTCGATTCCGTTTTTTTGATTACCTGCTGTAGTTCAAGCAGAGAATTGTACGCAGCTTTCGCAGCATATTCATCTTCAATCAGATTATAAACCGCCAGCGAACCTGCCGCTGCAATCAGTAAAATTCCGCCAACCATACAGAGAATACTGATTTTTTTACGCATTATATTTCCTTTTCCCCTTGGAATACAGAATCCATCCACCCGCAAACAGCAACAGCCCCGCGCCTGCCAATACGGGAATCGGCCATTTCAGCTGACCGGTCTGGATCAGCGTGGAGGTGTTGGTTACAGTAAAGGTAAACCCATTTTGCTGATAGGTGGCCGTGTATCCTTTTGGAATATTGATTTCCTTTACGGAATACATATCGCTTTTCGGCTGGTCCGCCCACGTATAGCACCAGCCGTTCTGTTCATTCAAGCTCACGGTATCGATGACCGTATCGTTTCTGAGAAGCTGCACGGTTACGCTTTCAGGCCGATCTTTTCCGTTGTCGTTCCATGCCTTCTGGACTGTAATGTCGATCAGGCGCACAACATCCGTCTTCGGCGTTGCATCGATGTCATACATCCATTCATTGTCGGATTCGGTAGGAAGCGACACAAGAAACGGCGAACAGTCGGAATAGCCCTGCACACTGCCGGACTGAACGGCAAGGTATAAACCAAGGGAAAGGTTTTCAAAGCAAAGGAACCCATTTCCGTCGGTGCGTAGCGTTTGGCCGTTGACGTTTTGTTCCGCCGTATAATCGGCAAGGCGCCATATTGCCGCCGCGTCCTGCAGCTTCTCCGGCGTACCGCCGAAGTCCGCGAACGCATCAGTGAATGTAAAATGCAGATTGCTGTTTCGGTTCCCGGCGTCAGCGACCTTATACAAGGTGATTTCTGCACCGGAGACAGCCGCGTCACCGTCCTTTAAGGTCACCGAAACCGAGCCCGTTTTTGTCCAGTCTATCACCGATTCTCCCGCAGCCAATACGGGCGTACTTAAACAAAACAAAACGAATATAATAAAAATTGCCGACAGAAATTTTTTAAATGGAACTGTTTTCATTCTATTACTCCTTATCCTCCGTTGCCTGACCGCTTCCCAGACCGTATAAATACGAGTATTAGCAGAACAAGTAAAATCGGTACTGCTACTGCCGGCGCTACAATCATCGGATCAATTTGGAGCGCATCCGACGTAACGCGGACTGTCTGTGCTTCCGGTGTGTTTTTGATCCTGTGCCCGCGAACCAGCAGGCGGTGGGTATTGATCCCGTAAGGTGTGCAGGTGACCAATGTGCAATAGTCTTTTCCTTCTTCGATCGCCAGACCGCTGATGTCCTGTGGCTCCACGATCCGAATCTGATCCACCTCATAGGTCAGCGTCTCATCCAGCGTTTGAATCAGGAAGATATCCCCCTCGCTGAGCTTATCCAGATTGGAAAACAGCTTGGCGCTGGGCAGTCCGCGATGTCCCGACAGGACGCAGTGTGTGCTTTCGCCGCCGACCGGCAGGGAGGAGCCTTCAATATGCCCGACGGCAATCGACAATACCGCATCGCTTGTTCCGTGGTAAATCGGCAGGGAAACCTTGATTTCGGGGATTTCAATATATCCCATGATTCCCGTTCCGGAAACATCCAACAGAGAATTGTATTCCCTGATGTCCTCTTCCGACAGTGTAAACCGATTGTTCCGGTCGGACAGCGCTTCGTTGTATACTCTGGCGTCTGACAAAAGCCTTTCATAGGCTTCCTTGTCCAGATTTTCAATGTCGCGCGCATACTCTGCAATGGCACGCGACTGGTGGAAGGAGTTCCACCAGTCGCTAACGGTGGGATACAGCAGCAAAGACAGCCCTGTAAGAAAGACCAGTATTAAAATAATCGTTGGTAATCGCTTTTTCATACAGGGTTCTCCTTGCTGCTGTAAGCCGGTATCCGAAGACCCGGCTTACAGCAGCGCTTCCATTTATTTGTTGGATTTTTTTGCCGTGCTCATGCGCTTCCGGACAACCAGAAGCACACCGGCGCCGATCAGCAGAATGCCGCCAGCAATGTAGAAGATGGTCGTACCGATGCCGCCGGTAGAGGGCATTTCGGGGCCGGTACTGTTCTCCACCACCTTGGTGACGTCCAGAGGACCGAGATTCTCCGCAGTGGCGTCAGCACCGTTAATAGTAACCGAAACGGGAGCAGGCAGCAGGTTGTAGCCACTAGGAGCCTTCGTCTCGAGCAGGAAATAGCTGCCGTCGGCCAGACCGGTGAAGCTGGCGGCGCCTGCACCATCGGTGGTCATGACGGTGGCTTTTCCCTGAGTACCGACCCATTCCACCTTGGCAGCGGCCGTATCGGTGGCGGCTGTATATTGATAGTATAACTTTTGGCCATCTTTCTCTTTGTAGAGAATAAAATCCGCACCTTGCAGTTTAATGGTATCCTTGCCGGTCTCGTACTTGTCGATGACAATTTTAGCGGTGTAGACAGTTTGCTTAACCGTCAGCTTTTTGGTGGAGGTGGGTTCCTTAGAATCGTTGCTATAGGTCAAAGTAGCCGTATTTGCGGAAATGACACTGACGGCCTTATCATTCACCACCGCAGTGTAAGTAACCTGGATAGCCTTGCCGATAGAATCCTCCCCCAGCTCCTTCACATCAATGCGCAGTGTAAAGCCGTCATCATTGTATGTAATGGTGTGTTTGGAGTCAGGGTTATTGGTACCATCGCTGAGCGGAAGGGGATCACCATCGCCAACCTTGACCGTAACATTCTTTTGGAATGCCAAGCCTGCGGACATGGTATCGGCGATCTCGTAGGTATAGGTTTCAAAGCCGGTCCAATCAGGCACATTGCCGTCGATCGTGTAATTTACGGTCTGACCAATCTCAACGCTCTCCGCGTCGTCGGTCTTTTCAAATTTGATCTCGTTCTTATCAACGACCTCCGCGTCGGGGAGAGTACTGGTAAGCGTGATCACAGCGCCCAGAGAGCTGGAAACATAGTAGTAACCTAAGGGGAGATCGCTGAACTTGACGGTCTTCGTTCCATCTGCGGGAGTTTGTGCGGGAATGCTTGTGGTGAGCGTGTTGTTCTCAACCAGGCTGGTCAGAAACTGAACAATGTCCGGCGTGGTTTTACCTTCCTTGACGGAGACGTTATACACATCCGTCACCGTGGTTGATTCCAGGGAGAAGGGGCTGCCTGTGCCGGTCAGGGCGCTGTACAGCCCATCGGCTTCACCAGTCTTGGTGTAGCTGTAAGCGACTTTCATTGGATCGCCGCTGAGGTAGGTCAAATCGAATACCTTATAGACTTGGTATTCTGTGCCAGCGATTGCGTTGGTAACGGTAATTGTGCCGGTTTGCGTTTCTGCAAACGCGGGGACGGCCGTGGCCAAAATCATGACCAGCGCCAGCAGTATGCTGGCAAGTTTTTCCGCGTTTTTCATCGTTTTTCAGCCTTTCTAATATAAGCATTCGGGTCTCTGATTTATATTTCGATACATCACGGCTCATCAAGCCTTTCGCAGTGAACGGACGCCTATTTAGCTCTCCTTTCACTTCTGCGTTTTCTGTATCCGTACACAAGAGGAAGCGCCATCAGCAGCAGGCCTCCTATGGTATACGGCGTTGTACCGGCTCCACCGGTGCTGGGCAACTCATAGCCGGTAGAGTTATACACGGTAACGGTGTAGGTGTATAGGTTGTTCTCATCCAGTACGCCCTCGTTTACCTTCGCACTTTGTTCGCCCGACGGCTTTTTGGAATCCAGAGTTAACTTTGCTTTTTCAAGTATGAGCTTCACTGGCTCTTTCAGCTTGTAATACCCGTTGGGGGCTTTGACCTCCTCCAGATAGTAAGTGCCATCCTTAAGGCCGGTAAATTTCTCCTCCGCCATGCCGTCCTCCCCGGTGATTACCACAAGCGCCTGCGTTTCATCCGCCGTCCACTCCGCCGTTTTGGTCTCGGAATCCCAAGAGTAATACAGCTTTGCGCCCGTTCCGTCCCCGGTTGTTGTATACAGCCGGAGCTTTGCTTCGGCAAGTCCGATGTCCGGGCTGGCGGCGTCAGCCTTCTTCACTTTCAGGGTCGTTTCCTGTTCATCCCTAATCCGGATATAGGTGGAGCGGGAAAAGAGATTCATCATGTTCCGATCAGTCCCGTCTTCGTTCTTGGACCAATTCTCATAGTTTGCACCGTTTTTCTCCGCCTGCTTAAGACCGTACTCATAATCCTGAAGGACAGCATAGTAGTTCCAGCCAACGGTGGTGAACAGCCGCCGGTAGCCATCGGAGTCGAGGCCTTTGTTGCGGATGGGATCCGGCACATAGTTGAAGGCTGTACCGTCTTTACCCGCATCATAGATCAGATAGGTTTTAAAGGCTTCGTCCAGTTTATCGGTAGTCTTAGATGAGTTGTTTTCCTTCAGGTAGCCTGTGATTATGCTTTGATTCCCGACATCGGAGAAGAGGGTGCTTGGGGATGTGATCAGCATCCTTGCATAAATCCAGGTCAGCGTGTTATCGATATTATCGGGGGCTGCAAACTGGTCGAGGGGAGAAACCAAATAGCCGGGGCCACGCCCGACGGTGACGCCGTCGTCTTCCGTTCCCGCGTTGGCATAGATGGTGTCCTCCGTCACCAGAACCATCACGTCCGCCGTATTCAGCCGGTAGCCCGACGGAGGCTTGACCTCCTTGATAATGTACTGCCCATCGGGCAGATTGCTGAACTCGGCGGTGCCGGTGTGAATGCCGTCATCGTAGGTTCTTGTGGTGTCGGCAGCCAGCGGCTTAATTGTCCGATCCCCGACAGTGATATGGCCGGTGGTTGAATTGGGAACCGCCTCTTTCGGGAAGAGAATCCTTTCCCCGTCCTCCAGATAGTATATATCGCCGTTGGTTTCCTGCTGCACCGGATAGATGGCAAACGTCGCGCCATTGATCAGAGCATTGTTTTCATCCATCTTCTGCACAAACACCTTGTTGATCAGGTTCGGAACCTGAATATTCGCGCCGAAGGTGCGTTCAAATCCGCTATATGAGCTGCCGTCCGGCACAGCCTCTTTAAAGGTATATACCCGGTAGGTGTTCTCCGGCTCTGCCAGATCAAGGCTGTTCTGATCGGTCCAATAATAGGCGACCGTGTATCTTGCCTTTAATTTCTCCGATGTACTCAACATCCGGTAATAGGTGGTAATGTGACCGGGAAGATGCTCCATGGTCAACTGCATACAGCCTTCGGTGGAACGGTGGAAAACAACGCTGTTTATACCGTTCATTTTCGCCGACTCCTTTGCCGCTTCCAGCGCGGCCGCCAGAGCGGGGGTCGGTTCCGCGTCTTCCTCGGGCAGCGGAACCTGCCAGTAGCCCGACTTGTCGTTGCCGTAAACCGGCACCCATGCATCTTCTTTGTCGTTTTCAAGGATGTCTCCGTCGTCACTCAGTGCACCGACATACCGGAATACCACCGCGAACAGAGTACCCTGGGAGGTGCCGTCAGCAGTATTATAGTACTGAACGGTATATTGATTGTTATACGGCCTTCGCAGATACAGAGTATCCGTGGCAGTAATCTGCAGGTTGGAGGATGCTCTGACACCGGACTGGAGCGTGTTGTCGCACTTGATAATCCTCTGGCTCTCACCCTCCCAGATCTGCAGATGCGCATCCTTATTCACAATCCGGTGCCCCTCCGGAATCTTGGTTTCCCGAAGGATGAAATACTTGCCGAGCACATCCTTCTGTAGCTCCTCAATGGAGTATAGTTTCCCATCCTCCTTGGTAAAGATCATCATACCGTCGGCGCCGGTGGTGCCGGTATACAGGGCGTGGGCGAGAATCGTTCCACCGCTGTCCACAATATTTCCGTTGTTGTCGTATTTCCAATCTTCCGGCAGGTTTTCTACCACTTGGCCGCCCTTATTGTCCAGCATTTCATAGTTTTCATTTGCCGCATACGCTGTAAAGGTTGCGCCCGGTACCGCGTTGCCGTACTGATCCACCTTACTGATGCTGCTCGCCGGAATCTCGGTCAGGTTGTATTTCAACTGTATATTGGAGTCGTAATTACCGCGCTCCAGATAAAAGAATTTCAGTGTGTGGGACGTATTGTCGGCAAAGATCTTTTGATCGTTTCCAATTGTTTCCCATGCTACGTCCTTTTCTTTACCGGCAAGTTGATACTGCTTGTACAGCGTTGTCTCCAGCGCTTCTTCGCCTCCGGCATTGACCTGCACGCTTACCTCACCGGTAGCAAAATTGATGCTTACCGCGCTGGCATCATGGATCCCTCCCACGTCACCTACCAGCACATCATCAACGAAAATCCAAACGTCATCGTCACCGCTGAAATCAAATACCATATCCACATCTTCTGTGCTATCGGTATGTCCGCCGTTCAGCTGAATAAATCTGGTCGTGATGGTCATGCCGAAATAGTGGTTCACCTCATCGGCATCCTTGGCGCTGGTCATAATTTGCGGCGCCTGATTAAAGGGGTAAAACCCTCCGCTATTGCGAGGCTGATCGTAAACCCTGAAGCTGTTGCTTTTTTCGTCAAGCTCCGCCATATGCTTATCGCTGTCAAAGGAGTAGTAGCCGTCGCCGTCTATCGCGAGCAGCCCACTGACATTTCTGTACGAGCTCTTGCCTTCATGCGCTACATTGGGATTGAACAGGTATTCCAGAGATTCTTCTGAATCATAGCCGCTCACAGGGTAATTCCCGGACAGGACAGGGTATCCGCTGCTGCTCAGCTTGCTTTCTACAATTCCCTGCAGGGGATTCTTATTTGCCCCGACCCAGTAGTTCAGTTCCTCAGAAAACTCTTCGCCGCGCGAGAATCTGAACGCGTGACCGTTATTGATTCCTCCGTTGGCAGTTGCGGGCCTTTTATCCGAATCATACCGGCCATCCGTAATCCAGTAATCAAACAGATTGATGACGGTTCCCGGGGCGGAGGCAGTGTAAATCCGGTTTGCCGTTTTCGTCGTTCCGTTCTCCGTCCAAAAGATGGAGCCGTCTTCGTTGTAGCCCCAGGTTGCGTTTGTATCCGCCGCCGGCATCGCGGCAGGCTGAAGTCCGGACGCCGCTGCCTGTTCTACTGTCTGAAAGCACGCGTCGCCGTGCACATGCTCGGTGACCTGAAGCATACCGCAGCTCAGCGTCCCGTTTTCGTCATAGCAGGTGTCGTCATGGGTGTGCAGCACGGCCGTTTCCTTGCAGACCAGCGTTTTTTCGGTCAGATAGCAATCATCGGTATGCTTGTGCTCCGCCATCTCAGACAGCTCGCAGACAAGCTCGTTTTCCGCATTGTAACAGCTTTCATTGTGCGTATGCGGTGCTTCCGTTTCCTTGCAGACCAGCGTTTTTTCGGTCTGATAGCAATCATCGGTATGCTTGTGCTCCGCTATCTCAGGCAGTTTACAGACCAGTGTGCCATCGGCGTTATAACAGCTTTCATTGTGCGTATGAATCACAAAGTCCGCCTGTCCGCAGCTCAGCGTCCCGTTTTTGTCACGGCATTCCGCCGTGTGCTGATGGACGCTCAGCGGGCAGTCCAGCACCGCCTGCCTTTTCTCGAGTGTAATCGCAGGAAGAATGAGGGCATAAACGGTGCAGAAAACAACAACGGCAACCATCGTGACCGAAACCGTATAATACCATTTCCGGCGCCTTTTACTCTTAATTCGCTCTTTGAGCGAATGCATCTGATTTTCATTTTTCATCCCGTTATGCCCTCCTTTCTGAAAACAGAAATAGCAAGCTCAATAAAATCATATATAGTTATTCGACCTTTCCAAATTCGTTCAACGGCCAGACCCGGAAGATAATTTTTCCAACAATCTGCTCCTCTGCAACGCAGCCCACCGCCGTGCTGCGGGAATCCACCGACACGCTGCGGTGATCTCCCATGACAAACAGACGGGACTCCGGCACTTGGTACGGCATTTCTATATTGCAGTCACCGAGCGCTTTTTCCGTAAGATACGGTTCCTCCAGCTGTTCACCGTTGACATAAACCGTGCCGTCGTCCTCAATGTCCACCCAATCGCCGGCTCCGGCGATGACGCGCTTGATGAGAATTTTGTTGTTGTAATAAAATGCGATAATATCTCCGCTGTGAAAGTCGCCGGTTTTTACCGATACGACGATGTTTCCGTCGCTCAGTGTCGGCGTCATGGAGCGGCCGTAAATCTGAAGCACCGGCATCCAAAGGGTAGCCACCAAGACGGCTACAGCCGCCACGGTAATCAAGGTGTATATCGTACTGCGAAGTACGGTTTTATACCGAAGTCGATATTGCACGCGCTTCAGTTCTGCCTCCAGCTGAGGTATATCCGGAATCGTTTGCGGGACTTTCTTCTTCATGGGCTCACCTTATTTCCGCCCAAAGCCGGAGTAGTTAAGCAGCTCTTTCAGTCCGGTCTGCGCTTCCTCCAGATGCGCTGCCTTTGCCAATGCATTATCCCAGTATTTTTGAGCTTGTTCCTGTGCGATTTTCACCATGAAATCACACTTTTTCTGTGTTTCGCTTTCCATCGCGCGGCATTTCCTCTTTGTCTCGGAAAGCAAGTTTTCCGCCCTGTCACGGCTCTCCCGCTCCATCTCGGCGCATATTTCCGCCTGTCTTTGCAGGTTCTCCATATATTGTTCAGCCGCCTTTTGGGCCGCTTCAAACACGCCGTTCAGCCGCAGGGAGGCCTCGGCAATGGAACCGGCGTTGTTGATCATGATCCGCCTGTCTTCCAACTTTTCGCTCGATTTTTTCAGCTGCTCCTTCAGCGCCTCCACTTCCCGGCTTTGCGCGAGCAGCATCTCTAAAAGGTCTTTCCGGCTCAGTTTTCTCAATTCTTTATCCTTCATAAATGTCTCCTTTACCGGATTCCGTATAAGGGATGAATCTCAGAAAAGCCCGGACAATCCCGCATAGAACAACCGCCACATACTTTCACAGCTTTCTGCATTTCCCGGTAGTTTCCCCCGTATGACCCGTTTTGCAAAAATACCGGTAACATCCAGAATATACGTCCAAAGATGGCCGGCGCTGACTTTATCAAAAACATGATAGGCTTTATCAATTGCTTCAGAGATATCGACAAAATTATTAAAATAGGTCTGCGCCGAAAGCGTTCCGTATTTCTCGGTGTCTGTAAGAATCGTTGCAATGTAGGGCGAATCACGGTACTCAAAATAATAGAGCGTCTTGTAACTGTTTTGGATCAGAAAGGAAAAATACCTCATCCATAAGCCGCGTATGTATTCATATAATTCTTTTTCTGACGCTATCACCGGTAGCCGCTCATCCGTAAATAGATCGGCAATCTGCCGGTCCACGCTTTGGAAACACTGAAAAAGCAGATTTTCCTTTGTTCCATAATGCCGGTAAATTAAAGATTCTGATACGCCGATAGCTTTCGTCACCTGCCGCATGGAAAAAGAGAGCATCCCTCCCTCGGCCACGATACGCATCGTTGTGTCTAGAAGCATCTCCCTATTTGTTGGCTTTTCCATAGATTTTCAGCTACCTTTTCAACATA
Source organism: uncultured Oscillospiraceae bacterium (assembly GCA_959601025.1). GTDB lineage: Bacteria > Bacillota > Clostridia > Oscillospirales > Acutalibacteraceae > Avimonas. The sequence goes on from CAUGOD010000001.1 coordinate 103,918, forward strand.
ATTCCCGTTATGTCGTATGTAAGCATCCAAGAAATTAGTAACCACTTACACACATCAAAAATTATAACAGACAATATCTTTTAAGTCAATGCTTACTGCACGTCAAATTATCCTAGTTGCAACAAAAGTTACCAATATTATGGCATAAAAACAAAGCCCTTCCTTTGATTGTTTTTTCTTAAACCAAAGGGCTTGATTTTTTGTGCCATAATTTTGATATTTACACCGGGAATTATATAGTGTATTCGGTTTTATTATCACATAATCAACATTATGTACTATACAGATTGGCAACAAAACAACATAACGGGAATTATGTGCTTTTTTATTTAATAGCCCATCAACATAATCAACATTACGTTGCCGATGCACTCTGTATCGGTTATTTTTTTACTATAAAACCAATCGCATCGCGTCTATTTTCCGTTTGTGCTCTTTGCCGGTGGCAACAATATAAATCCGTGTTGTGTTAATGCTGCTGTGTCCTAAAATATCCGCCAGCTTGACGATATCCCGTTCGATTCCGTAGAACGTCCTTGCAAATAAATGTCTCAGATTATGGGGAAACACCTTTCCCGGCTTCACACCAGCACGCTCGCATAGCGATTTCATCTCCCGCCAGATATTGCAGCGGTTTATCGGTTTTCCTGTACGGGTGATAAACAAAGCTCCTGTTGTAATCCTTTGATTCTCGGCATAATGAAGTAATTTCTTTTGCAGTCGGGCGGGAATAAAAACGGTTCTGGTTTTACCCTTGCAGTCTACGACCGCTTCCCCGCGCTTTGCAGCCTCCGCCGTAATATATTGCAGTTCGCTTACACGAATTCCGGTGCCGCAGATGGTTTCGATCAGCAGGCTCAGCCGTTCGTTACCCTTTGCTTTCGCAGCGTTTACCAACCGGACATATTCCTCCCGGGTTAGTTCTTTTTCTTCTGAGCAATAGGTCTGTCGCTGCACCTTAAACTGCCGTACACAGCAATCCGGTAAGCCCACAAATTTAAGAAAGCTGTTGAGAGAGGCAATCATGGAATTCGCGCTGGCAACGGCATACTCCCCGCGAAGGACCTCTTTGTATTCCTTGGTAAGAGTCTTATCTACTATTCGCTCTGCTGCAAAGTCAATAAAGCGCCGCACGTCCCGCAGGTACTTCTCTACCGTAGCGCCGCTTTTTTCTTCATCCATTAGGAAACGCTCAAATGTCGCGAGCGTCTCAACCTCTATTTTTTTTCGTTTCATCTTTTTCCTCCCTATTCGTTTTGGGATTAGTTTTTCCTGTACATTGTACCGTATCCAGAAGAAAACCAAAAAACAGTTGAAATATTCGTATAGTTCGAGCATTTAAAAAGATTTTTTACCTTTCAGCCTTGCTTTTTTGGCTGTGGTGTGTAAGCTGTGACATACATCAAGCATATTTTTGAGGAAGACGCAATCATGCTGCAAATATATAAAATCGTAAGGAAAACCGAAGAAATATTCGACCTGTTCAACCAGCACTTTTACGGTGGGGAAGCGGCTCCGTCCAGCCATCATCGTATCGCCGGACGGAGGGCGCGAAGCCTATGGCTGGTGCAGCATCGACAAAATATGGAATGTCGGCGGCGAAAAATATCGGAAGGTCAACCTTTGTACCGAGTACATTGATTAGCCCATACCTTATCTTGGCCACGCGGGAGGCCAACGTGGTATGCGGCGGCTGTGGGGAGCCTTTCGAGCGGGCCTAAAAATATATGTTAAAAAGTAAGAGCCGGGGGACACTTTTCAGCGATACCCCGGCCTTTTATCTTATTATTATAGATGTGTAAAAAATCAGGGCGTTCCCGGCATTCCCGGCGGATTGCTATACCACCGGCGGGAATCTGGGGATGCCGCGCTACTCGCCATAAAAAATAAAAAGCCCGAAACTCGCATGAATGCGGGGCTTCGGGCATAGATACAAAAACAGCCCTCCATTTTGGAGGGCTGTTTTTGTATCAAAGTTTGCGCTTTGCCTTGGCCCGCCCGGAGGGATTCGAACCCCCGGCCTTCAGAATCGGAATCTGCTGCGATATCCAGCTTCGCCACGGGCGGGTATATCTATTTGACGGTTTCCATCCGCAGGACGGTATTTCTCCTTACAGAAGGAATAACCGCCGATTGGAAAGCTACACTATTTTACACCGAACCGCCTGATTTTGCAACCCCTATTTTTCATTTTTGCCTTTTTGGGAAAAGTCGGGTCAGAAACGGAGGGAAAATGTCAAAAGCATCCGGCAAAAACGGGGCGTTGTCCGGCAACCGGACGAAAATTCGGAGACTGGACGATACCCCCTTGTCACGGAGAGAACCGGCATTGTACAATACAGGCAACGGCCGGTTGACCAACGGATACCGTCGCCCGCCGAAAACAGACAGGGCGAAGCGTTTCAGAATAACACGAGAGAGGATGGCGCACCATGCCGATCAGTTATCAAAGCGAGACCCGCACCTTCCAGCTGGATACCGCGCACACGTCATATATCCTGCGGGTATACGACGGGGGATATCTTTTTCACGAGTACTGGGGACGGCGGCTACGCCCGGTCGATTTGACCCGCCTGCATCGGGCGTACGGCTCGGGATTTTCCCCCAACTGGCCGGGCGCGCCCGACCGGGAGCACAGCCTGGACCTGTTTCCGGCGGAATACCCGGTTTACGGCGGCGGGGATTACCGCGCCCCGGCGCTGGAGGCCGCTTTCCCGGACGGCAGCCGCCTGCTCGACCTGCAATACGTTTCCCACACCATTCGGCCGGACAAGCCGGCCCTGCCCGGCCTTCCCTCGCTGGACGGCGGGGATGGAACGCTGGAAATCACTCTGGCCGATCCGACAAACGGCCTGAAGGCGGTGGTGAGCTATACTGTTTACGAGGACAGCGATGTGATCGCCCGGCATGCCCGGATCGTCAATGATACGGGGGAGACAGTACGGGTGAACCGTGCCCTGAGCGCCAGCGTGGATCTGCCCTCCATGGATTACGACATGATCGGGCTGTACGGCGCCCATACCCGGGAGCGGCAGGTGGAGCGCGTTCCCCTCCGGCATGGAATGCAGGCTCTGGAAAGCCGCCGGGGCGCGTCCAGCCACCAGATGAACCCGTTTCTCGCCCTCGCCGCGCCGAATGCGGACGAAACAACGGGCGAGGTATACGGCCTGACGTTGATCTACAGCGGCAATTTCATCGCCTCCGCCGAGGTGGACAGCTTCAACGTCACCCGGGTGCAGATCGGGCTGAATCCTTTCGACTTTTCCTGGAAGCTGGAGCCGGGAGAAACCTTTACCGCCCCGGAAGCGGTGCTGACCTACAGCGCCGAAGGGCTGGGACGGATGTCCCGGAATTTTCACCGGGTATTCCGGGGCCATCTCGGCCGGGTAAAGGAGACCGTGCGTCCCAACCCCATTGTCATCAACAACTGGGAAGCGACCTACTTTGATTTTGACGAGGAAAAGCTCTGCGCCCTGATCGAAAGCTGCAAGGGGCTGGGGATCGACACCTTTGTGCTGGACGACGGCTGGTTCGGCCATCGGAACGACGACACCACCTCCCTCGGCGACTGGTTCATCAACCGGAAGAAGCTCCCCCGCGGGCTGAAGCCGGTGATCGACTGCTGCCATGCCAACGGGATGAACTTCGGCCTCTGGTTTGAGCCGGAAATGGTGTCGGAGGACAGCGAGCTGTACCGAGCCCATCCCGATTGGGCGATCAAAAAGGAGGGGCGGCCCTTCTGCACCGGCCGTGATCAGCTGGTGCTGGATCTTTCCCGTCCCGAGGTGGTGGCATACCTGAAGGAAACCATCGGCGGCATCCTCGCGGAAAACGACATTTTCTATGTGAAATGGGATATGAACCGGCATATTACCGACCAGTATTCGGCGGGCCTGCCCGCCGACCGGCAGCCGGAGCTGCTCCACCGCTATATGCTGGGGCTGTATTCTCTGCTGGACGACCTGACTTCCCGGTTCCCCCAGGTGATTTTTGAGGGCTGTTCGGGCGGCGGCGGCCGGTTCGACGCCGGGCTGCTGTATTATATGCCTCAGGTGTGGACCAGCGACGATTCGGACGCAATCGAACGGCTGAAGATTCAGGCGGGCACCTCGATGGTCTATCCGCCCCGCTGCATGACCGCCCACGTCTCGGCCGTGCCGAACCATCAGGTGAGGCGGGTTACGCCGTTCCGCACGCGGGGGCTGGTGGCGATGAGCGCCTCCTTCGGTTATGAGTTGAATCCCCTCTCGCTGTCGGGGGAGGAGAGGGCCGCCATTGCGGAACAGACCGCCTGTTACCGCCGGGTGAACAATTTGGTGGCGGCCGGCGATTTCTACCGGCTGGCCAGCCCCTTTGAAGGGGATGCGGCCGCCGGTGCGGACGATGCGGCATGGATGTTCGTCTCCCCCGACCGAAGCCGGGCGTTCGCGGTATATGTCCGGCGGCTGACGACCCCGGCCGGGCCGGCGCGGGTGATCAGGCTCCAGGGCCTCGACCCGGACGCGGTGTACCATATCGACGAGCTGGACGGGGATTTCGGCGGGGACGAGCTGATGTACGCCGGGCTGGCGACGCCGTATTTTATGGCGGATTTTGAAGCGCTCTCCTTTACTTTGACGCGCAGGGTGTGATATAATAACAGGCAAAGGATCCGGCCAGCTCCCCCTGAAGGGGCGGCCCGGATCGGCGTTGCCTGAAAAGGGCGGGCGGCAGCCCGCCCTTTTTTGCGGAGCGGCGGACTGTATACAAGTCCGCGAGTCCGCGAAAAAACAGAAAGGGGCAGAGGTATGGGAAATTTCCTGAGCAAAGCGAACTCCGGCGTAATGTATCTGATCGCCGGGGCGGTGATCCTGTTCGTGATGCTGATGGCGGTGGTTTTTTTCGTGAAGGCGTACCGTGAGGGCGTGAAAATCGGAATCGACAAAAAGAAGATGCACAAGGCGATCACGTCGAGCGTTACCTTTACGATCGTTCCGTCGATCGGTATCCTGATCGGGGTGATTACCCTGGCGGGATCGCTGGGCATCCCGATTCCGTGGCTGCGGCTGTCGGTGATCGGCGCGCTGCACTATGAGACGATGGCCGCCGACGTGGGCGCGCAGGCGGCGGGGCTTTCCGGCCTTTCCGCGGCGGAGATGAACGGGGACGCGTTTGTCACCGTGATTTTCGTGATGACCATCGGCATCATCTGGGGCGGGCTGTTCTGTATCTTTGGGCTGAAACGGTATCAAAAGACCCTGAACAGGGTTTCACAGAAGGATAACCGTTGGGGAACCATCCTGTTCAACGCGATGTTCGTCGGCATGGTGTGCGCTTTCATCGGTGCCGGTTTCGCGGATACCCGCTCCGGCGATTTCACCAGCCTGATCGTGATTGCGGTGTCGGCGCTGTTTATGGCACTGTTCACCTGGCTGACCGAGAAAAAGGGGCAGAAGTGGCTGGAGAGCTTTTCCCTTTCCTTCAGCATGATCCTGGGGATGGCGTCGGCCATCCTGTACCAGTCGGTCATTCTGCCCGCGATAGGAGGCTGAGCATATGGCGAAGAATGCAATGAATAAAAAACAGCGGGATTTTGACGACCAGATGCACTGGTACGGACGGATATGGACCGGGATCGCGATCTGCATGATGCTGCTGGTGCCGCTTTTTGCGGCGCTGTATTTCCAGGCGTCCCCCAGCCTGAAGGGCCTGCTGGCGGGGGCGGCGGGCATCTGCATCATCTACCTGCCCTCCAGTATCGTCGAGGTAATTACATACGCTCCCATGCTCGGCACCGGGGCGACCTATCTCGCGTTTGTCACCGGCAACCTCACCAACCTGAAAATCCCCTGCTGCATGAACGCTCGGGAGATCGTCGGAACCGAGTACGGCACCAAGGAAAACGAGATCATCTCCACCCTGTCGGTGGCGGCGTCGGCGCTGGTGACCTGTGTGATCCTGATTATCGGTGTGGTTCTGTTGGTTCCGCTGACCCCGATTCTGCAAAACGAGAGCCTGCAGCCGGCTTTCAACTGCGTGGTGCCCGCCCTGTTCGGCGCGCTGGGATATAAATATTTCTCCAAAACGCCGCTGGTGGCGGTCGCGCCCTTTGTGTCGATGACCGTGCTCTGCCTGCTGGCGCCGTCCGCCGCCAATCAGGTGGCGATCCTGGTGCCGATTTCGGCGGTGATTTCCATCGCGGTGGCCCGGCTGCTGTATAAAAAGAATAAGATTTAGGAGGGATCGGTATGCCGGTCGTAGGAATTGTTTTGCTCTGCCTGTTGGGGCTGCTTGTCCTTCTGCTTCTGATCGCCTGCGTCCATGCGGTTCTGATCGGGAAGAAACCCTCGTCGGCCGCGGCCCCGGTAGAAGCGCAGACGAGGGAGAGGGCGGATGCTTATGCCGGAGCGCTCTCCCGCCTGATCCAGTGTGAGACGGTGAATCCCAAGGGGGAGGACACGTCGGCCAAATTCGTCCGAATGCGGGAGACGCTTGCGGAGCTGTTTCCCCGCGTCCACGCGGAGCTGGAGCAGACCCTGATCGGGGATGCGCTGCTGCTGAAATGGAAGGGGAAGGATCCCTCCCGCGGCGCGGTGGCGCTGCTCGCCCATTCGGATGTGGTGGAGGCGACCGGCGAGTGGAAGCATCCGCCTTTTGGAGGAGAGATCGCGGACGGCTGCGTCTGGGGCAGGGGCGCGATGGATAACAAGGGTTCCCTCTGCGCCCTGTTTTCGGCGGTGGAGGAGCTGCTGGAGGAGGGCTTCGTCCCGCCCTGCGACGTGTATATCGCCAGCTCCAACAACGAGGAGACAATGGGAGACGGCGCGCCGAATACGGTGGAGTATCTGAAAAAGCAGGGGATAAAGCTTGACCTTGTGATCGACGAGGGAGGAGCGGTCATCAACGCGCCGATGCCCGGCCTCAGCGGGAATTTCGCCATGATCGGCATTATGGAAAAGGGCTACGCCGACGTGCGTTTCACCGCCAAATCGAACGGCGGGCATTCCAGCACCCCGCCGAAGGGCACCCCGCTGGTCCGGCTGGCCGCCTTTGTTCATGATGTGGAGACCCATTCCCCCTTTAAAAAGAAATTCACTCCGCCGGTGCGGACCATGTTCCGGGAGCTGGCGCCGTCGATGCGTTTCCCCTTTCGGCTGCTGTTCGGAAACCTGTGGCTGTTCGCCCCGCTGCTGAAATTGGTGATGCCGATGGTGAGCGGGCAGGCGGGCGCCCTGCTGAAAACCACCTGCGCCTTCACCATGGCGCAGGGGAGCGGCGCGCCCAATGTCATCCCGGAATCGGCCAGCGTGACCGCCAACCTGCGGTTCATGCTGCATCAGGCGCGGGACGCATCGCTGGCCGCGCTGAAAAAGCGGGCGGAGAAGTACGGTCTGGAGATGGAGGTGCTGTATTCCTCCGACTGTTCCCCGCTGACCGATGTGGGCAGCGAGCGTTTCCGTTTTGTCCGCCGCTGTATAGAGGAGGTCTTCCCCGAAGCGCCGACCGCCCCCTATGTGATGCTTGGCGGCACCGATTCGCGGCACTACAACACGATCTGCCCCTGTGTGGTACGGTTCGGGCCGACCGTCCTGACGCCGCAGCAGCTCGCCGCCATGCACGGACGGGATGAGAACCTCGGCGTGGAGGCCCTCGCCCGGGCGGTCGGGTTTTACCGCCGGGTGCTGACGCAGTACCGGTAACACCGGCGGACGGATTGTTTTCTGTGATACATAAAGAAAGGACGGCGCAAAGCGCCGTCCTTTCTTTTTCGTACCATCAGCCTGTCTGCATACCCGCCAGCGCCTACTGAAGAATGGTTGCGCCGGCGTTTCCCTTGGTTACCAGGCAAATATAGGTTTTGCCGGGATTCACCGACAGGGCGCCGCCGTCCTCTTCGGTGAAGGACAGGCTGCCGGCGGTCCGTTTCCACTGGATGTTCCGGCTGGTCCCCTTGGTGAGGAGCACGCCGCTGCCCGCGTTCAGACGGAAATTGATGTGCGCGTCGTCCTCGTTGTATTTTTCGTCGTACATAATGATGACGTTGGTTGCGGTGAGCTGGGCGCCGTCCATCATAACGTGAGGCTCCATGTTATCCAGTTTGCCGTTCATTTTCTTGTACAGCCCGGTCCCCTCGTCGTACAGGAAGCAGACCCGCTGCGCGCCGGAGAAGGAAAGCTGCGCCTTGCTGCCCGGCCCGTTCCCGGCCTTGGGAGAGTCAAACGTGAAGGGGGAAGGGTTGCCGGTGCTGGCTGCATAGCCCTTGGACTGAATGAAGGCCTGGATTTTCTCCCCGCTGGAAACCAGGCTGTGCTCCTGTCCCCGTTGGGACTGCAGTCCCTTATCCCGCCAGCCGGCCTGCGCGGCGTTGGAAAGGAAATTCACATCGTCCAGCCCGAATTTCTGGATGTTGGCCAGCCCCAGCGTGCTCCCGCCCGCATGACAGTAAACCGCGCCGAGGGATTGCGCGACCGTCACGAAAGGGCTTCGCGCGCTGCGTATCGGCCCAAGCATAGCGGGGATGCGGGAGGAACCGGCGAATACCGCCATGATCCGGGTGATGCCGCCCTCGGTTTCCGCCTCCAGGAACAGGTCGGCCTTGTCCAGCCCGTACTGCGGCCGGGCGGTATAGCTGTTTTCCACCATAACGGCAACTGGTCGGGTGGAGGAACCGGGAGTAATATCGGCCACGCCGGTCAGGGGGTTGACATTTGCTGCGGGCGCTTCGGTTCCGGATGTGGTATTGCCCGCTGTTGTCCCAGCGGCGCTTTCTCCGGCGGAGGCGCCGCTGCTGGACGAGGAATCCCCCCGCCCCAGCGTGTTTCCGCCGCAGGCGGACAGCGAGAGCAGGCAGGCTGCGCCAAGCAGTGCCGCCAGCGCCCGGGCGGCGACGGAGGAGGGATACGAACGATGCGCGGAATGTGCGGTATGTTTCATGGAATAACCAGTCCTTTCAACGGCCTTCGGAAAACAGGACGATGTTTTCCGGAAAAAAGAGACTTCCCTGTTGCTGATAATACGGCAAAGCCGGATTCATTATAGCGCATTTCCATCCGAAATACAATCCACCGTCAAAAGAAGAAAAAGATTGTCAAAAAAACAATAAAAATTTGATCGAAAGCCCGTTCGCCAATTTCTCTTTTTATACTTTATAAAACAGGCGATACCGGAACCAAAAATCGGGATAATTCTGTGGCGTTGACACGACATATACAGTCGTTATAATTAAATTAAAAAGATATAATTCCTTGTTTTTAGGAATCATATACACTGCCAAATGGGCCGGGAATAGTTTGGTATAGGCGGGGTATAGGCGGTATAGGTTAAAAAACAGGGAAAATAAGTCTGGCTCAACAAAATTTTATATAATTTGGGAGGTATTCGTTTTGAAAGGAAAGCTCCACCGCTGTCTGGCAGCAGTTCTGGCAATCGTCTTTATGACCTGCGCCGTTCCCCCCGGGTCCGTATTGGCCGGGGAAACGGAACCATCCAGCGCCTTCACGGATGACTGCGCTGCCCTGAACAAGACCACTTCGCATTCAGACAACCTTCAGGTATTCCCCAACCACCCGGAGTCCGGGCTGTCAGTCATCAGCAAAACCGACCATGAGGAAGGCTGGGTGCGGTACGCTCCGCAGGGAATGATCGCCACCGCGCTGGAGCTGAGCTTCCAGGCGGCGACCGGCTTTTTCAGTTTAACCGGCAGCGTCCGGGTTGAAGTAAAGACCGCCGATAACGGCGAATACACCGCAGTGACGCTCACCCAGACCGGCGCCCAGACGCTGAACGAGACCTTCCAGAAGGTGACGGCGACCGCCGTTTTGCCGGCCGATGTGATCGACGTGCGGATCACCTTGATCGGTATCAACTGGACTGTGATGCTGGACCAGGTGACACTCGTGCTGGACGTCAATTCCCGCATCGCCTTTTACCGGAATCTGATCCAGCAGGAATCGGCGTGGCTTCTCACCCTGCAGCTGGAAAACGGCGCAATCGGGATGACCAACGACACCAATCAGCGGAAGATCAATCCCTATTTCGCGGAAATCACCTGCCTGGCCTTACTGGAAAGCGGGAGCGTCTATGCGCCGCAGGTAAAGGACTATATGGACTGGCACTTCGCCCATCTGAACACGGCGGTCACCGACCGCAACGGGGTGGATGGAACGATTTACGACTATATCATTACCGCCGGCGCGAACAACACCGTCGTGTCGGAGACGGTGTCCACCAATGGCCAGGGCGTGGAGCAATACGATTCCACCGACTCCTATGCCGCGCTGTTCCTCTCGGTGCTGTGGCGGTATTATGAGGAGACGGGGGACGCCGCCTATCTGACCGCCCACGCATCGGAGATCGGGCGGATCACGGGGGCGATCTTCGCCACCATGTACGACGGCCTGACCAATGCCACGCCGGACTATGCCGTGCAGTATCTGATGGATAACGCCGAGGTGTACGAGGGCTTGGGCAGTGCGGCGGCAATCTATGAGCAGGTACTGATCCCCTATTACGCGGCGGGAACGGAGGAGCGAAGCGCCGCCGAATCCAAACTCAGCCAGATCACAACCGGCCGCAGCCAGCTCGCCGCCAAGGTGGAATCCGTACTGTGGAAGGAATCCGGTGGGTATTATGTCAGCTATTGTACCTCTTCGCTTTACCCGGCGGCCTTCAGCTGGAACACCTTTTATGCCGACTCGACCTGCCAGGCCTTTGCGATCACCTGCGGACTGATCCCGGCGGACGGCAACCGGGCCAAACGGATATGGAACAATTTCAATTCCCACTGGTCCACCGGGCAGAGCGGCCACAACTGGGAAGACCTGGACATCCCGGATGTCTTTTACTGGGGCGTTCTGCCCTACGCGGCCGCGCTGGTCGGCGACGTCGGACGGGTGAACGACTATATGGACGCTTATGCGGCGGGACCGGGCGCGACGCACGCGTATCCGCTGTATAACGCCGACTGCGCGCAGGTGGTGCGGGCGGCGCATGCCATGCTGAGATATTACAACGCCGGTTAACCCATTTGTCCGGCGTATTCACCCCGTTTTTTCAGAGGAGCCCCGTTCCCCTTTCGTCCGGGCGGTCTCCTCAGCTTAAGACAGCCTGCCGCTGTTTGTACACGTACAGCGGCGGCTTCGATTTCTTTCCAAACGCTCTTGACATCCGGGAATAAGCGCGGTAATATAAGAGACGTTCCGGCAGAGATTGCCTGCCGGGCAAAATAGAACAGGTTGTCTTCGGGGCGGGGTGCGATTCCCCACCGGCGGTGAGGGAGCAAAGGCTTCTGCAGCCCGCGAACCCGGCGTGATGCAGCCGCCGGGCCGATTTGGTGAGATTCCAAAGCCGACGGTATTCCGCAGCAGTGCGGTCAGTCCGGATGAAAGAAGACGTGCGCAGCAATGCGTATGTTTCGTCCCATGACGGGACGGCTTTCCGCCGTCCGCCATGGGACTTTTTGCGCCGCGAAACGCCGGAAAAGAGGATGGTTTTCCATGAAAAAGTTCAATGTCGTCGCGCTCGCCCAGATGGGAATGCTGGCTGCTATTGCCGTGGTGCTGGTGGTATTGGTGCACTTTCCTATCATCCCCGCCGTCAGCTTTATCGAATACGATATGGCGGATGTGCCGGTGTTAATCGGCGCTCTGCTGTTTAGTACCCTGCCGGGGCTGTTGATTCTGCTGGTGGTCTCCCTGGTGCAGGCGTTTGTGCTGGGAGTGAACGGCTGGGTCGGTTTCGTTATGCATTTTGTCGCCTCCGGCGCCATGGTGGTGCTGGTGGGGGAGATTTATCGCCGCAAGCCCGGCCTGCCGCGGATGGCGGTGGGGATGGCGCTCGGTTCCCTGGCCATGACGCTGGTGATGATTCCCATGAACCTGATTTTCACCGTTCATGCTTTCGGCGTTCCCCACGACGTGGTGATGGCCCTGATGCTGCCGGGTATCATCCCCATGAACCTGATCAAGTCGGCGGCGAACTGCATTTTGGCCGGGATTTTGTTCAAGGCGCTGAGTCCCTTCCTGAAGAAAAATCGCTACCTTACACAGGGATAAACCGCCGGGTGTTCCTGCTTTTAGGTAAGTTAGGAAATTTTCTTGAAACGCTTGTCCTTTTGGCAAATCCATGATAAAATAAAAATTAATTCTTTAACTAAATAGTTCCTTATCAAGAGTGGCGGAGGGTACAGGCCCTGTGAAGCCCGGCAACCTGCCGAAGCCCGCGGAAGCGGGGGCAAGGTGCCAAATCCTGCGGCCAACCGGCCGGCAGATGAGGTGGTGACGCGCCGTGCTGCCGCACGGCGCGTTTTTTGCAGGAAACGGAGATCGTTTCCCGACCTGACAAACCCGAAAGGAGAACAACGATGGAAAGACGCTTTTTTACATCGGAATCGGTGACCGAGGGGCATCCCGACAAAGTATGCGACCAAATTTCGGACGCGGTGCTGGATGCGATCCTCGCACAGGATGAAAATGCGCATGTCGCCTGCGAAACCATTGCGACCACCGGCTTGGTGCTGGTGATGGGGGAGATATCCACCTCCTGCTATGTCGACATTCCCAAAATTGCCCGTCAGGTGATCCGGGAGATCGGCTACGATAATGCGGAGCAGCGCTTTGACGGGGACACCTGCGCGGTGCTGACCGCAATCGACGAGCAGTCCCCCGATATCGCCATGGGGGTGAACGAAGCGCTGGAAATCCGTGGGAACGCCGGCGCCGATCTGGACCGTACTGGCGCGGGCGACCAGGGGATGATGTTTGGCTTCGCCTGCGACGAAACGCCCGAGCTGATGCCGCTGCCCATTTCCCTGGCCCACCAAATGGCCCGGCAGCTGGCTGAGCTGCGGAAGACCGGGGAGCTTCCCTATCTCCGCCCCGACGGGAAAACCCAGGTTACGGTGGAGTACGACGGTCATACCCCGGTGCGGGTGGAGGCGGTGGTGGTCTCCACCCAGCACAGCGAGGCGGTCCCTCTCGAAACCATCCGGCAGGATGTGATCGAGCGGGTGATCCGGCCGGTCATTCCCGCGGCGCTGTTGGATGCGGACACCAAGATTTTCGTAAACCCCACCGGCCGTTTCGTGGTCGGCGGCCCGCAGGGGGACAGCGGTCTCACCGGACGGAAGATCATCGTGGACACCTACGGCGGCTATGCCCGGCATGGCGGCGGCGCGTTCTCCGGCAAGGACCCGACCAAGGTCGACCGTTCCGCTACCTATATGGCGCGGTACGCCGCCAAAAACGTGGTTGCGGCCGGCTTGGCGAAGCGCTGCGAGGTTCAGCTCGCCTATGCGATCGGTGTGGCGCATCCCGTGTCGGTGCTGGTGGATACCAGCGGCACCGGTATCGTGCCGGATGACCGGCTTGCCGAAGCGCTGTCGGCGGTTTTCGACTTCCGCCCGGCTGCGATTATCCGGCAGTTAGACCTGCGCCGTCCGATCTATCGGCCGCTGGCTGCTTACGGCCACATCGGGCGGGAGGATCTCGGCGTGGCGTGGGAAAAAACCGACAAGGCCGCAGAGTTGAAGGCTTTTTTGGACCTTTAAAAGTATAAAATACAGAAAAATATACGGATTGTAAAACGCGGCGGGATTCCCGCCGCGTTTTAGATTATAAAAAATGTCGAAGGAAAGGAGAAAATCGATCAACTTTAAAGCTTGCCGCGGGGGAAAACGCCGGAGCATGGTGCCCGGTTCCCCACTCCGCGCAGCAAAACCCGCCGCGTTTTTATGGCTTTTTGGTTTTATATCTTTCCGCGTATCACCTTTTATGCCGCCTATATGCCTTATCCGGCTGGATTGCCCGCCGCGCGGATTTACGAAGACGGTTCCTTCCCGACGGGAAGCGTCGGAGAAGGGGAAGAGGGGGAGCCGGAAGCAAGCGGCTTGGCCGTTTCCGTCCTTGGAAGAACCGGCGGCGGGGTGACTACGCCGGAGTCCACGGCGGCGCGGCTGACGTCGGTGGGGAGCAGCGTGGGCGGAGCGGTATCCAGCGAGGTCATCTCCACCATGTTTTTCCAGAACCGTTGCGGCATATGCTGGCGGCGGAGACGGAGGTTGGTTCTCTCCCGGATGGCCACCGCGTCGTAGAAGCGCTTCCAAAGCTGCTGGAAATGCTTCTCATCCTCCGCGCAGTCGGGCAGGGTAAAATTTTCGGTGGTGGTGAGATACCACTCTTTTGTGTCATAAATTCCGGCGAGCTGCCGGTTCACGTCGTGAATCAGGAAGGGCATGGCGCGGTACCGGTCGGCAAAATCCGGCATCAGCAGGGCCACCACGTCGTTGTCCGGGGTAATGCGGGCGTAGTAAACCCCGTTATCCATCCGGGCGAAGCGGAGAAACTGCAGGAGAAAGCGGGCCTCCTTGGGGGCAAGGCTGGCGAGCTTATCCAGCGCCATCACCCGGGGATCGGTGATCCGCAGCCGGACAGTAGAGCCGATCCGCATTCCCAGCCGGACATATTGATAGATCACGTTCCCCTTGTCCGGATCGCAGGAGAGAAATGCGTTCCATATCGGCCCGTATCCGTCCGGGCCGATTTTTTTCCGGATGCCGGCGATTACCCGCTCCGCCTTGGCGGCGTCGGTCTCCACCGCCGCATACCGGGCGCCGAGCCGCTGCTGGTGCTGCTGTCCGACGACGGCAATGGGCGCGGGCCTGTAGGCATAGGAATCAAAAATCGCCGTGAGCAGCCCCTCCAGGGTATCGTCGTATTGCAGGATCACCTCGTCCGATTCCCCCGGCCGGTCGGTGATCACATAGCCGGAATCGACCACGGCAGCGCGCCCCCTTTCGAGGAATCCGGCGCGCCGGGCAGGGCGGGGCCGCTTCCCATCCTGCTGGACAGCGCCGGGATGGAGGGCGGCGGAAACAGGGAGAGCTGTTCCGCGCCGGGGGTAAAGGGCAGGTCCCGGGGGTTGCGGCGGGTGTCGGCGGTCAGGTTCTGGTAAATGAAGGATGGGGACAGCTGCACGCCGGGATACAGCTGTCCCCGGCAGGTGATAAAATAAACGGCCCGTTTGAGAACCACGCCGATTTTTTTCAGGTCGTCGAAGGTCAGCTTTCCGGCACGCCGGGCGGTCAGGATGCGCTCGGCGGATTTCAGTCCGATCCCCGGCACCCGCAGAAGAAGCTCCCGGTCGGCGCGGTTGACCTCCACCGGGAAAACGTCAAGATGGCGGAGAGCCCAGTCGCATTTGGGGTCCAGCATAGGGTCGAGGGAGGGCTGTTCCCGGCTGAGCAGTTCCCCCGCTTTAAAGCCGTACAGCCGGATCAGCCAGTCGGCCTGGTACAGCCGGTGCTCCCGCAGGAGGGGCGGGGGCTGGTCCCGCGGCAGCAGGGCGTTGGTTCCCACCGGGATATAGGCGGAGTAAAACACCCGTTTGAGGCGGTATTGCTTATACAGCCCTTCGCTCAGCCGAAGAATCTGCCAGTCGGTGTCCGGCGTGGCGCCGATGATCATTTGGGTCGCCTGACCGGCGGGAGCGAAGGTGGGGGCGTTGTGAAAGACCGCCAGCTCTTCCTTGTTCTGGCGCAGGGTATCCCGGATCGCCGTCATCGGGCGAAGAATGGACTCCTTGCTTTTGTTGGGAGCGAGCACCCGCAGGCTTTGTTCACTGGGCAGTTCGATATTCACGCTCATCCGGTCGCAGAGCATCCCGAGCTTGGTCACCAGCTCAGGCGAGCAGCCGGGGATGGCCTTGGCGTGGATGTAGCCGTTAAAACGGTATTCCCCCCGCAGAAGCTCCAGTACCCGGCACATCCGTTCCATCGACGCGTCGGGGTTCCGCATCACGCCGGAACTGAGGAACAGCCCTTCGATGTAGTTCCGCTTATAAAATTCCATCGTGAGATTCGCCAGCTCCTCCGGCGTAAAAGCGGCGCGGGGTACGTCGTTGGAACAGCGGTTGACGCAGTATTGGCAATCGTAGATGCAGTAGTTGGTCATCAGTACCTTGAGCAGGGAGATGCACCGTCCGTCCGCGGCGAAGCTGTGGCAGATGCCGCCGCTGTTCGCGCTGCCGATCATGCCGTCCCTGCCCGCCCGATCGGAGCCGCTGGAGGTACAGGCGGCGTCGTATTTGGCGGAGTCGGTGAGTATGCTGAGCTTGTCCATCAGGTCCATAACGGCGCCTCCCGGTCGTTGATATTCCCAGTATAGAACAAAGTTTCGAAAAAGTCAAACATTTGTTCTATTTTCATAGAGCCCGCTGAAAAAGATATACGGAAATACGGGGGAAAACAGAGAAGCGTCCGGAAACCGTTTGTTTCCGGACGCTCAGACTGTTATCAATATTAGAAGGCGGCAAACGAAAGCCGCCGCGAGAGAACCGGCAGGAGTGTAGCTTCCTGTTTCCCGTTCCGCGTAATAATCGGCTCGCTTCCGGGCGGCAGGATGGAAGGAGTTCCCTGATTTCACTTCATTCATAAACAAAGCGGGCTAAACGGGAATCAGGGACGCACGCAGGAGGATGGACAGTACACGCGCCATCGGTTTTTTCCGGCCTGCTTGGCGTTGTACAGCGCCTGGTCGGCTTTCCGGAACAGTTCGGTATAGGAGAGCCCGTCCTGGGGAAAAAGCGTTGCCCCCAGGCTGATCGTCACGTCCTCCTGACTCCCGCCCTGTTGGAAAAGGGCGTGGAGACGGGAAAGGCAGTGGACTAGAGAGGCTTTATCGGCAATCTGTTCCGTAAAAACAACGAATTCATCCCCGCCGGCCCGTCCAATCAACGCATCCTCCTGAAAAAATCCCAGAAGGCGGGCGGCGGTTGATTTCAGCGCTTCGTCCCCGCCGTGCTGCCCATAACGGTCGTTGGTGCGCTTGAAATTGTCGATATCCAGGATAATCAGCGCCCCAGCGGCGCCCGGCGTATTCAACCGGCCGCCAATCCGCGCCGAAATGGCTTGGCGGCTGTAAACCCCGGTCAGGAAGTCGCGCTCCACCATATTTTGGAGCTGTTCGAGTTCCCGGCCTTCCCCAATACCGGCACTTTTTGTCCGCAGCGGCCCGGCATACCAGACGGCGAGGAAAGACGCGCCGCCGCAGACCAGCAACAGGCAAAGGAAAAAAATTGCTCCCGGCCATCCCGACCAGAGGTAGCAGCCGATTCCCCCCAATACGCCGGCCGATGAAATACAGACAACAAGCAAAAATTGCGCCAGAAACCGCTTACACTGCGGCGACATCCTCCAGCCTCCTTTCCAGTGATCCCGTACCGGACAGACAGCGATCGCCGCCTGCCCGACAACGGACGATGCGTTCGTTATCGGTTGCTTATTGTTAACGCTTATGTTTAAGAGCTATTACCATACTATCCACCGAATTATTAAGGGGTGCCGCATACGGGCAGCGGGATTACAGGAACGATAAAGGGAAGCAGAGGGAGCTTGACGGAAAAAACGGATTTGGCAAACAAAAAAGCGCCGTGGGGGATCACCGGTTCCACCCCGCGGCGCTTTTTTCGATATGGTTATTCGATGAAATCGGGCGAATCACCGTCGTTGTCGATGTATTCCCCGGTGCGGAACCGCATCCGCAGCCGTTCATGCTCCACCTGCTCGTCCAGCGCTTCCTTGAACTCTCTGGCATTCCGGATATTGTGGACGCACAGGTTGGGATGGGTTTTATCCGAAGAGATGATCTGTACGCTGCCCAGCCCGAACAGCTTTTGAAACAGCGAGCGGCTGAGGGTGGTATCCATCACCCGGTAGAGCAGAATGTCGTTGACCACGGTAGTGAGCAGGCCGGTTTTCAGTTCCAGCTTTTTATTGCTGAGGGTATAGGTGGTGAAGGTGAAGGGCAGGCCGAAGAAAAGGAGACGCTTGCGTTCCGCCCATTCAAATTCCTCCTGCGGCTGCTCGATTTCGTCGGGGATACCGTTGCGGTTTTCGTCTGTCATGAAAAGCGGCCTCCTTTATGCTATCGCCGGTTTGTATGTTACCGTTTATTACGCCTGCCAAATACTCCGGAGCCATTAAATCATAGCGCCGCCCCGCCGGATGCTATACCGGCCTTTTCCGGCATCGCCGGATTCATTATACCAGAAGACGGCGAAAAACGCGAATAAATTTTCCATTGGGAAATTTCCGGATTTTCCATGGATTCGACCGGATTTTTAATCCTGGCGGGGTAGGATAAGAGGGTTCGGCCGGTTAAACGGCGTTTCATCCGGCGGCTTGTCTGATAAAGGAAAGTGATGATTGTGCAAACCATCCAAACATTGAAACTTTAGTCCGAATTTGTTTAAAGAAATAACACAAAAAGGCTTGCATTTACATTCACTAATTGCTAAAATAAGGATATAATCGGAAAACGGGAAGGGAAAGGGAGGATCAACCCCATGAAAAACCGGAGCGTATCGTCGGAGGGCTTGCCCGCCCGCCTGTTTCATCAGGGAACGGATGTCCGTGCGTATGAACTGCTGGGGTGCCATTTTATCGGAGACGGTTCCTATGTGTTCCGTACCTGGGCGCCGGACGCGCGGAAGGTTTCCCTGGTTGGTGACTTCAACGGCTGGGACGGCGAGGCCACCCCGATGGAGCGGGTGAGCGACGGCGGCGTCTGGGAATGCACGGCGTCCGGGCTGCAGGAATACGACACCTATAAATACTGCATCACCGGCCCCGACGGAAGCCGGGAGATGAAATCCGATCCGTACGGGTACCATTTCGAGACCCGGCCTGCCAACGCTTCCCGGGTGTATCATCTGGAGGGATACGCGTGGGGGGACGCCGATTGGCAGCGGCGGAAGAATGAAACCACCATCTACGACTGCCCGGTGAATATTTATGAGATACATCTTGGCTCCTGGCGGCGGTATCCGGATGGGAACACCTTTTCCTATACCAAGCTGGCGGACGAGCTCATTCCCTATATACAGGAAATGGGGTATACCCATGTCGAGCTGCTGCCGGTGATGGAATATCCCTACGACGGCTCCTGGGGATATCAGGTGACGGGATACTACGCCCCCACCTCCCGCTACGGTACGCCGAAGGAGTTCATGGAGTTTGTGGACCGCTTCCACCAGGCGGGGATCGGGGTGATTATCGACTGGGTGCCCGCCCATTTTCCAAAGGACGCCTGCGGGCTGTATCGGTATGACGGCGGCCCCTGCTACGAATACGCCGACCCGCGCAAGGGGGAGCATTACGAGTGGGGCACCTGTGTGTTTGATTACGCCCGGCCGGAGGTGCGCAGCTTCCTGATCTCGAACGCCATGTTCTGGCTGGAAAAATATCATGTGGACGGCATCCGGGTGGACGCGGTCGCTTCCATGCTCTATCTCGATTATAACCGGCGGGATGGGGAATGGGTGCCCAACCAGTATGGCGGGAAAGAAAACCTCGAGGCGGTGGATTTCCTCAAAAAGCTGAATGAGGCGGTGTTCGCCTCTTATCCCAAAACCATGATGATCGCGGAGGAATCCACCTCCTGGCCGCTGGTCTCCCGTCCCACCAGCATGGGCGGTCTGGGCTTCAACTATAAGTGGAATATGGGCTGGATGAACGACATGCTGCGCTATATGTCGCTCGATCCACTGGCCCGGAAATACAATCACGACAACCTGACCTTCTCCTTCTTCTACGCGTTTTCGGAGAACTATGTGCTGCCGATCTCCCATGACGAGGTGGTGCATGGAAAAGGCTCGCTGATCAACAAGATGCCCGGGGAATACGAGGATAAGTTTGCCAGCGTGCGGACCTTCCTCGGGTATATGATGGCCCATCCGGGAAAGAAGCTGCTCTTCATGGGCTGCGAGTTCGGGCAGTTCAAGGAATGGGATTTTGAGAGCGGGCTGGACTGGCTGCTGCTGGACTATGAGTCTCACCGGATGCTGAAGCATTTCGTCGGTTCCCTCAACCACTTCTATCTGGAAAATCCGCCCCTGTGGGAGAACGACTTCTCCTGGGAGGGCTTCTCCTGGATTGCCCACGACGACTATACCCAGAGCGTGATCTGTTTCCGGCGGATAGACCACAACGGGAATGAGCTGATCGCGGTGTGCAATTTCAATCCGGTCCGCCGGGACAACTATCGCATCGGGGTGCCGGTCCACGGCGTCTATACCGAGGTGTTCAACACCGACGCGGCGGAGTTCGGGGGCGGCGGAATCCTGAATGGAACGCTGGACAGCGAGCTCAAGCCCATGCATGGACTGGAGCAGTCGCTTTCCCTGACCCTGCCCCCGCTGTCGGTGCTGTATTTCAAGCTGAAGAAAGCGAAGCCGGTGCGGAAAGCCTCCGCACCCTGGGAGAAGAAGCCGGCTGCGAGCCGCTCAAAGTCCTCTGCCGCCGGGAAAAAATCCGCGGCGAAAAAGGCGGACGGGCAAGCCGGCAGCCCGGAATAATTCCGCCGGGCTGTGCATAGAATCGCAAAATCCGCTTTGAATCGTAGAAACCGATTTTGGGACATTCGGTTTCCGGGCGCGCCGAAGGGAAAAGCGGTTCGCCCGGAACCGAATGCAGGATATACGAAAAGTAGTATAATTGTTAGTTTATACAAAAATATGCTCTGGCAGGCTCCAGGTCATAGTAAGGAGGAATCGGAATGTTTCGTAAACAGGAATGCGTTGCGATGCTGCTGGCGGGGGGACAGGGAAGCCGTCTGTACGCCCTGACCCGCAATCTCGCCAAACCGGCTGTACCCTACGGAGGCAAATACCGGATTATTGACTTTCCGCTCTCTAACTGCGTCAATTCGGGCATTGAGACGGTGGGTGTTCTGACCCAGTATCAGCCGCTGGTCCTGAACGATTACATAGGCTCTGGGCAGCCTTGGGATCTGGACCGGATGGATGCGGGAGTCCACGTTCTGCCGCCCTACCAGGGGAAGCAGGGGGCGGACTGGTATAAGGGTACGGCGAACGCGATCTATCAGAATATGGCCTTTATCGAGCGGTACAGCCCGGAATATGTCCTTGTGCTGTCGGGAGACCATATCTATAAAATGGATTATTCCAAGATGATCGCGGAGCATAAGCGGAACAAAGCCGACTGTACCATCGCCGTGATCGAGGTGGAGATGTCGGAGGCCAGCCGCTTCGGTATTCTGAACACCAACCCCGACGGCTCGATCTACGAGTTCGACGAAAAACCCGAGCATCCGAAGAGCAACCTGGCTTCGATGGGAATTTATGTGTTCAACTGGGATAAGCTCCGCCGGTATCTGACCGAGGATGAGAACAACCCCGAATCCTCCAACGACTTCGGCAAAAACGTCCTGCCCGCCATGCTGGACGCGGGGGAAAGAATGGTCGCCTACCGCTTCTCCGGCTACTGGAAGGACGTGGGTACCATCGACTCCCTGTGGGAGGCGAACATGGACCTGCTCAATCCCAAGGTGCCGCTCGACCTGTCGGTGCCGGACTGGAAAATCTATTCCCGCAATCCCGGCCTGCCTCCCCACTTCGTGGGAGAGGGAGCCCAGGTGCAGAACAGCCTGATTTCCGAAGGCGGCAATATTTACGGAACCGTGGATTCCTCCGTCCTGTTCGCCGGCGTGACCGTCGCTCCGGGTGCGGAGGTGCGGGATTCCATCCTGATGCCGGGGGCCAGGGTGATGGCCGGGGCCAAGGTGCAGTACGCCATCGTCGCGGAAAACGCCGTGATCGGCGAGGGCGCCGTGGTCGGATCCCGGCCGGAGGAAACCGAGAAGATCGAGGACTGGGGCGTTGCGGTGGTGGCGTCCGGCGTGACGATCGGCCGGGGCTGCGTGGTTCCGCCAAAGGGTATGATCGACAGCGATCTGGAGGATAAGGCGTAACGGGCGGCGCGGCGTTTTTGGCCGCGCGGCGGAGCTTGACCCATAATCCCACGGCAAGCGGCGGTAAGACGGTAAGCGGATAACGAGACCGGCGCGCCGGCGCTTGCCCAGAAAGGAATGACGATAAAGGATGCGTAACAATAATGTCATGGGGATTCTGTTCCCCAATATGCACGACGAGGCGCTTCCCGCCCTGACCAGCAGCCGTCCGTTCGGCTCGGTTCCCTTCGGCGGTCGGTACCGCCTGATTGATTTCGCCCTCTCCAACCTGGTCAACGCCGGCATCTCCAAGGTCGGCATCGTGACCCAGGATAATTACCAGTCCCTGATGGATCACATCGGCTCCGGCAAGTCGTGGGACCTCTCCCGAAAAAATGAAGGGCTGTATTTTCTCCCTCCTGTCGCCATGAGCGACGAGCTGTACGCGGGCCGGGTCGCCTCTTTAATCGGAATTCGCCCCTTCTTCCGCAATTCCCGGGAGGATTACGTGATCCTCTCCGACTGCCATGTGGTGGGAAACATCGACTATGACCGGATGCTGAAGGCGCATGTGGCCTCCGGCGCGGACATCACCGTCGCCTGCAAGCACGGCGACGCGCCCCATCTGAACGGCAATCTCCTGCTCTGGATGCGGGAGGACGGCCGGGTGAACGATATCATGCTGGGCCATTCCCCGGCTGGGGAATGCGACTTCGGTCTCGGCCTGTACGTCATGCGGAAGGATTTCCTCACCCGGATGCTGGATGCGGCGGCCAGCCGGAACCAGATGAATTTCGACCGGGATATCCTGCTCCGCCATCTGGACGACGTGCGGATCTACGGATACCGTGTGCCGGAATATACGGCGGTCATCTCTTCTCCGGAGAGCTTTTTTTCCGCGAACATGGCGCTGCTGAACACGGAGGTGCGCGCCGCCCTCTTCCAGAACCTGCGGCCGGTTTACACCAAGGTGAGGGACGCCGCGCCCGCGCTTTACGGGCTGCGCGCATCGGTGTCCAATTCTCTGGTGGCGGACGGCTGCCTGATCGACGGTACGGTGCGCAATTCCATCATTTTCCGGGATGTGCGGATCGCACGGGATGCCTGCGTGGAGAACAGCATCGTCATGCAGGGCGCCATCATCTGTGAAAAGACCGTCCTGAACTGCGCCGTGCTGGATAAAGACGTGGTCATCAAGGCCAGCCGGAACCTGAGCGGGGCGGAGGATTATCCCATCTTTATCGACAAGGGAACAGTCGTCTGACAGGCAATGCGGCGCAAAAGGAAAGGAGCAAAATGAATCTATGAAGGTTTTGTACGTTACCAGCGAGGCGGTGCCCTTTGCCGCTTCGGGCGGATTGGCCGACGTAGCCGGATCGCTGCCCCATGCGATGCGGCAGCGGCTGGTTGGGTGCCGGGTCGTCCTCCCTCTGTATGAGGACGTGCCGCAGGAGCTGCGGGAGCAGATGACCTTTCTCACCAGCCTGTCGGTGCCGGTGGCCTGGCGGCGGCAGTACTGCGGGGTGTTCGAGGCCCGGCACAATGGCGTGATTTACTATCTGTTAGACAATCAGTATTACTTCAAGCGCCCGGGGCTGTATGGGCATTACGACGATGCGGAGCGTTTCGCGTTTCTGTCCCGCGCCGTGCTGGAGATGCTCACCTGCATCGACTTTAAGCCGGACATCATCCATGCGAACGACTGGCAGTGCGCGCTGGTGCCGGTGTACTACTCCCTCTTCTACGCCCAGCGGGAGGGGTACGAGAACATCAAAACGGTGTTCACTATCCACAATATCCAGTATCAGGGCAAATATGGGATGGAAATTCTGGAGGACGTCTTCGGCATCCCGCAGGACGCCCGCTCGATTGTGGAGCAGGATGGCTGCGTCAACCTGATGAAGGGCGGCATCGAGATGGCCAACCGGGTCACTACCGTCAGTCCCACCTACGCGCGGGAAATTCTGGACCCCTGGTATTCCCATGGGCTGGACAGCATCCTGCGGGCGAGGGAATGGAAGCTGAGCGGCATCCTGAACGGGATCGACACCGACAGCTATAACCCGGAAACCGATCCCCAGATTTATGCGCCGTATTCGGCGGACGATCCCTCCGGCAAAGCGGAGAATAAACGCGTTCTGCAGGAGCGGTTAAACCTTCCGCCTCGCCCGGACGTGCCGATGATCACGATGGTCACCCGACTGGTCTCTCACAAGGGGCTGGACCTCGTGAAATACATCCTCGGCGAGCTGCTGCAGGAGGATATCCAGTTTGTCCTGCTCGGCTCGGGAGACTGGGTGTATGAAAACTTCTTCCGGGAGATGCAGGATCGTTTCCCCGACAAAATGCGGTATTGCTTCGGCTTCGTACCCGAGCTGGCCCGAAAGATTTACGCCGGCGGGGATATTTTCCTTATGCCGTCCAAGAGCGAGCCGTGCGGCTTGTCCCAAATGGTGGCCTGCCGGTACGGAACCATCCCCGTGGTGCGGGAGACGGGCGGCCTGAAGGACAGCATCTCCGACTGCGGCGACGGGCAGGGAATGGGCTTCACCTTCCAGACCTACAACGCCAACGATATGCTGTACGCCATCCGCCGGTCCCTCGGCGCGTATGCGAACAAGCAGGATTGGCCTGTTTTGATGGACCGCGCAATGCGGACCGATTTCAGTTGGGGCCGCTCCGCAAACGAGTACATCAAGCTGTACCGTGCGCTGTTGAAGGAATAAGGACGAAAAAAGACAAATATATTTCTGAAAATCGCGGTATGCGGGCCATTTTGTGCGTTTGGTTCGTATGCTGCGATTTCTTTTGGTGCATTCCGGTATATCGTTTTATGATTACACATATGTATTTTATGTATTTATAGCCTTTGGAGATATAGCCCCAGGCGTTTACCATGACGAGAGGTGTAAAATTGAATATGAATAATTCGTAAAAAGCTAAATATTTTTGATTTTTTCGCAGGATATCTTGCTTTTGCTCGAAAATTGTGGTATTTTTGTCTATGCTACTTAAGCAATATGTTTAGGAGGGTTTTTATGCAACCGAAACAGAAATTAGTCGCCGGCCTTCTGGGAATTTTCCTTGGCGCGTGGGGAATCCACCAGTTCTATCTGGGAGACAACAAGAAGGGCGTCATCCGCATCGTTGTCACGCTGGTGACCTGCGGCATCGGAGGAATCTGGGGGTTCGTTGAAGGAATCCTGATCCTTTGCGGAAATATCAACACGGACGCACAGGGGAATCCGCTGGTTTAATCAACGGATTGACAACGCTATGCGGTTGGAAAAGGTCGCCTTTGATGGGTGGCCTTTTTCTATTATCTTTTATGGGGCAAGCAAAACGGCTCCTGGCAGCAAATACAGCGGACCGATTTCCGTTGGGCCGCTTTATCAATGTGTACATCCAGTTGAACCATGTGCCGTTGAAGGAATAAGGCCGCTTATATGAAAAAGGGTCTCCGGCTCTATCGGGGGTATAACACAGAATTGCATTTTTATAATTTAAAAATTGCAAAAAGCTGATGATGGAATACTATGGGTTGGCTTCAGGGGAGAGAGGAAAGAGGGCTGATTACCTAGATATTTAACGAAATATTGGCGAATTAGAACAAAAAACCGCATCCTGTTAGAAATAACATCAATGATTCTGGTTATTAATAATTTGCAAGACGGGTTATATAATGAATTCATATTAAAAACAAAACAGAAGAAACCGCATAAAGGAAATCCCCGCAAAGAAGCATCCGGATAGGCATCTTTTGTTTTCATAGTTCTGTGCAAAGGCGTACGGAAATCCCAATAAGGGATGGACGTACGCTTTCGTTTTTTGTACGCAAAAGGAGGAAGGAAGAATGGGCAAGATTTTGATGCAGACCAAGGGGCTGCGCAAGACTTTCGGCACTTTTGTGGCCAACGATAATATCAGCCTTGCTATCGAAGAAGGCTGCATCCATGCCATTGCCGGAGAAAACGGAGCGGGAAAAAGCACCCTGATGAAGATGCTTTACGGGGTCTATACGCCGGATGGGGGAGAAATCCTCATAGACGGCGAGCCGGTATCGGACTATAAGCCGGCTGTGGCCCGGCAGAAGGGGCTGGGGATGGTATTTCAGGATTTTCGTTTGATCCCGGCTTTTTCCGTGCTGGAAAACGTTTTTCTTTCGGCTAAGGAAAGCGGATTCCTGGTGGAAAAGCGAAAGCTGCGCCGAAAAATCAACGAGATATCGGAGAAATACAGCCTGCATGTGGATCCGGATGCGCTTGTATGGAGACTTGATCTGGGGCAGAGACAGCATATTGAAATCATCAAGGTTCTCATGAATGAGGGCGCCCGCATCCTGATTTTCGATGAACCTACCAGCGTGCTGGCGCCCCATGAAATCGACGCTTTTCTGCAGATGCTTCTGCAGTTAAAGAAAGACGGCTATGCCATCCTTCTTATCACCCATAAAATCAAGGAGATTCTTCAGGTGGCAGACAAGGTGTCTATTCTCCGCAAGGGACAACTGGTCTATACCTTTGAAGGAAACGATGCCCTTACGGAAAAGGCCATTGTGGCCGAGATGCTGGGGGACGAGACGGCTGAGATAGATTTGTATGGAAATGCAGGAAAAGGAGAGCATCCGGCGGCGAATAAAAAAACCGTTGTTTTATGCATCGGGTATCACCGTTAAGGACGACTATAACCGGGACATTCTTTACAAGTCCTTTTTCGCCCTTTGTCCAGGTGAAATTGTAGGGGTGGCAGGAATTTCGGGAAATGGCCAGCGGGAGCTGACCGAAGCGCTTTATGGCGTGCGTCCGGTTTATGACGGGGAATTGTATTTTGACGGCGAGGTGATCAACGAGACCACCATCCGGGAGAGACTGGACATGGGCATTCAGATTTTGTCCGAGGATCCTATCCGGGACAACGTGATTCCGAATTTCACCATTTTGCAGCATATGGTGCTGGCGGGAATCGAACCCCGTAAAAAGGGGCTCGACATTGACTGGGCCGATGTCCGGCAGCAATTTGAATCCCATCCGGAAATCCGGTCGCTGGGCGTGCCTGCGCCTGAACGATATGCGGAAAAGCTTTCCGGCGGCAACATACAGCGCATGGTTTTTGCCCGGGCGGTCATCTCCAAGCCCACCGTCCTCATCGCCAGTTATCCCAGCCGGGGGCTGGACATTGCCACAGTGCAGACGGTCCACAATACCCTCCTGGACCTGCGGTCAAAGGGGGTAGGGATTCTGCTGATTTCTGAGGATCTCAATGAGCTTTTTACCCTATCGGACCGTTTGGTGGTGCTGGCGGATAACTATATATTCGGTCCGTTTGTACCGGAGGAATACGACCAGCGGCGTATCGGAAATATCATGCTGAAGGGAGCGAGAAACCGATGAAAACATCCAACGGGGCAATCGCAAAAGAAAAAAAGCCCTTTCTGAAAACGGCGGCCGGCTGGGCAGACAGCCGGGTTTTCCGCTATCTCATCAGTATCCTTATTCCCGTGGCTCTTTTCTCTGTCTTCCTTCTCTCCCAGGGGAAAAGCATTCCCGACGCCTTTGCCGCCATGGGAAAGGCGGTGTTCGGCAACAAATACAGCTTTGGCGAGGTGATCGTGCGAACCTGTCCGCTGCTGTTAGCGGGGCTGGCGGCCCTGCTTCCCGCCAATGTCGGCGTTTCCAATGCCGGAGGCGAGGGACAGTTGATCTGCGGCGCTATAGGGGCAGCGTTATTGGGGACCACGGCGTTTAGGGGATTACCCGGCTTTATCGGACTGCCGGCGCTTTTGATTGGCGGCGCTTTGTTCGGCGCCCTGTGGGCCATGATCGCGATTCTCTGCAAAATGCGGCTCCATATGAATGAAACCCTGACCACGCTGCTGATGAACTTCATTATGGCAAACTTTGTCGGGTATTTGGTATTCGGCCCCATGAAGGATCAGTCCGGCATGAACTGGCCCCAGTCTGCAGAGATTGCACCGCAGCTGCGGTTCGGAACTTTTCCCGGTACAAGGGTGAACATCGGTATTTTTATCGCCCTTCTGGCCACAGCGGCGGTGTGGTTTGTGCTTAACAAAACCGCCCTGGGATTTAAGATGCGTACCATCGGCGGCAATCCCAACGCCGCCCGTTTTGCAGGGCTCAAGGTAGAAAAAATCCAGTTTTTAACCTTTTTGGCCGCAGGCGCTTTAGCGGGACTGGCAGGCGCCATTGAAATCGCCGGTATTGAGGGCCGTCTGCGCCTGGCAACCGGTACGAACCTGGGCTTTATGGGCTTTCTGGCCGCAGGCATGGTATGGAACAAACCCTTGTCCACGGTTCTGGCGTCCCTGCTTCTGGCTGCCATTTCCGTATCGGGCAACTCCATGGAAATCAGCACCGGCCTTCCCGCATCCGCCGCCCAGATTCTGCTGACGCTGGTTTTGCTTACGATCTTTGCAGTCGGAAGGAGGAGGCAGAATGTGTCGTAAAACGGTTGCTCGAGTTAATAGGGAGAGGCTGTGTATCAACAGAAAGAAAGGAGGGGATCGCCGTGGAAGGTGATTTTCTGGGCACATTTTTAACCAGTACGGTGCGATCTGGTACCCCCGTTATTTTTGCTTTGGTGGGAGACCTGATAGGCCAGCGCGCCGGCATCATTAGCCTGAGTGTGGAGGGCAGTATGCTGGGGGGCGCCTGCGCGGGTTTCGCCGTAGCCGCCTTGACCGGAAACCTGCTGCTGGCGGTGCTGGCCGCCGCGTTGAGCGGGGCAGTCATCGGTTTTCTGCAGGCGTATCTCACGATTGACCGAAAAGCCAATATGATGGCGGTGGGATTGGCGCTGATGTTTTTTGCCCAGGGCGTAACGGCTTATTTTGGCGCTTCTCTCAAAAGCATGCAGATTACAGGCTTCCAGCCCATCCGTATCCCTTTACTGGCCAATATTCCTCTTATCGGCGAAGCTTTTTTCCACCAGGACATTCTTACCTATGGATCCTACCTTCTTCCGGTTCTCGCTTTCCTGCTGCTGTATAAGACCAAGCCGGGCATCATGATCCGCTCGGTGGGGGAACAGCATCAGGTGGCCCACGCTTATGGCTATAATGCCCGCGCCATTAAATACGGCGCCGTCATCGCCGCCGGCGTACTGGCGGCCATCGGCGGCTGCCAGCTGAGCACCGCCTTCACCATGACATGGACCAACAACATGTCGGGCGGCCGCGGATTTGTCGCCTCCTCCTTGGTTATCCTCTGTTCCTGGAAGTCTTTGCGCGGGTATGCGGCCGCCTACCTTTTTGGCGGCGCCCAGGCGCTGCAGATTCTTTTCCAGCTGTTGCAGGTCCCCATTCCCACTTACATCACCCTTATGCTTCCCTATATTGTTACCCTGTTTGCTCTGGCCCTGGTGTCCTCCGGCCGTAATCCCAGCATGCCGGAAGAGCTTAAGCGGTTGTCCCAGCCCATGGAGCTGCTGAATTGATGCAGCTTCTGCTCATGGTTAATGAGGGGGCGTGTCGTGGGCGGGCTGTCCGCAGCCATCCCTCTGCGTCAAAGACGTTCAACCGTCCTCTTTTAGAAAGGAAGATTTTCTATGAAAAAAGCCTCGAAGAGAAAAGCGGTCCGTCTTCTTAGCCTGCTGACCGCACTGGTCCTGCTTGTGTTTACCGCAGCAGGCTGTTCGGGCGGCGGAACGGGAGACGGCTCCCAAAAGCCCGGCGAGGGAGCCGCCAAAATCGGCGTTATGCTGTTGGGCACCCGGGACGATTTCGGGTATAATCAGTCAATCTATGAAATGACCCAGGGCATTCCCGAAGCCACCGGGCTGGAGGTTATGCTTAAGGAAAACGTACCCGAATCCGCCGAAGCGGAAAGCGTGATGGAAGAATTGATCTCCCAGGGCTGCGGTATTATTTTCGCCTCCTCTTATGGGCATCGCGACCCGGCGCTGAACGTGGCGGCCCGTCATCCGGAGATAGCCTTCTATGTCAGCAACGGAGAAGCAAAGGACAATCTCTCCGCCCTGCAAGGATGCTTCTGGGATTCCATGTATCTCTGCGGTATGGCCGCGGCTATGGCCAGTGAGAGCGGCAAGCTGGGTTTTGTAGCCCCATTTGCCATTCCCACCTGTATCTCTTCTGTCAATGCTTTTGAACTGGGGGCGCAGTCGGTTAATCCGGACGCTGTTACCAGCGTGGTCTTTACCGGCTCCTGGGCAGACCCGGGGGTACAGACCAATGCGGTTAATTCAATGACCGACAGCGGTATTGACGTCATCGCCCAGTTCCAGGATTCCACCAAAACCATCATCGAGCTGTGCAGCCGTAAAGGCATTAAAGCGCTGGGATTCCACATCGACGCTATGGAATTGGCTCCCGATGCCTGGCTGACCGGGTGCAAATCGGCTTGGACCCAGCACTATGCCCAGTTCAAGGCAGCCAAGGAGGGTAATTATGAGCCGATATCCATCCGCGGCGGTTTTACAGAGGGCATGTGCGACCTGTCCAGCTTTGGCTCCTCTCTGACCGATGAACAGATAGCGGCATTGGAAGCGGAAAAGGCCAAATTTGTCAGCGGGAAGAAAACCACCTTTGTGGGTCCCATCTATGACCAGGATGGCAATAAGGTCATTGAAGACGGCTATAAGGCCACGGTCGCGGATGTAGACAGCTATAACTGGCTTGTCAAGGGCGTCAACGGCGTGCTTGGCTAAGGGCGAGGGCTATGGAGATCACCGTTCTTTGCTTGTGCATTCTCTGTTATACGGTCGGAAACGCCTGTCAAAACCGTTTTTCCTCTACGCTGGAAGGCCGGCTGCCTGTGCTGGGGCTCTTCCTGGCCTGCTGGATGGGGCTGGCGGCCGCTGTATTTCTCCTTGTCGGATTGATGAGCCAAGAGGTAAGCTTCCAGCTTGTGACCGCCGTGACGGCCGCCCTAGCCGGCTTATGCACCGTGCTCTCCGGCGTTGGTCTCATAGGAGCGTTCTCCTGCGGTTCCATGTCCATGACCATGCTGATTTTTTCCATGAGCGTGGTGGTGCCGCCGGCTCTGTCCATACTCTTCCTCCACGAAACACCCACGCTGGCCCAGTTTGCCGGACTGCTTCTCATCATCGCCGTGCTGGTTGTAGCCAATGGAGGAAGGAGTTCGGATGAGAAAAAAGGGAACGGAAAGTGGCTGGCACTCGCTCTGCTGTCGGCTGTGAGCAGCGGGGGCGTCAACTTTCTTTCCAAGCTCCACCAGACAGCGCTGCCCGGCCGGGAGGAAATTCCCTATTCCTTTCTCTGTTATCTGACCGGCGGTATCTTCGCCCTGCTGCTTTCCCTCCTTCTCCGCCGTCTGGCGGGGAAGGAGGGAAAGGACGCCGCCCTATTCCTTTACAATGAGCGGCTTCTTTTTGCCGGCTGTGGGCGTAGCGCTTTCTCTTGGGGGCGCTCAGCTATGTAACCTTTACAATGCATCCCGGCTGCCCGCCATTGTCCTTTTTCCTGTCGTCCAACTGGGGACGCTGCTTGTGACGACTGGCTATTCCCTTCTGGTATTGCGGGAAAAACCTGCGCCCCGCTTGTATGCGGGGCTGGCGATGGGGGTGGGAGCCATCGTTTGTATGAACTTCTGAATGCGTGGGGCGGCTTTCCCCCTGTCTCAATAATAGAAAGGAACTGCCTATGGCTCTTACTGTTTATAAAGCCAATATCGCTTATACGCCCAGCATGGAGCGGTTTGAGCTCCGCCCTGGCGGCTATGTGGCGGTGGAGGACGGCCGTGTGGAAGGGGTGTATTCTACATTGCCCTCCCGGTTCAAAGGCCGGCCGGTTGAGGACCTGGGCGATCGGTTCCTCATTCCCGGCTTTACCGATCTCCACCTTCACGCCGCCCAATATCCCAACATGGGTATTGGCTATGACTGCGAGCTTTTGCCCTGGATTGAAAAATACACCTACCCGATAGAAAACCGCTGTGAGGATTTGGCGTACAGCGCCAAGATGTTCGCCGCGCTGATAAAAGAGCTGTGGCGGTTCGGCATTACCCGCTGCGTCATAATGGCGCCGCCCTGTACCGGCGCGGTGGATATCCTTATGGAACAGTTCATCCGTTCCGGATTGGGATGCTATGTAGGCAAACGGCACACCGACTACAAGCTCAACAACTATCCCTGTGAGGATACCGATGCTTCCCTTGCAGGGGCCCGTTATCTGATAACGAAATACGAAGGGAAAAGTCCGTTCGTGCGCTATATGCTCAACCCCTCCTTCGCTCCCGGCTGTACGGAACGAATGCTGGAAGAGGTGGGAAGGATGGCGGCAGCCTTACGGTTACCGGTACATTCCCACCTGGACGAAAACCGAAACGAGGTACAGTTGGTGGCCCGGCGCTTTCCCCATGATCCCCACTATGCGGGAGTTTACATCCGTCACGGCCTGTTCGGGGATACTCCTACGGTAATGGCCCATTGTATTTATACCACCGAGGATGAGGTGAAGGCTATCCGGGACAGAGGGGTCTATGTGGCGCATTGCATCCACTCCAATCTGGACCTGGCCAGCGGGGTGATGCCCCTGCGGCGGTATCTAAAGGAGGGGATTCATGTAGGCTTGGGCAGCGATATTGCCGGCGGGCATACCCTCAACATGATGGACACCATTCGAGCCGTTATCGAAGCGTCCAAGACGGTGTTCGTTCAAGAGGAAAGCTGCCCTCCCATCACGGTAAGCGAAGCCTTCTATCTCGCAACCAAAGGGGGAGGAAGCTTCTTCGGCAAGGTGGGAAGCTTTGAACCGGGTTACGTGTTTGACGCCCTGGTGGTGGATGACCGTTCTCTGCTGAACGACTATATTGACCGCAGCCTGCAGGAACGCCTGGAGCGATTCCTCTATCTGGGAGACGACCGGCAGATTATCCGCCGCTTTGTGGCCGGCCGGGAAATCCCGGAACCAGTGCTGTGAAAGAAAGGACAGCGGTGAGGATCATGAAGATATACAAAGGAAACCTGATTTTTACGGAGACCTATGAGGCGTTTACCGCGATTCCGGGCGGCTATGTGGCGGTAGGGGAAGACGGCGTAATCCAGGGTGTTTACAAAGAACTTCCGGAGGAACTGCGGGGAATCGAGACGGAGGATTTCGGGGATAAGCTTCTCATCCCGGGCTTTTCCGACTGCCATGTCCATGCTTCCCAGCTTCCCACCATCGGTCTGGGCTATAACCTGGAGCTTATTCCC
Organism: uncultured Oscillospiraceae bacterium; assembly: GCA_959601025.1. Lineage (GTDB taxonomy): Bacteria > Bacillota > Clostridia > Oscillospirales > Acutalibacteraceae > Avimonas. Next base: position 136,830 of record CAUGOD010000001.1, read on the forward strand.
TGGCTGGAGAGATACACCATTCCCCAGGAAGCAAAACTGGCGGATCGGGAGTATGCCGCCAGGGTGTATGCCCGGTTTGTTCATGAGCTATGGAAATATGGGATAACCCGGTCGGTGGTAATGGCGAGCAACTCCACCGAATCCACCACCATTCTTTTTGACGATATGGTCCGTGCAGGCTTGGGCGGTTTTGTGGGAAGAGTTTGCATGGACTACGGCACCCCCTACAAAGAGGAAACCAAGGTGGCCGTGGACGAATCCCGTCGGTTTATTCAGATGAATCTGACAAAGAGCAGCCTGGTTCGACCCATTGTCACGCCTACTCTCAGCATGGTGTGTACAAGGGAGCTGATGACGGCTCTCGGCAAGCAGGCCGAAGAATTTGGGCTGCCGGTGCAGGCCCACCTCAGTGAGAACCGGGAGGAAATCCGGGTTACCCTGGAGCAAAACCCCGATTGCGCTGATTTTGGCGACACCTATGACAAGGCGGGGGTATTTGGCCAGATGCCTACCGTAATGGCGCACAGCATCCACTTGACCGAACGGGAAAAGCAGCGAATGATTGAGCGTGGAATCCTGGCGGCGCATAATCCTCACTCGAATCTCAATCTTTTGAGCGGAGCCATGAAGCTGGCGGAATACCATGATCGCGGCATTCGGGTGGGACTGGGCAGCGATATTGCCGGCGGCCATACCCTGAATATGTTTGCCAATATGGTAGCGGCCATTGATGTGGGCGCCGTCCATTATGTAAACGGGACCTATCCCCGGCCGGTAACGGCGGCGGAGGCCTTCTACACCGCTACCAAGGGGGGCGGAAGTTTCTTTGGCAAGGTGGGGAGCTTTGAGCCGGGTTATGCATTTGACGCGCTGGTTGTGGACGACAGTGAAGCGTCCTTGTTCAACCAATATTCCCTGCTCGAACGGGCAGAAAGGATGCTCTATTGCTCCGATGATCGTCACATCCTAAAACGGTATGTCAAGGGCCAGCTACTGGCTGAGCCTTCCTGTAGGCCGGAATAGAAAATGCCGCCTAAGCATTCCAGATTCCGGATTTACCGTGGAAATCCGTTCGCTTTGGTATAGGTTTGCCGATAGATGTTGTAGGCGCTGATCGATATGATTAAGACGGATATCTCGGACGCTCTCATGAGCGAGGAAGCATGGAACGCTAGTCGGGGGGCCTTGGCGGCTGATGGAGTCATCGCCGTCGGACATACGGCCCGAACAGATTCCCTTTAAAACATGTTTATCGAAACAAAAATGGATACAGGCTTTCGGCCTGTATCCATTTTTATGGGTGGAGACGCTTTCCGAGAAAGGGTAATCCACGCTCCCCGTGGGGGGAGCGACGAAAGCCTGTCGTTGGACAACGCCCCGCAGATGGATTTCAATCCACGCTCCCCGTGGGGGGAGCGACGCGTTGGTATGGGCGACATAATGGATATCCGGGGCATTTCAATCCACGCTCCCCGTGGGGGGAGCGACTGCTTGGGCATTGGACGGGTATCCTTGCTTAACTACATTTCAATCCACGCTCCCCGTGGGGGGAACGACCGGCTTGTCGCTGTACTGGTAATTTGCCTTGAGGGCATTTCAATCCACGCTTCCCGTGGGGGGAGCGACCTGTTTTTTCATTTGCCGGTTGATACTTTTCTTCGTATTTCAATCCACGCTCCCCGTGGGGGGAGCGACTAGCGACACCAATCAAAACAGCTACAAGGCCAAGAATTTCAATCCACGCTCCCCGTGGGGGGAGCGACGAGACAGCGTGTACCGATCAGACGGGACGTTGGGATTTCAATCCACGCTCCCCGTGGGGGGAGCGACAACCCTGACCTATAGAGGGAATCAAATTTGCTCTATTTCAATCCACGCTCCCCGTGGGGGGAGCGACTTTCCGTGGATTACCTTTTAGGCAATGAGCAAAAAATTTCAATCCACGCTCCCCGTGGGGGGAGCGACTCCACTTCATACTGCTCTGGAGCGTTCAGAAGAAATTTCAATCCACGCTCCCCGTGGGGGGAGCGACTATTTGCATCGTTAAAATTGGAGAATATGCAATATTTCAATCCACGCTCCCCGTGGGGGGAGCGACTAAAATATGAGACTGTATTTTTCTGGATTTCTATAATTTCAATCCACGCTCCCCGTGGGGGGAGCGACGGGTGGCGATGATGACCGGTCACGTTGGGAAATATATTTCAATCCACGCTCCCCGTGGGGGGAGCGACCCGTGCTCGACGCCTCATTGTTGAGAGAGAGATATAATTTCAATCCACGCTCCCCGTGGGGGGAGCGACCCTCATAAATCTGCCTATAATGACCATAGTGGACTATATTTCAATCCACGCTCCCCGTGGGGGGAGCGACTCTGGATATCGTTACAAAGCTGCAGGAAGTCGGAATATTTCAATCCACGCTCCCCGTGGGGGGAGCGACTGATAAACATGGAAACTATGGGCAAAAGACTAAAAATTTCAATCCACGCTCCCCGTGGGGGGAGCGACCTGAAGGCCCCATTTCGGCGTTTTCGGGTGAATTATTTCAATCCACGCTCCCCGTGGGGGGAGCGACACAAAGGAAATAGCCGGTGCGATTGATGGCGCGGTATTTCAATCCACGCTCCCCGTGGGGGGAGCGACACACGGGTGGAAGTTGCATGGAATTGAGCTTGATAAGATTTCAATCCACGCTCCCCGTGGGGGGAGCGACGATCGGCGATATCGGCGAATAACGTATGAAGCCTGTATTTCAATCCACGCTCCCCGTGGGGGGAGCGACGATCCAGCCCCAGGTACACCTGCTTCCCTTCCCAATTTCAATCCACGCTCCCCGTGGGGGGAGCGACCGGCATCAGGGCAGTATGATTACGCCCTCAACGATCATATTTCAATCCACGCTCCCCGTGGGGGGAGCGACTGCTTTGGTCAAACGTGCGCTATCCTGTCCTGACAAATTTCAATCCACGCTCCCCGTGGGGGGAGCGACTATTCGCCTTCCTGTCTCCTGCCGCCGGACAGCTTATTTCAATCCACGCTCCCCGTGGGGGGAGCGACAATCAGCCTTAACGCGTCCATGTGCTCTATCTATTTCAATCCACGCTCCCCGTGGGGGGAGCGACCAAGGCGTTTTATAACCAGCGCAAAAGCGGATAAATTTCAATCCACGCTCCCCGTGGGGGGAGCGACAAGGGCAACAGCCCAATTATGCCTATTTTTGCCTTATTTCAATCCACGCTCCCCGTGGGGGGAGCGACAGCCCCAGGGAGGTGGACGAGAAGGCGCTGGACGTATTTCAATCCACGCTCCCCGTGGGGGGAGCGACAGCAAAAGTAAATAGATTTTTACGGATATTTTGACGAACATAGCAAAAAGAAGAAGTATACTTGGTACAAAGACGATGACGGCCGAAGGGTTTGCTTACAAAAAACGTGTTTCAGGGGATCGCTCTCGGTGCGAAGCTCCCCGGTTTTATATGTTCGACTATATGTCGCACCTGTAAGGCAAATAATCAAGCCCCCTTATGCAGCAACGGCGTTTTCCCTATAGGATTAGGATATCATCCTGACGGAAGCTGGGCTGTTGTCCGATATGCTCCACCTTGTGTTTGTAATTGTTTCCCAGATGATAGAAACGCAGGCTGTCCTCTTTGGGTTCGACGATGGCGGAAAGCCTGGCCTTAAAGGCGGCAAACTGTGCGGCATCCAATAAGCATTCAAAAACCGAGTTCTGAACTCTCTGTCCATAATTAACGCATATTTTCGCCACCTGCCGCAGTCGTTTGCGGCCGGCGGCGGAGTCCGTATTGACGTCATAGGTCACTAAAACCAGCATTATGTTCCACCCTTCTTGTATAGCGCGTTCCTATTTCCAGAAAAGCGGCGGATATTGCTCTATATCCCCTCTTATCGTACGGGCCAGAAGGAGCGCCTGCACATGAGGCACAAGTCCCCAGGGCAGCTTTTCTTTCAGAAAAGGATGGGTGATCTGCTCCTGTTTTTTGCCCTGCCAGGCGGATAAAAACTCCCGGCGTCCTTCATCGGTCAAGAGCACCGCGCCGTTCTCCTGCTTTTGCAGGTGTTTGGCGGTTAACACCTTCTGATTGATGCAGGAAAGTACAAAGCGATCGGCAAAAACCGCACGCAGCTCCTCCAACAAATCCAAAGCCAGGCTGCGGCGTCCGGGACGCAGACGATGCAAAAACCCCACGTAGGGATCGAGCCCTACGCCTTCCAGCGCCGCCGCGCAGTCCCGTGCCAGCAGCGTATAGGCAAACGATAGCAGCGCATTGATGTTATCGAGCGGCGGTCGCCGGCTTCGCGAGGTAAAGGGGAAGTCCTCCCGTTGCTGCAGCACCAGTTCGCCGAAGCCATCGAAATACCGCTGGGCCGCTTCGCCCTCCAGTCCCAGCAGCTGCCCGGGATCTTCACACTCCCCGATCAGCGGCAAAGCCGCCGCCATTTGCGAGGATAGGCGCTTGAGCTTCTCCACCGGTACCCGCTGCGGGTGGTCGCGGGTCGCGCGTTCCAGCACCCAGCGGGCGTTATAGACCTTACCGATCAGGAAGCCCCTGGCATACCGGCAGCTTTGAATTTCGTCATCCGCAATACGATACTGCTGCTTACGCAGGAGCACGTTGCCCCGTTCTTCGCCGACCGCACGGGCCAAAAACTGACCACGGGGAGAGAAAAAGCAGAGGTCGACGCCGCGGCGGGCGCAGCCCCCCATTAAGGAGGGGCTGGCGCCGGAATAGCTAAAGCAAAGGATGCTTTCCAACGTGTGCAGCGGAAACCGAGCCGTCTCGGTTTTGCCACGGCTGACCACCACATTTTCGCCGTCCAGCGACAGGTAGCTGTCCTCGGACAGGACAAAGAGGGTGTTTAACAGATGTCTCACAGTGATCCCTCCCCATCGGACGGCGCAGCCGTTTCCATGATATGTTCGCGAACATAGGCTGCTGCGTCCACCCGACTGTACAACGAAGGCAGGCACAACTCCTTCAACGAGCAGGCATTACAGAATTTTCCCGGGCGTACCCGCGGCGTGTAGCCGCGCCGGAAGTATTCGTTCATCTCTTCCGCCATGCGCTGTGTGATCTGTCGCAGCTCCGGCGTCAGTTCTACCTGTTCCCGGCGGCGCGTCTCCTCATAAAATAACGCGCCGGCCGGGATTTCACAGACGAGCATTTCCTCCAGCGCCATAGCCTGGGCGCAGAGCTGGAGACGGTCGGCGTCCGTTTCCTTTGCGTGGCCGTGCTTGTACTCGACCGGCAGCGGCTTCCACCGTCCCTCCCGTTCCCGAAGCGGAATGCCCTCCGGGTCCCGAAGGAATTCCACGACATCGCAGGCGCCAGACAGTTTCAGCCGATTTGAAACCACCCGCATTCCGCGCGTGATCAGCCGATCGCCGCGCTTTTCGGCTGACGTTTCCTCATGACAGCGGCTGTGCTCCAGGCGGCCTTCAGCAGTGCGAAGGTTTTCGGCCCATTGCTGTTCCACGTGGATAAGAGCCCATTGACGGCGGCAAAAGCAGAAATGCTGGATGCCGGACATCGGCAGGTATTCCTCCTCCCTGGCAGCCATCAGGACAGCCTCTGGCAGGTAACTCCTTCGGGCAGGTCATCCGCCACTGTAACGATATAGTCCGTATAGGCGCGGGGCGTCGTAACATCGGGCCGGCGTTCCACCTTCACCGCTTCAAACAGCTTGTAGGCCGGGGCGTTCCCCAGCTCCGAATCATGCCGGAAAACGATCAGCTCCCGTACGGCCATTTTTCCGCGGGCGGCGCTGCGGTCGTTTTCAAACATGTTGAGAATCGCCTGCCACAGCAAAGCCAGGTCTTCTTCGGAAAAACCGGTGACCTTGCGGGCCAGGTTGGCGGAAACATATCCTTCGGCGCGATACAGACCGTAGGGTATAATGTGCTTGCGCCCGATCTCGGTGCCTTTCTTCTCAGCGTCAGTCTCGGTGGTAATAGCGACGCGGGTAATGGTCACCTCCTGCGGAACCACCGGATCAACCGAGTGGGCAAAGGCCAGCTGCACCGGTCCGCGTACCTGTCCGCAGTTGAGATTCCCTTTCACAAAGGTGGTCATCACCGCGCCAAAGGTGCGGATGTCAAAAAAGTTCCGGCACATATAATCGCGGATTTTCCAGTCCAGCTCGGGATCGTCCTTCTTGGCGGCCTTTAAATCCGCCTTCTCGCCATTTAGGCCATGCGCCTCCAGGGCTTCGGCGTCGCTGCGGTTCAGCGGAACCTGATCCTTAATGTAGATGCGATACCCTTCCGCATCCTCCTTTACCGTCTCGACATAGTTGCGGATTTTGCGCTTAAGGCACACATCGGTGACCAGGCCGCAGCCGGTTTCGGGATCGATGCGGGGCATGTTTCCGGCGTCGGGGTCGCCGTTGGGGTTGCCGTTTTCCACATCGAACAGGATAACGAAATCATAACGGTTTTTGATGGGTTCAGACATGGTTATTTTTCCTCCTTTTTTGTGAAGCGCTTCTGCGTCTGATGGTAATACCCGAGCTGGAACGCGCCCTGTTCCGGCAGGGTCATCCGAGCGGGATAGGTTTCGGAGATTTTGGACAAAAGCTCCCCAATCTGCTTGTTGTAATGCTTCCGCCAGTTGGGCTCCAGCTTGCGAAGATGCTTCTGCGCCAGGTTGATCAGCAGAGGGAATATCGCGGCTGGCGTAGCCGACGCCGCGTTGAAGTATTTGTCCTTGATGGTGGCGTTAAGGCCGGGATTCGCGCCGTCCTGTACCGCCTCCAATACAGAGAACAGCCGGCCCAGCACATAGGGCGGGTAACTGCTTTGTTCATTGAGTTCCACGGTCAAAACCTCCTCGGGGCATTTTTCATTTTTATTCTGCAAATAGTACGCCTTTAAGATAGCGGCGCGGCCGCGGGTAACGGCATGCTCCGCGCGGATACGCAGCGTCACGCCATGTAGCAGGGTGGCGGGGTACGGCCCGTTCGTCAGCACCGCCCGCAGAAGGTCGCCGTTCAGCTGAGGGATGGGCGCGCCGTCGCGGGAATTCTGGTTGACGGTTTCCCGCAGCAGACGACTGGGCAACAGCGTCTCGGCCTTATCGAAGGACGGCCGCACGATACGCAGGCGCTCATAATGCGCCCGTACGTTGCGGGCAAAGCTGCCGAAACTGTCCTGCCAGAAAAATCGTACCGAAAGCCGGGCTGCGTTGGGGGCCAGACCCAATACGTAGAAGTGCGTTCCCGGCTGTACTTTTTCGCCGTTCCAGTCCACCGGCTCGCCTCGGGTCAGCTTACCGAGGACCGCCTGCAAATCCTGTTCCGTCAGGGTGCCGCCGTACAAAGCGGCCATTCCCAAATCCTGATAGGCGCTATGCCCGCCCACGGCCCAGCAGACCACGGTGGTGTCTCCCGTATGCTGCGCATGCTCCCGGTCGGCCAGCAGATGATTCAGGGCGGTGGTGTAGGCGAAGGCGGCATAGACGCCAACCGGCGCATTAGCGCCGTACTCATGCCCGTAAGACCAGAAGGACGGCGCGTTGAAGGACACCAACGCGGCCCCCGACGTCTGGGCGCCCGGTACCCCTTTAATCGCGGGATGAACCTCCTCGGACCGGGTTTGCTGGCCGGTAACCAGACAGCGAACCTCCGGCCCGGCGCTTTTCCGGTCATAATATGCCTGCCAGCGCGAACGCACCTCCGGATCGCTGTGGACAGGGGCGTCCTTATGCCAGAAAATCAGGTTGGCCCCGCCCATCAGGTCCGCCCATTTTTCCACCAAGACGGGATGGAAGGCCGCCGCCGCTGGCTCCCAGGTCTCAAAAAAGGCCAGGACCGCCTGGGCCGCCGCCGACTGCGCCCCGTCCAGCAGACGTAGATGAAGCGCCTTGCAGGCGGCAAAGCATTCGGCGGTGCGCTGCGGCTTGCCCTTTTCGTCCGCCCCCAGCAGATACCCGCTGTTGTCGCACAGAAAATTGGCGGCGACGCCGGAGGAACGCTTGACCGGCATAGGGACCTCCATTACCTGCGGGGCGAAAACGGATTTTTTCCCGCGCTGCTGTTCGGTCTGCAGCGGCAGCAGCCCCAGCAGTCTGCCGTCGGAGGCCAGTTCCAGCCCGTAGGACACCTTAGCCTGTCCCCAGCCGGGACGGGCAATGACGCCGAGAGCCAGCAAATCCTCATAATACCGCACCAATGCCTGCAGGATCATCGGAACACCTCGCAGTCTGCCGTATTCAGCACGCCGTTTTCGAGCTTCGCACGGAAAAACAGCGGCGTGATGTTTGCCGGGTCGGTATAATCCATGTCATACAGCATAAGGCCCAGGTCCCGCGTTTCCTCAATGGCGGGGATCGGCCCTCCCGGCCACCGGCGGAAATACGCCGGGAATTCCCGGCAGCCGAAGTAGGGGGTGTGGTAGCACTGCCCCCGCTCCATCCGGCGGGTAACGATGTCCTGAAACTTGCCCGGGTTATCGCTCGGGACGGCGCGGTCGGTCATGTCAAAGTGCGCCTCGATGACATAATGGACGTCCTGTAAAACCAGGGCCGCCCGCTGGGCGATGTCCTGGGAGGCGGCTATGTAAAGCTCCTGCCCGCCTCCCTGCATGGCGCTGCGCACCGCGCTGCCGAGCACCTTGCTTTTGACCTCGTTGCGGCGGATATTGGTGAACTGTATGAGGGACAGCACATGGATTCGGTCGATAGACCACCGCAGCCCGGGATGGAAGTAGATCGCCTCCACCAGTCCGCGCGCCGCCGATGGGGTCGGCACATCGTAGGAGACTTTTTCTACTTTTAGTTCCGGGCGGGAGAAGCAAGCATACCGGCCCCAGACTTCCAACTGGATCAACAGCATCAGCTCCTTTCCAAAAATACTTTCGTCATTTTTAGCTATAGGGAAATTGTACAAAGCCGTTTTTACCGGGCATCCGGACGCCTGCCTTATATAAAAAATCCAGTCCCTGTTTTTATGTCCATGGCCAATCCGGTGTGGGGATCATAGCAGCGGGAATCGGCCAATACAGCGACTTCTTCGTCCAGCTGTTCCAGCAATCCCGCCCGTTCCAGCGCCTGCCGGTGATCCGGATAAACGGTAACGCCGTATTGTCCCAGCCGGCGGAAAAGCCGGCGGCTCCGCTGTCCCCTCCGCAGCTCGTCAACCAAAGCGGCCCCCTCTTCCAGCGGGATATATACCGTGCTGCCCGCCTTTTCAATCAGATGAAAATTTTTCGCCGCCGTTGCAAACGGAAAGACGCTTTCCTTCATGCCATGCGTAAATCCGTTCACGATGTTATATTTATCCAGCGCTGCCCCTCCCATTAGGACGCGGTAAAAGGTGAAGTAGTTTTCGATAGCGTCCAATCCGGCCGGATCGGCGAAATCCCGCAGTACCTGCCGGGCGGAGGCGATATTCTGCGCCAGCATCGGCAGCTCCGGCTGCTCTTCCAGGCGGAAAATATACACCGGGCTTTCCTCGGCCGATCGGTTTCCCTCCCGATTACAGCGTCCGGCCGTTTGCAAAATGGAATCCAGTCCAGCCAGCTCCCGGTAGGCTACGGGGAAATCCACATCGACTCCCGCCTCGATGAGCGAGGTGGAGACCACGCGGCAGGGAAGCCCTTGGGCGAGCCGCACCCGGATTTCCTCCAGCAGCCGCTTGCGGTGGGCGGGATACAGCAGGGTAGTCAGGCAATAATTCCCCTCTTTTTGCCCTTCCGGCCCTTCCTGTAAGGCGGCATACAGCTCCTGCGCCGATTGGCGGCGGTTGACCACGCATAGCGCCTGCGGCGCGGCTTTCAGGCGTTCGGCCAGCGCCGGCAGGGACTGCTCGCCCAGATCCCGCAGGCTGGTACGGCGGAAGAACGCATACTGCCGTTCCGGTTCCGGACAAAGCTCCCGGATTGGCATGCCGGGAGCCAGCTCCGCAAACAGCGGCTCCAGCGCCGGCTGGGTCGCGGTGCAAAGCACCGCCGCGGCGCCGTAATGCCGCACCAGCTGGGCGATGGCCGCCACACAGGGGCGCAGGCATGGCGTCGGCAGCGTCTGGGCCTCGTCGAAGATAATGACGCTGTTTGCGATGTTGTGCAGCTTCCGGCAGCGGGAGGAACGGTTGGCATATAGTGATTCAAAAAACTGCACCGCCGTGGTCACTATCACGGGCGCATCCCAGTTTTCAGCGGCCAGCGCCTTTCGGTAATCCGCTGGGCTGCCGTCCTCCTTCATAACGTAATTCGCGCCCATATGGTGTTCCAGCACGTTTTCTTCTCCCAGAATTTCGGCGAACCGGCTGGCGGTTTGATCGATGATCGAGGTGTAAGGAATCACATAAATGACCCGCGCCATTTGCCGGGCGCACGCCAGGGAAAGGGCGAACGCCAGCGAAGAGACGGTTTTGCCTCCCCCGGTGGGTACCGTTAAGGTGAACAGCCCCTTTTCACAACGTCGGCCGGCTTCCAGACAGGCGCGCAGGATATCGCACCGCCGGCGGTTCAGCTCCTTCTGAGGGTTCCACCAGGGCTCGATATACGTCTCCAGCTTTTGCAGCAGCGCTGAAAGCGGCTCCTGTCCGCCGCGGGGAGCCGGCGTTCCGTTCATAAAGTCTTCCGTATCCAGGTAGTCGGCGTCCACCAGACAGGAGTACAGCATCCGGGTATAGAACGCGCGGGTGAAGGAATCGGTCGTCAGATATTTCGGCGACGATACGGGGGGAAGACGCACTTCGGTCCGCCAACGGTCATAGGGTTCGACCGTCCGCTTGATGCGCCCCAACAGGGTCGCCGCGTCCGGGCCGTCGCACGGGCTGCCTCCGTCGGGCAGGCCCCCATGGTGGCCCGCCACTGCGAAAGCCACTTCCGGCTGGCGCATGGCAAAGGCCTCGATGGCGCCGGCGGTGGAATGATCCGCACTCACCCCGGATCCGGCCAGCCGCCGCTGAAAAGCCGTACTGTATTTGCCGATATCGTGCAGCAGTCCCGCTAAACGCGCCTGATCCGCTCCGCCGAAGGGCTCGGCAAACGCCGCCGCCCGCGCGGCGGTATTCGACAAATGCTCCCATACCGTCTGTGTATGCACGTTGTCCTCACGGATATGTGCGTAAAACGCATCCTGTTGTGGAATATCCATTGCTTTCCCCTCCTTTAAAACGAGGACGTTCAATTGGAAATTTCAGAAAAATGTGTATAATTTTTGATATTATACCATAATACAACATAATTTTACAATGTTTTATAAAGTTTTTTGAAAAAGCTTTATATGGCCCGCTTGTAAGCAATCAGGAGGGTGTTTGGCCATTGGCAGGAGCGGACGGTTCACAGCTGGCGTTATTATCGGTGCCGTCTGTGTACAGGCACTCCGTCCGGCGTCCATAACAGAAATAGCCGGGCGTCCCGTCAAGGCGGGAGGCCCGGCTATTTCTTTGAGGTATAGTCTTTGGGTAATGGAAAAGCATAAGGCTTTCCATTCCCTTACGGCGTGGGATGGCGGAACACGCCGATAAACAGGGGAAGGTCGTCGTCGCTCACGATCGCAAACAGGAAGGGACGGTTCAGGTTTATTTCGAGAATTTCGCTTGGCATTGCCGTGCCGGCCGTCAGGATATGTGTAAACGCAGCCGCTTCGCAGCCCTTTTCGTCGATAGAAACCGTCGCAACCTGCTGGGCCCGGGAGAGACGCAGGTCGTCTTCCGACAGCGGCGAGAAGTCGGCGTTCGCCGCGAAGGCGGAGCGAATCCCCAGGCTTTTCAGCGTTTCATTCAGGTCGAGGTCGGCGGTAAAGGAGAATTTCGGCACCTGGAAACGAACGGTCTGACTCTGCCAGGGGGAAGACCAGGGGGAGTCCAGCGCCGGCGCCAGTTCGTCGGGGGAGGCGAGCAGCTCCTCTGGGGAAACGCCCTCCTTCGGCAGGATAAAGACCATCCGTCCCTGTTCCTTGAAGGGGAGAAAGGCCGCCGTATACCGGTCGGCATACAAGACTTCCGTGCTGCGGATGCCGCTGTTCATAAAATCGATTTCGACGGACATGCCGTCGGTATAAAAGGGCGCGGGACTGGTCATCTCTTCGTAGAATCGATCCTGCCACTCGGCGTAAAAATACAGGGTATTCAGCAGGACGAGCACAGTGTTCGGCGTGGTTTTGGAAACCTGTTTTCCCAGCTTCCCGCCGGTGTTCTGATTGATCCACGCGGCTATGGCGTCGTCTGCTTCCCCGGTTCCCAGATCGGCATGGAAAACCGACGCGTACAGTGTGTCCGCCAGCTTTTCCACCGGCTTTTCCCGATAGGGAAAGCCGGAAGCCAGCCACAGGGAATTCGCCATGGCGCGTCGGCCGGTATCCGAACGGTAATAACAGGAGCGGAACAGGGCGTTGGCGGCCGTCTCGGCTTCGCTCAGGCTGTCCGTACCCAGCGCGGCGAGGATTTCCGTTTGGGTATCGCCGCCAGTGGTTTCCGCCAGCATCGCCAGCGCTTCGTAGAGACTGGCCGGGGAATAGACGAGGTTGTCCGTTCCGCTTCCCAGCGCCGGCGCCGCCGTGCGAAGGGCGAATTGCCGCAGCGATTGAGTCAGCGAGGGGGTTTCCTCCGGCTTTTGGCTGTCGTCGGGAAGGGAGGGCTGGGCAAGCATGACGGTTTTGGTCCCTTCGCCGCGGATCGATTGGGTGGAAGGGGTGGAGGCTGTGGCTTCGGTAGCGGAACCGGCGGAGGAAGCGCTTTCCACGGTGTTTCCGGCCGACGAATTTCCCGCCGGCAGCCCAGTCAGGCCGAAAGGCAGGAGAACCGCCAGACAGAGAGCGGCGACCGCGGCGACGGATGGGATAGCGAGTCGACCGAAACGGCGAAGCCGCTTTGTCCGGATAGGATCGGGTGTAATTGCTTCAGGGAATGAACCCTTCTTTAAGGAAAAGGATTCCTTTTTCATGGCGGTGACGGTTTTTTCCACCAACCCGTCCGGCAGGGGGACCTGCCGGTTGGCTTCGGAATAGAGACGCTTATAGGGGCTCTTCATAATCATAATCCTCCTTTAGCTTTTCTCGCAGCATGGTTCGGCCGCGGGAAAGCAGGGACTTTACCGTTCCCTCCTTTTTTCGAAGGGCGGCGGCGATTTCACGGATGGACATGGATTCATAATAAAACAGATGGAGTACCGAACGGTAACGGGGCGGCAGAGACTGCATCGCGTAATAAACGTCGCCGTGCTCCCGGGTTTCAAACGGAATAGCCTGAACGGATTCGTCCAGCGCAACGGTGTGCGTTTCCCAGAAGCGGAAAGCGTTATGGCAGCAGTTTACCGTGACCCGGATCAGCCACGCCTTTCGGTGCTCCTCGCTGTCGAAGGGCTTTGGATTGCGGATGTAGCGGAGAAAGACCTCCTGAAACACATCCTGGGCTTTGTCCGGGTTCCGTGTCTGGGAAAGGGCGAGCTTGTAAACCATGTCCGCATAGGTTTGCACGACTTCGTCGGGAGTTCGTTGTGGCGCCATCAAAATCCCTCCTCATAAACAATACCGGCGGCGGAGCGAAAAGGTTGCGCGCCGGCGGAAAATTTTTAAAGCTGTTTGTCCGGCGGGGGAGGGCCGCCGGCGGGCCCTGACAATATGCACGGTTTTTCGCCGGATTGCCTGAAAAACCGTACGCGGGAGACATTGACTTCCATGGAGCGGGGATTATAATTAATGGTTGGAATGAAAAACAGAGGGGAAATGGCGGATGGAATTCGATGTAATGAACATATTGTTTGACGTTGCGGTAATCCTTCTTTCGACCAAGCTGCTCGGCATGCTGACGCGAAAGCTCGGACTGCCGCAGGTCGTGGGAATGATTATCGCGGGGCTGTTGATAGGGCCCGCTGTTTTCGGCCGGCTCGGCGTCGGCTTTCAGGGGATCGTCAACCCGACGGAGGCGGAGATGGACGTCCTCCAGAGCTTTTCGCAGATCGGCGTGGTCTTTATCCTGTTTTCCAGCGGGCTGGAGACGGATTTCCGGGAGCTGAAAAAGAGCGGGGCCGCCGCTACGGCCATTGCCGCCATGGGCGTGTTGGTTCCGGTGCTGCTCGGCGCCGTCGGCGCGCTGTTCTTTATGGGTGGTCTCGGCGAGGCGGCCAATCCGGACAAGCTGATGAACGCGCTCTTTATCGGCTGCATCCTGGCGGCCACCAGCGTCGGCATCACGGTCGAGACGCTCCGCGAGCTGGGGAAGCTGAACACGCGGGTGGGGACGACCGTGCTCAGCGCCGCGATCATCGACGATGTGCTCGGTATCATCGCGCTGAGCATCCTGACCGGGCTCAAGGGAGGCGGGAACGTTGGCATTACCCTTCTCAAGGCCGCGGGTTTCTTTGTCTTTACCATCGGCATAGGGCTGATCCTGCGTTTTGTGTTTCAATGGCTGGTGAAAACCTATCCCCATAAGCGGCGCACCAGTATCTTTGCTATCGCCGTCTGCCTGATCTATGCTTACTGCGCTGAAAAATTCTTTGGGATCGCCGCCATCACGGGCGGCTATATGGCGGGGCTGATGCTCAGCGGACTGGAGGATACGGCGTTCGTCGACCGCAAGGTGGTCGTCAGCGGGTATATGATCTTCACGCCGATTTTCTTCGCTTATATCGGGATCAGCGCCGATTTCAGCGGCTTCCGGTTTGCCGATCTCGGGTTTGCTCTGGTCTTCGTCTGCCTTGGTATTCTTGGGAAGATCATCGGCTGCGGCGGGATTGCGCGGCTGTTCCGGTTCAACGGGAGAGAATCGCTCACCGTCGGCTGCGGGATGGTCGCGCGGGGAGAGGTAGCTCTGGCCATTTACGCAGCGGGGCAGGCCTTCATCTGTCGGGATGGTATTGACCCGCTGGTGGCGACGATTTTCCTGATTCTCTTTACCTCCATCCTCTGCCCGGTTTTCCTGAAGCTCTGCTTCCGGCAGAAGGCGGCGCTGCCGGCGGAGGGGGAACCGGGCCGGCAGCGGGTGGCTGTTTTCTCGGAAGCGCCCGGCAACGCTCCGGCGCATCGGAACGACCCGGACGGCCTGAACACGCACAAAGCCGATTACCGCAAGTAGAGACAGGTCTTGAAACAATCCATCAATAATCCATATCAATAAGGAGGGGAGCGAAGCGCATCCGAGCGCTTCGCTCCCCTTTTTTGTCCTTCATCTTAGATCGCGTACACCGGGTCGATTTCCTTCAGCTCGTTGAAGGTGTCGATCTCCACGATATCCCCTTCATGACAAGGACGGACCTCCACCCGGTAGTTCTTGGCGCAGACCCGGAGGGAAACCTCGTCCCAGTACCGTTCCTTCCCGCCCGGCATATGGAAAACCGCGTCCACGTCCTTTTCGAGCTTGGCCCCGTCCTCGGGGGTCCAGTAGGAAATGCCGTACATGTGATAGCAGTTGGTGCCGCCCACATTCAGCCCGGTGATCACGCCGCGCTTGGTCTCGAAGCACCAGTCGTCGGTGTATTCGCGGTATAGCCCCAGATAGTTGGTGGCGTATTCATATTTCCGGATCAAGTGCGGGTTGTTCACCAGCAGGTCGGCCTCGCAGACATAGGCCCCCCGCAGAAGGTCCTTTGCCTGCAGGACGGAGGAGACGTTGTTGGATTCGTTGAAAAGCGGGTTATACAGGAAACGAATCTGCGGGTATTTGTGCACCAGCGCGTCGAACTGCTCCCAGAGATATCCCCGCACCAGCACGATTTCCGGGATACCGGCCTGCACGATGGCGTCCAGCAGGGTCTCCACGATCATTTTCCCATGAACCCGTACCAGGGGCTTGGGAGTATTCAGAGTGATCGGCACCATCCGTGTCCCGAAACCGGCGGCGATGACCACTGCGCGGCGTACCCGGTAGGGCTCCAGCGAATCCAGGCCGGTGCGGGTGATCTGCAGCGCTTTTTTGCTGTTTACCGAAATCAGCCCCAGCTCGTTCAGCTCACCGAGCACGCGGTTTACCACTCCCAG
Organism: uncultured Oscillospiraceae bacterium; assembly: GCA_959601025.1. GTDB lineage: Bacteria > Bacillota > Clostridia > Oscillospirales > Acutalibacteraceae > Avimonas. Next base: position 152,775 of record CAUGOD010000001.1, read on the forward strand.
GGAAAGGTGGGTGTCGTCCGCAATGGCGCGCTGGGTAATCTTTTTGCCCCCTTCGCGCTCAATATACACCAGGACCTCAAACTGATTTTTCGAAATGTTCATGCCGACGAGCCTTCCTTTCAAAGCGGCCGAAAACCGGCTGCGTTACCGTGTGCCGACGCCCCGACGGCGGCAGAGCTTTTTGATTCCGCCGATCAGCAGCTTCATGGCGATGTTGGACAGCAGGATCACCAGAGAGACGAACGCGGCGGCTTCCATCATCATGTCGTTTTCCAGCTGGTTGATCATGATGGACAGCGGCATGGTGCGGCTGTTCCACAGGAAGGCGACCGCCGAGATGGTAATCATGGAATTCACGAAGAAATAGCCAAACATCTCGGCAATGGTATCCAGCGTATTGGGGACAAACACGTCCCGCAGCAGGCGGAACCGGCCGACGCGAAGGGTTTTTCCTACGTCCTCAAAATTCGGGTTCAGCTTTTTCATGGCGTTATGCGCCATCATATAGGGGGAGGCGAAAAAGTGGATGATGTTGACAAAGATCAGGATGGCGACGGTGCCGTAGAGAAAGCTTTTTTTGAAGCAGATGACGTATCCCAGGCCGAGCACGATGCCCGGGATAGCCAGCGAGGCGATCGATGTGAGATGCAGAATTTTTCCAATGGCGGAACGGCCTCCGCGGGCGGTCATATAGGCTGTCACATAGCCCACGACGGTGCCAATGAACGCCACGAAAAGGGAGATCAGCAGGGAATTTCCGAAAAACCGCGGCATGCCGCGGTCCATCACCATTTCCAGGTGCTTCAGGGAGAACGACAGGTCGTAGGGATACTTGGCGATAAAGGTCATTACGGCGAAGGAGCCGAGCACCAGCAGGACAAAGCCGATCGTCAGCACCGAGAAAATGCCCAGCAGGATATCCCGCGCCGGTTTACGGGAGACCGTGAGCGGTTTGGCGGAAAAGCCGAGGGCTTCGGCGTCCTTTTTCCGCAGGTCGATCAGGAAGGTGATCACCGCGGGAATCAGAAGGATCATACCGATAAAGGCCCCGCTGGAGAAATTTTGCAGGCCGATGACCTCCTGATACAGATAAACGGGGAGGGTGTCGAACCGGCCGCCCACCGCCAGCGGTACGCCGTAATCGGTGAACACCATGGTGAACACCGCGAAAACCGCCGAAATGATCGGCCGTTTCATCAGCGGAAGCGTAACGGCGATGAAACGGTTGATCGGCGGAAGGCCCAGCACCTCCGCCGCTTCGTAGGTGGTGGCGTCGGCGTATTTCATCGCGTCGGACAGCATCAGGAAGGCCACCGGGAAGGAATACAGGATGGAACCCAGGAGAACGCCGGGAAAACCCATCAGACGGCTTTCCATACCCAACGCCCGGGTGACCAGCCCGTTCTCCCCGAACAGGTTGATCAGGCCCAGCCCGTGGGAAATGGAGGGAATCAGCATCGGCAGGGTGGCGAGAACCGCCAGCGCGCCCTTGCCGGGGATATGGCTGCGATTTACCGCATACGCCAGCAGATAGGCGATAACGACGGCAAGCAGGGTGGCGCAGAGCGTTACCCCCAGCGAATTCCGGACCGCCCGCCCGAATTTCGGCGTGGAGACGATGCCGCCGATCTGCCCCCATTCAATCTGGCTGAACATGGCGATCATCGGCAGAAACACCGTGACCGCAAAAAATACGATCAGAACCAGCCGGACCGACAGGGAAGAGACGCTCCGTCGGCGGGCGGGATCCACAGGCTGCTTGGATTTTGTCATCGGGCCGCTCCTTCACACAATGAATGCCGGCGCACCGTCCGCGGTCGGAAGCCTTGCGGCGGAAAGCCGGTCAGATGTCCGCGCTCTGCCGGATCGAGGCGATCTTTTCCTCCAGATGCCGGGTAACGAAGCTTTCCACATAGGCGTTGGCCGGGTGGTGATACACCTCCTGCGGCGTGCCGATCTGCGCGATCGTCCCGGTTTCCATCACCATGATGCGGTCGGACATGGAGAAGGCTTCCTCCTGATCGTGGGTGATGTAGATCATGGTGATGCCGAATTTTTTCTGGATGTCCTTGATCTCCCGCCGCAGGGCGACGCGGTTGGCAGCGTCCAGCGCCGACATCGGCTCGTCGAACAGCACGATATCCGGGCTGAGCGCCAGGGTGCGGGCGATCGCCACCCGCTGCTGCTGGCCGCCCGACAGCTGCGCGGGCTTTTTGTTCAGAAAGTCGGTCAGGCCGACCTTCTCCAGAATATTCAGGGCGATTTCCTTCGCTTTCGCCTTCCGCTCCGGCTGGAAGCGGAGGGCGTAGGTCACGTTCTGCAAGACCGTCATATTGGGGAAGAGCGCGTAATTCTGGAACACGATCCCCATCCCCCGGCGGGAGGGGGGCGCGTTCCGGATGGAAACGCCGTCCTTGAGAATGTCGCCGCCGTCGGCCGTTTCAATACCGATCAGGATGCGGAGCAGCGTGGTTTTTCCGCAGCCGGACGGGCCGAGGATGGACAGGAATTCCCCGTCCTGCACGGAAAAATCGAGACCGTCCAGGACGGTGCGTTCTCCGAATGCCTTGGTCAGATTCCGTACGGTCAGTTTTTCGCTCATACGCCGTATCCTTTCCTTGCCCTGATCGGCCGCGTCATAATTTTGTCGTGATTCGTCGTTTCCCGCCGCATAGCATTACCGTATCCCCGGGTTTCGGAGATACGGTAACGGAAGGTATATCGTTTTAAAGGAGGGGATGCGCCCGCGCGGACAGAAGGAAAATCCGGTCGCTCAATAGGCCCAGCGGGAGAGCAGCTTTTCCTTTACCGCAGTGTCGGTGATGGTGGACATGTCCGCCGCCCGAATATCGGACGGATAATCCTTGATATTGTTTTTCTGGTCCTTCAGCACCAGGCCGGGGCAGAAATTTTCCTTATCGTACCGGATGAACTCGTCGTTCAGGAAGGTGAAAACCGCCTTGACGTTTTCCTCGGTCTCCCGTCCCTTGATGATGCCGAAGCTGGTGGTGTTGTATGGGCAGCCGTCCGCCGGCTGGATGATTTTCAGCGGCATTCCCTGGCCGATCTGTTCCGCCGCCTGGAAGACCATGCCGAGACCGATCGCAATTTCACCCTGATTAAGCAGCTTGACCGGCCCCGAACCGGATTCCGTGAACTGCTTGATGTTTTTCTGCAGCTTGTCCACATAGTCGAAAGCGGCGTCCTCGCCCATCGTATTGACCCAGGTATTCAGAAACATGTATCCCGTGTTGGAGGTCTTGGGACTGGGCATAGCGATCAGTCCCGCATACTCCGGCTTCAGCAGGTCGTCGTAGGTCGCCGGTTCGGCCAGCCCTTTTTCCTTCAGCACCGCTGTGTTCACAATGAAAGCGCCGTCCGCCTTTTCCCAGGTGTAATAGCGATTGTCCGAACCGTTGACCCCGTCCAAATACTGCGAGACGTCGAACCCTTCGAGCGAGGCGAAATGCTCCGCGATCTGGGCAAAAGAGGCGGTTTCCAGCCCCAGCACGATATCGGCTTCGGTATTGGTCCCCTCCGCCTTGATCTTGGCGGCGTTGTTGCCGGTGGAAAGCTGCTGTACCGTCACCTCAATATCCGGGAATTTCTCCTTCAGCTGTTCGCGCAGCGCTTCGTTGCGGTAATCCTCCATCGAAGAGTAGATGACGACCTGCTCCCCTTTGTTCGAGGAGCAGCCGGATAAGAACGGAATAATACAAATGGCAGCCATCGCCGCCGCAGCGAGACGTTTCATAATACTCTCCCTTTCCTGTGAAATTTGAGATGGTTTCGACCAACGGTTGAAATTGCCGCAGCGTTTTTTGCGGCAAAGGATCAAATTCCGACGTGAAAAGGCTGAAAACCATATTTTCACGCGAATCTTCCTTCTGTCGCAAAAGCATCGGCGCCAATAGAATGGAAAAAATCGTGCTTCTAAGAAGCAAAGCGGCGGCCCGCCGAGTGGCCGACAAACCATTTTTCCAATTCCCGTTTATGGTCTTCCTTCACGCTAATCTCTATTTTTAGAATAAAAATCGGAGTGGTTTCGATCTGCCGGCCGGAAATCAAATCGCGCAAACACCTCGCCGTATTCCCTGTATCAGGGTCGCGTTTGCAATTTCTTAGGCCTTTATGGAAGCGGAAAAACATGCCGTAAGTTCATATGCGGTATAATAACACAGCTTTATGAACAAGTCAATAAAAGGTTACGGCTTTGTTAACATTCCGAAATTGGAAGGAATGGGAAGGATAGTGAACAAAAAACGATAAACAAGGGGGAACACAAAGAGCGGGGAACCATGGCGAATATAGGCAGATAGTTAAAAAAATATCAAAACAGCAGCGTGTTACACGAACCGGTTCTGCCTATTTTGCTGAAATTTTCCGTGGGGGCTTTTCAAAAAAAGAAGTTTGAGCATATAATATATCCTGGGGGTAGTTAGGGAAAACCAGAGCTGCTGCCTGCCTTTGGCAGAAAAAATTCGGTAAAGACGGGAAATGGGGCTTAGTCAGTATCTATGAGAAACAATCGGAAAATTACGGTTCTTGGCGCGGGCAACGTCGGCGCTTCCATTGCGTACACATTGACGCTGGACGGCGTCTGTTCGGAATTAATTCTGATCGACATCAATGAAAAAAAGGCGCAGGGGGAAGCGATGGACATTCGCCAGGGGCTTTCCTTCAGCCGGTCGGTCAACATTTATGCCGGGTCGTATGCGGACGCGAAGGATTCGGATATCGTGGTGGTCACGGTCGGCGCGGCGCGCAGGCCGGGACAATCCCGGATCGACCTGGCCCAGGGGAATGTGAACATCATCCGCAGCGTAATGCCGCAGATCGTGTCGGTCGCGCCGGAGGCTGTCTATATTGTGGTCAGCAATCCTGTGGATATTCTGACCTATGCGATTCTTCAATGTACCGACCTGCCTCCTTCGCAGGTGATCGGTTCCGGCACGCTGTTGGATTCCAGCCGCCTGCGGTCGATTGTGGCCGAGCGGGTGGGCGTGGTCCCGCAGAACGTCCATGCCTATGTGTTGGGCGAGCATGGGGATTCTTCGGTGATCCCCTGGTCTCTGACCTCCATTTCCGGCATGCCGATGACGACCTATTGCGGGCTGCAGGGGAGCGGCTTCTGCGATGCGAAGGAGATCGCCGCCATCGAGGAGGAGGTCCGCACCTCCGGCGCCTGTGTGATCGGGCTGAAGGGCGCCACCTATTACGCCATCGCTATGACCGTGCGCCAGCTTTGCGAAGCAATTCTGCGCAATACCAGCAACGTGTTGACAGTTTCCGGCTTGATTACCGGCCAGTACGGGATCGAGGATGTCTGTCTCAGCCTGCCCTTTGTCGTAGATTCCCAGGGCATCAAGAAAGGACTGGAGCCCCCGCTGCTGGAAGAAGAACGCCGCCAGCTGCATCACAGCGCCGCTGTTCTGAAGAAAAGCATTGCCGCATTGGATATGAAATAAAATCCGCCGAAAAACCGGCGCTGGAACGGGGATAGGAAGCCCGGGCTCTCCGCCGTTTTTACAATACCGAAAGGAAGTTATGCAACATGGATTACGCATCGGAATCGCTGAAGCTGCACCAGCAGTGGAAAGGGAAAATCGAAGTGGTCTGCCGCGCGCCGCTGGAGACCCGGGACGACCTTTCCCTTGCCTATACGCCCGGCGTGGCCCAGCCCTGCCTGGAAATTCAGAAGGATGTGGACAAGAGCTATGACCTGACCCGCCGGGGAAACCTGGTGGCGGTGGTAACCGACGGCACCGCCGTTCTTGGACTGGGCGATATCGGACCGGAGGCCGGAATGCCGGTTATGGAGGGCAAATGCGCCCTGTTCAAGGCCTTCGGGGACGTAGACGCGGTTCCGCTTTGCGTCCGGTCCAAAGAGGTGGACGATATCGTGAACACTGTCCGTCTTCTGGCGGGAAGCTTCGGCGGCGTTAACCTGGAGGACATATCCGCCCCCCGCTGCTTTGAAATCGAGCGGCGGCTGAAGGAATGCTGCGATATCCCGATTTTCCACGACGACCAGCATGGCACCGCGGTGGTCACCCTCGCCGCCATGCTTAATGCGCTGAAGCTGACCGGCAAAAGGCTGGATGAAATCCGGGTGGTCACCAGCGGCGCGGGCGCGGCCGGCATCGCGATTATCCGCCTGCTGATCGCGATGGGGCTGAAAAACGTCATCCTCTGCGACCGACAGGGCGCGATCTACAAGGGCCGAGACGGACTGAACAAGGAAAAGGCCGAGATGGCCGAGATCACCAATCAGGAATGCCGGAAGGGTTCGCTGGCCGACTGCCTGGTTGGCGCGGACGTGTTTATTGGGGTGTCCGCCCCGGGTTGTGTCACGCCGGAGATGGTGAAGTCCATGAATGCCGACCCCATCCTGTTCCCGATGGCCAACCCGGTACCGGAGATTATGCCGGAGCTGGCGAAGGAAGCCGGCGCGGCGGTGGTCGGCACCGGCCGCAGCGACTTTCCCAACCAGATCAACAACGTGCTGGCGTTCCCGGGCATCTTCCGGGGAGCGCTGGACGTCCGGGCCAGCGACATCAACGATGAAATGAAGATCGCGGCCGCGAAGGCGATCGCCGGGTTTGTGACCGACGACAAGCTGTCCGCTGATTACATCATCCCCAGCGCACTGGACCGCAGCGTGGCGAAGGCGGTGGCCGACGCCGTGGCGGAGGCTGCCCGCCGCACCGGCGTGGCCCGGCTCGGATAAATCGGAAAAGCAATGGCAGAAAGGCCGTCCCACCGTATGGCGGGGCGGCTTTTGCTATATAATATGGTATGGTTGCTGGTGCCGGCCCCTCCGCGGCAACAATGGAAAAACAGAAGGTCTTCTATTTAGGCGTGCTTGGTGAAAATCGTTTCCCGTATCCGGGTGCGGCTGGAATAATGCACGCTGAGAGCCAGGCCGACCCCGAGAAACAGGGTGCCGACCGAACTGCCGCCCCGGCTGAAAAAGGGAAGGGTGATGCCGATGACCGGCAGAATCCGTAGATTCATGCCAAGGTTGATAAGGGATTGGAAGCCGATCATGGCCATCAGCCCGGCGCACAGGAGCATTCCCTGAAAATCCCGGGCGGTCATCGCGTCCCGCAGCAGGGCGAGCACAATGCCCAGCAGCAGGAGCAGCAGCGCCACCGCGCCCACAAAACCGAATTCCTCCCCCGCGACGGTGAAAATGAAGTCGTTGTTCCGGGCATAAAGCGTATAGCCGCCGATGTTGCCGCCCTCCAGAAACCCGACGCCCCAGAGCCGGCCGGAGCCGATCGCGGTCAGCCCCAGATACTGCTGCCAGCCTTCGTCAGCGAGATACTGGTCGACAAAGATCAAGCTGAGAAAGCGGGCCTGCTTGTCGTCGGTCATTCGATTCCACACGAAGGGGACCAACGCGGTGCCGCCGATCAATGCCACCAGGAAATAGACCGGTCGCAGCCCCGCTACCAGCATCATCGCGGCGAATATGCACATAAAGACCAGCGCGGTGCCGTCGTCCCCCTGCAGGAATACCAGCCCGATCGGTACCAATCCGTGCAGGCAGAGGAGCAGCACGGTACGCAGTTCATTGATATGCTCCCTCACCTTCGAGAGATGATAGGAGAAAGAAATGATGAACGTGATCTTCATCAGCTCCGACGGCTGGAAGGTAACATACCGCCCGCCGCCGATTGGGACGCCGAGCCAGGCGGTGTCGTCGGTTCCGCCGACATTCAATCCCAGCCCCAGCAGCGTCAGCAGCACCAGGATCAGGGAAACGCCGGAAAGAACCGGCCAGCAGCGGCAGATCACGCCGTAATCGATTTTCGAGATCACGATGGCCGCGATTAGTCCGGCAGCGCAGGCGGCCACCTGGATCATGTAATCGCTTGCGCCCAGTCCCGCCGTTTTCGCGGTGGAGTAAATCAGCACACAGCCGTAAGCCGCCGCTGTCGTGCAGAGCAGCAGCAACAGCCAGTCGGTATGGCGGACGTAAGTGGAAACGCCGCTTTTGATTTTTTTAAAAAGTCCCAATGGCGGGCACCGTACCTTCCTCTGCGTTTCCGAAGCATTGCTCGTATCGTTTCGTATGGATCGTATCGTTCTCATTATAGCCGCTTTCGCTCTGTGATTCAAGATTCAGTCTTTTAAGAATCTCTGAAGTATGATATAATGCCGTTTAGGAGAAATGCCGACCGGCATTTTCGATTGCGCCGCCGGAAAAGGCGATTGCCGGGACAGCTCCCTTTAATAATAAAAGTATGGACAAAGTGGAGACGGGATAACGGCAGAACGGAACGGCGGCGGAAAAATCGGACGCGCATAAAAACGAGCGTTAAACGGCGTAAAATGAGGAAGGAAAGGAAGCGGGCAGATGGCGAGCTGGGTTACGGAATCCGTCGCGCAGACCGAAGCGGTGGGCGCGTCCTTTGCGCCGCGGGTCGCGTCGGGCGGCGTGATCGCGCTGTACGGCGGGCTGGGGATGGGAAAAACCGCCTTCGTCCGGGGTCTGGCCGCAGGGCTGGGGCTGCAGGCCGGGGTGTCCAGCCCGACTTTTGCGCTGATGCATGATTACGGCGGCAAACCACCGCTGGTGCATTTCGATATGTATCGCGTTTCCGGGTGGGAGGATCTGTATTCCACCGGTTTTTACGATTATCTCGACGCTGGCGCCATTCTGGTGATTGAATGGAGCGAAAACATTGAGGCCGCGCTGCCGGAGGATACCATTCGCATCCGGTTTACCCGGCTGGGAGAGAATCGCCGGCAAATCGACTGGGAAGAAAACGGCGGCTGAGACCGACGGTCCGGATAAGCAGGCTCTACAGGATTATACAGGTTATAGAGGGTTCCCCCGGCCTTTCCGGGCGGAAATTCCGGAAAGGACAGGCGTTTTGAATGAAGATACTGGCGATTGAATCCTCGGCAGGCCCCGCGTCCTGCGCGGTGATGGAGGACGGCCGGCTGCTGGCAACGGCCGGCGTCCATACCGGTCTGACCCACAGCCAGACGCTGATTCCCATGGTGGATTCCATGCTGAAAAACGCGGCGATTCCCTTTGACGACATTGATCTGCTGGCAGTGGCGGCGGGCCCCGGCTCCTTTACCGGGGTGCGGATCGGTGTGGCGGCGGTGAAGGGGCTGGCCTTTGCGAAGGATACGCCCTGCGTCGGCGTTTCCACCCTGGCGGCGATGGCCCGGCTGGCGGAGGGCGTTCCTTTTGACGGAATCGTCTGCGCCGCGATGGACGCCCGCTGCCGTCAGGTGTATACCGCGCTTTTCACCTGCGGGAACGGCCGGCTCTCCCGGCTGACCCCGGACGAGGCGCTCCCGCTGGACGAGCTGGAAAAACGGTTGGTTTCCACAAAAAAATCAATATTTCTGGTTGGAGACGGCGCGGAACTGTGTTATAATACTTTTGGCAACCGTATCCCCGGGGCCGTCCTCGCTCCTCCCCACCTGCGGTATCAGCAGGCTGCCGGGGTGGCGGCGGAGGCGGCGGCCGGGGTGGAACAGGCTGTGTCCGCCGAGCGGCTGCAGCCGGTATATCTGCGCCTTCCCCAGGCGGAGCGGGAGCTTCGCGCCCGGCAGGGGCTGGCGCGGGCATAAAAGGACAAAAAAGGATAAAAGGAGCGGAACCCGGACCGGACCGGGCCGCCTCTGAAAAGGAAAGGAATGGAGAACAATGGCGAAACCGTTTATTGCCGACCATCCGCTGATCCAGCATAAAGTGACCCTGCTGAGGGACAAGAACACCGGCTCGAAGGAGTTCCGGGAGCTGATTCAGGAGATCACCGAGCTGATGTGCTATGAGGCGACCCGCGACCTGCCGACCTGTGAGGTGGAGATCGAGACGCCCATCACTATCACCAAGTCGCGTGTGATTGCCGGACGCAAGCTGGCGTTTGTGCCGATCCTTCGCGCCGGCCTCGGCATGGTGGACGGCGCGATTGAGCTGGTACCCGCCGCGAAGGTCGGCCATATCGGCCTGTACCGTGATCCCGAGTCCCTCAAGCCGGTGGAATATTACTGCAAGCTGCCGAGCGATATCGACGAGCGAGAGGTCATCGTGCTCGATCCGATGCTGGCGACCGGCGGCTCGGCAGTGGATGCGATCACCCAAATTAAAAAACGGAACCCAAAGAACATTAAGTTCATGTGCATCATCGCCGCGCCGGAGGGGCTGAAGGAACTGACCGATTCCCATCCCGACGTGCAGGTATACTGCGCCGCGCTGGACGAACACCTGAATGATCACGGCTATATCGTCCCGGGTCTCGGCGACGCGGGCGACCGCATCTTCGGCACCAAATAACGGAAGGCCTTTCTGATGGAAAAATCCGCTGCAGAGCATATCCTGCGGCGGATTTTTTAAACAGCGCCTTCCGTAAAAGACGGGAAAGGGATGAGCCCGACGATCAGAAAGCACCCCCTGCTGTTTGCGGCGGCCTGCTCCGCCGCCGTGGCGCTGGCGGCCGCCGGCTTTATTATGGATAACCGCCGGGTGGACGCCGAGGAGCTCACGGTCCGGCTGCCGGCGCTTCCCGCCGGACTGGACGGCCTGCGAATCGTTCATCTCTCCGATCTGCACTACCCGAAGTGCGCCCGCTCGCCGCAGGCTCTGGCGGCGCTGGTTGAAGAGCTGGAGCCGGATCTGATTGCCCTGACCGGCGACCTGATCGACCGGCGGGAGACCTTCGACCGGGCGGAGCTGGCCGAGACGGCGGAAAGGCTGGCGGCGATCGCCCCTTGCTATGCCGTGGCGGGGAATCACGAATTCCGTGCGGGCGTATTCGACGAGTGGAAAGCCATCCTGACCGAAAACGGTGTAACGGTGCTGGACGACGAGTGGGCTGTCTTTACCCGGGACGGAGGAGCGCTGCTTTTGGGCGGTTTAACACACGGAGAGCCGGATTCCCTGCCGGAAAAAGGCGGCTGCCGGGTCGTGCTTTCCCACTACCCGGAAAACCTGCCGGCTTACGCGGAGGCAGGCTACGAGCTGGTGCTGTCCGGCCATGCGCACGGCGGGCAGGTCCGAATTTTCGGACAAGGGCTGTTTTCTCCCGGCGAGGGGCTGTTCCCTCGGTATACCAGCGGGCTGTACCGCTCCGAAGCTACCCGGATGGTGGTCAGCCGCGGTCTTCGCAGCGGCTGGATGCCGCCCCGCGTAGGGAACGTGCCCCATCTGCCGGTGGTGGTACTGGAAGCGGAATGAACAGCCGGGAACGGACGTCGAATTGCTGAAGAAATTTCAGAGTGAAAAAGGAGGAGTGGAAGATCAATGAAATATGTTTGTCCCTCCTGCGGCGCGTTGAATGAAGAGACGGGATTGGTCTGTGAGGCGTGTGGGTTCGTGCTTGCGGCCGATGTCCTCCGACGCAAACAGCAGATCGAACAGCGTCTTAGCGGAGAGCTCCCTGCGGGGACGAATTCTGCGACGGTATCCCAGTCGTTTGTTTCGCGGATGGATTCGCCGGTAAAGGCGGCGGAACCCGGGGAGCCAGGGCAATCCGAAAAAATGCTCTCAGGAGAGGTGGATGAGACGAAGCATGGCCGCCGGCGGAGGCTTATAATCGCGGCGACACTCCTTCTTCTTGCGCTGTTGCTGGCGGCGTTTTCCGCCGGGGCGATTTGGGGCGGCCGCTGGCGGAGCGCCGGACCGGAGCGGGTCGTCACGCGGCTGGAACGGGCGGTTAATACGCAGGATTGGGAGCTGTTCCAGAGCTTGTTTTCCTCGACGTCCGCTGCGGACGGGAGGGTGGAGCCCTCGTGGGTAACGGAGGGCAGCTATCGCCTGGAGCTGAAAGTGACCGATGTAATACTGGGAGAGAGAAGCGAGATGGCCTTCGTGATTCTGCGCTATCGCCTGGCTGATTCAAAAGAGGAGGATTGGAACAGCGACGCAGAACAGGAAGCGTCCTGGCCGCAGGACCAGATGATGCTAATGAAAAAAGACGGACAATGGAAAATCGAATACAGCTATCTGTATTCCCAGCTGATGCAGGGTTCCATAACGGATGTTTTTTGATCCTGTTCGTCCGCAGCAAACAAACCAGCCTACCGGTGGAAAAGTCCGCCGGTAGGCTGGTTCTGTCTTTTTATGGGGGAACCCCTATTTTGAATCGAACAGCGTGCATCCCTGTTCCCGAAAATGCCGGATTTTTTCCCGGATCAGCGATTCATCCACCCGGAAATGAGCGCTTAAACAGGAAATGCAAAGATACGATTCTGCCCCCCGGTTTACCAGTCGCTTATAAATGGCGATTTCATCCGGATGCAGTTCCCTGCCGCAGGTCATGCAGGTATCCTGGTAAGTTTCCATAAGCATCCTGTCCATTTCCTTTGAATTCCGGCGTGGTTCTCGGTTCCTGACGATTTCAGAAAAGTCAGCAGCGATCCACGAAAAACCAAGGCTCTTTCCGTATTTTCGGAAGGGCGGTCTCCCGCAGAGCCCGTGCGTCAATGAGGGCACAGACGGCCTCCGCCACCCGGCCAAAGCGCAGTGCCGGCTCCCCGAGCAGCTCCGCCACCCGGTCGTACCGTTGGGTCACTCCGTCAAACCAGTGGGGCGTATGATCGGCGGTAATCCGCCGTCCGTCCGGAAGGATGCAGGTGTAGGCGACCGTTTGAGACGACAGACAGTAGGGCGCGGCCGCTTCCTCCTCCACTCCGTGCATAAAGGTGTTAGGGGTCAGCCCGCAGCCGAGCATCAGGATTTTTCCTCCATACTCCGCCAGCCTGCGGAAGGGGGAATGCGGCCCTACCGGCGTGCGGTCGAGCAGATGCTCCTCCGTCATTTCCCGGGCGAGCCGTCCGGCGGCGCAGACCGAATGGGTGGGGTGGACGCTTCGCCGTACGCCGGGGGTCGTCCGAAAGGCCTCGGACAGCTTTCCAACACAGGAAGGAGTTTCCTGTACGGAGAACACCGGCTGTTCCGGGGTGACGGTGAGGTAGGAAAGCGCAGGAAGCAGCAGGGTTCCGTCGTCCGTCAGGGCCTTCCGCAGGGCGGCGATCACACCGGCGCAGCCGTTCTCTACGGGTCCAAGCGGCTTCATGGCGCTGTGGACGAGCAGCACATCCCCTGGCTCCACGCCGAGGGAGCGCAGATCCCATGTCAGCTGTTTTTGCGTGATCATAGCCTTTCTCCCCGCCTTTCAAAGGTTTGGCTTTCACGTTCAGTATACCGCCTTGCCGGTATTCCGGCAAGGTCTAAATTTGAACTGTCCGTTTCCACAAGACAAGATTCTCTCTTTCCGGAACGAAAAAGCCGCCCGCAGCCGGACGGCTTTTCCATGTAATACGTTTTTATGCATTCCTTATTCGTCGTATCCTTTGGGATTGTTCGACTGCCAGCGCCAGGAGTCACGGCACATGTCGTCCACTCCGTGAACGGCTTTCCAGCCCAGCACCCTTTCCGCCTTGGAGGGATCGGAATAGCAGGTGGCGATGTCGCCCGCCCGGCGGGGCGCGACGGCGTAGGGGACGGTCGTCCCGCTGGCTTTCTCAAAGGCGTGAACCAGGTCGAGGACGCTGTAGCCGTTGCCGGTGCCGAGGTTGAACACATCCGCGCCGGTATTTTTCAGGGCGTATTCCACCGCCTTGACATGGCCGAGGGCAAGGTCCACCACATGGATGTAATCCCGTACGCCGGTGCCGTCGTGGGTGTCGTAGTCGTCGCCGTAAACCGACAGCCGGGGCAGCTTCCCGATCGCCACCTGGGTGATATAGGGCATCAGGTTGTTCGGGACGCCGTTCGGGTCCTCGCCGATCCGGCCGCTTTCGTGCGCGCCGATGGGATTGAAATACCGCAGAAGCACCACCGACCAGTCCTTGTCGGAGACGCAGACGTCCCGCAGGATTTCCTCGATGATATACTTGGTACGGCCGTAGGGATTGGTGACCGCGCCGGTCGGCATATCCTCCTTCAACGGAGAGGGATTGTTCATGCCGTATACTGTGGCGGAGGAACTGAACACCATCCGCTTGCAGCCGAATTCCGCCATGACCTGGCAGAGGGTAACGGTGCCGCCCACGTTGTTCTCATAGTATTCCAACGGCTTCTGTACCGATTCGCCCACCGCCTTCAGGCCGGCGAAATGAATAACGGCGTCGATCTTCTGTTCCCGGAATACCCGGCGCAGGCCCTCCGCGTCCCGGATATCGCACTCATAGAAAGGGAAATCCTTTCCGGCCAGCTCCCGGGTGCGGCGAAGCGCTTCCGGCTTGGAGTTGTAGTAATTATCCAGAATTACAACGTCATACCCGGCTTTGGTCATTTCAATCGCCGTATGGCTGCCAATATATCCGCAGCCGCCTGTAATTAGTATTGCCATTTTGACTCCTCCTTAGTATAATAGGGAATTATGGGGATGCGTTGGGAAGGCGTTTCGGCTTTTCCAACGGGTTCGCAGGATTCTGCCCTTATTATACCCGAGAATTGTGAACAGGCAATAGACAGTTGTTGCATCCTGCGGCGCAATGTTTGCCGAAACCGACTGTTTTCCTGATCGTGTTCGTCCTGCCATCCTGTAAACCGACGTTTTTCGGTGCAGAGAGGGTCTTTCTTTTTGTCAAGGCTGGTCCCTAAGCTGATCCCTACGGGTGGAAAATCGTCGAAAAAGTGGAAAGGAACAGGTTGTTTTTTTATGAGAGAAGCAAGCGAGATGAGCGAAACGGGCGCAAGGTCGCCGTCGCTGGTGATTATGGCGGCCGGTATGGGGAGCCGTTTCGGCGGGCTCAAGCAGATCACGCCGGTCGGGCCTTCGGGCGAGATGATTATTGACTATTCAATTTATGACGCCCTGAAGGCCGGTTTTTCCCGGGTTGTTTTTGTGATTAAAAAGGAAATTGAGAAGACCTTTAAAGAGCATATCGGCGATCGGATCGCCCGGCACGCCAAAGTAGACTATGTATATCAGGAGCTGTCCAGCCTGCCTGCAGGCTACGCCGCGCCGGCCGACCGGGTCAAGCCGTGGGGCACGGGGCATGCCGTCCTCTGCTGTCGGGAGACGGTGAAGGGTCCCTTCGCCGTCATTAACGCCGACGATTATTACGGCCGGGACTGTTACCGCCTGCTGTATGACTTCCTGACCGGACCCCGCCCGCAGGACGGGAAACTCCATCTGGCGATGGCCGGGTATGTGCTGGAAAACACCCTGACGGAAAACGGCTACGTTTCCCGCGGCGTCTGCGGTGTGGACGAGGCGGGCTACCTCCGCTCCCTGGTGGAGCGCACCCATATCGAAATCCGGGGCGGCGGCGCCATGTATACCGAGGACGACGGCACATCCTGGCACACGCTGCCGGCGGGCTGCCGGGTGTCGATGAACTGCTGGGCCTTCCCGGCCGGTACCCTGGACCGGTTCGAAGGGATTTTCCGCGATTTCCTGTCCTCGGAAATCGACCCGCTGAAATCCGAATTCTATCTCCCCTTCGCGGTGAACCGCCTGGTGGAAAGCGGCGAGGCGGACGTTCGCGTGCTGGATACCCGCGACCGCTGGTACGGTATGACCTATCAGGAGGATCGGCAGAAGGTGATCGACGCGATCCACGCGTTTGTACAACAGGGAATTTATCCGGAAAGGTTGTGGGCGGAATGATCCCGGTGGAAAAGGTAGCGAACCTGTTCGCCTTTGACGGCGTTGTCCGCGATATCAAGCCCTTTGGCTGCGGCCATATCAATGATACCTACTGCGTATTCTGCGAGCGGGAGGGAAAGCCTCCCGTCCGGTACATTCTTCAGCGCATTAACCACAACGTGTTCAAAAATTTTTCCCAGCTGATGGAGAATGTCTTTAACGTGACCGAGTATCTTCGCGGAGCAGTCATTGCCGAGGGCGGCGATCCCCAGCGGGAATGCCTGCTGATCATCTGCACCAAAAAGGGCGCGATGGATTACGTGGATTCCGAAGGCTACTGCTGGCGGGCGTTCAATTTTATCGAGAACGCCATCAGCTATGAAACCGCCAGTTGCCAGGAGCATTTTTATTATTCCGGCTGCGCCTTCGGCAAGTTCCAGCGGCTGCTGGCGAATTATCCGTCCGAGACCCTGCATGAGACCATCCCGAATTTCCACAACACCCCTGTCCGGTACGAAGCGTTTGAGCGGGCGGTGTCGGCGGACAAATGCGGCCGCGCCGCCGGGGTGCAGGAGGAGATCGCCTTTATCCGGGAGCGCCGCCCGATGATGTCGGTTCTGACCGATATGCTGGCCCGGGGGGAGTTGCCCCTGCGTGTCACCCACAACGATACCAAGCTGAACAACGTCATGCTGGACGACGTGGTGGGGAAGCCGGTCTGCGTGATCGACCTCGACACGGTGATGCCGGGGCTGTCGCTGTACGATTTTGGGGACAGCATCCGGTTCGGCGCGAACCACGCCGCCGAGGACGAGCGGGACCTGTCCAAGGTGTACTGTGACCTGAACCTCTTCGCCCAGTATACCAGGGGCTACTTGGAGGAATGCGGCTCCATGCTGACTGAAAATGAGATTCGCATGCTCGCTTTCTCCGCCCGGCTCTTGACGCTGGAATGCGGAATGCGGTTCCTGACCGACCATCTGGAAGGGGACACCTACTTTAAAATCCACCGAGAAGGGCATAACCTTGACCGTTGCCGCACCCAGCTCCGCATGGTTGCGGATATGGAAAAAAAGGCGGAGGAGATGGAGAAAATCGTCCTCCGGTACGCCGATGCGTCCCGGAAGGGCGGGCAGGCCGTCAATCAATAAGCGCACCGTTATCCGGGAGGAGAAACCCTCCGTTTCCCGGGCAGGGCACAACAGAGAGGAACCCAAAACCATGGCCAATGAAATCGCTCGCTTTGAAGACCTGGAGCTTAGCCCGGAAGTCCTGAGGGCTGTCGGAAGGATGGGCTTTTCCGCCCCGACGCCGGTGCAGGCGCAGACCATCCCGGTGATGCTGGACGGCCGGGACGTGATCGCTAAAGCGCCGACCGGCACGGGGAAGACTTGCGCCTTCGGCATCCCGATCATCGAATGCCTGGACCCGGAAATCACCGATCCCCAGGCGGTCATCGTCTGCCCGACCCGCGAGCTCTGCGTACAAATCGCGGAGGAGCTCCGCCAGCTGGTTACCTACCGGCCGGATATCCGGATCGCCGCGGTATACGGCGGCCAGCCGATTGCCCGTCAGCTCGCCGTGCTGAAAAAGAATCCGCATATCGTGGTGGCCACTCCCGGCCGCCTGCTCGACCATATGGGCCGGGGGACGGTGTATCTCGGCAACGTGTACACCGCCGTGCTGGACGAGGCGGACGAGATGCTGAAAATGGGCTTTATCCGGGACGTGCGCCGTATCCTCGGGGCGACCCCCGCGGATACGCAGGTCGTGATGTTCAGCGCCACCATCTCCCGCGACGTGATGGATGTGGCGTGGGAATACCAGCATAACGCGGTGGAAATCACCGTGGCGGCGGAGGGGGACAACCGCCCGAAGATCGCCCAGTTTTCCCTGCTGTCCTCCGGCGACCGCCGGATTCAGGACATGCTTCACCTGATCGACGAGCTGTCCCTGAAGCGGGTAATGGTGTTCTGCAACATGAAGAACACCGTTCGCCGGCTGAACGAACGGCTACGGCGGGCCGGCTGCTCGGTGGACTGCCTGCACGGCGACATTCCCCAATCCCAGCGGAACCGCGTAATGCAGAGCTTCCGGGACGGAAAATTCGAGGTGTTGGTCGCCACCGACGTAGCGGCCCGCGGCATTGACGTGGATGACGTGGAAGCTGTGTTCAACTACGATATCCCGGAGGAGAACGAGTATTACCTCCACCGGATCGGCCGGACCGGCCGGGCCAAACGGCGGGGAATGGCGTTTACCTTCATGACGCCGGACGATCGCTTCCGTCTGCGGGATATCAAGAAATATACCCATTCGGATATCGTCGACCTTTCCTTTGACGAGGGCGGCCATCCGGTGCTGAAGGACGGACGTCTGGTGCTGGATGCACTGGATAGCGACGAATGGAACGAGATTCATACCGAGGAAACGGAAGACTAACGGCAGAACGCCGAAAAGCCTTCAACGGCTGAAAAACGGGCAGTTTCATGGCTTCCATTAAATGGAAAAATTCAGTGAACAAAACATCCCACGGCAACAGCGTTGCCGTGGGATGTTTTCGTGTCTCCGCCGTGACATGTCCTGTTATGATTCCATTATAGATTGACGATACGGTTCCTCTGGAATACGATCCTTTGTTTATCGCCGCCTTGTTCGGATTGGGAGACTTCGCGAGACTGTCCGGCAATTTCCTAAGAATTTGTCCCATCGTTATTGAAAGGGAGAGCAGGCGACGCTTACTTTAAGAGCGATGCCACAGTACTATATAATATAGGTAATAATAAGAAGTAAAGCGGGACTTGAAAGGAGGGCGGCAGAAAAGGGAAGGATTCAAGAGCCTAAAGGGATGTAAAGGAAAGATAAGGAACTGGAAAAAATCCAAAAAAGAATAAAAATACTATAAAATGAATAAATAACCGGTAAAAATTCCATAGTATACGCAGAAACAGCGAAAAAATTCAAGAAATAAGCCATTTTTTTCGCTTGTCAAGTGGTTACAAAGTCGTAACTTTTGGATAGATGCACAAATTTTAAACGACAGAACAAGAACGACGATCGATTTCCCAGAAATGGTAAAAATATGGAAAATCCATTCTGTTAAAGCGAAAAAAGTAAAAAGAAAAGAAGAGAAACAGAATAAGGATATCGAATTTTGTGAAAAAGGACAAGAAATGCTTTCTGCCTTATCCGGACGCTTTTTTCTTTAAAATGGAAGAGATATCCAGATCTCTTTTGGGCCTTCCGGCAAAATTCTTGTGCAGTATTGACGAAAATCGCTCCCTTTAGATGGTTTGACATCGGTGCTTTTCGTGCGTATAATACAGCTACGCTCCGAAACACGGAACTCTCATCGAAACGCCGACAACATATAAACGGCGTCCTTTCCCCGGTTCGAGGGGGATTAAAGGCCGCTGGTTTATATAAATCCCGAGGAAGAAGCCGTCCTGCGCTGCTCTTGTGGCGTACCGGCTTTCCAGAGGACAGAAAGCGGAACCTTCGTTCCGGACCGCACACATAGGCCGGTATTCCTGCCGCCGCGCGGTCCCTTATATGGACGGGGTTCTGCGATCAGAAAGGAAGCATTGGATGGATACCGTATATCGAGTGGCAGAGGCCGTGGCCCGCGTTGTGCGCAGCCGTTTGTTCTCCGCCTCCGCGTTGGCGGTCGTCAGCGCCGTGATCGTCGCTTTCGTCTCGCTTAACATGAACGCCGTGACCGTATTGGCCGGCGATACCAGCAAAGTGGTGCTCACGCTGGACGACGATCCCCACCGCGCGCTTTCCGCCGCCGGCATTTCCCTAAACGAGGGGGATGAGGTGCTGGCGGTCGGCGAACTGGATACCGTACAGGTCAACCGGGCGTTCGACGTGCCGGTGACGGCCGACGGCGTTACCACCATTCTCCGGATGGCCGGGGGCACGGTGGCCGACGCGCTGGAAAAAGCCGACGTCCGGCTTGGCGAATTCGACCGGCTGAGCGTAGGGCTGGAGGAGCCGGTCAGCGACAGCCTGGACATCACGGTGGACCGGGTGGAATACGAGGAATACACGGAAACCCAGACGGTGGACTACACCTCCACCGTGCAGTATACCAGTTCCGTTGCCAAGGGGAAAACAAAGGTGAAGCAGGCGGGCAAGGAAGGGGTCAAGACCCTGACCTACCGCAAATGCATCGAGAACGGCGAACTGATTGGCACCGAACTGGTGAGTGAGGAAATCACCGTCCAGCCCGTGCAGGAGATCATCCAGAAGGGAACCTCCACCCGCCTGCCGGTTTCGGAAGCGCCCTATGAGATTGCGCTGGACGCCAATGGACAGCCGATCAATTACAAAACAGTGTATACCGGGTCGGCCACCGCGTACAGCAACGACCGGGGCCAGGCGGGCAAATATACCGCCTCCGGCCGTCTGGCGGCCGTAGGCGTGGTGGCGGTAAACCCGAACATCATTCCCTACGGCACCGAGCTGTATATCACCTCGGCGGACGGCTCCTGGGTCTACGGGTACGCGATCGCCGGCGATACCGGCGGGGCGCTGATGTCCGGCCGTTGCATTGTGGATCTTTTCTTCGCAACGTATGAAGAGAGCTGCGAATTCGGCCGCCGCAACATGAACGTGTATGTACTCGGCTGAAGCTGCGGAAACAGTGGCTTGTAAGCAAAAGGATCGGTTGAAAAACCGATCCTTTTTTGTAGTGTAAAACCACTGGCTAGGCCAGTGGTTCAAGAGAGCCTGTGGC
>CAUGOD010000002.1 GCA_959601025.1 uncultured Oscillospiraceae bacterium
CTGCTTGAACAAATTTTATTTCAATCTTTTGTCTAACTTTTTGGGGTCACTTCAATTTTTTCCTCGGCGTTTTTTTACATTTTATCACTGGCGCTGACACTACCGCCTACCACGGCTGGCAGTTCGTCTTTTGGAAGATTTTTGTTTGCTTTCAATGTCCTTGTATCAAAGGCTTCACTGGAAGATAGGTTGAGCTTGTTTCCGCTTCTGTTGATACTGATACCAGAGGAAGCA
Source organism: uncultured Oscillospiraceae bacterium (assembly GCA_959601025.1). Classification (GTDB taxonomy): domain Bacteria; phylum Bacillota; class Clostridia; order Oscillospirales; family Acutalibacteraceae; genus Avimonas. The sequence goes on from CAUGOD010000002.1 coordinate 235, forward strand.
AAGTCAAAGTATTTCAAAACATTATTGTTGTCTGTAAGGGACAGCTCATACTTCCCGTTGTTCATGTTGTACTTTAGCTCATAGTCCTTTGCCTTGCTTTCTGATGAAGCGGTAAAGGTCGGTATCTTGTCATAGTTTTCTATGTTGGCTCTTATCTCATAGTAGATTTCTTTTGCCCTTGCACTATCTCTTAATAGGGTATCTACGATTTTCTTTTCCCAAGAAGTGCCGTATTGTCCGCCAGTAATGACCCATACCATAGACTGTGTGGCAATGACGTTTTCAAGCCATGTACCAGCGTACTGTGAACCTGCACTGTCGTTATATCCGAACATCAACGCACGTCCTAACAGCTTCTTGTTGAATGGTTCGGGGAAGCTGTTGTCAAACTGATAGGTAAGCTGTGGGTGTTTTTCCAGCACGACGCTTCCTGTGGTGCTTGCTCGTTCCTTTGCCATGACGGGCGAAGCAGGAAGTGAAGTGCAGATAGTCGCAAGTGCGAGTACACCGGTCAAAAGACGCTTGATAATCTTTTTCATGGTCTTTGTTCTCCTTTCGTTTGGGTAATAAAATAGCCGTCCATTTCTGAACGGCTGGAAATAGAAAAGGAACGTCATTTTAGGCGTTCCATAGTCTATGTGTTATTCAATTTTTCATTGTTTCAATACTGATGCGCTATGTCATATCTCCGCATATCTGGGATTATCTCACATATCAAAGCTCAATCCGCAGTAGTAAATTAGTAGTATTTTAATCACTGTAAATCCTCAAATATGCTGTAAAATAAAGACTTTCGATAGATAATTTAATTTAATTAGTTATTTTGGTAAAATATGTTGTTTTTGATCAAACTGTAGTCGTCTTCTAAAGTATGCCTTCTTTGATGCCTCTGGTAAGAGTGACTTTTCCATTCTCCAGGTCTCGCGTAAGAGCGTTTTCGGCTCTGAGTATATAATCCTTATAGTCAATTGGCGCGCGACGAATAATTTCTTTTGCGTAGCTCTCCTTCATTCCGATCCCCGCCAAGTCCTCTATCTTTTCGTAGTCTCTTATAACATAACAGGCCGGCATTAATATACTCCTGTAATGTACTTTGGCGGGGCTGATTTTCAGATAGCTTATAAAAGAATATATGATATTGCGTTGCTCGAATTGGCTCCGCAGATTAAAGTTGGATTTTATTTTCGAAAACCACCGCAATTCCACGCCTACAGCGCCGCTATTACAAATAGGCCGATTGGACAAATATCCCATAGCCCGGCGTAGACATGTACCAGCAGCCGGGGCCGGTTGGCTCCCAGCTTACTTCCAAGGTTATCTCATGCCAGCCGTCCGGCATGAGAGCAATGTAGCAGCTCCCCCGCGTGGATACCATGCCCATTCAGCAAAAGTCGGGGGTGCGGGTCGCTGTCAGCTGGATCGGGAAGCTGCAGCTGTGCTATCCTCTCTTTGTCCCATTTCATGAGCCGTGCTCCTTTCTAAACAACCACTCTTCATAAGCTGTATTTTCCAGCAATAATCCCTTTTAAACGGGGAAATATATTGCTAAACTTGAAATATAATTCTATAATGAAATTATCATATAGACCTAGATAGGAGGTGTCTACATGAATCAGGAGCCGGTCAGGGTTTCCAATTTTCAGGAAGTCTACGAAAAATGCCGGAAGGCGGGCAGACCGCTTTGTATCAGTGCGGAAAAAGGCGGCGACGGTCTATTTTTAATGGATTTTGATGAAGCGTATCGAAGAGAACAGAGCATGAAAAAACTGCAAGCGGATTTATTGATCGGTGAAAGTGAGATTAAAGCCGGGCAATATTATACGATTGAGGATGTGGATACCATGCTGCAGGCATCCATAGATGAGGTTGCGAATGGAAAAGGGACAGCAGTATAAGGTTTATATCCCTCCGCACGCTTTTAAAATGCTCGATAGGCAAGTCCGCTTTGTGGCAGAGATCAGCGCCTCCGCCGCGGCAAAGCTGCGAAAAAACGTTATCAGCGAAATTCGCACACTGAGAAAGATGCCGGAACGATAGCCCTTGATAGACGATCCCAATGTCACGGCGCAGCCTTATAGGGTGCTGTATGTTCCTAAATGGATCTTAGTGATCTATCACATTATCAATGATGAAGTGTGGGTGGACTACATAGTGGATGCGCGGCAAGATTATAGCTGGCTGATTACAAAATAAAAGCAACAGTCCCGGAATTCAAAACGAATCCGGGGCTGTTTTCAGGTTAGACAGCATTCCGAGAATAAACGCTATCCTAATCGGATTCAGGAAAGAAGTGTTCCAAAACATCAATGCAATCCTTAGAAGTAAAGCCCCACAGGACATGGCTTAATGCCTCAATCGCTTCTTCCCGAAAACGGTAATATGTCCGATAGGAGATAAATTTCAGATGCGGCCGCAGCGTTTCGATGATGTCCATCGTACTTATCGGCTCTTGGGGAGACAGGTAGGTATAATATAAGATCCAATAATACGTTTCCCCATTTTTATGCTTCTCTCGCAGCAGTTCCACCGATGATTCCACCAGTTTAAGCATCTTATTACTGCGCTCGATCGATTTGGCATGGTGCTCGATAACCGTTCCACCCAATTCAGCGCCAGCTAAATAAATCGAATCTAAAAATTCGTCAATGGATGAATTGTACTCGATCTCGAAACTTTTACGAACCTGTTGAACAAATAGCTCCAAGCTCCAACGGACATCCCGGAAATTCTTCAGCAGCTTCCAAGTGTTATGAAAAGGCGGATTATCCTTTATGCTTTCTTCGTATTTTTGCGCCATATAGGAATTTTTTATTTTATGATCCTCCTAACCTTTTGTACAAAAAAGCTCCCCATTTTTCAATGGGGAGCCTTCTTGCCTGCATAGTAGCACGACGCTTCAATGGAAAATCTGCTACTATGCACTGGTTTCCGTAGGGATATCCAATTGCAGTAGATGCAGATTCCGTCATATAAAATTGTGGTGTATGCACAAATACAACTGAGAAATGACGGGGTATATTATCGTATATTGCATGAAGTGTCTAGCTGCGAACCAGTAGGTCGGGGGTTCGAGTCCCTCCAAGCGCGCCAAAACCTTGAATTCATGCGGCTTCCGGGGCGGGAGGCCGCATGAATTTTCTGTCAAGAAAGGGAGTTTTGGATTGCTCCAAACGGCCCCATTACTTTATTTTGACAGGGGTTTTCATTTTATCTCTGGTGGCCTGCATGCTGAGTTTGTCAAGAAACTTGTCAACATGCGAAAACTTATGCTTCTTGTGCATGTGGCGCAAGAAGCGCTTCCCGGACCTTCTGCAGCAGCAGAGGGACCTTTTTTATGTGCTGCACGAGTCTTCCATGTCGCCGGAACCGTCCTCTCCCCCCTTTCTGTCCGTAATACGCCTCTTCCAGCTTCTTCACCAGCGCCTTATGCTCCAGCTCCCGGCTGTGCGTATAGTGCATCACCATTTCAATGGAGTTGCCGGTAAAGGTCTGTACGGTTTTTACATTCCCGCAGCTGAGCCTGTAGAGAAGCGTTGTGGCCGAATGTCTCAGCTCGTGAAACTTCAGATAGGGTAATCCGAGAACGCTCCGGCGCTGCCATTTGCGGAACTACTTTTCCATCAGGTTCGGTTCCACCGGAGAACCGTTGTCCAGGCAGAAGACCAGTCCATAATCCTGGCAATCCGCCCCATAAAAGGCTTGCTTTTTGCGATCTGCTGAACGCGATAACGCAGTTCCTTCAAAATCGGCTCTGTCAGGCAGATTCCCCACACGAACACGAGGAGCGCCGGCGTTTTTCCGTTGGTGCGCGCCGGACGGGAGTGAGTGACTGACATATAAGCTGGCGGATGCGGGCGGTTATGGGGATTTCTTCATTCGCGGGGTGCGTCCGATGCTCAGCGGGATAACCGGCAGCGAACTGGACGATACCCTCAAGGCGATGATTGAGCGTGAACGCGCCCGCACGCAGTTACCGGTAGTGGCGCTTTTTGACGCCACCGATCTGGAAAAGGACGGTCAGGCGCCGGGGACTTTCCGCTACTGCTTCCAGCTGATGCCGCTTGACGATACAGTGACCGACGCGGCGCTCCAACGGGCGCAGGATGCGCTGGCCGCGGGGGTGCAGATTTCGCCGGTAGGTGGACCGCCGGACCGCGCGCAGGCGTCGCATAGCTTCCTGCGCTTGACGGGAGAAACGCTTTGCTATTCAACCATGACGGTAGGGCCCGGCAAACAGGAGGCGACGGTACGGGTGTACAACCTATCAGATACCGCTTGCCCGGGAGCGCTGCATTGGCTGACGCCGCCGGTATCCGCTACCCGTGTGACGCTGGATGGTAAGCCGGTCGAGAACCTTGTCCCTAAGGGCGGGAGAGTGCCGATTCACCTTGGTCCATGGGAAATTGGCACGTATACGCTGCACTTTGCTTAATCGCTTTCTAGAAAGCAGCCCTGCCCTCCGGCTTTTTAACATACTCCCCGTCAAGAAGGGATGGAAAATACAAAGTTTTGTGTGGGCGGCAACGCAAGTTGCCGCCCATCCCTTTATGACTATGGCTTGTCGGTACTTCTCCTGTGGGGTTATGATTCCCGGATTATCCTGTCCCCGTGGGTGTTGTAATAGCCAATACTGAAAGCCCCTTCACTAGGATAGATCGTATGAATATCCGGATTAGACTTAACAGCCTGATTAAAGGTTTTAAAGATAAGAGGACGTCCACTGGTACTAAAAAAGTGCTCCCAACGACCTGCAACAAACCTGTATTGCCACCTCTGCCAAAAAAGAAAATGGAGATGTAGATACCATAAATGGCAATTGGGGAAGCTGTGTATCTTATCAAACCTTATCCTTCGAATAGTTATCAAATGAATTCGTATGTTCATCCGGATTACGAAAAAGCGAATTCTTGAGTTGTTTTTTCTCGGTTAAAGACGAAGACAACGTATTGCAAATTTCACTTTTACAATACGTTGTCTTCTTTTTGGATCAATCAGGAGAGCCATCATACACTGTGCTGTCTAAACGCCAGCCATCCGCCGTTTTTTCGCAGGAAGAACGGCCGTCTTAGAAGCTTCATCGTCCCCAACGCAGCATACGATCTCTATGGAAATGGTATTTTTCTTCTGTTTGTAAACATAATGTATCCGGTGCGAATTCAACAGGCTCTGTACCCGCAGAACCGTCCGCATTCCCTTCGTAATCAGGAAACTTTTGATTCTTTTTCTTAAAAAAGCGGCCATCATATTCGCGTTCCGCGCATGTGGTTGTAGGTGGCGCAAAAGGCAACGGGGCTTTCAGATTTTTTGCGTATAATGGGGCAAGCTATGGAAAGAATAGGTACGAAAGCCAACTGGACAGAAAGCATAGAAAGGATGAGCTCCATGAACGAGAAAAAGCCGTGCGGGGAACGGTCGGACGATACCGAGCTGCTCAAGGGGATTTACCAGGACGCTAAAATGGGGGAGGAAACCCTGAAGACCCTGCTGAAAACCATCGACAGCGGGCAGATCAAAAGCGACCTGCAGGCGCAGGCGGCGGGCTATGCCGAATTCTATGGCAAAGCGCAGAAGGAGCTGGCCAAACTCCACGCCGATCCGGAGGAGGTCGGCCCGCTGACGAAGGCGTCCTCCTACCTGGGGGTAAAAATGAACGCCATGCTCGACAGTAGTCCTTCCCATGTGGCGGAAATGACCATCCAGGGGAGCACCATGGGGATCGTCAGCACCACCGAAAGCCTGAACAAGCATCCCGACGCGGGGCGGGAAGCCAAGCGGCTGGCGAACGACGTGCTGGCCTTTGAGCAGGAAAATATCGAGCGAATGAAAGCCTATCTGTGAATATCTGTGCAAAAGGAAACCGCCTGCAGGGCCTTATACATCCCTGCAGGCGGTTATGCTATATATCCTGTTTTACAGCTGCGGGAGGGAGACCCAGGTATCCGGGGTTTCCATCGCTTTCGCGCCGTATTCCAGAATGGTCATGATCTGCAGCGTTTCCTCGGCGGGTACGCGTGGAACGCCGTCCCGGAAAAAGTCGGTGAGAACATCCAGAAAATTTCGGTAAAAATCCGAATGGACGGTAACCTCGACCGGTCCCTTATCCGTGTAGTTGGCGCCGATGGAAAAGTCCCAGGTGACCGACTGGCTCATCACTGCGCTCCGTCCGTCCCGGAAACGAAGAACAAAGGAGGGAGCGGTGGGGGTGCCGACAAACTGTATCTTCTCAATGTGTGGCCCCATCAGGCAGACGATCGGCTCCAGCGAATGGATGCCGTAATTGCTGAATACACCGGGGGCGCGGCTGCACAGATGGCTGAGCCCTTCCTTTTCCAGCGCCATGTATTCCGTCGCGTACCGCAGGGCGGAGGTGGAAAAGAAGGGGGTGTGATGCCGGTTCGCGTGGTCGATGATCCGCTGGGCCGTAGCCCGCCCGACGGCGAAGGTTTTATCCACATAGGTGGGCTTGCCGCTGGCGAGGGGCAGGGCGCAGAGCTCTTCGTGCATCTCTGGGTTGTCCGGGGACATGACAATCAGCCCGTCGCATTCCTCGATCACGTCTTCCATCCGCTCCCGCAGAGGGAATCCGCCGGCCTCGCAGCACAGGCGGTTGGGCTTCCCATCCGGTTTGTCGATTTTAGCCCAGGCGCAGGCGACCTGGATATCGCCGTGGGAGACCTCCTTGAGCCATTTGGGGTAATACTCTGCGTGGTATTGGTCCAGATAATAGTCAATCAGACCGATTTTCATCATGGCGTTTTCCTCCTTGTCCGGTCCTTACAGCCGGATTTCCTGGTGGGCTTCCGAAGAATCGTAGATCGCTTGCATGATCTGCGAGGAAAGGATAGCGCAGTCGATATTCGCCGCCGTCTTTTCCCCGGTGCGGATGCAGTCGAGGAAGCTGCGGATTTCCGCCTCGTAATGATTCTCCATCGTGAAGGTATACTGCTCAGTGACAAGGGAACCGTTCTTCGCGGTGTACAGCTTAAAATCCTTGCCGTACTGCAGGCGGACGCCGGCCTTATCTCCCATGAAATCCACGAACATTTCCTCTTCCCCGATATTCTGCGCCCACGCGCCGTTCAGGGTAATGACCGGCCCGGTTTCCCCGGCGGCCCGGCGGGTGCGGATCAGCGCGGTGACCGAATCGTCCACGTCATAGGTGCCGTCCAGCTTGGGCGGGCCCGCCCACATGGAGGTGTAGGTATAGCCGGGAATATCCCGGCCCAGGCGGCAGAACGCTTCGCCGGTGACCGAAACGGGGGAAGGATCGCCGCAGCAGTACATGACCAGATCAAGGAAATGCACACCCCAGTCGATCAGCGCGCCGCCTCCCGCAACCGCCTTGGTGGTGAAATCGCCGCCGAGGCCGGGGATGGAGCGGTGGGAGCGGAAGGATATGTAGACGTGGAACACATCGCCCAGCTCGCCGGCGTCGATCAGAGACTTGATCTTGTTTACCGCGGTGTTGAAGCGGTTGCAGACGCCGATATTGAGGACGCGGCCGGTTTCGTGCGCGGCCTTCTGCATTTCGAGGGCTTCGGGGCAGGTGCGCGCCGCGGGCTTTTCGCACAGCACGTCCTTGCCGGCGCGCAGGAAGTCGATTGCAATTTTGGCGTGCATGTGGTTTGGCGTGCAGATGGAAACCGCGTCCACGTCCTCTTTGTCCAGCAGGGTGGTGTAGTCGGTGACCGCTTCGCCGCCAAAGGCCTCCGCCGCGGCCTTGGCCCGTTCGGGAAGGATATCGCAGAAATAGGTGATCTGGGCGTCCGGCATCTTCTGATACGCGGGAATGTGGGCCGAGTTGGCAATGGTGCCGCAGCCAATGACGGCAATGCGTGTTTTTTCCATGGAGAGCGCTCCTTTCCGGTTTTGGGTGATGTTATCGTTCGATGCGGGCTTTCAGGAAGTCCGCGGCCAGCCGGATATCGGCCAGCGGATTGGCGCCGACCTCCCGTTCGATGGTCAGGAAGCCGTGATAGCCGATTTCGTCCAGCGCGGCGAGATAGGCGTCAAAGTCCACCGAGCCCTGCCCGAGCGGGACCTCCTGGAAATATTCCTCCAGCCGCAGATCGCCGATCCCGCCGTCGGCGAAGAAGCCGTATACCTCGACCGGATCGGATTTTTTCAGCATCCGGCCGTCCTTCGCGTGGGTGTGGACGATGTACTTTTTCAGCCGGTGGACCGCGGCGACCGGGTCGTCGCCGGTGACCATCACCAGGTTGGCGGGGTCAAGGTTGACCGCCACCCCGTCGGACGACAGGCTGTCCAGAAATCCGCCCAGACGTTCGGCGGGTTCGGGACCGGTTTCCACGGCGAAACGGACGCCGGCGCGGCAGGCGTACTCCGCCAGCTGGTTGCAGGCCTCCTGCATGATCTGGTACCGTTCGGCGTTCGGATCCGCCGGAATCACCCCGATGTGGGTGGTGACCACTGGCGCGCCGAGCTGTACGGCTAGGTCCACAATTCGTTTGGAGCGTTCGATTTTCGCCGGGTTTTCCTCCCGCCGCTCAAACCCGTGACCGCCAAGGTCGCCGCACAGAGCGGAAACCACCAGGCCGTTTTCCTCAAGGATACGGCGTTTCTCCGCGATGGCGGCGGGAGTCATGTTTTCCGGGGCCATTTCCCCCTCCACGGCATACATCTGCACACCGTCGGCCCCCAGCTTCGCGCAGGCTGTCATGCTTTCCGCAAACGGAAGGCGCAGGCAGTCGGCAATCACGCCGATCTTCCATTTTTTCATAAAAATCCCCATTCCTTATTCCTTGTTGAATTTGAGACGGTTTCGGCCAAGGGTCGAAATTGTCGCGGCGCTTTTTGCGGCAAAGGATCAAATTCCGGCGTGAAAAGGCTGAAAAATCGTATTTTTCAAACGAAAGCCTCCTCTCTTTATAAAGAACCTTGTTTAAGCTCATTATAAAAGAGAGGAGGCGATTCGGCTTTATCCGTTTTTTTAATGCTGTTTTGCAGAAGATGAGAAAATTCGATCGGCGGCGGAGCCGAGGCTATCGCCTGTTTTTTTCGCTTTGGCGGGCGGAGAGGTACCGGCTGGGAGAAACGCCGTAATAGCGGGAAAAGGCGCGGGAAAAGGTATGGATGGACTGGTATCCCAGCTGCTCGGCGGTTTCGGTCACGCTGACGCCGTTTTCCAGCAGGGAAACCGCCCGGCCGAACAGCCGCATCTGGAAATACTCCGAGATCGACATTCCCATCCGCCTGGAAAACAGCTGGGACAGATAGGCGTAGCTGTAGCCGAAGTCGTCGCCGATCCGGGACAGATGCTCCAGCCGCAGACCGGGAGAATCCAAGCGGCGGATGATCGCATACAGGGTATCCTCCGCCGAGCGGGGCGGGATGACGGGAGAATACCGCCGGTCTTCCTCCCGCCCCAGGAAACGCCGGTAGGATTTTACCACGAGCTCGGTCAGATAGGCGGCGATCATGGGCAAACGGTATCCCGAATCCTGTTCCAGCTCGCTGAAGATGGAGAAAAAGAGGGCGGCGAGCTCGCCGCAGTCGGCGGTTATCCGTGTAGTGGCCGCGTCGAAAGCCTGCCGTACGGCGGTATACGATTGGTCCAGAAAGTCGAAGCCCACATACAGGTATCGTACGGGGTCGGCGTCGTCCGATTCGATGAAGTGGATATCCCCCGGACGGTTGAGTACGAGGTCGCCCGCCTGGACGGAAATCTCCGTTCCGCTGATACGGAACACCGAGTCTCCCGACAGAATCAGGGAAAGTTCATAGCAGTCCTGCTCGTGCTCCTCCACCGTGTGCCGGAGGCCACAGGAAAGATCCCCGATCTGGTGGAGAGAAAAGCTGCCGCAGAGCAGGGGGGAGGCGCAGAACTGGTTATCGTAATGAAAGCGCGCCTGTTCCATTGGTGCATCGCCTCCTTGGCGTCCGGCGGGGCGAAAAGGGACGCCCACGCGGATCCTGTACCGGGCCGGCGCTTCCCGGCGGCCATTCTTCCGTTATTCCTTCTGTCCTTTCGACGGCTTGTTTACATGGACGATGATCGGCTGGGTGTAGCGGCGGTAAGGGCCGTAGGGAGAGCTGTTTTTATCGCACCGAAGGGCAGTAGACTGCTCGTACCACAGGAGGATGGCGCCATCGCCCGGCTCTTCCGCATACAGGCAATTCCCCTCCGCACGGAGCCCGCCGCTCAGCACGGTGATCTGCGGGGAGACGAGGACGTCCGCCTGCGAGTAGGTGGTCATTACCGCCCGCAGCGGGCGGCTTTCCCCGACGCGGAGGTGAAGCTCCCCGCCGCCGGACCGGTCAAAGGACAGTTCCTTCATCCAGCCGCAGAAGGTGTGAACCTGATTGGTAAACAGCCCCGTCACGCCGGACAGGAAATACTCCCGGAAATCCATCCCGTTGTCAATGTAATACGTCCAGGAGGAAATGCCCCGGCACCACAGGTTATAAATAATATGGGAGAGGTTGGCGGAATGGTCATAGCGGGGGCTGAACTGGGTGGTGTGCAGCTGCAGGTTGGTCAGGATTTCGGAGAGGGAGAGGCGGCAGTCATGCCCGTACAGACCGCGGGTAAAAACCGAGGCGCGGGGAATTTTCCGCCGGATGTGCTGTATCTGCGCGGTGCCGCCCACCACGTAGGAAACCCGATCCTCCATCCCGGCCTCTCGCGTCAGCTTTTCCAGCTGGTCGATGATCCGCTCCTCATCCTCGTAAACCACCAGAAACAGACGAAGGGACCGCGGGGCGAAAAAGCGGTAGAAGTCCTCCAGCAGGGCGGGATGGGTATCCAGGCATTCCAAATGCGGATTTTGATTATACCGGATTTTCCGAAGCTCCTCCCATGTATAATCCTCCACATTTCCCAATTTGTCAAGGGAGTGCCGTTCGATTTCCCGTTCCGGAAAGGCGATCAGCCGCCGATCCTTGGTAAAGAAAATATCCAGAATCGCAAATTCCGCGCCGCTGTCCTCGTACGCCGCGGCGGCCGCCTCCAGAGAATCCCAGGGATAGACCTGTTCATAGCCGTAGGAGATGACCCGCGGTGTGTGGAGCATTGTGCGGCCCCCATATTTTTCCACCGCCCCGGCCAGGCGTTCCGGATGATCCACCAGCAGTCCGGACGCGCCGCTGGTCAGCATACGGTGGTACCGGATATCCAGATTCTCTTCCCCATGGAACTGCTGAAGCCAGACGGTGGTCTGCCGCAGCTGCAGCGCGGAGACGATGGAGCGGGGAGTATCCTCCGGCAGCATCAGGATGCGGATGTGGTTTTCGTTGCACAGCGCGTGCAGCTCGTCCGGAGAGGGAAGCTCATCCGTGAATTCCAGAATACCCCGCAGGCTGTAATACTGCTTATGGACATGCCGGAGCAGGTCGGGCTTGGTGGACATCACGAAAACATCCTGAAAATTTTTCTCGTTCAGGTATCCCATCAGGGCGTCCACGGTTTCCTTATCCGAAACCGTGAATACCGGAAGAAGCTTCTGATAAATCTTTACAAACAGGCTGGAAAGCGTACCGAGAGGGGTTCCGGTCACACTGTACACGGTCAGGTTTTCATGGAGCGCCAGCTGAACGCCTGTGGGATGCGAATCCCCCTGACAGAGACGGTTCAGCTCACTCTGGCTGCGGGGCCGGGCAATCACCGCCGGCGGCAGGAGGAAGGGGGACTCCGGCGGGGCGAATTCCAGCAGGTCGTTTTTGGAGGAGGACTCCGTCAGCATGGAGATGTCGGTATCGGTGAATTCCACATCGTCCAGAAACAGTCGCCCGATGGACGGCTTTTCCGTGTTGTTGATGCTGCGGAAAAAGAAATGCAGCCCCACGCCGGTGGTCAGCGATATCGTGTGGGTCTCGTCCTTGGGCACGAATTCGTCGAGCGGCAGACAGATGACCGCGCCGATGTTGCCGATGTCCACCGTTTTGGTGAACGTCTGCCACTGACTGTCCGTCAGGACAATCTCTACTGTGACAAGGCTGGTGGCCTTCGCCCAGAAGGAAAGGTATTTCATCCCCTGGATGGAAAAATCCGGCCGGCGGCGCGCATAGCAGTCCACCCGCCAGTAGGAGGTAACGTTGAATTCCATTGCCAGAGAACGGGTGCCGCTGTGCCGGGGATAGGGTACCAGCTCAATGGTTTGCATGGAGCCATACACCCGGTCGGCCTCCCATTCCAGGCTGTCCCCCTCGAAATTGTCGAACACCCGGCGGAGAGGCTTTTGCCGGGTGACCTGCCGATCCTTCTGCTGGAAGCTGCCGGGGGAACGGCCGATCTGCCGGGTAAAGGCGCGGGAGAAGGAATGCACCGCCGCGTAGCCCAGCATATTGGAGACCTCGGTGATGCTCATATCGTCCTTGAGCAGCTCGATGGCCTTTTCAAACCGTTTGGTCAGGAAATAATCCCGCAGGGAGGTTCCGGTCGCTTCGGAAAAGGTGTGGGACAGGTAGGAATAGTTGTAGCCAAGCGCCTCGCTGATTTTGGAGACGTTCTTGAGATACAGGATGTTGGCGTCGATGTAGCGGATCACCTCGTCCACAACGCTTTCCCGGCCGCCGGCGGCGTGCGGCGCGGGCGCGGCTTCCCCCGCCCGGACGCAGCTGCGGTAAAAATAGATGAGAAGCAGCCGGAGCAGGAGCTCCAGCATGGACTCGTGAAACACGTCCCCTGCGCGCAGTTCACCCGTCAGCGCGTTCCAGGCGCTGTAGGTATCGGCGCCGGTTTCCACGGGGGAGAGAAGGTAAAGGGGCAGGTTTTCCCGGATAATCGCATCGTCCCCGATGGGGCGTCCGGATTCCTGGAAGGCGAACCGCACCTGAGAAAAGGACAGTCCGTTTTCAGCGTTCGGAACCAGCTCCACTCCGCTGTCTGAGAGGGCGAGAAAGGAGACGCCGCTTTTCAGCGGCTTCCGCTCGCCGGGAGCCCGCAGCTCCCCGCCGCCGGTGGCCACATAGAAAAGATCGTAGCTCTGCACCCGGTCGGCGGGAGGACGGTACGGTTTCCGGAGACGGCCGCTCCAAAGGCTGTGCAGGTGGAAAGCGGCGCCGACAGCCATGGGAGGGTGGAATTCTTTGGAAAAGATGAACGGATTTCTGTCTTTGGCAGGCAAATTCAGCCCCTCCTTTTTCGTGCTTTCAGCGGATTTCCACCTTCATGGCCGCCTTTGTGGCCGCCTTTGTGGCCTCGTCTTAGGCTGACGGCTCTTCGCGCGCCGGGTCAGGCCAGTCCCTTTAGCTGCAGAGTGACCACGCCGTTTGAGGTGATCTGGACGGTCAGGGCGCCGCTTGCTTCCTCCCAGGCGGTCTTGGCAACGGCGCTGTTGTTGCCCGCGACGGTGAGCTCCGGCCGGGCGGACAACCCTTCCAGCGTGATGGTGGTTGTGCGCAGGTCCTCCGGGCTGGTATCCCGGTTCCCTTCCAGATAATCGTCGATGAACATATCCCAGCGAATCTTTTTGTTCAGGAAATCCCGCGCGTCGTACCGGTAGTTGTAAAGCTCGATCTTCAGGGCGCCGCCGTCCTCATACAGCAGGGAATAGCTGTGTTCCGGCAGGTCGATCGCCATTGTTTTCTGATTTTTCAGGGCAAAACGGGCGCTTTCATGCGCGTTGATGGTGGTGTTTTCATGGTTATTGAAGATAAGAGAGTAGTTTTCCATCGCATACATGGTCGCCGTGCCGGTGTAGGTTTCGGCGTATTTGCTGTTGAAGTACGCCTGCTTGGAGGCCGCATCGCTTCCCAGTAGGCTCTGGTAATTGCCGCTGTTCACGATGGCGGCGTCCGGCAGGACGGCGGAGGCGCTGACCTGCCGGAGCAGGGAGGGGACGATATAATACCGGCCGGTGGTGGGCAGCCATTTCTTGCTCACCCGCAGCTGGCGGTAGGTATTCATGTAGTCGAGGGTGGGACCGTACAGGTCGATCAGGAGGGGGGACTCATAGCCCGCGGTATCCTCGGCGTCAATATCGCTGTACTGGTACGCCACCTTCACCTTGGATTTGACCTCGTCCCTGGTGGGGATCAGCCCGCCGGACACGATCTTCTGGTAAATGGGATACAGGACGTTGTAGAAGGCCGGCGTCCACACGGTTTCGCCGTCCGCGTTGACGGCCGTCATGGTCAGGTCCTCAAAGGAATACACCGTCGCGCCCCCGACCGTGTCGTTCAGAGTGTCGATCCCCGCCATGGCGGCGGGATACTGCTTGATCAGGTCTTCCGACTCGCTGCGGAAGGTGCCGCCCATGTCGTCGTACTGACCGAAGCCCTCTTCCCACCAGAGCCAGCTTTCCACATTGGAGCCCCAGTTGCCGCACACGCCGGAGAGCCAGCAGCCCATCGCCGCGCTCTGGACGGCGAAATGGCGGCCCTGTCCGTTGTGCTTATCCACCAGGACGACGTTGTGGGCATAGGAGGACATCAGGCTGTACAGCTCCTCGTCCTCCAGAAAGCGAGCGAATACGTTGGTATTCTGGACGTATTCCATGTCGAGCCAGATGAAAAGCGCGTTGTTTTCCTTGCAGGCCCGCAGCGTGTTTTTGATGCGCTTGCTTTCCTCTTCCTCCGAATACATACAGCTCAGCTCGGTGTGGGCGTATCCCTTGAGGGAGGCGTGACGCTTCAGCAGGCCGGAGAGCTGCTCCTGCGTGAACATTTCCCGCTCGGAATAGCTGTTCCAGTGCTCGACTTGCAGGACGACGGGAATATTCTGCGCATCGGCGACCGTTAATAGGTCATCGAAGTATTGTACCACGGTATCGTTGTCCTTAGTCGCGTCGTAGGAGGTCAGAATGGCGGAATACGCCCGGACGTCCTCCGGAAGCATCTTCCAGAGCTTGACGACCCCCTCCGCTTTTTCGGGAGTGGAGCTGCGAAAAAGAAAAAGGGGATTTTCCGTGTTGACCACCAGGCGGGTATTGCTGTCGGTCGCCCGGACCCCGGCGGACACGGGGGAAACGGCCGTCATATCCAGGGGGGCAACCGTTATGCCGTCGCCGTCGATCGAGGCGGGCGGAACGCCCTCCGACGCGGAGGAGGGGGGCGTGGAGGAGGGGGTGGAAGCGACGCTGCCGTCGGATCCTGCGGAGGAAGCATCCTCCGGAGAAGGGACGCAGCCGCTGAGCAGGGAGAGGGACAGCGCGCCTGCCAGCAGGAGGGATCGTATAGTACGCGGCGTTTTCATCCGCTTTTCACACCTTTCTTGTGAAGCGGCCGGCCGCAGGCATACGGATACGCGCGGCCGGCCGGATGAGGGCTTATGGTATTTACTGCTCTTTATCGGAAGGATCGCTGTCCGCCGGCGGCTCATCCGAAGCGTCGGGAGCAGGCGCTTTCTTTTTGCGGTACAGGACGAAGCCGACGATGCCGCCGACGATCGCCAGCACCACAATGGTCCCGATTACGCCGCCCAGCACATACAGCCCCGCGTTGGCGGCGGGTGCGGGTTCCGTCGGCTGGGTGGACGGCGCGGTGGTGTTCGGGTTGGTTGACTCCGACGCCTTGGCGTCGGACGTGCTGGGCGTGTCGGAGCCGGAGGGGGCGGCCGCCGTGGTCGTGGTGGGTTTCTTTGTGGTGGTGGGGGCATGCTTCATAGCCTCGGCTTCGGTGCTGAGGTCGGTCGGGTCGTCGCCCTGGAAGAAGTAAATATTATCATACCACACCGACCCGGTCCGCTGGAAGGCCTTCGGCTGATCTTCGCCGAAAATCACTGTGGAAAACCCGCTGAAATAGGCGGCGGAGAAAAAGTCGAAGGTTTCATCCTCCACCCCGACCAGATCCTCAAAGCGAATGGTGTATTCACGGGGCTCCGGAGAAGCGTAGATAAACATATGGCCGCTGACGTAGTCAAAAGAGGGGCTGCAGCGGATGGCCATCGGGCAGGTGGCTTTTACCGTGAACTTGATGCCGTCGCAGTTGCTCGGCAGCGCTTCGCTGAAATGCTCCTGATCCGGGTAGTGGATGATGGTGGCCCAGCCGGGCTTTACGTTGAGGTTATAGTCGGTGCGCAGGGAGTTTTTCCCTTCCAGAACGCTGTTTGTGTCCAGCTCCAGGGAGACGGCGTCGCAGGCCCGCTGCGCGCCCCAATAAAGGATGAAATCGGAGGTTTCGTTATAGCTTTCGAAATCCTCCTGCATCTTGAACACGGTGGAGCTGGCGGACACATTGGCCGTCAGTCCCAGGGAGAGCAGAAGCGCGGCGAGAAGGGATACGGCTTTTTTCGCGTATTTCATAATCAGGACTCCTTATTCATTATTTGAAAAGACGGGAGATTTTCCGCCGTTTTCCGGGGAAGCCGGCTGTCGTCTCAGCCGGTGATGGCGACGTCCTTCCAATGGTCCCGCAACGTGGCGTTCAGGGAATCAAACAGCTTGTCGACGGTGCTGCCGGGGGTGGACTGCCCGGTAAATATATTGCTGGCGATCGCATAGAGGCCCGGGTCGGTCCAGATAATGCCGGAATACTGATAGAGCTCGTATTTCTGGGCCTTGCGGGAGCGTTCCAGGAACGCGTTGTAGGAGGTTTCATCCGGAATCTTCAGCAGGTAGGTATCCTCAAATTTTTCCTCAAAGGAACGGGCGTCGCTGCGGTGGATCAGGTCGTCGATGAAAAGAAGCTGCTCCGCCTTATCCTTGTTGCAGGCGGGGATAAACCAATACCGGTAGTTCATAGCGTAATCGGTCTGTCCGGAGGTGTTGGAGGGGCCGACCGGGAAGGTGATAATCCCGAAGTCATCCTTCATCCCGTTGGCGGAGGCCAGCGTCAGCACCTCGTTGGTACCCAGCACAAAGGCGTATTTGCCGTCCACAAAATCGGACATGGTTTTCTGCCAGCCGCCCTCGCTGACGTTCGCCAGCTTGTCGACGTTGCACCAGCGGTACATGTATTCGAGAGCTTCGGTGGTTTTGCTGCTCTTCAGGTCCAGCTGGAACTGGTTTTTCTCATCCAGAGAAACTACGGTGCCGTCGTTGCCGTTGATGAGGGCGACCATCAGCTCATGGTTGGTCCAGGAGCCCAGGCCCCATTGGGTCACGGTGCCGTCGGGGTTGGTCTTCTTGCAGGCCTTGGCGTATTCCCCCAGCTTGTCAAAGGTCCATTCCCCTTTTTCCAGCAGGGTGTAAGGGTCCTCCAGATTGTTTTCCTGGAGGATGCGTTTATTGTAATACAGGCTGCAATAGACGCTGTAATCCTCGCCGTAGCCGAAGCCGTACTGGCCGTTATTTACATTGGAGTATTTCCGGATGTTCTGCTCGTATAGACTTTCGGTGAAATCAATGCCGAGCTTCTCGGCCGCCGGGGCAAGATCGGTCATGACGCCCGCCTTGAACCAGTCCGCGAAGTTCTCCTCCGGACACATCAGGATATCGCCGTAGGGCTTATTGGCCAGCAGGGAGGTCACCATGGCGTCGACGTAGTTGCCGCCGATCCCCTTGTCCCTGAAGGTGAAGCCATACTCCTCCTCCAGCTTTTTCAGCTGCTTGTAGCCCTCGTCCTCCGGATCGGGGTCTTCGACCTTCCAGGCGTAGACGCGGGTGACTTCCATCCCCCGCAGGCTTTCCAAAAACTCCTCCGAGACGTTTAGCTCCTTGGCGAAGCTGGAGGCGCCATCCCCACCGCCGCTGCTGTTGCCGGAGCCGCTTTGCGTACCGCCTTCCGAACAGGCCGTGAAGCCAAGCGCCAGAGCGCCTGCGAGCAACACGGCGGTGAATCTGCGTGCAAAACTTTTCATGCCTTTCTTGTCTTTCATGCTCTTTCCTCCTGTCTTGATGGCGGACGGCAAAGCCGTCCGCTTTATTTACGGGCCGCCGTCAGCCGACGAGTCCGCTCCGCTCAATGCTTTGTACAAAAAACCGCTGCGCCACAATGTAGAGAAGAACTAGGGGGAAGATGACCAGTACGATACCGGCGTCCTGCAGCAGGGCGCCGGTGAGGACCATCGTGTCCCCGGCGGCGGTCAGGTTGGTAAAAGGATTCAGAAGGTTTCCGAAGGTGGAGGGGATAACGTTCATGCCGCTGCACAGCACGGGGGTGTAGATTTCATCCAGCCACTGCCAGACGAAGGAGAACAGGAACACCGTCACCATCATGGAGGTGGCGCCGGGGAGGATGATCCGCACCAGCGTTTTCAGCGGGCCCGCGCCGTCCACATAGGCGGCCTCCTCCAGCTCCTTGGGCACCCCGCGGAAATACTGGCGCATGATGAAGATGTACAGGCCGTTTTTCAGTCCCGTGCAGGTGCAGCCCAGCAGCACAAAGGGCCAATAGGTATCCAGCAGCATCAGCGGCTCGCCGGTGATCGCCCGGATGATCCCGAAAATATCGAAGCTGCGGAATTGCAGAAAGTAGGGGGCCATCAGCACGTCCGGCGGAATCAGCATCACCAGCAGCACCGCGCCGAACAGCACGCCGTTCAGACGGAACCGGAACCGGGCGAAGCCGTAGGCCACCAGCGTGCAGGAGCCGGTCTGGATGAGGGAAACCACCGCGACCATCGCCAGGGTGTTCCACAGGGAAGAGGGAAAGCCCAGCAGGTCGGCGGCATTGCCATAATGTTCCAGGGTGAAATGCTTCGGTATGTAATTGACGCTGCTGTCGTAGATATCGGCCACGCTCATCACGCTGGAGGTGAGCTGGGTGAGCAGGGGATACAGCACCACGAAGCACAGCCCGCCGATGAACAGGCCCCGCAGAAGGGAGATCATCCCCTGGAAGGCGCGCTTTTTCAGCTTGATTTTCCGGGAAGCCGTGATGGACAGGCTCATTCGAACAACCATTCCTTTCGTAATGTCCGCGGCGGGGTTCCCTTCAGCGGTCCTGATAGAAGACGAAGCGGGAAACCACGGTGTATACCACCAGCAGGATGATCCCCATGATCGCCATATAGCTCAAGGCCATGGCGGCGCCGACGCCGAACTTGATGTTCTCAAACATCGTGCTGTGGACGGTGGAGATAACAGGGTTGCTGACGTTGGTAAAGGAGTCGATCACGCTGTACACGATGCAGACCAGAATCAGGGGGCTGACCATGGGCAGGCAGATTTTCCAGAAAACCTCCCATTTGGTCGCGCCCTCGATATAGGACGCCTCGAAGATCGAGGGGGAGATGGACTGCAGGCCCGCCAGAAAGATGACGATCGGCACGGCGGACATGGCGGTGATATCCGCGATGCGGTTGACCGTGTCCGAAATGAAGCCGACCAGCGAGGTATTCATGCTCATGCTGTTCATCAGGTTGACGATGGCCCCGGAAAGGCCCGCGCCCGCGGCGGATTCGGTGGCGGCGGCCAGCGTTTCCATGGTATAGCCGTCGGTCAGCTTCTGCACCATGCCGGAGGATACGATGACCGGCAGGAACAGCACCACCCGGGAAAAGGATCGCCCGATGAATTTGGTATTCAGCAGGCTGGCCACAAAAAACGCGAACAGCACGCAGATCGGCACGTTGATGGCCATATCCCGCAGGGAGAAGAGCAGATCCTCCCGGTAATTGGGGTCGACCAGAAATATCTGCCGGTAATTTTCCAGCCCGACGAAATCCAGCCGGTACCCGGACTCGGTGATGGACAGGTTGCAGAAGCTGAAGGAGACCGCGCGGCAAAAGGGGATCACGACGAAGAACAGCAGCCCGATCAGGAAAGGGAGGACAAACAGCATCCCCCACCGCCGCTGGCGGCGTTCCAGGGAAATCATGCGCTTCATACCGGCTCAGCTCCTTTCGCTTATGTATTGCTGGGCCGGGATGGTGCGGCCGTCCGCCAGCGTCACATCGAAACGGTTGTAGTTGATGAGAATACGGGTTCCGCCCGCGTAGGTGGTCCGGACGACGCCCTCCGCCAGCCGTTCATGGCCGGTAATGGGCTGTCCCCAGCAGCCGTCCAGGGCTTCGGAAAGCCAGGCGTAGTCGTCGGCGATTTTCTGCTCGAGGTAGCGG
This sequence comes from uncultured Oscillospiraceae bacterium, assembly GCA_959601025.1. Classification (GTDB taxonomy): domain Bacteria; phylum Bacillota; class Clostridia; order Oscillospirales; family Acutalibacteraceae; genus Avimonas. Next base: position 20,135 of record CAUGOD010000002.1, read on the forward strand.
TACTGGATGGCGTAGAAATCGCTGAAATCGGTGTTTCGCAGCTCTTCCGCGTTTTCGGCGCAGAGGAGGTAATAGGGGGCCGCGCCGTTTTCCAGCAGCCGGAGATAATCGTTCCGGTCGGCAAAATCCAGATTGATCCGCCCGCCGGTATACCGTACATAGCCGCTGAGCACCATGGCGGCAAAGGGAACGCTGTAGTCGGTGACGTCGTAATTGCTGGAGCTCAGCGGCAGGGACAGGAGAGAATCCGCCTGTACGGCGAAGGGGGCGATGCCGGTGGAAAGGATCAGGTTGTCGGTCGATTCCCGCAGCGCGGCAACCTGTTCCTCCAGCCGGATCAGGGAGGTCTGCCGCTCCACCTCCCGTTTTTCGTTGTAGTCGCTGTTGACCTCCCGTCCGACGCTCCGCAGGGAAAGGCCGGTCAGTCCGGTATCCCTGAGCAGCCCGGACAGGGAAGCAAAGCCGGTCTCAATCCCCGCGGAATTCAGGATATAGGCGGGCAGCGCTTCGGCGTCGGCGCCGAAATAGGCGCGGTCGGCGGGGTAATACGCCCCCTGCTTCCGGCTGAGAAGCCGGGCGATCTGCCGGTTTCCCAGCCCGTCGAACAGCCCTTTGTCGTACGCATACTGTATTTCGGCGTCCAGCGCGTAGGAGACGCCCTTTTCCGTGAGGTAGCCGGCCAGCTCGGTCAGGCCCTTTTTTCCGCCCAGCCGGCCGGAGACCTCCGCCTTGTTGAGATAGCCCTGCCGGTAACCGCCGTTCAGGCAGCCGCTCAGAATGATCTGGAGATTCCCTATGCCCTTGCCGAGCAGGCTGTCGACCAGCGCGCGGCCGTCCTCAAAGGAGGTGAGGATGAGCTGACGGCGGACGTTGAAACCCAGCACGTTTTTCTGGATGTCGGCTTCCCCCAGAAGGTTAACGTACAGCGGCAGGCCGCCCTCGTCATCCAGAGGGGCGCGGCCGCCCAGCAGCAGCTCCCGGTACAGCCCGGCCATCCCGTTGTAGGAGGCGTCCTCCCCGGTCAGGAAGTGGTAGGCCACCCGGAATTCGCCGTCATAGCCTTCGGCCTGGTGGGTGACGAAATAGGAATCGGTGTTTTCCGTGGTGGACAGGGTGGCGATCTTCGCCTGCTGCAGAACCGTGAAGGAAGCGCAGACCGAGGGAGGAACCGTATCGTCCCCGGGGGAGGCGTTCACCGTTGCCAGCGCGTCCCCGTCCTCGATCACCGCCAAATAGCCGTTGCCGTTATCCAGCGCGCAGCCGAAAATCGGAAAGATCGCCGTCTGGTCCCGGAAGGTGGTCTCGCCGGCGGCGATGGAACGGTCGGCGCCGTAGATTCCCACCGCGTACTCCTGCAGGTTGTTTTTCCCGTTGTAAAAGTTCATGATCGAGCCGGAGCCGTCCGGCAGCAGGAAATACCCGTCGGTTTCCCGGTCCGCCCGGCCGAAGTTGGGAAGGAGGCGGAGGGTTTCCAGCGGGAACTCCTCCGTCCAGGCGATTTCCTCGCAGGGAACGCGCACCCGCAGGGCGTCGCCCTCCAGCTCCAGGTAGAGGGAAACGCTGAACTGCGGCTCGGAGGCGGCGGCGAGCTCGCCGTTTTCCGCGTCGAGCGTCCGGTCCGCCTCGGTGTAGCCGGCGTTTCGCAGCGCGCTGTCCAGCTTGACTTTCACGCTCTTCTGCATGTTGGGGGTGAGGACATAGATGGGGCCGTCCTCCGCCAGCGGATATTCGGCGGCGGTCTTTTTTCGTTCCTCCCCCTCGTAATTGTTCAGGTCGATTTTGGAATACAGCTGCCGCATAAACCGCTGGTCGCCGGATTCCATCGCATCGTAAAATTTGAGGTAGCGCTCCTCGGTCAGAATAGCCGGCGCAAAGTACTGGGGTTCGATCTCCCCGAGGGAATACCGGAGCTTTACGCCGTTATCCAGCGGAATGATCTCATACTGTCCTTTTTTCACCGAATCGGTGTAGGAATTCATATACTGCGCCACACTGCCGGTCGCCATATAGGCCAGGGTAAAGGCCGCGTTATAGGAATCCTGCTCGCCGTTTCCCGTTGTGGAGGACCAGACCCGCCCGGTCTCCTTGACCGTGACCCGGAAAGCGGTGGTATCCGGGTTTACCTCCAGCATGAGCGCGTCGGTTTCCGCCATTTTCTGAAAGTCGGGGGAAGCGACGTCGTTTTCCCTGGTTCCCTCAGCGATCAGGTCCAGCTCCCGCGGCGCCGCGGCCGTGCCCGAACAGCCGGTCAGCAGCAGGCCAGCGCAGAGCAGCAGGACCAGAGAAAGTGTCCCGAACCTTTTCATACCGTCATCCTTTCTCCCGTCTTGCTTACAGGCGCATGGAAATTTCCGTTTGCAGGTCGCTGATGAAGGAAACAAACTGATTGGCCAGCGCAAAGGCCAGCACCGCCAAAAACAGGACGATCACCATCACCAGCAGGGTGATGAGAATGACCAGCAGGGTCTTCCCCATCGTGTAATCGTGAATCTGCCGGTTGGCGCAGATGACCAGCGCGATCGTCCAGCAGAAGGCCAGCGTCACCAGGAAGAGGAAGAAGTCGCCTTCGTCCTCCACCAGCACGTTGCTGAACAGGGTGGCGATCGGAAGAAGGATCACCAGCGGGGTCAGCGCGTAGGAGGAGGCCATAAAGATATCCCGGAAGCTCCCTTCGCCGTTCATCAGGGAGGTGACGCACCAGTTGCAGGCGCAGAACAGAAGCAGCGGGCCGGCCACCTTCATCGCTTCCAGCAGAAGGTTCACCTCGTCCGCGCTGGAGGAGCCGAAGGGGAAGCCGATGAACCGGCTGTAAACCGCCATAGCCGCGCAGGCCAGGGCGAGCAGCGTGACCGCCGCCTTCATGCTCCCCCGTTTCTCGCATTTCAGGTCCCAAAACCCGTCGAAGGGGTGGAAGATGACATACCGGGAATACCGGAGGGTACCGCGGTAGCTGTCGGCGGCGACCGGCCGAGCGGGATGGCGCTTCCGCCATCGGGAGAATACGAACCCGACCGCGCAGAGGACGACAAGCCCGGTCATCACATAGGGGAAAACGTCCCCCATGGTTTCCATCCGGACCATTTTGAAGGCGGAAGAATAGTTGGAGCGGTCCTCCGCCAGCCGGAAATAGCGCAGGGCCTCCGAAAAGTTCTTGTTCCGGTAAGCGGCCTTTCCCAGCCCGCTGAGGGCGCTCGCGCTGTTGATATTCTGCCGGGCGATTTCCGCCCACAGCGCCGCCTCCTCATCGTACAGGCTCTGGTAGTGGCAGCGGGCGGTATCGTACAGCTTCTGCCCGTAATCACTCATGGCGTAGACCGTCAGGCTCATCTTGCCGGAATCCAGCACATAGAACCGCCCGTCCCGGTATTCCAGGGCGGTGGGAACCTGCAGGCCGCCCTTGACGCTGCCCGGCGAGCCGAATTCAAACAGCAGCTCCCCGTCGGCGTTGTATACGAAGGCGCGGCACCGGTTGGAATCCAGCACGGCGTACATGCCGTATCCCATGGTGCACACATCCACCAGCGAGGACGCGCCGCGGTAGGAGCCGGTCGCCATCACCTTGGGGTCGCCGTACGGCTTGACCGCGCCGGTCGTCCGCAGAATATCGTTTCCCTTGGCGTTCAGCTTCCGTACAGGGCTGGCGGTTCCCGCCGAATATTCGGCGGGGGTGTAGCTGTTGCTGGTGACATAGATGAAATCGTCCTCGTCGATGTTGATATTGTTGTACTCCGTCGGGACGAAGGAGGCCATCCGTTCGATCATCTCGTCGGTGGAGATCATCCGCAGGAAATAATCCCACGGGGTCACGGTCACGGCGTTTGCGCCGAGGCAGCCGACGAAATCGCCGTTTTTATCCATCTCGATCAGGCCCATGTTGAAGCCGGAGGAGGTGACAAAAATCCGCCCGGCCGTGTCCACCAGCACCTTGGTGGGCTTATAGTCAAAGGTATCCGGCAGCGAGCTGGATTCCGGCGCGGCCAGAATACGGAGCAGCCGGTCTTCCCGGTCAAGCACCACGATCCGGGCGTTGTTGGTGTCCGCCACATAGATGCCGGTTTCGTGGATATAGATGCCCTGCGGCTTCTGAAAGGTGAGGGCTTCCTCCCCGTTCGAAACCGAAGCGATTTCCCGCACGAATCTCCATTCCCGATCCACGATCACGATACGGTTGTTGTCGGTATCGACGATATAGATGTCGCCGTTTTCATCCACAAAGAGGTCGGAGGGATTCGCCAGGTTGGCCGTCCCCAGGGCGACGCCGGTCAGCACCACGTCCGCCGTCACGGCGTCCGGGGCGGCGACCACATTGCCGTCGTTGTCGTAGGTGTAGCTGTAGAAGGCCCCTTCCGCCGCGGCGGGCAGCGCAGCCGGCAGCAGGAAAAGAGCGGCGAGAAGAGAGGTAAGAGAGGTAAACAGTCCAATCAAGGGGGCTTTTCGTTTCAATCCAATTCCCTCCGCCCGCATTATTCTTTAATCCCCGAGGAGGCCATTGTCTGCAGAATGTTGCTCTGTGCCAGCACAAACACGGCGATCGGCGGGATAATCAGGAGCAGCGTAACGGCGGAACCGGCTCCGGTGCGGGCGACGCCGCCGTTCATGATCTGATTCAACGCATAGTTGAGGGGCTTGAGCTCCTCGGAAAAGATATAGGTACCGCCCGTCGCGCCCCACATGCTCTGAAAGCCGAAGATAATCAGGGTCAGCCAGGCCGGCTTGACCAGCGGCATGGCAATCTGGAAGAAGATGCGCAGCTCCGACGCGCCGTCGATCCGCGCGGCCTCCAGCAGGCTGTCGGGGATGTTGCACATGAACTGCTTCATCAGGAACAGCCCGAGCGAGGAGGCGATGGCCGGCACGATCAGGGAAGCCAAAGTATTGACCCAGCCGAGCCGGCTCATGATGATGTAGCTGGGGATGGCGGTAACCGTCGGGGAGAACATCAGGGACAGCACCACCACCTTAAAAATGAATTCCCGTCCCGGGAACCGCCGCTTTTCCAGCACATAGGCGGCCAGAGAGGCGACGATCAGCTGGCCGGCGACGGTCAGCGCGGTGATCAGCAGGGTGTTGAAGAAGTAGCGGGACATGGGCACCCAGGATTCGCCCATCAGCACCGACAGGTTTTTGAAGTTGTTCAGGGTCGGGTTGCGGACGAAGAACTGGGGCGGGAACATGAACAGCTCATCCAGCGGCTTGAAAGCGCTGTTGGCGATATAGACCAGAGGGAGGGCCATGAATGCGCCCACCAGGCAGAGCATCAGGAAATTCCCGACCCGCCCGGCACGGCTCCGTCCCACCCGATAACCGCCCAGGCGGTGCTTTTTCCGGCGGACGGTCATGTCCCGCCGCTTTTTTGCGGCTTCGGTTGTCATCGTGCTCCTCCCTTCTTTCCCCAAAGGCGGAAAATAGAAATTTTTTTACCTTTTAGGCTTTTCAATCTTATCAAACTACTAAAACTACCCAAACTATACCCCTACTTTCCGCAGGAGTTTCTGCACCAGCGAGTTGCTGCCCACCATCATGATGAACAGAATGGTCGCAATGGCGCAGGCGTAGCCCATCTCAAAACGGACGCCGCCGTAATCGTTCATGTGGTTGAGGATGGTATGGGTGGCGTAATCGGTGCTGGGGCTGCCGAACATCACATCGTGCATGGCGCCGCAGGAGAAGGCCGAGGAAATGGACATAACCGCGCCGAACATCAGCTGGGGACGCATCATCGGCAGGGTGATGAACCACAGCTCCTGCCAGCGGTTGCGGATTCCCTCCACATACCCCGCCTCGTACATCGAGCGGTCCACCGTCTGGAAGCCCGCGACGAAGGAAAGAAAACCGGAGCCGAGGCTCATCCAAAGGGTAACCACGATGGCGACTCCCATCATGCAGTTGGTGTCGGTCAGCCACTGGATCGGCTCATTAAGGAAGCCCAGATTCATCAGCACGCCGTTCAGATAGCCGTAGGCATCGCCGCTGAACAGCACCTTCCAGATCATGTACGCACCGCCGCAGATGGAGGGAGCGTACATAACGGTGACCATCAGCGCCCGCAGGGGGGCGGACAGCTCGTTGATGCACCAAGCCATCAGCAGGGAAAGCAGATACCCCGCCGGTCCGGTGATCAGCGCGATCAGGAGGGTGTTTTTCAGCGCGGTAGTGAACACGCTGTCCGAAACGAAGAGGTTCAGGTAGTTCTGCCAGCCAATGAACTGGGGCGGCTGCAGCACGTTGTAATAGGTGAAGCTGTAGTAAATGGACATCAGAACCGGCGCGATGACGAACAGCGAGAAGATCGCCAGAAAGGGCAGCAGGAACACATAGCAATCCCAGTTTTTCGCCGCTTCCTTCCGCTTTTCGGCCAGGGAAGCCCGGCCCTTCGACGCACCGGTGGTTCCCGCCGTTCTTTTGTGCAACATGGACACCTTTCCTTTCTTCGGCACAGGATCCCCCCGGCTCAGGATAAGTGGAATTCCTTGCGTTTGTTGGTGATTTCCTCGTTGATGATATACACGTAATCCAGCAGGGTGTCCTTCGCGTCCTTGTCGTGCAGCACCACCTGCCGGAAGGCGTTGGTGATATGGCGGGAGAGGTAATAGCTGCCGGGCACCTGTTCGATCCCCCGCGCGCTCTCCAGCTGGGCGCTCAGCTCCGCGTATTCCGCCGTGGACCACGGCAGGCGGGAGAAGGCTTCCAGATTGGCGGCGGGATACCGGGCGGATTCACCGAGAATGCTTTCCATCTCGGTGCCGTACCGGGTCTGGGTGTCGGCGGAGGTCCACCAGCGCAGGAACGACCAGGCCGCCTCCTTGTCCCCGGCGCCGTCCATGATTACGCAGGCGGTGGAGGACAGCACGGCGCTGTTGTCGATCGTCCCGTCGTCCCGTTCGGCGCCGGGGACGGGGGTGAAGGCCCAAAGGCCCTTGATTTCAGGGGCGGACACCTGCAGGGAGTTGTATAGCGAATAATCGGAAATGGCGATCGGAACCTCGCCCACCCGGAAGCGGTTGAGGATATCCATCTCCTGTGATACCTTGTAGTTCACATAAAAGTTGGTCCACTGCTTGAAGGCGGAAACCGCCGCGTCCGAATCCAGCACGGTGGCGCTCTGCGCCTCGTTGTAAATGCTGCCGCCGTTCTGCATCAGGAGCAGATAGAAGATGTTGACGTCCACCACATTGGACAGGCCGAATTCCATGTTCTGCTTATTGAGCACCGAGATGGCCGAGATGACCTCGTTCCAGGTGCGGGGGACGGACAGCCCCAGCTCCGCCAGGATATCGGCGCGGTAAAACAGCATGGGGAAGCTTTGGGTTTCCGGCAGTGCATAGACGCCGCCGGTCAGGCGATAGGGGACAAAGAGCTCGGGGTTGAACCACGCCTGCACCTCGCGGAAATCCTCAAACTGGCTGAGGTCCGCCAGCGCGCCGCGCAGGGCGTAGTTAACCGGGTCGCCCATGCCGACTCCCAGCGCCACGTCCGGGCCGATGCCCGCGATGGTCGCGGACAGCAGCGTATCCGCCGCCACCAGCTGCAGATCGGCCGAAATGCCGGTCTGCGGGACGAAGGAATCGTTGATGATAGACTTGAGTGTCTGGCACTGGTCGCGGCCGGAGGAAATCCATACGGTCACGCCGCGGGAGCCGGTCTCCGTGGACATGTTGCCGATAGCGTTGTAATCCACGATGAAGGAATCCAGGAAATTGCGGACGTGGAAGACCAGCATGTCGAAAAATCCGGCGTTGGGCTTTTTCAGGGTCTGGTCGGGGGAATAGACGGTTATGTAGTCGATCTCCAGCGGCTGCTCATGGTTGGTATTCAGCCAGGTGCCGAGGGAGCCGATATTGGTCTTAAAGTAGCTGAATTTCCGGGCGATCTTATCCGGGTTTTCATACATGCTTTTCAGCTGCCGGGCGACGGTTTTCAGCACGCCGATATTGTCGTTGCTGGTCTCGCCGGTCAGCTCCTGTAGGGAGGCGATCAGCCCCATCAGCCGGTCGTATTGGGTATGGAGGTTTTCGATGGAGTCGGGAATCAGGTCATCCAGCTTGTAATCCCGGTAAAGGTCCGGGCTGGAGCCGGTAATAATCAAAATCTCCCGGTAGATCCGGTTCAGCTGGAGAAGGACGTCCTCCGCCTCCCGGAGCAGCTCGCCCATCTCTCCGAGCGCCACTTCCATACGCAGCTCGTGCGTCCCTTCCTCCAGATAGAAGAGGTAGGGCTCCTCCCCGCCGAGCACGACGCTCTGCCAGTCGGCGCCGTAGTGGAAGGAAACCGTGTCCATTTCCGCAAAAGGAACCTCGCCGTCGATCAGGATGCGGCGGCTGGAGACGATGCCGCTGGTGGTGTTCTGCCGGACCTTGAGCGCCAGACGGTAAAGCCCGCTTTTCGGAACCGTGAAGGTCCAGGTCAGAAATTCCCCGGGATAGGACCATCGGCTGCCGCCGATGGTGTTCAGTCTGGTCAGGGACGGTGTATACGGCTCGGTCGCGGGGGAGGTGCGGTCGGTCATGGGATACAGGGTCGCGGAGGATTTATACACGGCGTCCTCTCCCTGGATGGTGATGCATTCTCCCTGCGTTTCAGCCAGCCCCGCCGCTGTGTAATCCTCGGCCGTCTTTTCGTAAGAGGGCGGGCTTTCGGGCGGTGCAAAGGTCAGGGAATGAAGAAGCATCGGCTCGTTGACCGCTTCCAGTGCGATTGTGTTTTCCCCGGCTTCCAGATAAAAGGTCAGCGCGCCGGTGTAATAGCCGTTGCTGTCCCGGCAATACCGTTCCAGCCAGACGGGCGTTTCCTTCTGCGAAGGGCGAATGTCGTTGCCGTACACGTCGGTCTGGATTTCCTCCACCGCGTTTCCCCACACCCGGGGAAACAGCAGGTTCCCCGCCTCCTCATAAGGCAGGCTGCCATTCACGGTGAGCGAACGTTCCAGCTCCACGCCCTTTCCCTCCGCCGGGTAATACCGCAGCTTGAGGGTGTACAGGCCGGCGGTCTCCGCCGCGACATTCCACGCGACGGTGGTTCCCTCGGGCATATACAGGCTGTCGCCCTCCTGCCCAAAAGCGTCGGCCTGTACCTCGACGCCCTCGCCTTCCGCCGTGTAGTCCTCCGCTGCCGGGATGGTCAGGACGCCGGTCCCGATTCGGCCGGCATAGGTTTCCAGATATTCCTCGTAGGAGGGAACGGCGGAGTTGTTAGCGACGCCTGTTGTTTCGGCGGCGAAAACCGCCGCGGCTTCGTCTTCATCCGCGGGCGCGGCCGACGCCGGCAGGACGGACAGCGCCAAAGCCGCCGCCAGAAGGAGGCTGATCCCCCGGTTTTTCCCTTCCGATGACAATCGCATGATTCATCCCCATTCTTTCGCAGAAGCGGCGCGGCAGGCGGGAAAGCCCGCGCGCCTTCGATCCATCCGCCGGGTTCGCGAACCCGGCTGGCGGCTACGGCAGGAGTCCACCGTTAGCGAACCCGGATTTCCACCGGGCCGTTGTGGAGGATAGCCAGCTCGTAGCCGTCCGGACCCCGCCGGATGGTGACCTGTCCGCCGTCCACCTGTACGGAGTCGGCTCCGGCGATGGTCAGCCGGGTTTCCCGGTTTTCCCCGATAAAGGGGCAGGCGTCGTCGAGAATATAGCTGTCCAGATAGGAGCATCCGCTGAAATGCGGGTTGTTAAAGACCCCCTTGGCGGAATCGGAGCGGAAATTGTTCAGGTGGAGCCGCAGGCCGTCCGCCCGCGCGAAGCCCACCATATAGGTGTGGGGAGCGAAGACGCCGGACAGGACCCATTTCCCGACCGGAACCTCCCGGAAATACTGGGTGGCGTCCCGGTTTTCGAGCGTGTGGGAAAACAGCCACCGTTCCTCCACATGGAATACGCAGGCATCGGTGTCCAGTTGTTCGGGATACCGCTCGTCAAACCATGCCTTTTTATCGGCCGGGACGGTTCGGCTGTCCAGCAGGGCGGGGAAGCGGGCTTCCGCTTCCGCGCGGGCGAAGCCGGGGACGACCGGGATGACGAAATACCGGCCGGAGCGCTGGAGGACGCTGCCGCTGGAATTGTCCTTTTTCACCTTTTCCAGCGCTTCCCGTGGGGCGTACAGATCGAGGAAGGGTTCCTCGGACGGCTCGCGGAACAAGGGGGAATCCCAGTCGTCCAGTATGTAGGCGGCCCTGATTTTCTTGAGCGCCTGTTCCCGGGTGGAGATCATCCCCTCCTCCAGTGCCATCCGGTGGAGAGGGAGGAGCACCCGGCGGAACTGGGGCGTGAGGGTATTTTTATAGGCGATCATGCGGCCTTCGACTTCAAAGCTGACGATGCTTGCGCCCTGCAGAAGGGCGGGGGCCAGAATCTGGCCCATCAGCGCTTCCGGACAACCGAACTCCATCAGGGTGAGCCCAAGATTGAGGTAGAAATCCCCGAAGCGCTGCCGGAGCGCGTCGTGATAGGTGCGCCCCTCGCTTCCGCCGTAAAGGAAGGTGTAGCCCTGCTCATACCACCAGAAGTCCTCCACGTTGATGCCCCAGGCGGGAGACAGCCCCGTCAGCCAGTAGCCCATCGCCAGGCTGCGGGTCAGGTGGTACTGTCCCCATCCGTTCACCTTATCCTGGAAGATCACCGTGCCGGGATGCGCCCGCAGGAAAGCGCCGAAACGGGGATCTTCCGCCGCTTTGGCGAAAACGTGCTTCCGGTCCGGATAGCCCATGTCCTCCCACAGGAGATAGACGCCGTAACGGCTGCAGATTTCCGCCATGGCCATCAGGCGGTCCATCTGGATATCGTTGAGATCGAAGCAGGACATTTCCACTAGGGAAACCGCCACGATATTCTCATAATCGGCGAGCAGGCGTTCCAGCCGGTCGGGAGCGACCACCCAGTCCCGTAGAAAGCTGTCCCAGTATTCCGTCTGCAGCACCACCTGAATACCGCGCTCCCGGAAATCCGTCAGGCGTTCCATATGGTCGTCGTGCGCCGCGTCCACAGCCATGGAGGCGTGGGGACGCAGGTCCTCGGGAATCACATCGTAACTGCTGCATTTAAAATTGAATAGCGGATGACGGCTGGAAATTTCTCTTCGTTGTTGCATGCGGCGTTCCCCTCTGTCCTTGAAAATAGGTGGCTCCGCCCCGGTCGGACGACACGGCTGCGGACTTTGCAGGCTGGAATTCCTTGTCAGAATTGCACTTAAAACATGTATTGGTTTGGTTCCTTTTGTATTGTAGCACAACAGGAAATGTTGGTATATCACGGAACATGCGGTATGAGTAACAAAACGTGCTGTATTTGGTATGCAAATACTGGATGGTAAAAAGAGGGAGAGCGACCGGCGGCTCCCGTTTGCTCCGGGACCGCTGACCGCCCTCCCTCTGTTGGCAGAAACTGTCGGCTGAAAGGTAAAAAAGTGAAGGTTCAGGATGAAAGGGATAAAGGGGTTATTTCTTTTTCCTGCGCAGGGCCAGCAGGGTAACGCCGGCGGTCAGCAGCAGGGCCGCGGGGATTATCCGGACAGCCTCGCCGGTGTTCACCTGTCCGCCGCCCTCTCCGTCCAGAGTACGGGGCTCGGAACTAAACACGACCGAATCGACGTAGATGGTGCCCTTCCAGGCCTTGGTACTCTTATAATCCTCGGCGTTGAGCTGGAATTCCACGCCGCGGGCCATCGCTTTTTCATAGGAGGAGATATCCACGTTGTACATGTGGGCGCCTTTTTTGATGCTGACCAGCTGGTACCAGCTCTCTCCCCAGTCGGGATCGCCCAGAATCACCCGCAGGACGCAGTCCACGTCGGAGTTCATCCAGAAGGAGAGGTAATTGGTGTCCTCGTTCAGGTAGAACCAGTCGTCATAGGAGGCGGGCTCCATCACCCACTGTGTTTTTGTCCAGTCGCCCTCCATGTTCACCATCATCTTCAGGCTCCGCTTTCCGCTGTATACGGGAGAGGTAACCAGATCGAAATGCTTGCCCTGCTTCATATAGGGACCGACCTTCGGGGTGAGTTCCCCTTCCTCAAAATCGGTGATCGGCAGGATCACGACGGCGGGCTTGGTGGTTTCGGTCGCGGAGGGAGCGGTGGGCACGACCGGCTCCTCGCCCGGCAGGGCGCGGGGGGTATCGGTCAGGACGACCGAATCCATATACCCGAAGCCGGAGAAGGGCTTGGGCGCGGCGGCGTAGTATTCGCCCTTCAGCTGAATCAGAAGGCGGGAGAAACCGCGGAAGGCGGAGTCCGAAACGTCGATGTTGTACATATGCGTACCCGCCTTGATGGAAAGGTCATAGTATTCGTCGCCGTTCCAGTCGATATCGGCCAGCTGCAGCTTCGCCGTGCAGTCCACGTCGGAGCTCATCCAGAAGGAAAGGTACAGCTTGTCGCTGTCCGGAAAAACCGTGGCCTTGTCGATCATATAGGTGATGGTGGTGTATTGGTTCTCGTATTTCAGGGGCAGCTTCATGCTCTTGGAACCCTCAAACTTCAGATCGGACGCGGTTTCCACAGTAAGGCTGCCGTCCGTCGGCCAGCTGACTACGAACAGCGGGTCGCCGTCTTCAAAGCCGGTGATCGGGACGACCAGCGCTTCCGGCTCGGTGGGTTCGGTCTGGCTGGGCTGCGTGCTCTCGGAGGGCACGGTGGATTCCGTCGAGGGGGTGGTGGGCTGGTCGGCCGTTCCGCGCGGGGTGTCGGTGACGATTACGGAATCCAGATAGACATAGCCCGAATACGGGGCCTGCTCCGGAATGTTCCCGGACTTGCCGCCGTTGCTCCAGTTGTTGATCATGACGCCGCGGACGCCGGCAAAGGGGCAGTCGGAGATATCCACGTTGTACAGGCGCGCGCCCTGCTGGATGTTGACGATGTAGTATTTATCGCCGTTCCAGTTGCTGTCGCAGAGCTGGATTTCCACCGCGGCGTCCACTTCGGAATCCGCCCAGAAAGAGAGGTATTTCTTCGCCATGCCTTCGGGGAAGGTCACGGTGCTGCCGATTGCATAGGTGATTGTACTCCACTGGTTCTGGCTTTCGAGCTTCAGCTTCAGGCTGCCGGCGCCCTCGTATTTCGGGCTGGATGCGGCTTCCACGGTAACGCTGCCGTCATCGGGATAGTTTACCTTGATCTGTCCGGCATCCTCACAATCCGCGATCACGACGCTTTTGGCGCCGGTCTGCGTGGGCTCCGTGGTCGGTGTGGTTTCGGAGGAGGTCGTCTCCGTCGGCTGGGCGGACTGCGTGGCTTCGCTTGTCTGGGAGCTGGAAGAGCTTGCTGTGCTTGCCGTAGTGGCTTCCGTCGTGGTGGTTACGGCCGCTTCGCTGGTGGAGGTGGTCGTCTCGCTGGGAAGTTCGCGCGGGATGTCGGTGACGATTACGGAATCCAGATAGACATAGCCCGAATACGGGGCCTGCTCCGGAATGTTCCCGGACTTGCCGCCGTTGCTCCAGTTGTTGATCATGACGCCGCGGACGCCGGCAAAGGGGCAGTCGGAGATATCCACGTTGTACAGGCGCGCGCCCTGCTGGATGTTGACGATGTAGTATTTATCGCCGTTCCAGTTGCTGTCGCAGAGCTGGATTTCCACCGCGGCGTCCACTTCGGAATCCGCCCAGAAAGAGAGGTATTTCTTCGCCATGCCTTCGGGGAAGGTCACGGTGCTGCCGATTGCATAGGTGATTGTACTCCACTGGTTCTGGCTTTCGAGCTTCAGCTTCAGGCTGCCGGCGCCCTCGTATTTCGGGCTGGATGCGGCTTCCACGGCAACGCTGCCGTCATCGGGATAGTTTACCTTGATCTGCCCGGCATCCTCACAATCCGCGATTACGACGCTTTTGGCGCTGGTCTGCGAGCCGTCGCCGAGCGCGGAAAACGCCGGCAGGGCGGTAACGGCAAACGAGAAAACGGCGCTGATCGCCAGTACGGCTTTCACCAGTTTGCGGGGCTTTTTTTCCAGTTTATCCATCCTTCGTACTCCTTCCTGTTCATCCCTTGAATAATATAAAGAGTTAAGCAAGCGGGAAGGACAGGGACGCGGCCCGTTCTCCCGTCCGGCGTCTCCGTTATCCGCCCGACAGGATCCTTCCAGTGTCTTCAATATAGCACGAACGGAGAAAAGCGTCTTTGACAGATTGTGCGGTTCGGCGCTCCAAACATGCTTTTTTGGGGAATTAATTCAAAAATTATCCAATAAATTGATGGTCTGTTATTCAGCATTCCGCCTTTTTCGATTGTCCAAGGCGGAAAAGCGAGGCGATTTGCTCAAAGGACGCGCTGGCGGTGGGAGCCGCCAGACAGCCCGCCGAAATTTCCGGCATGGCCTCCCGCGCCCGCTGCAGTTGGGTGAGGTTGAGGGAAATGAGGGATACCTGATCCGCTACCTCATACTCATCGATCCGCTCCCTGGGCTTTTCAATGATCGCCGCCTGACCGCTACAGCCTATATATAGCACGGATGGAGAGAACCGTCTTTGCCAAAACATGCTGTTGTTTATGTAAATTAAGCGAAATATATGATACTTCTTGGCGAATCCTTTGATTTCTTATTCCGCATTCTGTTTTTTTCGATAGCCGGAGGCGGAAACCTGAAATTTCCGCTTAAACGCCCGAAAGAAGGCGGAATAGCTCTCAAAGCCGGAACGGTGGGCGATCTCCAGCAGGGGAAGGCGGGTTTCGTTCAGCAGCTTCTGCGCCCGTTCCAGCCGCAGGGAAAGAATATAGTCGGTCAGAGACAGTCCCACGGTTTCCTTAAACAGGGTAGAGAGATAGCAGCGGTTGAGGTTCAACTGCTCCGCCAGCCCGGCGACCGAGAGGGGACCGGTGAAATTGGAGGCGATGAATTCCTTTGCCATGTGTACGTAGGCGTTTTCCGACCGGTACGCCGTCCGGTAATTTTTCTCCTCCGGCGCCGGCTGATAATACGCGCCCAGCAGCCGAAGGGAGCATTCCTCGCTTAGAAAGCCCAAAACCGGCGCGTCCAGCAGCTGCTCCCGCACCTGGCAGACCGTCCGGAGAAGGGGAACGTCTCCCAGCTCCGCCGTCCAGCGGCCCCCGGAGAAAACGGTCTTTTCCAGATAGCGCGGGACGTCCTGCCCCCGCAGGCCGAAATAGCAATAGGACCACGGCGTTTCCGGGTCCGCGCAGTAGACGACGGAGTCGCCCGGCCGGAGCAGGAAGCTCTTTCCCGCCGCCAGCCGCCGGACCGCGCCCTTCCGAGCGACCGTTCCGCAGCCGTCGAGGATGAAATGGAACAGGTAATAATCCCGCGCGGCCGGCCCGCAGCGCCAGCCCGGAGGGCACTGGTGCCAGCCGAGATGATCCAGATACAGCCTTCCCTCCTCCGGCGCGCGCAGGGGGAGAAATTCGTGAGCGGTGGGCGTTTTCATAAGGAGACCCCCTTACCGGCCGAAGCCGCGTCGGCCATGTGGTAGTTCCAGTATAGCGGAACGCCGGAGGATGTCAAATATTTTCTTTCTCAAGAGAATTCCCTGTAAAAAACTAACGAAACGCAATATTATGGCAACATCTGATGATGGAGGAAACGGGGCGGATGTGCTATGGTACAGGTGTCCGGCCGGTTCTGTACGCTCTGCCGCTCCGCTTTCAGGGATAGCAGATCCGGCCCGCTGTACGTCACATGGAATACAAGGATAAAGAAAGGATGAAAATTACCGTGACCGCTATGACCGCAATGCCCGCATCGTTTGAAAAACCGGCCAACGGCCTGTACCGGCGCCGCTTCCCGGGCGAGGGCCCCCGGCTCCTGGACTATGCGCGGCCGCCGCGCTGGGAGGCGCTCGCCGCCCTGCCGGACGACGCCCTCCCCTTTGCGCTGGAGGAGATCGACATTTCCGTCGTCGGAAACCGCACGGTGATCCGCGTCCCCTGTGAAGGGGATGAGATGCTCTTCGGGCTGGGGCTGCAGTTCAAGACCGTCAACCAGCGAGGGCGGGTGTTCCACCTGCGCACCGACCACTATACCGGGCTGGACAACGGCCGCGCCCATGCCCCCGCGCCGCTTTATATCGCGGAAAGCGGCTACGGGGTATTTCTGGACTGCGCCGAGGAGGTCTCGGTCTATGTCGGGACGGCCCAGCGGGCGGACGCCGCCCGCAAGGCCCCGGTCAAAAACCGGAACGCGGATAAAACCTGGGCGGCGGTCCCCGACAGCGGGTATGTGGAGATATCCTTCCCGGGGGACAGCGCCGATCTGTACCTGTTTACCGGGAAAAGGCCGCTGACCGCTGTCCAGCGGTACAATCTCCTGTGCGGCGGCGGCTGCCTGCCGCCCCGGTGGGGGTTGGGCTTCTGGCACCGCACCCATACCCTGTTCACAGCGGAGGACGCGCTGCGGGAAGCGGACGAGTTCGCCGCGCGGGATATCCCGCTGGACGTGCTCGGGCTGGAGCCGGGCTGGCAGAGCGCCGCCTACCCCTGCTCCTTCGTCTGGGACGAGGGCCGTTTCCCCGACCCGGCCGGCTTCCTGAAGGAGGCGGGGGAGCGCGGACTCCGGGTGAACCTGTGGACCCACGCCTACCTCTCTCCGGATTCGCCCCTTATGCCGGAGGTGGAGGACGGCTGTGGTTCCCACGAGGTCTGGTGCGGCCGTGTTCCCGACCTGTCCCTGCCCGCCGTGCGGGACGCGTACCGGGAATTCTTCCGGAAAACCCATGTCGCCCCGGGCGCGGCAGGGTATAAGCTGGACGAATGCGACGGCTTCGATTTTTATCTCTGGCCGGATCATGCCACTTTTCCGTCCGGGCTTTCGGGCGTGCAGATGCGCCAGCTTTACGCCCTGATGCTGGAAAGCCTGACGGATGAGCTGTTCCGGGAGGAAAACCGGCGAACCTATGGGCTGATCCGCGCCTCCAACGCCGGTTCCTCCGCCTATCCGTATGTGATTTACAGCGACTGCTACGACTTCCGGGAATTCCTTACCGCCCTGACCAACGCCTCCTTTATTGGGCAGCTCTGGGTTCCGGAGGTGCGCTCCGCGGATTCGGCGGAGGAATGGGTACGGCGCTTCCAGCTGGTCTGCCTGTCCCCGCTGGCGATGCTGAACGCGTGGTTCTCCTCCCTCAAGCCCTGGTCCTTCCCGGAGGTGACCGGCTGTGTCCGGGACGCGCTCCTTTTGCGGAAGGCGCTGGTCCCATACCTTTACGCCGCGTTTTATCGCTATTACTCCGAAGGGGTGCCGCCGGTGCGCTCCCTGCACCTGGATTTTGCCCTGCACGACGCGGGCAGCCGGCTTCGCGCGGGAGCGGAAGGGGATGTGTTCTATCCCACCGACAGCCTGCACGCGATCGACGACCAGTTTATGCTGGGGGACTGTCTGCTGGCCGCCCCGATGTTCCCAGGGACCTCTTCCCGGCGGGTGGCGCTGCCGGCCGGCCGGTGGTACGATTTCTATACCGGCGGCTATGCCGGCGGCGACGAGGTGATTACCGTCGAAGCCCCTTTGGAAAAGATTCCGCTTTTCGTGCGGGACGGCGGCGTCCTTCCCCTGCTGGAGGGGGAGAAGCTGGAGGTTCGGTATTACGGCCGGGCGGACGGCGCGATCGACCTGCTCTGCGACAACGACGAGACGTTTGACCTGGAAAAAGGCGCTTACCGGAAAATCCGCCTGACGGTGGAAAACGGGCAGCTGCGGGAGGAATGCCTCCACGACGGCTACCCGGATACCCTTCCCCCGCGCGTTTTCCGCCCGATGGGGAAATAAGGGCAGGAAAAGCCAAACAAAAAAGCAGGAGGCGGCATCCATTCGGATGCGGCCTCCTGCCTGTCTATACCGTTGCCGCCGGGGAAAGAAGCACGGCCGGGTCGAGCGGCAGCGTCCGTGCGCCCTCCTCCACACAGGCGAGGACCGGCAGACCGGTCAGCCGTTCGATCATCCGCCGGTTGTCCTCGTGCATCGTGTCGCCGGGTCGAAAGCCGTTCAGGAAAAAGCCCACGGTTCGGAAGCCGTTTGCGCGGGCGTATTCCGCCGTCAGCACCGCCGCGTTGATGCTCCCCAGCCCGGAGGGGGCGACGATCAGGAGGGGGAAGCCGGTCAGGCGGATCACGTCGGCCAGCATCAGGAGCGCGTCCCCGTCCCGCAGGGGGCAGACGATCCCGCCGCTCCCCTCGGCCGCGACAAAGGGAAAGCGGGCCGCCGCCCGGCGGAAGGCGGCCTCCACCACGGCAAGCTCGACGGGCCGCCCCTCCAGCCGGGCGGCCAGATGGGGGGAGAGGGCTTCCCGGTAGATGTACGGCACGAATTCCGCCGGGTCGCCCGGAATACCCGCCGTGCGGTACACCTCCGCCGCGTCGCCGGGGATCAGCCGGCCGGAGCCGTCGTCCGCCGGTTCCGCCCCGCTGAGGGCGGCCTTAAAATAGCCCGCGTCGATCCCCTGCTCCCGCAGCCGCTTGACCAGCAGGGCGGTCACGTAGGTTTTCCCCACGTCGGTGCCGGTGCCGGTTACAAAACCCCCCCGCGGCTGAGGGGAAAAGGCATTTTCGTTCATTTCGTGCATACCTTGCTCCCCTCGTCCGCCTCGGCTACCTCGAAGCCCAGCTCCCGCACCATGGCTTTGTCCTCGTCGATCCCGACGCCGGCGGTGGTGAGCATATCCCCGGTGATGGCGGCGTTCGCTCCCGCGCGGAACACCCGCCGCCCCCGGTCGGGGAGCAGGCCCCGACCGCCCGCAAGGCGGATTTCCGCTTCCGGCAGAAGGAAGCGGAAAACGGCGGCGGCCCGGCAAACCTCCTCCTCGGAAAGGATGGGCCGTCCGGCGAGCGGGGTGCCGGGGATGGGATTCAGCACATTGAGCGGAACCGAGCGGATGCCCAGTTCCCGCAGCTCCAGCGCCAGGTCCACCCGGTCCTCCTCTGTTTCCCCCAGCCCGAGGATGCCGCCGCTGCATACCCGCAGCCCGGCCCGCTGCGCGTCCCGGATGGTACGGAGCTTATCATCGTAGGTGTGGGTGGTGCAGATGGAGGGAAAAAAGCGGCGGGAGGTCTCTAGGTTATTGTGGTACCGGGTGACGCCGGCTTCTTTCAGGGCGCGGAGCTGTTCGTAGGTCAGCAGGCCATGGGAGGCGCAGAGCGCGATGCCGCCCGCGTCCCGCATCCGGCGGTAGCTTTCGCACAGCGTGGCGGTTTCCCCGTCGCTCAGGCGGCGGCCGGAGGTGACCACCGAATACCGCAGAACCCCTTTGCGGGCGTTGTATGCCGCGCCCTCCAGCAGCTGGTCCCCGTCCAGCAGGGGATAGCTTTCCACCCCGGCGGGGTAATGACAGGACTGGGCGCAGTACCGGCAATCCTCCGTACACCGACCGCTTTTGCCGTTGACGATGGTGCACAGGTCGAAGCGGTTCCCGCAGAAGCGCGCCCGCAGCTCGTCCGCCGCCGAGAAAAGCGCGTCCGGTTCTCCCGTCCGCAGCAGGGCGAGCGCATCGTCCCGGGTCAGGGATTCCCCGTCCAGCACCTTGTTTTTACAGGCCGTGATCGTATTCGTCATAGCGTTTTCTCCCTTTCCGCGTGGGTGTTCAGCCGAGATACCGGCCGATTTTCGCCCGGTCCAGCTGGCGGCCGGCCAGCGCGGCCACCGCGCAGAGCAGGAGGTCGCCCGGCATATCCAGCGGGAAGCAGGACAGCAGGATGATCCACAGGGAGGCGGGCGTGCCAAGATAGAAGTTCAGGATACAGTATTTATACGCGATCCCGATTGCATAGGTCACGACAAAGCCGCCGAGGGCCGCCAGAAAAAAGGAAAGCCAGGTTGATTTCCGCATCCGGCGGCGGAGGACGCCGGTGACGAAAGCGGCGGCAATGAAACCGAGCAGGTAGCCGAAGCTGGGACGGACGACATACCCGATCCCGCCGCCCGCGGCGAAGATCGGCGCCCCGACCAGCCCCAGCGCGACATAGACCGCGACCGACAGCGCGCCCAGCTTCGGGCCGAGCAGTATCCCCGCGAGCACCACGAAGAAAAACTGCAGGGTAAAATAATCCATAAAGGGTACCGGAATCTGGATGAACGCGCCCACCGCCACCAGCGCGGTGAACAGGGCGCAGAGCGCGAGATGGACGGTGGAAAGCCGTCGGCTGGATTTTTTAACAGCGTTGTTTTCCATAACGAAGCGTTCCTTTCTATTGAGCTTTCCGAGGACGGGCCGTCACAGGGCGGAACCGACGACCGAGACCTCCCCGGCCTTCAGGACGATCCGCCCGCCGCCGGTTTCCACCAGCAGACGGCCCTCGTCGTCGATCGCCGCGGCCCGGCCGCGCCGCAGCGCGTCCCCCTGCCGGAAGGCGATCTCTTTTCCGAGGATCAGGGAGCGGGCGCGGTATTCCTCCATCAGGGCGGGGGAGGACAGATTCTCCGCCAGCCGGAAAAGCTCCGCGGCGATGCGGGCGGCCAGCTCGTTGCGGGTGATCTGTCCCGGCTGCAGGGAGCCGGCGACGCCGGCCAGCTCATCGGGGAAATCCGTCGTCCGGAGGTTGACGCCGATGCCCACGATCACCGCCTCCGCCATCCCGCTTTCAAAATCGCTGATCGCTTCGGTGAGAATGCCGCTGATCTTCCGCCCATCCAGAAACAGGTCGTTTACCCACTTGATCTCCGGGCGCTTGCCGGTCAGCGCTTCCGCCGCGCGGCAGACGGCCACCGCCGCCGCCACGGTTACCGGCAGCGCGTCCTGCAGGGTGCTGTCCGGACGCAGCAGGACGCTCATATACAGGCCGGTCCCCGCGGGGGAGTAAAAGCTCCGGCCCCGGCGGCCCCGTCCGGCGGTCTGCTTCTCCGCCAGCACCAGCGTGCGGTGGGGCGCTCCCTCGGCCGCCAGCCGTTTAGCGGCGGAATTGGTGGAATCCACCGTTTGCAGCACCGTGACCGGGCTGTCCCGGTATTTCTCCGGCAGGTAGAGCGCCACTCCCTGCGCCGAGAGTACGTCGGTATCCGGCGCCAGCCGGTATCCCCGGTTCCGCACCGCCTCGATGCGGTAGCCGTCCTCCTGCAGGCTGCGGACCGCTTTCCATACCGCCGCGCGGGTAATATGCAGCGTGTCGGCCAGTTCCTGGCCCGAAACCGCCCGGTCCCGGTTTTCCTCCAGTACCCGGATCAATACGTCCTTTGTCGACATGCCCGCGCCCCCTTTCCGGGAAAGTATACCACCTTTCCACTTATTTGTAAACCATTTTTAAAAATCAAGTTTACAATAAGGCGGAACGGCGGATTTCCAACCGATGCAGCGGCATATTTTTCTGCAAAAAAAGCGACATGGAAACCTCCATGCCGCTCAGCTTCTATATGGTTTACGTTCGTTACATCGCGTAAATGCGGTCGCTGTCCAGAATTTCTATCCCGTTTTTCCGCAGGACCTCGATCGCCGCGTCATTGTTCTCCACCCGGAGGATGACGCAGGCGCGCCCCTCGTCCCGGGAGATAAAGGCGTACATGTACTCCACGTCGATCGCCGCGTTGGCCAGCGCCTTCATCGCGACGGCGAATCCGCCGGGCTGGTCGGGAATGCCGACGGCAATCACGTTGGTCAGGGAAACGGTCAGGCCGGCGGCCTTTAGCGCGGCTTCCGCTTCATCGGGCTTATTTACGATCAGGCGGAGGATGCCAAAATCCGTGGTGTCCGCAATAGACAGGGCGCGGATGTCGATCCCCGCGGCGGCGATCACAGCGGTGATTTCCGCCAGCCGGCCGGATTTATTTTCCACAAAAATGGAGATTTGCTTAATGGACATACAAAAAGCCTCCCTTTGTCAGTTTTTTATTTTTCCGGGCGGCGCTCCGGCGCAGCAGAAGATTCTGTGCGTAAAGCGCGGCTTTTCCAGACATACTAAAACGATGCAGCCGGCCGTCCCGCTGAAACGCGGGAGACGACGCGGGGGCCAAGCGCCGCCTGGCCTGCTTCTCTGCCAGCGCTCTCCGGCGGCGCTTTTGAGAAATGCTGTCGCATTTCTCCGAAACGTCTGCATACCGTAACGCCGCCTGGCCGGGTTCTCTGCCAACGCTTTCCGGCGGCGCTTTTGAGAAATACCTGCCGGTATTTCTCCTTGCTGTCATTATATCATAGCGCCGCGGGGCGGACAAGAGGGAGATTGAACGCCCCGGACTATTTCACGAAAAGAGAGCGGAACAGCGCGGCGGCGTTATCCGGTGTGAAGCCGCCGGGGGTGCGGGTGAAATTTTTCAGTCCTTCCCAGCGTTCGGCATACCCGGCGATCTGTTCCTCCGTCATGGTCACGTCGTACCGGATCAGCGCGTCCAGCGAGGCGAACAGACGATCCCGGCCGCCGCAGAGAGCGAAAAGCCGCTCCGCCCGGTCGGGGGCGTATTTCTCCGCCCGGCGGAGAAGGGCGGGCAGGAAGGCCGCGCAGGCCATCCCATGGGGAACGCCGTATTCCTCTGTAAGAATGTAACCCAGCGGATGGGGAAAGGCCGTGCCGCAGGCGTTGAGTACCATCCCGGCCCAAAGGGAGCCGTAGTACAGCCTCTCCCGCATCCCGGCGCCGGGGAGTCCGTCGTTTTCCGCCAGCCAGTGCAGGCCGCCTGAGACCATGGTCAGCGCCCGCTCCCCAAAGGCGGCGCTTACGTCGCCGCAGCCGGGGGAAAGCCAGCCCTCCGCCACATGGGAGAAAGCGTCCAGCGCGGTGGAAACCGTGGTTTCCCGGGAAGAGGAGTGGGTATAGCGGGGATCGGCGAACACATACCGGGCATAGCACTGCGGGTGGGTGACGCTCTTCTTGCGTTTCTCCCGGTCCAGCGTGAGGACGGCGACCGCGCTTACCTCGCTGCCGGTGCCGGCGGTGGTTCCCACCAGCGCCAGGGGAAGGGAGGGACGGCGGAGCTGTCCCGCCATCAGCTCATAGCCCTTGGTGGCATTGTTGCCGGCGAGCCAGGCGGCCGCCTTGGCCGCGTCCATCACGGAGCCGCCGCCGATGCCGACGATAAACTCGGATCGGCAGGTTTCCGCCGTGAAGGCCGCGGCCTGGCACTGGGAAAGCAGCGGATTGGCGCTGACACCGGGAAAAACCGTCGCGTCTACGCCGGCGGCTTCCAGCGTGTTCAGCATATCGTCCAGCGCGCCGCTCTCTTTGGCGGCATGGGCGCCGGTGATCACCAGGCAGCGCCGCCCCAGCCCCCGCAGCCGGGAGCCCTCCTTTTTGACGCAGCCCTCGCCGCTGAAAGCCTGTACCGGCATGTGGAATGTAAAATCCATCTGTTTTCATCCTTCCTGACGGGGAGAAACAGCAAAGCACGGCAAAGGAAGCCGATTCCTGACACAGGAAGCCACTTCCCGGAACAGGAAGCCACTTCCCCCCTTGTTTTTTAAAAAGAAATAGTCTATATTATTAACGTTGTTCTGGATCCTGTGCCGGTCGTTTGCTTGCGGCGCAATTGAGAAATACCGATCGGTATTTCTCCCAACCGACATTATACCATAGCGCCGCCCAACCGGGTTCTCTGCCGGCGTTTTCCGGCGGCGCCTAACGACATTATACCATAAAGATTGCTTTTTTGGGCGAAAGATTCTCGGGAGGAGCTCATGGACGGAAAAAAGCCGCGCGTTCTCGGTCTGCGCCGGGGGGATATTCTTCTGGCGGCCGGACTCTGTGCCGTCGTCGTCCTCCTGTTCGGCGGCCGTGCCCTTTGGACTAAGCCGGGGACACAGGCGGTTTTGACCACCCCGGCGGGGGAGCGGACGCTCGACCTGTCGGCGGACGCTTCCTTTTCCGTCGAGGGGAAGGGGGGGATCGCCGTGGTGATCCGGGTGGAAAACGGCGCGGTGCGGTTTGAAAGCAGCGGCTGTCCCGACCAGATATGCGTACACAGCGGTTGGCTGAGGGACGCGGGGGATGCTGCCGCCTGTCTGCCGGCGGGGGTGGCGCTCCGGGTCGCCGGCGGGGAACAGCCGGTGGATGCGGTCGCCGGATAACCGCTCCGCCTGTCGGGCGGAAATACGGATAAGCGAGGGGAACGCGGGATTGGAACCGATCAAAAAGAACAGCCCGGCGAAGCGGGCGGCCCTGCTCGGCATCCTGTGTGCGCTGGCCGTGGCCCTGTCGTTTCTGGAAGGGCTGCTGCCCTCCCTGCCGGTTCCCGGCGCGCGGCTGGGGCTTTCCAACATCGTGACGATGTTCGCGCTCTCCACACCCGGTCTCGGCCTGCCGGCGGCGCTGGTCATCACCCTGGCGAAAGCGCTGTTCGCGCTGCTGCGGGGCGGAACCGCCTTCTTTATGAGCCTGTCGGGCGGCCTGCTCAGCACGCTGGTCATGGCGCTGGCATGGCGGGTTTTCCGCCGGCGCCTGAGCTTTGTCGGGATCGGCGTGCTCGGGGCGATCGCTCATAACGGGGGACAGCTTGGCGCGGCCATGCTGCTGTTAGGCCCCGCGCTTCTGGCCTACGCGCCCTGGCTGCTGCTCGCGGCGCTGTTCGCCGGCGCGGCGACGGGGATTACCCTGAACGTGGTCATGCCCGCCTTGGAGCGGATGAATATATAATAAAGGAAAAGAAGCGGCGCTTTCCCAGGGACGGGCTCCTTGCGGGGCTTCCCGGTGGGATGCGGCGCGCGATGATCCAGAAAGGCATGGTAATCCTATGGCAACAGCGGAATTTGGCGGACCGGTCGGAAAGCCGATCGGGAACGCGAAGCGTCTGTGGCAGTCCCGGACGCGGGGCGGCGTCCACGCTCCTCACCGGAAGAACACGGCGGAGAGTGAAACCGTGGTGATGCCGCCGCCCGAAAAGATTATTCTGGCGATGTCCCAGCATCTCGGCGCGCCCTGTGTCCCGACTGTGAAGGTGGGGGACACGGTGGAGGTCGGCCAGGTGGTCGGGGACAGCGACAAGCCGGTTTCCGCCCCCGTCCACAGCGGGGTTTCGGGAAAGGTGACGGCCATTACCGAGCTGCTCCTCCCCGGCGGACGGAAAACGCCGGCGGTGGTAATCGAATCGGACGGCGAGGGTCGCGTCCATGAGAGCGTGAAGCCGCCGGTGATCGAAAGCCACGACGACTTCCTCCGGGCGGTGCGGGCCTCCGGCCTGGTCGGCTTGGGCGGTGCGGGCTTCCCCACCCATATCAAGCTGAACCCGCGGGACGTGGACGCGATCGACACCCTCATTATCAACGCAGCGGAATGCGAGCCGTACATAACCGCCGACTATCGCGAATGCATGGAGAATTCCTGGGATATTATCTCCGGCGTACAGTCGGTCATGGAATTCCTGGACGCCGCCCACGTCGTTATCGCGGTGGAGAGGAACAAGCCCGCCGCCATTGCCGAGCTGTCCAAGATCGCCCGCGGGGTCTCCACCCCGGAACGGACGGTGCGGGTGAAGGCGCTGCCGGCCCGGTATCCGCAGGGGGCGGAGAAGGTGCTGATTCAGGCCTGTACCGGCCGCCGGGTCCCGCCTGGCAAGCTTCCCTCCGACGTGGGCTGCGTGGTGATGAACGTGACCTCCGTCGCCTTCCTCTCCCGGTACTTCAAAACCGGGATGCCCCTGATCGACAAGCGGCTGACGGTGGACGGCTCGGCCGTCGCCTATCCCAAGAACGTGCGGGTCACGGTCGGCACCCCGATCCAGGACGTGCTCTCCTTCTGCGGCGGCCTCAAGCGGGAGGTTCGCAAGCTCCTGATGGGCGGCCCGATGATGGGGCTGGCGCTGATGGACGCCGCCCTGCCGGTACTCAAGCAGAACAACGCCATTCTTGCTTTTGCGGAGGAGGACGCGCAGAGCGTTCCCGCTTCGGTCTGCATCCGCTGCGGCCGGTGCGTGGAGGCCTGCCCCATGCATCTGGTTCCTCCCTCCATCGCCGCGGCGTATAAGAACGGCGATACCGCCGCCATGGCGAAGCTCGGCGTGATGACCTGTATGGAATGCGGCTGCTGTTCCTTCTCCTGCCCCGCCCACCGCTATATCGTGCAGACGATGCGGATGGCGAAGGAGGCGGTCCGCAATGCGCCGAAGGACGGAAAATGACCGCCCGGCCGTGTTGAGGGAGGAATCCGGATGGGACTTTTTGATAAACGAAAAAGCCGGAAAAGGCAGCGGCGGGAATGCGGCGGCCCCGTGTGCTATGACGAGAACGACTGCGCGGCGCTGGAGGAATACATAGGAAATACCTTCGGATCGTTCTCCAACGTGTTCCATGAGATTGTTTCACCGGATATCCATGTGGATATCGCCGTTGTCGAGCCTAACGAGCGGTTTGACGGCTATACGCTGGTGACGATGGGCATGGGCGCCCGCCGCATGAATATACCGGACGACGCGCCGGAATCGCTGGCGTACGTCGAGCTGGCGGCCTACCTGCCGAAGGACTGGAATCTGAAGAGCGGGGAGGAGAGCTGGTATTGGCCGATCCGCTGGCTCAAGCTTCTGGCCCGGCTGCCCCTGAACGAGGATTCCTGGCTGGGCGCCGGCCATACGGTCGCCAACGGAGGCCCTTTCGCGGAGGATACCGCCCTGGACAGCGTTCTTCTGATCGACGCCATAGCCCCGGGGAATGAGCTGGTTCTCCCCGGCGGAAGAAAGATCAATTTTTACACCATGGTTCCTCTGTATGAGGAGGAATCGGTGTACAAGCAGCGGTACGGCGCGGAGGCGCTGCTGTCCCTGTTTGAGGAAAAGCAGCTGCCGTTTCCCCCGGTTATTGACAAGAACCGACGAAACGTTTGCCAATGAATTTGGCGTTCGGATACTTCCTGCCCGGATCGGGCCGGAAAAGCATAAAAAGGAGTGAACGGGTCGATGGCTTCGACGGAAAAGCCTTTGATGATAACCTCGTCCCCCCACCTGCACTGCGGGATGAATACCCGCGGGGTGATGCTGGACGTGCTGATCGCCCTGCTGCCGGCGGCGGTAGCCTCCGTGCTGCTGTTCGGATGGCGCGCACTGGCGGTGGAGCTGGTCTGTGTCGCCTCCTGCATGGCGGCGGAGGTGCTCAGCCGCGCGGCGATGAAGCGGGACCAGACGGTGGGCGACCTTTCCTGCGTCGTGACCGGGCTGCTGCTCGCCTTCAACCTGCCGGCGACTATGCCGCTGTGGCAGGCCGCCCTTGGCGGGGTGGTGGCGATCGTGGTCGCCAAGCAGATGTTCGGCGGGCTGGGGCAGAATTTTGTGAACCCGGCGCTGGCAGGCCGCATCGTGCTGATGGCGAGCTTCCCGGAAGCGATGAACAATTGGGTGGTGCCCCTGACCGGCACCGGCGCGGACGCCGTGACCGGCGCGACCCCTCTTGCCGGCGGGACGTATTCCCTGACCGAAATGTTTTTCGGTATCCGGGGCGGCTGCCTCGGCGAAACCTGCGCCATGGCGCTGATCCTCGGCGGGCTGTATCTGGTTATCCGCCGGGTGATTTCCCCGGTGACGCCGCTGGTCTATATTGGTACGGTGTTCGTCCTCTCCTGGCTGTTGGGGGAGGATCCGGTGCGCCAGATTCTTTCCGGCGGTCTGATGCTCGGCGCGATCTTTATGGCGACTGATTATACCACCTCCCCAATCAACAAGGCGGGCAAGGTGGTGTTCGCGCTTGGCTGCGGGGCGCTGACGGTGCTGATCCGCCGGTTCGGTTCCCTGCCGGAGGGCGTGTCCTTCGCCATTGTGATCATGAACATTCTGGTCCCCCTGATCGAGCGGGCGACCCGTCCCATCCCCTTTGGGGAGAAACGGAGGCTGCGCCGTGAACAGTAAGAGCCGAAAGAACATAAAGGATATTCTGATTTCCGCCGGTTCTCTTGCGTTGATCGCGGGCGTTGTAACGGCGGCTTTGGCCGGCACCAACGCGTTGACCAAGGACACCATCGCCCAGCGGAACGAGCAGGCTGAAACCGAGGCGAGACTTCAGGTGATCGATGCGGAAGCCTTTGAAAAGCAGACTTTGACCGACACGGACGGCAAGGAAGTCGTCTATTACGCCGCCAAAAAAGGAGAGGAAACGGTGGGCTATGTGTTCACCGTGAGCTCGACCGGCAAAAGCTCCGGGCTGGTGGTGATGACCGGCATCGCCGCCGACGGGAAGGTGACCGGCGTGACTGTCACCGACGACAACGAAACCGCCGGTTATGTGGACAAGGTGAAAAAGGGCGGACTGTTTGACGCGTTCCGGGAAAAGGCCGCGGCGGACGGCGGCTTCACCCTCGGGGAGGATGTCGACGGTATCTCGCAGGCCACCAAAACCTCCCGCGGCGTGACCGACGGGGTCAATAAAGCGGTCGCCTATTATCGGCAGATTACCGGCGGGACAGGGGGAGAGGAATAAATGGCAAAAGCATACTTACAGACCTTTACCAAGGGGCTTGTCCGGGAAAACCCGGTCCTCCGTCTGGTGCTGGGCACCTGCCCCACCCTCGCGGTCACAACGGCGGCGATGAACGGGCTGGGGATGGGTGCGGCCGCCACCTTCGTACTGGTCTGCTCCAACATCGTGATTTCCCTGCTCCGCAAGGTGATCCCCGGCAAGGTGCGGCTTCCCGCCTTTATCGTGGTCATTGCCGGCTTCACCACCATCGTGCAGATGCTGGTGAAGGCTTACCTGCCGGATATCGACAAGGCGCTGGGCATCTACCTGCCCCTGATCGTGGTTAACTGTATCATCCTCGGCCGGGCGGAGGCGTTCGCCAGCAAGAACAGCGTCGGGCTTGCGGCGCTGGACGGACTGGGGATGGGCGCGGGCTTTACTGCCGCGCTGATCATCATGGGCGGCATCCGTGAATTTCTGGGCAACGGCACCCTCTTCGGCTGGCCGGAAGGCGGACTGATCCCGCCGATCACGATTTTTATCCTGCCGGCTGGCGGATTCTTTGTGTTCGGAATGCTGATCTGGCTGACCAACAAGCTCTCGGTACGGATGGAGCGCGGCGAGACCCGCCGCGAGACGGCGTCCTCCGTCTGCGCCGTCTGCCCGAGTGCGGCTGCCTGCGGACGGAGCGGGAAGGAGGGCGGCTGCCATGAATAACACCGGCCTGTTTGCCATTCTGATCGGCGGGCTGCTGGTCAACAATTTTGTGCTGTCCCAGTTCCTCGGCATCTGCCCCTTCCTCGGGGTGTCCAAAAAGCTGAACTCGGCGGTCGGCATGTCCCTCGCGGTCATCTTCGTCATGCTGATGGCGACGGCTGCGACCTGGCCGATCTATACCTACATCCTCGTGCCGAACGACCTGACCTATTTACAAACCATCGTCTTTATCCTGATTATCGCGGCGCTGGTACAGCTGGTGGAGATCGCCCTCAAGCGCTTCGTACCGCCGCTTTACAATTCGCTGGGCATTTACCTGCCCCTGATCACCACCAACTGCGCCGTGCTGGGCGTGACCATCCTGAACATCGACAGCGGGTACGGCTTTGTGCAGTCGCTGGTCAACGCGCTGGGCGCGGGCGGCGGTTTCCTGCTGGCAATGGTGATGTTCGCCGGGGTGCGGGAACGGCTGGAAAGCGCGGATATTCCAGAAGGGCTGAAGGGGCTGCCGATCACGCTGGTGTCGGCGTCCCTGGTGTCGGTGTCCTTCCTCGGCTTTCAGGGCCTGTTCGGCCTGTAATCCCCCGGTCCGGGCCGGAACGCGGCCCGTGTCTGCGAAAGGATGAACGATTTCTATGAATTCGATTATACTGGCAATTTTGATCCTCGCGGGGCTGGGGCTGGCCGCGGGCCTGGTACTCGCGGTCGCTTCGGTCGTGATGGCGGTGCCGCGGGACGAGAAGGCGGAGGCGCTGCGGGACGTGCTCCCGGGCGCGAACTGCGGCGCGTGCGGCTATTCCGGCTGCGACGGCTACGCCAAGGCGATGGCCAACGAGGGCGCGGCAGTCGGCCTCTGCTCCCCCGGCGGCGCGGCGGTGGCTCAGGCGACGGCGAAGATTCTCGGTGTGAAAAGCGACGGGGTGGAAACCCGCACCGCGCTGGTCCGCTGCGGCGGCTGTGAGGAGTTCACCGCCCGGAAGCTGGAATACCGCGGACTGAGCTCCTGCGTGGCGGCGAACCAGTTCTACGGCGGCGACTGGCTGTGCATGTACGGCTGTCTCGGCCATGGGGACTGCAAGGCGGTGTGCGAATACGGCGCGATCTCGGTGGAAAACGGGTTGGCGCGGATCGACCCGGCCCTCTGCCGCGGCTGCGGGCTGTGCGTGAAGGCCTGCCCCAAGCATTTGATCGAGCTGGTGCCCGGATCAGCCAAAGGCGTGGTGCGCTGCTCCAGCCACGATAAGGGCGCGGCGGTGCGGAAAGCCTGCTCCAAGGGTTGCATCGGCTGTATGAAGTGCACCAAGGTCTGCGAGCACGACGCGATCCATGTGGAGAACTTCCTCGCCTCCATCGACAAGACGAAATGCGTCGGCTGCGGCGCGTGCGCCGATACCTGTCCGGTGGGCTGCATCACGATTTTTGGCAGGGAACCGGCTGCGGCGGAATAAGACGCGCTTTGCGGTTTTGTTCCGGCCTTTTCCCGGGAAATCAAGCGGAAAAATCCGAAAATCTCAATTTTAATCTTGACAAATCCATGGCCCATACTATATAATAAACTGCGCCTTGGTTAAAGGCGCTTTTTATGGCGGTATAGCTCAGTTGGCTAGAGCATGCGGTTCATACCCGCAGTGTCGTTGGTTCAAATCCGACTACCGCTACCATTTTGGCCCGATGGTCAAGCGGTTAAGACACCGCCCTTTCACGGCGGTAACACGGGTTCGATTCCCGTTCGGGTCACCACGCAGCGGCGCTGCGTTTACGGGCGTATAGCTCAGCTGGTTAGAGCGCTTGCTTCACACGCAAGAGGTCAGCGGTTCGAGTCCGTTTACGCCCACCAAAAAAGCAGCCCACACAAACCGTGTGGGCTGCTTTTTCGCGTGCGGAGACGGATTCACGGCGAGGGCATTAACGGCCTGCGGAGCAGGAAGCCGGGGACCGGCCATTCGAGTCTGCTGTCTTTTCTCTTTGGAAGCCTGGGTTGCTTTGTGCGAATTCTCCGCGGTGTGGAACGGTTTGCTTCGCCCGACGTGAAAGGATAACCGCAAGGGAATCCCGGCCGGCAGGCCCTGAGTCGTCCCCTCAGCGCACAACCTCCGTAATCGTTCCCCCGCCGAGTACGGTATCCCCATCATACAGCACAACCGCCTGTCCCACGGTGATGGCCCTCTGCGGCTCGTCAAATTCCACGTGTATCGTACCGTCGTCCAATGGCCGGACGGTTGCCCATTGCTCCGCCTGGCGGTAGCGAATTTTGGCTTTTGTCCGCAGGGAAGGCGCTGGGGCGTCAAAGGCAATCCAATTCACATCCCCGGCAATCAGCCCTTTGGAATACAGCAGGTGTTCATCGCCCACCGATACGGTGTTTTTCTCCATATCCTTGTCATACACATAGACAGGCTTTCCCATGGACAGCCCAAGGCCCTTGCGCTGTCCAATGGTATATCCAACGGCGCCGCTGTGTTTCCCGACAGCGGCGCCGTTTTCGTCAAGGAAGACGCCGTCGGGATAGGGTTTGCCCCTATACTGCTCCATAAACTTACCATAATCGCCGTCCGGCACAAAGCAGATATCTTGGCTGTCCGGCTTATCGCAATTCAGAAACCCCTGCTGCCGGGCGATCCGCCGGGTTTCCCTTTTATACATCGTACCGAGGGGAAACAGGGTGTGTCTCAGCTGATCCTGTGTCATGGCGTAGAGGACATAGCTCTGATCCTTTGACGAATCCAAAGCCTTTTTTAAAAGGAACCGGCCGTCCTGCTCTTCAATCCGGGCATAATGGCCGGTAACGACATAGGTATATCCCAATTCTCTGGCCCGGCGGTAAAGACGATCAAACTTCAGATAGCGATTGCAGTCTATACACGGATTCGGCGTCGCCCCGGACTCATATGCCGCAATAAAACGGCGGATAACCTGTTTCCTGAAATCAGCGGAAAAATTAAAGACATAGTAAGGGATACCCAGCCGAAACGCCACGCTTCTTGCGTTTTCAACATCCTCCAGAGAACAGCAGGCTTTTTGCCTGTCCATTCCCATATCTTCGTTGTAAAACAGCTTCATCGTAGCGCCGATGCAATCGTATCCCTGCGTTATCATCAAATAAGCGGCAACGCTGGAATCCACGCCGCCGCTCATGGCGATAATGGCCGATTTCGTATTCTTGTCCATAGGCATCGTTCCAAACCATCTTTAATTTAAAATATTGGTCTGTCAATTCGGACGGAAGGCAGGGATAAGCGGCCTTTCTGCGCTGCGGGGCGTTTCCCCTTTGGAGCTCCCTTTGACGCCGGCAGCCGTATACGGCGGTTCGGCTGACAAACTCTTTTATCCAAGCTCGATCATCCGGTCGATACAAACGCGGGCCCTTTTTATGGTGTCGGCGTCCAGACGGATTTCTTCCGTGACCGTTCCCGTTAATGTGCGGTATACATCCATCAGGGAGGTCATCTTCATATTCGGGCATAGCAGGTTTTTCGAAAGCGGATAAAAGAATTTGTCCGGACAGCGGTAGGAAAGATGCTGCGCGATGCTGATTTCCGTACCAATGATAAACTCTTTTTCGGGAGAGCTTTCCGCATATTCCATGATGGCGGAGGTGGAGCCGACAAAGTCGGCAAGGGCCAGAACGTCCGGCGTACACTCGGGATGCGCCAAAACGGCCGCTTTTGGATGGGCAGCCCGCGCCTGCTGCACTTCCGCCACCGAGACACGCGCGTGAATGGGACAGCCTCCCTGAAGCAGCTTGAAATTTTTATCCGGTATTTGCTTTGCCACATAGTCGCCCAAATTGCAGTCGGGGATAAAAAGGATATTTTTGTCCGGCAGCTTTTTCACGATGTTTACCGCTGAGGAGGAGGTTACGCAGACATCACATACCGTTTTCAGTTCGGCGGTCGTGTTGATATACGCGACGACCGTATAATCCGGAAAGCGCGCCCGGACGTTTTCCATCAGTTCCCGGTCCATCTGTTCCGCCATAGGACATCCGGCGTTCGCATTGGCGAGGAACACCCGCTTTTCGGGGGACAGGATTTTCACCGTCTC
This sequence comes from uncultured Oscillospiraceae bacterium, assembly GCA_959601025.1. Taxonomy (GTDB): domain Bacteria; phylum Bacillota; class Clostridia; order Oscillospirales; family Acutalibacteraceae; genus Avimonas. Next base: position 53,104 of record CAUGOD010000002.1, read on the forward strand.
CGCCATAAAACGGACGCCGCACAGAATAACCGTGCTTTGCGGCGCTTTGCTCGCTTGGACGCTTAGCTGGAAGGAATCGCCGGTAAAATCCGCAATTTCCGTGACTTCACAGGACTGGTAGCTGTGCGCGAGAATACAGACGTCCTTTTCTCTTTTCAGCCGCCGTATTTCGTTTTGAATTTTGTTGATGGATAACATCGTTCAACGCCTCAAATCCTCATCGTTTTTTCCATATTGTTACGCTACATACCATCAGACCGCTATATTGATTTACAGCTTTTAGCAAATCCCGGGGCTGCATCCCTTTAATGAATATCATATAAATTAAATAGGATTAATAGATTATACCGCTGGTTATTTTCCTTGTCAAGTGGAATAAAGCCCTTGAAATTTATCTGTTTTTTGCCTTTTGACAAAAGATTGGGAAAAGCTGACGGGGAAATAGACAAAAAATGCGCGTGGACGTTTCCGATTTTCTTTCCGATTTTCTCCTCTTTTGCGGCGCAGAGGGACAAAATAGATAAAATACCAAAATGCAGACTATCGAATAGAAAATTTGAAACGAAGATATTGGATTTGTTTGGTTGTATAATTATTTCAACAGAAATGGAGGGATTTTATATGAAAAGTCTAGGGAAACGGACGCTGGCCCTGCTGATGGGTACGGCTATGCTGCTTTTCACGCTGATTACGACATCGGTTTTATGCGCGGCGTCGTCCGGTAACAGCGACACGGAAACCGCCTATTCGTCCCTGCAGGTGGGTATCATGAGCGACATCCACCTGTACGATACGGTGACCGGCGCGGACGATAACCTGAAGAAGATGCTGGAGCTGTATAAGGAAAAGAACGTTGACGCCATCCTGGTAACAGGCGATATCGCCAATACCAACACCGTGGCGCAGTATCAGAAATTCAATCGTATCTGGGACGAGGCGTTTCCAAACCCGGATGAAGCGCCGGTGCGTCTGACTTTGATGGGAAATCACGATTATGAATCGTCCATCAATGCGGAACAGAACACGGTCGAGCAGGCGCAGCAGCGGTTTATCGATCAGCTGGGCGGAGAACTGAACTTCAATCGTGTGGTAAACGGCTATCATTTTATCGGCATGAGCGGCGAGGGCTCGGCGGTCTACGGGAAATTCACGGAAAAGACGGTAAGCTGGCTGAAGGAACAACTGGACGCCGCCGTGAGCGAGGATCCCGATAAACCAATTTTTGTAGCGGCCCATCAACCGATTTCCAACACCACCTATGGCAGCGATCAGGAAGGGAACACCGCCTTTGCCGATCTGCTGAAGGATTACCCTCAGGTGGTGTTTTTCGCCGGTCACTGTCACCGCCCGGCGGAAAATGAACGCTCAATATATCAGAAAGATTTCACGGCGGTAGCGGTTCCTTCCCTGCAATATGTAACCGTGGAAACGGGAACTGCGCCGGAAGCTTTTGCTTCGCAGGAAGCATTGCTTTTGTCGGTGAAGTCGGCGGAACAGAGCATTCATATCGCACGGTATAAAGTGCAGACCATGGATACCTTAAAAGAGGATTGGGTTCTCAGCCTTCCGCTCTCCACGGAGACCTTCACGTATACGGACGCCCGGGTCAATGACCGCACCGCGCCGGTTTTCCCGGAGAACGCGGCGGTTGCCGTATCCGCTGTAACCTCCAACTCCTGCAGTATTTCCTTTCCCTCTGCCACGCATGACGATTATGTCCAGGGCTATACCGTTCGGGTAATCGACAGAGCGACGGGCGAGGCGGCGTTCAGCCGGTTCTTTATCTCGGATTTTTACATCGACCATACAAACATGGCAAAGACGCAGAAGATAGACATTAAGGGCCTGCAGGCGGGAACGGAATATACCATTGAGGTAACCGCCTCCGAATCCTTCGGGCTGACCAGTGCACCGCTGACGGAGGAGCTGGAGACCTTCGCCTACAACACGGCGCCGGACGGGATTTCCCGCGCGGATATTCTGGATGTGGATGGTCATGTGGGCTTTATGGACAATTCCCCCTATCGGGCTCCTTATGAGCTGTACAGCAGCGGTTTCCATCCCACGCTGGTTTTCGACGAGACGCTGGGACGTCAGGTCATTCAAATCAATCGCTGGATTAACTATCCTACCAGCGCGGGTCTGCTGAAAAAAATCGGCCAGACGGTGTCGATGGAGGCGGCGTTCCGGGTGGATACGCTGACCGGCCGCCTGACCATCCTGAGCAACCGGGAATCCGGGGGCATCGGGCTGGAAGTGAAGGACGGCGTGCTGAAGGCGGCGATCCGCCTGGAAAGCGGCGACATCACGGCGGCGTATTCCCTGTCGTCTATTGAGCAGTATTATCATGCGCTGGCAACGTATGACGGCCAAGCGCTCCGGCTGTATGTGAACGGCGAACTGGCGGATGAAACCGCCGCTTCCGGAACGATCTATTACAACCCGGCAATGTCGCTGATTACCATAGGCGCGAATCCGGTGCCGGACGGAAATGCCGCGTATGTTTTTAAGGGCAATATTGCGCTGGCCCGCATCTACAGCACCGCGCTGGACGAGGCGGCTGTGGCCAGGGCGTACGAGTATTATCTCCATGATCCGCAGTATGTGGCGGTGTACAAAAACACGACCATCCTGAAGAATCTGGATGTCAACAATCCCGCGTATTTCCCGACCGCCTCCACGCTGAACGCGATCAGCCGCCTGATTCAGCAGGGCGAGCAGCTGGACGCGGATGCGGCGATCACGCAGGAAGCCGCCAACGCCTTTGTCGATGAATCCAATCGGGTGATCGCCGCTTTCTTTGAGGAGATTGGGGAGGAAAATCCGAACCCCGCCACCCCGACCACGGCGATTACGACGCCGGGCGAATCCACTTCTTCGTCTACGGAAGGCACTTCTACGGAATCCACCGAGCCGACCTCCTCCGAATCCACCGAGCCGTCTTCACCGACTGAACCGGTTGAAACGACTTCGTCGGCCGGGTCCACGGAATCCGCCAAGCCGGGCGAATCGACGGGAGCCCCGGTGGCAACGGAGCCTGTCGTCTCCGGGGAATCCGCCGCGACGACGGACGGTACGGCGATTCCCACGGACACGGTAACAGCGCCAGCCTCCCCGTCCACCGGGGACAGCGGCGCGGCCTCCCTGCTGTTGCTGGCACTCGCCGCCGTGAGCGGCAGCGCGGTCGTGCTGCTGAAGAAGCGCGCCCACCTTTGAAAACCGCCGTTTTTTGGGAACGGTTGGCTTTCCGACAGCCCCCCCTGTACGCCGGACGTTTGAAGCGGCCGTGTTTTCGCCGCCGTTCCCGCCCTTTGGATTCGGACAGGGGACGGCAAATGACAGCGAAAGAGAGAAAAAGAAGGAAAGGCGGGAAAAGCCAAAACACGGATAACGACATCCCGAAGGATGGACATAGCCGATTTTCGGATTGGATGGTAGAATACAGGAAGAAGCCCATAAGAAAAGCGTAAAAAAAGCGTGGCAGTTTATTCAATTTCACAAGGCCATAGGATAACGGCGCCGCCGGGCCCGGGCGTTCCTAAAATTTGATTAAGCTGGACTTACTTTGCGCTTTGAGGATTTACCGGAATTTTAAGGAGGAGAAAGCATGAAAAAGGCAGTAACCTTAGTAGTAGCGGTTGCCATGCTAATGAGCTGCATCCTGCTGAACACCGCGGCGGCGGCGAACGTCTTCGTCGACGAAGCGACAAAGGATTTCGCAGGCGTATTCGAGTACAGCCAGGATACCTGGCAGTTCGAGCAAAACAATGACATTGAGGCGACGCTCTATTCCAAGAAAAATATCAACGAGGCATATCTTACGTATAAAGTGGACGGAGCAATCACCAATTTTCGGGTTCTCGCGCATATCGCCACCGGATTCGGCGATTTCAGCCTGGATGCGGAAATCTATCTGTCCACCGATAACGAAACCTGGAACCAGGTCGAATTCGACTGCACCAAGCCGGTTTATAACAGCCACTATCCGACGGAGTCGACAGCCTACTGGTGGGATCAGACGGCAACGGCCAAGGAGAGCCTTTCCGGCAGCTATTCCTATCTGAAAATCGTTCTCAAGAAATTCGATCAGGTGCCATGGCGTACGGTTATTGACCAGGTGACGATCCAGTATCAGCCGGACGGCTCCACCCCGAGCACCTCCAGCTCGACGGCGTCTACTGAGACGACGGCTTCAACCACCGAGTCCACCGCCGCTTCGACCACCGAATCCTCGGCGGCCACGACAGAACCCACCGCCGCCCCGACCACGCCCGCGCCGGCGGCTGGGCAGCTGGTCGACGATACCGACGCGAGCTTCTCCAAAACGTTTGACGTTTCCGACAATATCCAGTATGAGGAGAATCCGGATCTAAACCGGAACCTGTTCTCCAAAAAGCGCCCGACCAGCCTGCCGGATCCCGACGGCTATGTGATTTACAAGCTGGACGGCGACGTGACCGCGTTCACGATCAACGCGGTGGTCTGCAACGCGGACCAGGGGAACAACGGCGTTGTGGACCGCGACCTGTCTGTGTACGTTTCCAAGGACGGCGAGAACTGGGTCAAGGCGGATATGGAATTCACCGATCCGGCGGTTATCGAAGGCACCAACAACTATTGGATGGACAGCACGGTGACCGGCGCGGTGGATGCGGCTGCGGGCTACCGGTATGTAAAGGTGCAGCTCAACAGCGTCGATATTGTCGCGGGTATCCCGACTTGGGCGGTTATGCTCGATAAGATCACGATCGACTATCAGACGAACGGCACTGCGGAACCCACCGCGACCCCGACGGGAGCGGCTACGGAGGCCCCGGCCAAGATGTCTTCCACGGAAGCTCCGGCAACCACTGCCGCGTCGAAGGATTCGCCGGTCACGGGCGAGGGCGGCGCTGGAATGGCGGCGGCCCTGATGAGCGTCGCCGTGCTGAGCGCCGGCACTCTGGCGGTCCTGAAAAAGCGGTCCGGCCGCTGATTCCCGGTTTAAAAAAGAGCGGTCTCCCGTTCCCCCGCAAAGGATACGGGCACCGCTCTTTTTAAACGGGGCTGCCGGAAATCCAAAATAAGGATAAGTATTTGCCGGGATTTATACATAGCGCGGATTCCGGCCCGATGATACAATAAATCCAGTGAAACAAATCGAAATCGTGTGGGATGACAGCGGGTGGCTTGATATATTTTTACACCCCCGATTTTGGCATCTTACAGAACCACAAAACAGGGAAACGGGAGGAATTGTTTATGAAGAAGATGTTGGCAACAGCGGCTGCGGCGGTCTTGCTGGTGAGCAGTCTTACGTTCGGCGCGGCTGCGGCGACGGTGGACATCGTACCCAACGCCGAATTCAGCAACGTAGACTCCAAATCCGACAACTGGCAGTATGAGAAAAACGCCGACACCCAATATGACTTGTATGTCCGGAACCAAGCGGGCGATCAGGAGATCGTGTTCAAGGCGGACGGAAAAATTACCGGTTTTACCGTCGGGCTGCAGATGTGCGCAGGCTTCTTTGAGGAAGGCAACGCGAACCGCGACGTGAAGTTCTATGTATCGGCCGATAAGAGCGACTGGGAAGAGGTCGGCGTGACGCAGGGGGCGACCACCTTCCGCGAAGATATCTATTTCCTGGAAAATCTGGCCTATTGGTTTGAGACCGACGTAACGTCCAAGTCCATCTCGGGTACGCCGTCTTATCTGAAGATTGTTATCAAGGATTCGCCGGTCAATGGCGCGCCCTCATGGAATATGGCGATCGACAGCGTCAAGTTGGAGGTGGAGCCGACCTCCTCCGGCGGCAATGACAACAACAACGACAACAACGGTGACGGTGACAAAGACAATAATAACAGCGGCAGCAGCGGCGGTTCCAACAATGGAGGCAGCAGTTCTCCGGCCACCGGCGAGAACAGCGCGGCGGCTTCGGTGGCTGTCCTCTCTGTTATGAGTCTGGGCGTTCTGCTGACGGTCAAAGCGAAGAAAGCGAAATAGGAGATTTTCCGCGGCATCGCCAGGAAATCCGTACAAAGTCGTACCGGAAAACTCCGAGCCAACGTTCTGCTGGCTCGGAGTTTTTTCTTTCATGACTTTCTGGCGGTTCAGCGGCGGGTTTGCCGTTTTCGTATTCGGTTTGTGGTATTCCCGATTTTGGCTTTCTCCGACGCCGGGAAGAGGAAAGCGGAACTTATCCCGATTTTCCCGGATTGGCGAGGATTCTCCGTGAGCAGGGCGGTCCCCTGTGGATATTCAATAAGGAAGACCGGAAAAAGGTATGGCTTCTTCGTCGGGATATCGACCTCGGCTTTTGGCTTGTCCGAAAAGGGGGGGATTCCTTCTGCTTTCCGGATAAGCTGGAATATGGAAAATATTTGTATTTCTCCACGGCGTTTTCCTGCCGGACCACCCGGAAAACTGCGAAAAGCCAAAATTGGGATAAGCAGCAGGAGAAACCCGTACATTGTGCAAAATATAGTGCGATGTTACAATTTACACAGAGAAAAAACGCCGGCTTTTATAAAAGGCGGCGGCATTCTTTCTTTGCGTAAAGTTCGCATTCCCCTATTACAGATTTTTTGATGGGCAGCAGCAAACAGCCGTATTTTCATGTCAGGCGCAAACCGGCGCGGTCCGGCAAAGCGCTTTTTCGGAAAGGGAGCGAACGAGATGTTGGTTCCGGGCAAGCAATTTGAATTTGACAATCTGTTTAACGGCGAGCATCGCAAGTTTGGCCCCTTCAATTTGTACCAGGCGGGTGAACTGAGCTGTGTTAACGGCTATGAGGTGCCGCCGCATAAGCAGTGGTGCCATGAAATTAGCTACGTTGTCAGCGGCGAAGGATTGTTCACCACCAATGGGGAAACCGACCTGCTGATTGAAGGCGACATCCATATCTGCCCAATGGATTCCATCCATGCAATCAAGACCGTCAACGACTCGGATCTCCGGTATGCCTATATCGGCTTTGAGTTCAACGAGGATGCGGACAGTGAAAGCTTTCAGTATCTGAAGGATTTTTTCAAAAACATTTCGGTGTATAAGGCGAGCGACCGCAACAGCCTGCTGATCCCGCTGTTCCGCAACCTCGACGAGCTGTACAACAAAGCGATGTTTTATCCGCTGATGGTGGAGACCTACCTGACGCAGATTGCGATTACCTGCTGCCGGTCGTTTGTCCTGAACCCGATGCCGGTCTACTTCCCGTCGCTGTCGGTGGATTCGGTGGGGCGGTCGGTTTACATGGTGATCAAATACATCGAGAACAACATTTTTGAAAAGATCGACGTTAAGATCATCGCAAGGGAAGTCGGTTACAACTACTCCTACATATCCGACATGTTCAAGAAAAAAACCGGCATTACTATTCAGCGGTATATCAGCAACAAGAAGATACAGAAGGCAATCGAGCTGCTGAAATACGGCAAGCTGAACATTACCCAGGTGGCCCAGCGCCTGAATTATGCGAATATCCAGTCCTTTAACAAAGCCTTCAAGCGGACTATGGGCTGCGCGCCGACCGATTTCCTCAAAAACTGCAACGAGCAGAACGCGCCGCTGAACGGCGGCTTTGCCGACGAGGAGACGGCGCGTCCGGAGGATGACGGCCCGTCCGCATCGGATTCCGCTTTATAGCCCGTTATCGGCTCGTTACCGGCCCGTCATCGGCCGGCCCATCAACGATTGAGAAGCTTGGGAGTGAGACTGTGCGTAATATGAGCACCAATGGTTCCAAACGATGGAGAAGAATCCTCGCCGCCCTTGCGGCAGGTATGCTGCTGGTCTCGGCCGCGCCCTGGGGCGCTCTGGCGGAAAAGGCGGATAAAGCGGGCGAAACGGGAAGGCTGCCGGAGGCGGCGGAGGGCGCCGCTTCGGATATTCCGGACTATTTCGGCTACACCCAGGTGCATGGAGAGCAGCCGCGGGCGAAGATGCCGGTCACCCTTCCGGCCAAGGAAGGCGCGCTTTCCGAAAACGACGCGGAACGCCGGGCGGAGTACGAGGGAGAGACGGACGTTGCCATCCTTCAAAACGGCGGCTGGATCGAATGGAGCTTTACCTTATCGGAATCCGCCCTGTATACCCTGGATCTGCGGTATATCGCTCTTCCAGGGACTGGCCGCGACCTGAAAGCGGCATTCGCCCTGGATGGAGCGGCCCCCTTCTTTGGCGCGTCAGAGCTGGTGCTGAACCGCGTCTGGAAGGACGAGGAAAAGGGGGAGATGGCGCAGGATAAGCAGGGCAACGACCTGATTCCCAATCAGGTCGAGGTGTTTGAATACCAGAACCTGCTGCTGACCGACAACTCGGGCTTCCTTTCCGGGGCCTTTGAGGTATATCTGGAGGCGGGAGAGCACACCATCCGTCTGACCAATAACGACGATGCGATGGGCGTCGCCTCCCTGACACTGGCCGGGAAGGAGGAGCTCCCCTCCTACGCCGAGGTGAAGGCGGAATACGACGAGATGGGTTACCGGCCGGTGGGCGGGGCGTACGTCGAACAGCAGGCGGAAAAGACGGAAAAGAAGTCGAGCCAGATTCTGTATCCGGTGTACGACCACACCGAAGCCGCCACCGTCCCCAACGATCCGGCCAAAATCCGCCGGAATGTCATCGGCCAGTCCAACTGGTCGGATTCCGGCATGTGGATCACTTACCAGGTGGAGGCGCCGGAGGAGGGGCTTTACCTTCTTTCAATAAAATACCGGCAGAATTCTCAGCTGGGGATGTCCACCTACCGCAATATTTACGTCAACGGAGAAATTCCCTTCCGGGAATTTGAGAACGTGTCCTTTCCCTTCAACTTCAACTGGCGGAACATGACTGTTTCCGACGCGGAGGGCAACCCCTGCTATGTCTACCTGAGGAAGGGGACGAACGAGATCCGGCTGGAAGCGACGGTCGGCAAATGGACCGATATCCTGCAGGAGGTCAACGCCCTCAACACGGAGATGAACAACCTTTACCGCCGGATTATCGTGGTGACCAGCACCAGCCCGGACACCTACCGCGATTATCAGCTGGACGTGGAGATCGACGGGCTGGTGGATACGCTGCAGCGCCTGTCGGACTCCCTGTCCTCCCTGGCGGATACCTTTGACGCGGTCAACGGGGAAAAATCCACCCAGTCCGAAACCCTTCGCCGGGTGGCGGAGCAGCTCCAGAGCTTTGCGGAGGACCCGGACGAGATTCCGTCCCGTCTGGGAAATTTCCGGGATAATATCGGCACCATTTCCACCTGGCTGCTGAACAATGTGAAGCAGCCGCTGGAGATTGATTACTTCGTGTTCCGCTCCACGGATCAGGAGCTTCCCGCCGCAAAGGCCGGCTTCTTCCAGAGTCTCTGGTTCGGGGTGCGGCAGTTCTTGGCGACCTTCAGCAGCGATTACAACAGCATGGATGACTGGGAGACGGACGAGGCGATTACGGTATGGTCGACCGACGGCCGAGACCAGGTGCAGGTGCTGAAGGACCTGATTACCAACGAATTCACGCCCCAGACCGGTATCCGCGTCAATCTGAACGTGGTACAGACCGGCTTTATTGAAGCAACCCTCGCCGGGCTCGCTCCGGACGTCGGCATCGGCATGGCCCGCGGCCAGCCCGTCAACCTGGCCTGCCGCGGCGCGCTGGTGGACCTCAGCCAGTTTGATACCTTCGGCGAGGTGATGGCCCGCTTTTCGGAGGACGCGGCCGTACCCTATCAGTACGACGGCGCGACATACGCCCTGCCGGTTACCCAGCTTTTCTTCATGATGTTCTACCGCACCGATATTTTCGGGGAGCTGGGCTTGGCCGTTCCCCAGACCTGGGACGAGGTGGACGACGTGGTCGCGGTGCTCCAGCGGAAGAACATGACCATGGGCCTGCCTTATACCACCGTTACCGCCCAGACGGCGGTGGATACCGGCGTAGGCGCGAAGGACCTGTTCTCCCTCCTCCTGCTCCAGTATGGCGGGACCTATTACAACGAGGATCAGACCGCCACCGCGCTGGATTCCCGCGTGGCGCTGGACGCGTTTAAGCGGTGGACGGGATACTATACCGAATTGGGCTTCGACCTGACCTACGATTTCAACACCCGCTTCCGTACCGGCGAAATGCCCCTCGCCATCCAGAGCGTGGGTATGTACAGCACCCTGCAGGCCGCCGCTCCGGAAATCCGGGGACAGTGGGCGATGGCGCCGGTTCCCGGCATCGAGCGGGGGGATGGGAGCATCGACCGCTCGGTCGGCGCTTCCGGCACGGCCGGCGTAATCTTTGAAAAGGCGGAAAACAAGGAGGCCTGCTGGAGGTTCCTCGACTGGTACACCAGCACCGAAACCCAGAAGGAGTTCGGCGCCCGGGTGGAAAACCTGCTCGGCCCGGCCGCCCGGTATCAGACCGCCAACATCGAGGCCTTCAACGACCTGCCCTGGAGCAGCGCCGAACTGGAGAACCTCGAGTTTCAGCGGAGCTTTGTGAAGGAGATTCCGGAGGTTCCCGGCAGTTATTTCGTCGCCCGCTGTCTCGACAACGCTTTCCGCGACGTGTTGTACAGCAGTAAGAATCCCCGGACGGCGCTGGAGGCGGAAAACGAGAACATCAACCGGGAGCTCGAGCGCAAGCGTATCGAGCTGCGCTCCCGGAAAACGCGCTGAAAACCAACGAAACAAAGCCGTTCGCCTGCCGGCGGACGGCGTGCGGGAAGGGCTTGATTATGACTATGCACCATCTGCATCGGAGGAAACGCTATCCGCGCGGCTATCTTCGGCAGGAACTGAAAAGGGCCCGCGTCAGCTATCTGCTGATGGCGCCGTTTCTGTTTTTCTTTATCCTGCTTACGGTGATCCCGGTGCTGGCGTCCATCTTTTTCAGCTTTACCTATTTCAATATGCTGGAGCCGCCGACCTTCGTGGGCCTGATGAACTACGAGCGGATGTTCCTGGACGACGGCACCTTCCTGATTGTCCTGAAAAATACCCTGCTGTTCGCCTTTGTCACCGGGCCGATCAGCTACCTGATTTCCTTTTTCTGCGCGTGGCTGATCAATGAGTTCGGGCCGAAGCTCCGCTCGGTCTTCACCCTGGCGTTTTATGCGCCGGTGCTGACCGGCAATCTCTTCTTCATCTGGACCTACCTGTTCAGCGGCGACCAGTACGGCATCGTGAACAGCACCCTGATGAACCTGGGCATTCTGGGCGACCCGGTTCAGTGGCTTAGCGACCCGAAAACCGTGCTGCCCGTGCTGATGATTGTCCAGCTTTGGGCAAGCCTTGGCACCGGCTTTCTCGCCTTTATCGCCGGGTTCCAGAGCATGGACAAAAGCCTGTTCGAAGCGGCTTCGATCGACGGGATCAAGAACCGCTGGCAGGAGCTGTGGTACGTCACCATCCCGTCGATGGCTCCCCAGCTGATGTTCTCCGCCGTGATGCAGATCGCCGCCTCCTTCGGCGTGCGGGAGATTATCCAGATGCTCGCCGGCTTCCCCACCACCCAGTACAGCGCCGACACCATCGTGACCTATATCCTCGATATCGGCACCGTGCGGTTTGAGATGGGATACGCCTCCGCGATCGCGGTGTTCCTGTTTCTGCTGATGCTGCTGACCAATTTCATCATAACCCACGCGCTGAAGAGGTTCAGCGTGGATTGACGCCGCAGGCCCCTTCTCCGGCTGGATGGAGCGGGGCCGCCGAATGAAACGCAAAGGGTGATTCTGTGACCAAGGGACTCTTTAAAAAGAACATCAATCGTTCGATAGGCGGCAATCTGCTGGTGTTTTTGGTTGTACTGCTCCTGGCATGCTTTATGCTGCTGCCGATTGTGTATGCCGTGAGCTCCGCTTTCAAGCCGCTGGATGAAATATTCATTTTTCCGCCGCGGATGTTCGTGCGCAAGCCCACGCTGGACAATTTCGTCCAGCTTGCGCAGATAACCAGCTCCTCCTGGGTTCCGCTCAGCCGGTACATATTCAACTCCCTGTTTGTCAGCGCGGCAGGCACCGTCGGCCATATGCTGATGGCCAGCATGGCGGCCTATCCGCTCGCCAAGCATCACTTCATCGGGCAGCGGACCATTTCCGGCGTGGTGAAGCTCTCCCTGCTGTTCACCTCGGCGGTCACGGCGATCCCGCAGTATATCGTGATGTCCAGCATCGGGATCGTCAATACCTACTGGGCGCTGATCTTTCCGGCTTTTCAGGCGGCGCTCGGCCTGTACCTGATGCAGAGCTTCATGGGCCAGATTCCGGAGGAGATGCTGGAGGCGGCCCGGATCGACGGCGCGGGCGAGCTGCGGATATTTTGGCGGATTGTGATGCCGAACGTCAAGCCCGCTTGGCTGACCGTGATTATTTTTTCCTTCCAGACGGTATGGAACAACGTCGGCTCCAGCGTGATTTATGATGAAAAGATCAAGCTGCTGGGTTCCCTGTTGACCCAGGTGACGGCCGCCGGCACCGCCCGCGCGGGCGCGGGCGCGGCGCTGGGCCTGATCCTGATGATCCCGCCGATCCTGCTGTTCGTTCTCTCGCAGCGCCGGGTCATCGAAACCATGTCCACCTCGGGCATGAAGTAGGAGGGGCGCCCGTTCCCGTCCAGAATTTTGCGATCTTCGGGGCGAAACCGCCTCGTCAGAAAGCCGGAAAGGCGTGATTTGGATTACCATGAAGGCGATGAAGAAAAAGCGGCGCGGCGCCGGCGGTCCAGCGCTGCTGGCGGCACTACTGGCCTCCCTGCTTTGTTTTCCCGGCGCGGCCGAGGGAACGTCTTTCAGCTATACCTACGATTACTGGAAGAATTCGGTGGAGGTTCCCACTCCCTATACGGCGGAAAAGCCGGTCACCGGCGAAGCACTGGGGCAGGGGAGTCTCAGCACGCCGCAGGACCTGTACGTTACCAAAGCGGGAGATATATATATCCTCGATTCCGGCAACAGCCGGATCCTGAAGCTGGACGGCGCGCTTCAGTGTCAGGAGACGATCACCCTGAAAGACGCGGCCGGAACGCCGATTGAATTTCAGGATGCGCAGGGAATTTTTGTCGAGGAGAGCGGGCGGCTTTATGTGGCGGACAAAAAGGCCCGGACGGTATATGTCGCGGAAAGCGGCGGCTCGGTCGTTCAGCAGATCGGCGCGCCCCCGGCCGACAAGGTGACCGACGATTTCGACTATACCCCCGCGAAGGTGGCGGTGAATTCGGCCGGCATTATCTATGTGATTTCCGCCAACACCTATTCCGGCGCGCTGATGTACGAGCCAAACGGCCAGTTCATCGGCTTCTATGGTGCGGAACGGGTGGCGGTTACGCCGCAGCTGCTGCTCCAGCGCTTCTGGAAAAGCATTCTGAGCGAGGAAGCGGCCTCCGGTATTATGCGGAGCGTTCCGACCTCCTTCATCAACTTTGACCTGGACGACGGCAATTTCGTGTACACCATCAAGGGCGGCACGGCCCGCGGGGTCGGCCAGGTCCGGAAGCTGAATTCCCTTGGCGAGAACATCCTGTTCAACGAGGAGGGGGCGCAGGCGGCCTTTGGGGACCTCGACACCTATTACGACAACCAGACCAACAGCGATATCACCACCACCCTCAACGACATTTCGGTGGATGAGGACGGCTTCATCACTGTGACCGACAGCACCCGGGCCAGGGTTTTCCAGTACGACCAGAACAGCAACCTGCTTTACGCCTTCGGCGGGCAGGCCAACCAGTACGGCACCTTCCAGTCCCCGGTGGCGGTGGATTCGGTCGGGGATCGGCTGCTGGTGCTGGACGCAGGGGCGAACTGCCTCCATGTGTTCACCCCCACCTCCTTTGGCGCGAACGTCCGCCGGGCTATCCTGCTGTACAACGACGGTCAGTATGAAGAAGCGCTGGAGCCGTGGGAAGCCATCCTGGCTGAGGACGCCAACTATGAGCTGGCCAACGTCGGCATGGGCAAAATCTACGAGCAGACCGGCGAGTACGACAAGGCGATGGAGTATTACCGCCGCGGCAACTACCGTACGGGCTATTCCGATACCTTCAAGGAGGAACGGGCGGATTTCATCCGCGGAGCCTTCCCGGTCATTCTGGCTCTGATCGTTCTGCTGGTGCTCGGCATGGTGCTCTATACCCGCTATAAAGAGAAGCGCCGGAAGAGCGATTATGAAGTCACCTTCAGCAAATGGCGGTACCCTTTCCAGGTCAGCCTGCATCCTTTCAAGTCGTATTACGATCTGAAGGTGGAGAAGAAGGGCTCTGTCCTGATGGCGAACCTGATCGTTTTCGCCTTTTTTGTCACCAGCATTGTCCACAGCCAGCTGACCGGCTTCCATTTCAACGAAAACCGCACCGACCAGTTCAATGTCTTCGTATCCCTGGCGACTACCGTCGGCGTGTTCGTCGTCTGGGTGGTGTGTAACTGGGCGGTCAGCACCCTGGCCGACGGCGAAGGAACCTTTAAGGAAATTTGGATTTTCACGGCTTACGCGATCCTGCCCTATGTGATCGGCCTGATCGTCCTGACGGTCCTCAGCAACGCCTTCACGCTGGAGGAAGCGAGCTTCTATCAAATCGCGCAGGCGATCGTATATATCTGGACCGGCGCGAACCTGCTGATGGCGACCCGGGAGGTCCACCAGTATTCGATGGCGAAAACCATTGCGATCATGCTGGGTACCCTGCTGGGAATTTTCCTGGTGCTGCTTTTCGTAACCATCGCCTACAGCATGTTTACCCAGCTGGTCAGCTTTATCGGTATGATTTATAACGAAATCCGCCTGAAATAGCGGAGCGACGGGCGGACTCTCTCCGCCAACCAGCGCGGGCGGCGTATCGCCCTTTTTCAAGAAGGATGTTCGTCCCAGCGGGCGGAAAATCCGGAAAGGACATGGATTTTGTTATGAAGAAAGGGAAAGTCATTCTGAGCGCCGCCGTTTCCCTGGCGGCGGTGGCGGCGATTGTCCTGCTGTTCATTACCATCGCCCGGCCGTCCCAGTCCGCCGGATCGGGGACGGGAGAGGGGGAGGGGACGAGCGGGACGAATATCCAGTTTACCCCCTCCAACAACCACGAGGACGGGTTCACGGTGGTGGCGGAAAACGCCTCTCTGCGGCTGAGCGCGAACATGAAGCAGGGGTATATCCGGCTGGAGGATAAGGAAAGCGGAGCGGTCTGGGACAGCTCTCCCGATGGTTACGACACGGACGAGAATTTGAAGGGCGCGGCCAAGGTGTCGCTCGGTTCCCTGCTGAACATCAAGTACGCCGACCGCGATTCCAATACCACCACCCAGAACGCCCGTGCGGGCGTAGTGCTCAAGGATAACCTGAACGCCGAACCGATTGCAAACGGCGTGCGGTTCGAGCTGTATTTTGAAAAGGAAGGCTTTCTGATCCCGGTGGAGATCACATTGGAGGAAACCGGCCTGAAGGTGAACGTCCCAATCCAGGAGATTGAGGAGGAGTCCGACGACCTGAAGCTGACCGGGATTATCCCGCTGCCGAACTTTGGTGCGGCCGGCGCGGAGGAGGAAGGCTACTTCCTTGTTCCGGACGGTTCGGGCGCGCTGATTGAATTCAATCAGCGCGGTTCCTTCGCCGAGTATTCGCAGGAAATCTATGGCAGAGACCTCGCGGTGATTGACGCGACCCGGAAGACAAAGACACAGACCGCCCGTCTGCCGGTGTTCGGCATGAAGAAGGGAGATGCGGCGTTCCTGGCGATCATCACCGAGGGGGACGCCCGCGCGGCGGTGAACGCCGCGGTCCGCAGCAGCAAAAGCCCCTATAACGTGGGAAACGTGGAGTTTACCTATCGTGACAGCGCGACGGTGGAGGTCAGCCAGAAAACCTTTGAGTCCACCAAGGTGAATATGTTCGAACCCGCCCGCTCCCAGTTGGAGTCCTTTACGGTGGAATACCGTTTCCTCAGCGGCGGGGAAGCCGATTATGTGGGGATGGCGCAGGCCTACCGGCGGTATCTTGCCGAGGAAGAAGGGGTGGAACCGGTGGAGACCGGGGAGACCACGCCGCTTACCCTGTCCCTGCTGGGCGGCGTGATGCGGCAGGAAAGCGTGCTCGGCATCCCGGTCAACCAGGTGGCGCCGATCACCTCTTACGAGGACGTCCGTACCCTGGCTCAGACCCTGCTTGACAGCGGGGTGAAGGACGTGACCTTCCAGTACCTCAGCTGGGGAAAGGGTGGAACTCAGAACCGCATCCCGGTCGGTCTCTCGGCCGAGGGAGGGCTCGGCGGCATGAGCCAGCTGAAAAAGACCCTCTCTCTGCTTCAGGAAAACGGCATGGAGATGTATCTGGACGTCAACCTCACCGACATCCAAAAAAGCATCTGGGGCTTCAACGGAAATTATGATTCCGCCAAGTCGGTGCAGAAGGAACCGGCTATCGAATACCAGTACAAGATGAGCACCTTTCAGCAGGATTCGCTGGGGACCATGACCTTCCTGCTCAGTCCGCGGAAGATTCTGGAGGCCAGCCAAAGGATCGCGGCCAAAGCGCAGAAGCTGGAATTCGCCGGTTTTTCCGCCGCCACCCTTTCGGAGAAGATGTATTCCGATTTCGGCGACAGCCACGTTGATCGGGGCAGCGGGGAAGCGATCTGGCGGCAGGCGATGGAAAATCTGGCGGGGGCGAAGGGGGCGCTGATGGCGTCCGAGCCGAACGCCTACGCCTTTTCGAGCGCTACGCTGCTCACCGACGTACCGATCGATACCAGCGACTTCACGGCCCAGACCGAGGCGGTCCCCTTCTACCAGATCGCCCTGCACGGGCTGATCCCGATGACCACGCCGTCGGTGAACAGTTTCACCGACGAACGGTTCTGCGTGCTGAAGGCGGTGGAAACCGGCATCGGCCTGAAATACACGCTGGGGATGCAAAACATTGAAAAGCTGCGGGAAACCGACGCGGCCGGCCTGTATTATATTGATGCAAAGAGGTGGACGGAACAGGCGATCGACGATTACAAAGAGGTGTCCGCCGTCATCTCCCGCTTTGCCGGGGAGGAAATCCGGAACCACGAGAAGCTGGCGGACGGCGTTTACAGGACCACCTTTGAATCCGGCGCGGTGGTCGTCAATTATACCGATGCGGACGTTGCCGCAAACGGCGTCGAAGTGGCGGCGCAGGGTTTTGCCGTGATGGGGGTGCAGTAAGCGTGAAAGGCTCGATGAAAAGCTCCAAAAAGAAGACCGGAACCGCAGCGTCCGCTGCGGCCCGGGGCAGCCGGCTGACAATCGAGAACAGACGCTCCCTCTGGGGGCTCGCATTCATCTCGCCCTGGGTGATCGGGATTATCGTTTTCTTCGTCTTGCCGATGTTCCAGTCCATCATTTATTCGTTCAGCGACATCAAGGTAACGCCCAACGGCTTTGAACCGGAATTCGTCGGCTTCGCCAATTTTTCGTATTTCTTCACACAGGACACCTTTTTCCTGCAGTACCTGACCGAATCCATCGTCATGATTATCCCGGAAACGCTGCTGATTGTTTGCTTTAGCATGTTCATTGCGGTGCTGCTCAAGCAGAAGTTTCTGGGGCGGACGCTGGCCCGCGCCGTGTTCTTTTTCCCGGTAATCATCGCCTCCGGCGTGGTCATCACCATTCTGAAAGAGCAGGTGATGATGAGCGGCTCCGCCGTTACCGCCATGCAGCCGGGCTATATGTTCAAAGCGCCGGACATGGTGGACGTGTTCGCAGCCCTCGGCCTGCCGGACTTCCTGCTGACAGCCATTACCTCGGTGGTGAACGAGATTTTCGACCTGACCTGGAAATCCGGCGTGCAGATTCTTCTGCTGCTGGCGGCGGTGAACAACATCCCGGCCAGCTCTTACGAGGTGGCGGACATGGAAGGGGCGACCGGATGGGAGAAGTTCTGGAAAATCACCTTCCCCATGATGGCCCCCACCCTGCTGGTCGCGATCATTTACACGATCATCGACGGATTTACCGATTACGGCAACAAGGTTATGCAGATGCTCAACAGCTTTTATTCCAAAGGCGATTATGAGTACAGCGCGACCATCGGCGTGATCTACTTTGTCTGTGTGCTGCTGGTGATCGGTCTGGTCAACCTGATTGCCTCCCGTACGATTTCCTACTCAACGGATTAAGGAGGCCGCGAACATGATTGGAATGGAGAATTTTAAACGCATAGGCGGCCTGAAATCCACCGAAATGCTGGTGAGGAAGAACAAAACCGTAAAGGCGGTCGGTTCCCTCATCCGGGCCGTGTTCCTTTTGGGCGTCGGGTTCGTGATGGTGTATCCCGTGCTGTTCATGCTCTCCAGCGCCCTGAAGAGCGTCGGCGACACCTTTGACCCCACCGTGGTGTGGATTCCCTCCGGCTTCAACCTGGAAAACTTCCGGACGGCGTTCCAGCTGATGGATTACTCCCGCTCCATGCTCCGTACGCTGGAAATCCTGGTCCCCAGCGTTCTGCTCCAGCTGGCCTCCACCCTAGTGGTGGCCTACGGGTTCGGGCGGTTCCATTTCCCCTTGAAGAAGTTTTTCTTCGGTCTGCTGATTTTCAGCATCATCGTGCCGACCCAAAGCTATATGATTCCGCTGTACTCCAATCTGCTGGCGATGCATCTTCTGAATACCTCCGCGCAGTTTTATGTGATGGCGGCGCTGGGGATGGGCATCCGCTCGGGGCTGTATATTTTTATCCTGCGCCAGTTCTTCCGGAATATGCCGAAGGAGCTGGAGGACGCGGCGATGATCGACGGCTGCGGGCCGGTCCGCACCTTTCTGAAGGTGATGATTCCCAACGTTATCCCCGCCCTGCTGACGGTGGCCGTGTTCTCCGTCGTCTGGTATTACAACGACTACATCCTGTCCGGGATGCTTCTCCATGAGAATTTTCCGCTGTCCGTCAATGTCACCGCCGTCAGTGTGCGGCTGGGCGACAAGCTCCAGGGGATTACCGGCCAGGCGGCCGGCACGGATATGAAGCTGCTGAGCGATTCCATCCTGTCTGCCGCCTGCCTGATTGTAGTTCTCCCCCTGATTGCCCTGTATGTACTGGTGCAGCGCTTCTTTACCGAAAGCATCGAGCGCACCGGTATTGTAGGATAACGCCTCGATTCGGGCATGGAAATGTTTAAGGTGTCGTTTGCACAAACCGAAAGAAAGAGGAGATGAAACGCAATGAAAGGAAAAATCACTGTGAAGGCGCTGGCGTTTGTTGTTGCCGCCGCTATACTGTCTTCGGCGTTTGCGGGCTGCAACAGCAAGCCGGTGAACACGCCGAGCGAGCCGGCAAGCAGCGCCGATGGGATATCGACGACTGGCGCGACTGAGACGCTGACCTCGATGGAAGGGACGGCGACCTCTGTGGAGTCGGGCGGGAATACCGCCTCGACTTCGGCGGACGCGACGACCGGCAGGACCACGACCAAAGCCGGCGGTACGCAGAAAACGACGACAAAGAATGGCGGGGATTCAAAGCCGACCACTACCGCCAAAAAGCCGACGGCTGCTACAACAACTACCACCAGAAAAACGACCACGACGGCCAAAGCGCAGAATCAGGAACGAATCAGCTTCTACAAGAACATGATAAAAAACGAATCTGATTGGCTGGTTACGCTGCAGCTGGACAACGGCGCGGTGGGCATGACCAACGACACCTGGCAGCGTACGATCAATCCCTACTTTGCGGAAATCACCATGCTGGCTCTTCTGGACAGCGGCAAAACCTATGCGAATAACGTGAAAAAGTACATGAACTGGCACTTCGGCCACTTGAACACGGCGGCGGAGGATTACAACGGGGTGGACGGCACCATCTACGATTACGAGATCGTTTCCACCGGCGCGGGTACTACCAATGTCGTTTCGGAGACGGTCAAGTACAGCAATAACGGCAAGCCGCAGTACGACTCCACCGATTCCTACGCCGCGCTCTTCCTCTCCGTCCTGTGGCGGTATTACGAGGAAACCGGCGACGCGGCCTACATCAAGGCGCATTACAGCGACATCAACCGTATCGTCAACGCGCTGTTTGCTACCATGGACAACGGCCTGACCTGGGCAAAGCCGGATTATCGGGTGAAGTATTTTATGGACAACGCCGAAGTGTATGAGGGGCTTGCCGATGCGGCGAAACTGTACGAGAAGGTGCTGGTACCTGCGTTCTCCTCCGGTTCCTCGGAAAAGGCGGGAGCCTCCGCAAAGCTGAAGCAGATTACCGACGGCCGCGATCTGGTGTACGCGACGATTGAAAAGGTATTGTGGAATGAAAAGGGCGGCTATTATTACGCCTCCTGCACCGGCAGCTCTTCGGTCGCCTCGTTTAGCTGGAATACCTTCTACGCTGACGCGACCTGCCAGGCCTTTGCACTTTCCACCGGGCTGCTTGACCCGAAGAGCGAACGGGCCCAGCGCATCTGGAAGAACTTCAATTCCCACTATGCCGGGCAGGGCAAGCAGCACAACTGGCCGGGCTTCGACATCCCCGATTCGTTCTACTGGGGCGTGCTCGCCTATGCGGGTTCGCTGGCCGGCGATGCGGAAAACGTGGACGCCTATACGAAGCTTTATATGAGCTATCCCGCCAAAAAGCATAACTGGCCGCTGTACAACGCGGACTGCGCGCAGGCCATCCGCGCCGCCCATGTGATGCTGGAGTACTACGGCGGATAAGACCAGCCAAAGCAGAATAGTTTTGCCGGACGGCATATTTCCGCCGTCCGGCGGCCGGTTCTCTGCGGAGTGACGAAAAGAGGAGTGCTCATGGACGAAAAAACCGCATTATACGAGTTGATCGACGGGGAGCTTGCCTGGCTGGCGGGCTTTCAGCTTCCGGATGGGGCGCTGCCGATGACGCCGTTTGATCAGGGAGGGCCTGCGTGGGGCGAGGAGGACGGCGGCGAACGAACAGTCCGGAGCAAAATCTGTCCCTATTTCTCGGAATTCGCCGCCCTCGCCCTCCTGCTTCGCCCCGCGCAGTACGGCGAGAATGTCCGCCGGTATCTCGACTGGCATTTCGCCCACCTCAACACAGCGGAAGAGGACTACAACAGTGTGGATGGCACTATTTACGATTACGAGGCGGTTCGACTGCCGGATGGAACGATCGAGGAAAGTATCCTGACCGATCCTCGTACCGGAACCCTCTCTTACGACTCCACCGATTCCTATGCCGGGCTTTTTCTCGAGCTGCTGTGGAAATACGCGGAGAAAACCGGGGACGGGGACTATGTGCGCCGGCATTGGACGGAGATCGAGCGGATTTATGGGGCGATGCTCTCCACTCTGGATCGGGACCTGACATGGGCGAAGCCGGATTACCGGGTGAAATACCTGATGGACAACTGTGAGGTCTGCCGCGGACTGCGGGCCATGCGGCAGCTCGTCCGGCGGCTGTTTCTCCCTTCCGCGGCGGAGGAACAGGCGCGGGAGCGGATGCTTTTCCTTCTGCGGGACACGGAGGAGCGGGAAGCGGCGCTGCTCCGCCGGATCGAACGCTGTCTCTGGAAGGAGGAGGCAGCGCATTACCTGGTGGGGCTTATGGATGACGACGCGCCGCTGCCGGAGCATTTTGACTGGAACACCTTTTACCCCGACGCGCTGGCGCAGCTTTTTCCGGTCCTGATGGAGGTGCTGCCGGCGGATTCCCCTCGTGCGGTCGCCCTGTATGAGACCTTCAGCCGGCACTTCTCAGGCGGGGAAGCCGCCTGGGAGGAATTGCGGGGAGAGCGGCTTGGCGAGCACAATATCAACGGGCTAATCCCTTACACGGCCGCCCGGATGGGGGATTTCGCCCGGCTGCGCCGGTATTTTTCCCGTTATCGTACCCTTTACGCTGAGACGGGGCATCCCAGTCCGGCGTATAACGCGGACTGCGCCCAGGTCGCTATGGCGGCGGCCATCATGGCGGAGAACGCGGATAGACTACAGGCATAAGCGTATCCCCAAACAGAAGGAGAAAGGAAGGAATCTGGTATGAAAACTTTTCGGAAACTGGCGGCGCTGACGGCGGCGCTCGTCCTGGCGATGCTCCCCCTCGCGGGCTGTGGAGACAGCGGGTCGGAAAGCGGCGGTACGCCGGTCTCGGCTGACGGTACGGACAGAGAGGCGATGATTAAGAGCGAACCGTCTACGATCAGCTTTCTGGCGCTGGATTACGACGAGAGCAAGACCGATTCCGCATACAATCAGGCGATCGCCCAGTTCAAGGAAAAGTACGGCAAGGACGTCAAGATCATCCAGGCCGGCGCAGATCAGAAGGTCATGGATAAGGTGGCCGCGAATATCGCGGCGAAGGACCCGATTGATGTGTTCGTGATGATTACCGAGCAGTATCTGAATATGTTTCATCAGGACTATCTCCTGCCGGTAGACGATTATGTCACGGCGCCGGCTGAAGGGGACGACCGTACGGTCATGGACAACTTCCTGAAGTTCGACGGCAAATATTACGGGTACGGCGGAGGGATCAATCCGTACGTGCTGTATTACAATAAGGATCTCCTGATCGCCAACGGCTACAGCGAGGATTATCCAAAGGAGCAGTACGAAGCGGGCAACTGGACCTGGGATACCTTCCGGGAGCTGGCCCGCGCCTGCACGGACGCGGATTCCGGCATCATGGGACTGGAAAACATGTACGACGAGGTGTTCCAGGCCTCCAACGGCACCTCGGCGGTTTCGGTCGGGGAGGACGCCAGGTACAGCCTGAACATCAAGAACCCGGCCATGCGGGAAAGCCTGGAATTCGTCATGGATATTTTCAAGACCAATCCCATCTGCGGCAACGGCTACCTGACGGGCCAGGCGAAGTTCCTCACCGGCAAAGCGGTGATGCACGGTGCATTCAATTACGAGGAGAAGGTATTCAACGGCTATAAGGCGGACGGCACCATTAAATTCGACTTCGGCGTGACCGCTTTCCCGACCGGCCCGAGCAATACCGAGAAGAAAAATTACGCCCATACCAGCGCGTACGGAATTTCGGTCGGCTCCAAGGCGCCGTACAGCGCCGGGGCGTTCATTGAGATTCTGGCGGAGGTACGAAACACGCAGGCCGAAACGGACAAAGCCGGTTTGATGGAAGGCAGCAACGAGCTGTATACCTCGCTGGCGAAGAACATCCTCATTCCCGCCTATACCGACGGTGTGCTGGAGAACGGCATCGGCGCGTTCTACTTGATGTATTCGGCCCGTCAGGGCGAGGATATCAGCACCAGTCTCGATTCCTATCAGACGACTTATCAGAAGATGATCGACGACGCCAACAAGCGGATCGGCTAAGGGCATCGCGCGGAGAAAAACAGAACAGCCGGCCGGCGGCGGGTTCCGCGGAATGCGGGGCCTCAAAAAGCGGAATCCGCCGCCGGCTTGGTTTCCTGTCGCCTTTTTTGCCGCCGCTCCGGAATAAACGCTCGTTTTTTCCGGAGGGATGGAACGAAAGGCGGCGATGCTTCGGCTGGTTCCGGCTGTCCGCCGGAGCGCGGCGCACTCCCCCACAGAAAGGACATGGAACGTTATGAACAGCACGAACAGCAATTTCGTCACACCGGTTCCTGCAAGGCGGATATCAACCAACGCGCGGCTGGAGCTGCGGGTCGCCGCGAAAACGGCGGAAAAAATACAGGTGGAGGCGGTCTTCCCTGAACGGACGGTGGACATGGGCGCTTTTGCAATCCGACCGGAGCTCCAGCTCAACAAGGTATACCCGGCCACGGACGGACTGATAGGGAAGTTCCGGTTGAACGTTCGCTTCTTCGGCCCGGACGGAACCGAACAGGACGCGCAGGACGTCGCCTATGAAATCGTGCGCTCGGACGTTCATTCCACCTGTCTGCTGGATGGCTGCTGGACGAGTATCTACCATTGGAGCGAAGACGAAGCCCGGTATTTTAACAAAGGGCTAAAGGTGCTGACCGACGAGGGGTGGAAGCAGCAGGTGTATTCCATGCATCGGATCGGCGTGACCAGCGTGCTGATTCAGAATGTGTTCGATTCCCGTCGGTATGTCAACCAGCACGATATGACGGCGGAGACCTTTGACGGAAAGGCCTTTTACCCTTCCCGCCTGTTTCCGGCGCGGTATGACCTGGCGGCGAAGGATCCGATAGAGGCCATCCTTACAGCAGCCGACGAATGCGATATGGTGGTGTTCCCCGGCGTCGGGTTATATGCGTGGTTTGATTTTTCGCCGGAATCTCTCAAGTGGCATATCGAGATCACCCGCGAGCTCTACAAACGGTACGGCCATCACAAATCCTTTTACGGCTGGTATATTTCCGAGGAAATCATGGGGGCGCTGTACCACGGTTATCCTCCCGTTCCGGATGAAAAATACAAGGATATCGTCCGCTTTTTCGAGGAGTATTCCCGGTTTGTCCAGGAGCTGACGCCCACCAAGCCGGTCGCGCTGGCGCCCAACAACATCGATTTTCATCTGCACGCGGAGGAATGGGGACAGATTCTTCCGAATCTGGATATTCTGATCCCCTTTGCCTTTGCCCGCAGTGAAAACAATATCCCGCAGATCGCGGAGCTTTGTAAAAAATACGACACCCATTTTTGGGTCGATATGGAAATCTTCGATTTCCCCTTTGACAACGGGCTGGCGCCCAAGTCCTGTGAAAAGCTGATCCGAGAAATCCATTGCTACGATGTGCTGGAGCAGGTCTATGGGTATCAGTTTACCGGCCTGATGAACGAGCCCGGGCACCGGATGGGACTTGGCCGGGAGGACACCGAAGAGCTGTATACGGAATACGAACGCTATTACCAGTCGGTTATCCGCAAACGGTGACCCTCTTTACAGAAGAATCCCCCGTCCGCTGCGACCGTAGCGGACGGGGGATTCTCTATTCCGGGATTTATGGGATCGGGAGAGGGAAGGCCGCCGCAGGGCCGGGGCTCAGGCCGCGGCGGATTCTCCGGCCGGAGCGCTGCCTGCCGTGCTTTCCGTTCCACCGGAGGTGATCCCGGTTCCGGAGGAAAGGGCGGCGTTGCCGGAGCTTTCCGCCGGAACCGTGGTGGCCGCAGCGGAAGAACCCTTTTCGTCCGTGATGGAAACCAGCTTCCAGCCGTCCTCGCCGACCCGCTGTACGGTGTAAAGCTGGAAATGGTCAGCGTCGGCCGCCGTTGGTTCGATCTGCTCGCCCTTTTCATCAATGCCGATTTTGGTGGTGAGCACATAGCCCACCCGCACCGTCACGGTGTCGCCCTTTTTCTTCAGCTTATCCAGCACCGGAATGTACATGGAGGAGGAGCTGGTGTTCGGCACATGATAGCAGCTCTGCTCCGGGTCGTATTCAAAGGTGAAGCTCATCCCCTCTTCGCCGATCGTGTGGTGATAGGGCACGGCGTCCGGCCCGAAAAGATAGGCGTAGGAGGCGTTGATCTCCTCCAGCGGGATCAGCATCCGGGAATTGTCGTCCATCGGGTAGCTGCAGACGTCGGTATTTTCCCGCAGCTGGCGGATCCGTTCCGCATCGGTCAGCCGCCAGATTGCGGACAGCAGCAGGGCGTCCTGCCTGGTGGCGTTTACGTCTTCAAAGGCCGAGGGATCGTACTGCATGATCGGCTGGAGGAAATCGTCCAGCTCCGCCCGCAGCGCGGTGTCGTCCTGAGAACGCTGGATAGCCTTGATCCCCAGCTCGGCGAGGGCTCCCAGTCCGACAATGGCGAGCAGCAGGATCAGGAAGCCGAGAGGGGCGGCCCAGCGGTGCATGCCGCGCCGCCGCCCGGTCGAGGTATAGCGCACCGGAGACAGAACGGGAGCGGGCTCGGAAAGCCAGCCGGCCTCCTCCCGCTCGCCGGCTGTCCCCAACGCATCGGCTGTTCCCGACGCATCGGCCGTTCCGCCGCTGGTCTCCGCGGATTTTACCGACGCGGCTTCGGCGGCTGTTTCCGCCGAAACGGCCGCTCGAGGGATGGCCTTGTGTCGGGGCGCGGAGACCGCCGACCAGCCGTCGTTTTTGGGGGTGGGTGTGGGGGAAAGTCCGTCGGCATCTCCGGCGTGTCCCTTTACCACCGCGCCCACCGCCTCCGTGGAAACGGGAGCCGGGGCGGGAGCGGGGCCGGCTGTTTCGTACGCCGGGGAGGGAGAGGGGGAAATGGGGGGAGTGGGGGGAGTGGGCTCGGAAGCCGGGGAACGTTTCTTTCCCGCGTCGCTGCGGCGTTTCCTTGGCCGGTGTGGAGGAATGGGGGAGGATGACGGGAATGGGGGGGATGCGGGGACGTCTCCGCTGTCCGGAGCGGATACGCCGCCTTCCACCGGATTTTCTACCTTCTGCCAGTCATTCATGCGAATCTCCTGTCCTTTCCGGGCTTCTTCTTTTTTGGTATAGCTGCGGACGCCGTACAGGCTGGGCCGGTTTTCAGGCGCCGCCTTATCGGATTTGTCCGCTGCCAAAGACGATATACTTTACTGTGGTCAGCTCCCGCAGGCCCATTGGGCCGCGGGCGTGGAGCTTCTGGGTGGAAATGCCGATTTCCGCGCCCATGCCGAATTCCCCGCCGTCCGTAAAGCGGGTGGAGGCGTTGACATAGACGGCGGCCGCGTCCACCCCGGCGGTAAAGCGCTCGGCGGCGGCGTGGCTGTCGGTGACGATGCATTCGCTGTGGCCGGTGCCGTATGCCGCGATATGGTCGATCGCGGCTTCCAGCGAGGGCACCACCCGTACCGCCATGATATAATCGAGGTATTCGGTCGCCCAGTCCTCTTCGGTGGCGGGGAGGACGGACAGGGCCGGGGCGCTCTGAGAATCGTTCAGGATCGCCCGGGTCCGCTCGCAGCCGCGGAGCTGCACGCCCGCCTGCTTCATCCCGGCAGCAATCACGGGAAGGGCGCGGGCGGCGATCGCCTCATGTACCAGCAGGGTTTCCGCCGCGTTGCAGACCGAGGGGCGGGAGGCCTTGGCATTGACGGCGATGGAGGCCGCCATGTTGATATCGGCGGCCGCGTCCACATAGATATGGCAGTTGCCCACCCCGGTTTCGATCACCGGGACGGTGGCGCTTTCCGCCACGGCGCGGATCAGCCCCGCTCCGCCCCGGGGAATCAATACGTCGATCACGCCGTGCAGGCGCATCATTTCGTTCGCCGTTTCCCGGGAGGTATCCGGGATCAGCTGCACCGCGTCGGGATTCATGCCGGCGGCTTCCAGCCCGGCCCGCAGCGCGTCCGCGATGGCGGTGTTGGACTGGAGAGCTTCCTTGCCGCCCCGCAGGATGACGGCGTTCCCCGCCTTCAGGCAGAGGGCGGCGGCGTCGGAGGTCACGTTGGGGCGCGCTTCATAGATAATGCCGACCACCCCGAGCGGGACGCGGGTTTTCTGAATCCGCAGGCCGTTCGGGCGGCAGCCCCCTTCGATGATTTCCCCCACCGGGTCGGCGAGCGCGGCGACCTGCCGCACCCCGTCGGCCATCCCGGCGATCCGCGCCGGGGAGAGGGAGAGCCGGTCCAGCAGGGATTGGGTCATCCCGTTTGCCGCAGCCGCTTCGGTATCCCGGCGGTTGGCGGCGAGGATGGCCTCCTGCCGGTCCAGCAGGGACCGGGCCATGGCTTCCAGCGCGCGGTCCTTTTCGCCCGCGGTCGCCGCTGCGAGGGAGCGCGCCGCCGTCCGGGCGGCGGCTCCCATTTGATTCAATAATTCCGACATAAAAAGCTCCTTTCTGTACAGGGACGGCCCCCGCCAAAGGCTTCGGACGCTTTGCTGGTTTCCAGCAGGGTGAGGGCGGAGGGCAGCAGAACGAACGAGGCCAGCAGCGCGCCGCAGCCGTACCGCAGGATCACGCCGAGGAAAAACGACGGCTTGTTCGGCCCGCCTTCCTTCCGCCTGAAAAACAGATAGAAGAGAAAGAAAAAGGAAATCCCGATGAAAAAATAGTAATTCGTCAGCGCCAGCAGAAAGGTACAAAGGATAAAAATGGGACCGGCGAAAGGCTTTCGCTCCAGCACCCGGTCCAGCGAGACGAGAAGAAAGGGAAACAGGGCGATCACATCGAGAAAATGATAATAAAAGCTGCTGTTAATGGTAAAAAAGGAAAAGGCGTACAGCAGCGCGCCCAGCACGGCGTACCACCGGTTCCGGACATACCGGGCCAGATAAAGGTAGCCGCCGAGGGCCGCCACGACATGCTTGAGCAGGAACATGACCGTCACGCCTACGGTGAACCATTTTTCGGGAACCAGAAGCAGCGGCCAGAAGAAGGGGCTGCCGTATACATAAAAGGAATAGCTGCCGACAAAATTGGCGCCGAGAAAGGTGTTCCAGCTCCAAAACGGCGTGCCGGACAGGAGGCAGCGCTTCGACTCCAGCATAAAGGGAATCTGCTGGGTCAGAAAATCCCCCCGCAGAAGAATCCGGCCGTTGTTCCAGAGCATGGTGGGCAGGAAGGCAAGCAGCGCGGTCGCCAGGCTGATCAGCAGCACGCCGGCGGCTGGCCTTCGGGCCGAATGTATCGGGCTGTCTTTCATAAGGAATCCCTCCTGTTCCGCCTGCCGGCGCGATGTGAGCCGGCGGCGGCCGTCGGATCGGATGAGAAGCCGCCGTTCCGCGCGTTGGGGCCGACCGGACTCAATCGCCCGCGCGGAAGAGCGTGCCGACCGGCACGCCGTCGAAGAGGTCGTACAGGCGGCGGGGATTCGCGCCGTTCATGACCACGGCGGGAATGCCGGCGTTTGTGGCAATTTCCGCCGCGTTCAGCTTGGTAATCATCCCGCCGGTGCCCCGGGCGGAGCCGGCCCCGCTGGCTGCGCCGCGCAGGGCGCCGTCAATTTTCTCCACCACCGGAATCTGCTTTGCGTCGGCATGGGAGCGGGGATCGGCGGTGTACAGCCCGTCGATATCGGTCAGCATTACCAGCGCGTCGGCTTCGGTCAGCACGGCGACGATGGCCGACAGCGTGTCGTTGTCGCCGAAGGTGCGGCTTTCCGCCGATTCGATCTCCTCATAGGAAACGGTGTCGTTTTCGTTCACGATCGGCACCGCGCCGTATTCCAGCAGCCGGTTGATCGTGTTGACCACGTTCCGCTTGCGCTGCTCGTCCTCCACCACGTCGAGGGTCAGCAGTACCTGGGCGGTCACATGCCCGTATGTAGAAAACTGCTTGTCGTAGCTGTACATCAGCTCGCACTGGCCGACCGCGGCGGCGGCCTGCTTGCCGACAACGTCCTTTGGACGTTCCTTCAGCCCGAGCTGGCCGGTGCCTACCCCGATCGCGCCGGAGGTCACCAGGATCAGCTCTTTTCCGGAATTTTTGATATCCGACAGCACCCGCACCAGCGTTTCGATCCGCCGGAGGTTCAGCCGTCCGTTTTCATAGGTGAGGGTCGAGGTGCCGACCTTCACCACCACCCGTTTCGCCCGGGTAATGGCGTTGGAGCCTGCGTCCGAGGACATTTCCGTCACATCCTGTATTTTGTATTTTACGATCCTAGGGGGTCCCGCCGGTTCCCTCCTGATGGAGGCGCGGCGGAAAAAATCCCGCGGCATGGCGGACTTTCCCCGTATAGCCGGCATAGCCAGCGCAGTGTTATTATAGCAAGCGTTTCGGGGGACTGCAAGCAAAACCGGCGGCCGGGTGAAAAGTCCCCGCTTTTTCGGGCCCTTCCGCTTCTCGGCCCGCCCGTTCTTAGGGCCTGCCCTTTCGAGGGCCTAGCCCGTTTTGAGGGCCTAGCCCGCTCACGCCCTCAGAAAGGGCTCGTAAAACTCCCGCGCTTTGACGTCCCCGGCGACCGAAAGGGCCCGGCGGGGGTCGGCGAGAAGCTCCTCCGCCAACGCGTTTACATCCCGTACCGTCAGCCGGTCCAGCGCGGACAGTACCTCCGCCGGGTCTACTGCGCGGCCCTCCAGCAGCTCGTTCCGGCCGACATAGGACGCCTGGGCGGCCACCGTCTCCAGTCCCAGAATGAAGGACGCTTTTACCTGCGCGTGGGCGCGGGCGAATTCCTCTTCCGTGATGGAGCCGGGCAGCCCGCGGAGCACGGCGAGGATTTCGGACAGCACCCGCTCCTGCTGATCGGCGGAAAAGGAAGCGGCCACCGTGAACAGCCCCGCCCCCTGGTTGAAATAGGCGGCGCTGTATACCGAATAGGCGAGGCCCAGCTCCTCCCGCAGCCGCTGAAACAGGCGGGAGGACGCGCCCCCGCCCGCGATGAAGCTAAGCAGGGTCATCGCGTACCGGCGCGGGTCGCCGAACGGCAGGCCGGGCAGCGCGAGAGTCAGGCTGGTCTGCTCAAATTCCTTCCGGTTCAGGGCCAGCGAGGGGGTGAACGCAGGCGCGTCCAGCGGCGGCTCCCCCGTTCCGCGGGGAAGGGCGCCGAGGGTGCCTTTCAGCAGGGCGAGCATCCCCTCCCGGTCAAAGCCGCCCGCCGCTACCGCGATCATCCGCTCCGGCGTGTAGTGGGCGGAAAGATACCGCCGCAGGTCGTCCGGCGTGAGAGCGGACACCATCCCGGGCAGGCCGCAGATGGTGCGGCCGAGCGGGGAGTCCGGCCAGACGGCGGCGCAGAGGGCTTCGTGCGCGACGTCCTCGCCGCTGTCCTCGTACATCGCCATTTCATCCAGGATCACGCCCCGTTCCCGCTCCATGTCCTCCCCGTCCAGCCGGGGGGAGGTCAGCATGTCGCAGAGAATATCCATCGCCTGCACGGCGTTTTCCGAAAGGCACTGGGCGTAATACCGGGTATATTCCTTGGCGGTATAGGCGTTGACGCTCCCGCCCAGCCGATCCATCTCCTCCGATATGGCCCGGGCCGAGCGGCGGCTCGTCCCTTTGAACAGCATATGCTCGATAAAATGGGATATGCCCTGCTCCGCCTTTGCTTCATGCCGGGAGCCGGCGGCCACCCATACCCCTACCGAAGCGGAGCGGGCGGCGTCGATCGGGAGCAAAAGGATTCGCAGGCCGTTTCCCAATGTGATTTTTTCCATCTGGCAGGTTCCGCCTTTCTGTGTATTGGGGGAGCGGTCAGCCGCCGAGCACGCCCATCAGGGCCATGATCCAGAAGCCGGCGAGGAAACCGTAGGTCGCCGCGTGGCCGTGTCCTTCACGGAAGGACTGGGATTCGGGGATCAGCTCCTCCACCACGATGAAGATCATCGCTCCCGCCGCCACGCTGAGCAGAAGCGGCATGATGACCCCGCCGAGGGAGGAGAGAAGGGAAGTGAACAACAGGCCGAGCAGGGCCGCCGCCGGTTCCGCGAAGCTGGCGAGCAGGCCCAGCCGGTGGCATTTTTTTCGGTCGGCTCCTCCCTGACGAAGGGGGAGAACGACGGCCAGCCCTTCCGGAAAATTCTGAAGGGCGAGCCCCAGTCCGAACATCAGCGCGCCGGTCCAGGTCATGCCTGCGTCCCCCATCGCCGCCGCGATCACGACGCCGAGGGCCAGTCCTTCCGGAATATTGTGCAGCGCAACGGCCAGCACCAGCAGCATCGGGCGGGAGAGATGGCTGGCATGGCCCTCCGGCGACGCCTCCTCCGGGTGCTGGTGGGGAACCAGCCGGTCAAGCAGCAGCATTCCCGCGCAGCCAAGCAGGAAGCCGGCGGTCACGACCGCCGCGCCCCGCAGGTTCGTTCCCGCCTCGTCGAAGGCGGGCAGGACCAGCGACCAGATAGAAGCCGCGATCATCACGCCGGCGGCAAAGCCGAGCAGCCCGCCCTGTTTCCGGCCGGTATCCAGCCGCAGGTGTATCGCGGCGAGAGAGCCGCCGTAGGTCGCCATCCACGGCACGATCATCAATGCGGCGAATAAATCCCAGCGCATAGGAAACCCATCCTTATTTTGTGAATATATCGGAATTATATGATTCGTATAAAGACCAGTATAGCACATTATTGCAGGAAAAACAGAGAAAAAATAAAAGGGGCGAACCGGCGAATCAAAAACGAACCCGAAAAAGTGAAATTTTCTCCGCGGAGTTCTTGCAATTTCAAAGCAAATGTGATATACTACCATCGTTTAATACGTTATGGTAGAGGAAAGAGTGGGGCGACCCGCTCTTTTGTCTTTGTTCGGCCGGATTTCCCGCCGGGCAGGAAAGGACGGCCTATGGCAAGCGGAAAAAAGAAAAACGGCGGCTCCGGACAATCCCGCCCTTCCTCCGGAAACACGGCGGCGGTGTGCTACCGTCTGGCGAAGCCGGCGGCGGAGGAGCTGGGCCTCAGCCTGTGGGACGTCCGCTTCCTCAAGGAAGGCGCGAGCTGGTACCTGCGGGTTTTCATCGACCGGGAGGAGAGCGACGTATCTATCGACGACTGCGTGGCCCTGTCCCGCCGGCTGGATCAGCTGCTGGACGAGGCCGATCCCATTCCCCAGTCCTATTGCCTGGAGGTCAGCTCTCCCGGCATGGAGCGGGAGCTGACCCGGCCGGAGCATTTCGCCCTGTGCGAGGGCTGGCCGGTGGTTGTCCGCCTGATCCGCCCGCTCGCGGACGGGTCGCGGGAGATTGCCGGTATCCTGAACGGGTACGAAAACGGCGCGATCACCATTATTACGGAGGACGGGGAAACCCGCTCCTTTCTCAAAAAAGAAACGTCCGCCGTCCGCCTGATTGACGACGAGCTCTGGGACGACGATTACGAAAACGGAGGAGAAACGGAAAATGAGTAACGCAAACGCCGAGTTTTTTGAAGCCCTGAAGCTGCTGGAAAAGGAAAAGGGCATCCCTGCCGACTACCTGCTGGAGAAAATCCGCGCTGCGATTATTATCGCCGTCAAACGGGATTTCGGCGGCAAGGAAAACATCGCGGTGATCATGGACCCCGCCACGAATGAATTCGAGGTTTCCCTCCGGAAAACCGTTGTGGACGAGGTGGAGGACCCCGACGAGGAGATGACCCTCGACGAAGCCCATCGCTACAACAAAAAGGCCGTCGTCGGGGACGTCGTGGCCATCCAGCTCGAAACCAAGCAGTTTGGCCGGATTGCCGCCCAGACCGCGAAGCATGTTATCCGCCAGGGCATCCGCGAAGCGGAGCGAGGGCAGCAGATGCAGGAGTTCCAGCGCCGCAACCAGGAGCTGGTTACCGCTAACGTTACCCGTATCGACCCCAAGACCGGCGCCGCCACGGTGGAAATCGGCAAGGCCGAGGCCGTCCTGCCCCTGACCGAGCAGATCGGCGACGAGCAGCTCAAAGAGGGCGACCGCGTCAAGGTGTATGTGGTGGACGTCCGCGAGGGAGACAAGGGTCCCCGCGCCCTTATCTCCCGGACCCATCCCGGCCTGGTAAAGCGCCTGTTCGAGATGGAGGTCCCCGAAATCTTCAACGGTGTGGTGGAGATCAAGGCGGTTTCCCGCGAAGCGGGCTCCCGCACCAAGCTGGCCGTGCTCAGCCACGACGAAAACGTGGACGCGGTCGGCGCCTGCATCGGCCCGCGCGGCGCCCGGGTGGCCGGGATCGTCGACGAGCTGGGCGGCGAGAAGATCGACATCATTGAATACAGCGAGAATCCCGAGGAATTCATTGCCGCCGCCCTCGCTCCGGCGAAGGTGGTCAGCGTGGAGCTTGACCCCGACGGCGCGCACGCCTGCCATGTCCGGGTGCCGGACGCGCAGCTGTCCCTCGCCATCGGCAACAAGGGACAGAACGCCCGGCTCGCCGCCAAGCTGACCGGCTGGAAGATCGACATCCGGCCGGAGAGCGGCTTCTACGGCGAAGAAATGGATGAAAAAGGCGAAGCGGCGGACGAGTCCGCTAAGGCGGAGGAATAACGCTGACAGGCTGTCCCGCAAAGCGCGGTTGCTCCGCCGGGGCCTGCCGATAGAAAATACGTTATGGAAAGGATGAGAAGGATGGCGCGCGCCAGAAAAGTGCCGCTGCGTATGTGCACGGGCTGCGGAGAGATGAAGCCTAAAAAGGAACTGGTCCGGGTGGTGAAAAGCCCGGAGGGCGAGGTTTCGCTGGACCTCACCGGAAGAAAGCCGGGGCGCGGCGCGTACGTCTGTCCGAATCCCGACTGCCTGAAGGCCGCCCGAAAGGCGAGACGGCTGGAAAAAGCGTTTTCCGGACCGATTCCCGCCGAGGTGTACGACCGCATGGAGGAGGAATTGCTGGCTAATGAAACAGAACCGTGATCCGCAGGCGAGCGCCCAGGCGAGCGCTCAGGCGGGCGCCCAGTCGGGCGCTGACCCGGCGGGCCGGGTTGCCGGGCTACTGGGAATGGCGCGCCGCGCCGGACGGCTGACGACCGGGTTCGACGCCGTCGCCGCTCTGGCGGCCGGGGGAACGGCCGCCGTGGTGCTGGCTGCCGCGGATCTGTCGGAAAAGACGGAAAAGGAGCTGCGCTTCGCCTCGCGGAACCATCCGTCGCCGTTCCTCCGTTTATCCCTGACGAAGGAAGAGCTTGGGCGCATACTGGGTCTGAAAAAGCCGGTCGGCGTGCTGGCGCTGGAAGACAGGGGATTTGCGGCGTCTCTGATAAAGCTGGCGGAGCAGGGCGCTTCCGCCGAACCGCCGTGCAGCCGTAAAGCGGCAGTAAGGACTGTGAGGAAGGATGATCGTAGTATATGATGATTAAATACCGCGTGAGCGAGGTTGCCAAGGATTTCGGAAAGACCACCAAGGAGGTCGTCGGCATTCTGGCCGAGTTTGACGACACCCCGAAGAAAAGCATGACCGCGCTGGAGGAAAACGAACTGGACCTGGTGTTTGAGCGTTTTACCCAGGATAACCAGGTCGAGAGCTTCGACGAGTATTTCGCCGCGGGGGAAAAAGCCCGGGAAGAGGAAGAGAAGAAAAAAAGAGAGGCGGAGGCCGCCGCCGCGGAAAAAGCGGCCGCCAAAGCAGCGGAAAAGGCCGCCGCGCAGCCTGCCGCTCCGGCAGTGGGAGGAAAGGGAGCTCCGGCGAAGGGGGGCGTTCCGGCGAAGGGAAGTGCCCTCGCGAAGGGAAGCGCCCTCGCGAAGGGAAGCGCTCCCGCGAAAGGGAACGCTCCGGCCGGCGGCCAGCCCCGTCCGAAACAGCCGGGCCAGCCGCCGCGTAAAGCGCCGGCGGAGCGGCGGATGGTTGACACCCGCACTCCCCAGGCCAACGTGGGGAACAAATACGATGAAAAGTTCGACGTGCTTGCCCAGACCTCCAGCCGTGTGCGGGGGGATGGCGGCGCGGTGAAGAAGCAGAAGCTCAACCAGCGCTCCCAGCAGTACCGCAAGCCGCATGGCCGCCGCGAGACCGAGGCGGAGCGGCTGCGCCGTATCGCGGCGGAGCGGAAGAGCAAGCCGATCACCATTACGGTGGGCGAAACCATCACGGTGGGCGAGCTGGCGTCCCGCCTGAAGGCGACCGCCGCCGAGGTCATCAAAAAGCTGATGGGCATGGGCGTGATGGCGACCGTCAACCAGGAAGTGGACTTCGACACCGCCTTCCTGGTCGGCGAGGAATTCCACGCCAAGGTGGAGCGGGAGATCGTGGTCACCATCGAGGAACGGATTATCGACGACAGCGAGGATACCGATGAGAACCTGAAGCCCCGCGATCCGGTCGTGGTGGTTATGGGCCATGTCGACCACGGCAAGACCTCTATCCTCGACGCGATCCGTCGCACCCAGGTGACGGCGGGCGAGGCCGGCGGCATCACCCAGCATATCGGCGCCTACCGCGTGGACGTCGACGGGCAGTCCATCACCTTCCTCGACACCCCCGGCCACGCCGCGTTTACCTCCATGCGGGCCCGCGGCGCGCAGGTGACCGACATTGCGATCCTGGTCGTGGCGGCGGACGACGGCATCATGCCTCAGACGGTGGAGGCGATCAACCACGCCAAGGCCGCGGGCGTGTCCATCATCGTGGCTATCAATAAAATGGATAAGCCGGAGGCCAATCCCGACCGGGTGATGCAACAGCTCACCGAATACGAGCTGGTGCCCGAAGAGTGGGGCGGCGACGTGATCTGCGTGCCGGTTTCCGCCCATACGGGAATGGGGCTTGACAAGCTGCTGGAAACGGTGCTGCTGGTCGCCGAAATGAAGGAACTGAAGGCCAATCCCGACCGCGCCGCCAAGGGTACGGTCATCGAAGCCCGCCTGGACAAGGGCCGCGGCCCGATCGCGACCGTTCTGGTGCAGAACGGCACCCTGCATACCGGCGACATACTGGTGGCCGGTATGGCCGTCGGCCGCGTCCGCGCGATGGCGGATGAAAACGGCAAAAAGGTGGAGGAAGCCGGTCCCTCCGTTCCGGTGGAGATCATGGGCTTGGACGAGGTCCCCGCTTCCGGCGACGTGTTCAACGCGGTTTCGGACGAACGGCTGGCCCGCGAGCTGGTCGAGCAGCGCAAGACCGCGGCGAAGGAGGAGCAGTTTAACCAGTACCAGAAGGTTACGCTGGATAACCTCTTCGACCAAATGCAGCAGGGCGAGATGAAGGAACTGAACATCATCGTCAAGGCCGACGTACAGGGCTCGGTCGAGGCGGTGCGCCAGTCCCTGGAAAAGCTGTCCAACGAGGAAGTCCGCGTCCGGGTCATCCACGGCGCGGTGGGCGCGGTCAGCGAGAGCGACGTGATGCTTGCCGACGCGTCCAACGCGATTATCGTCGGCTTCAACGTACGGCCGGAGCCGCTCGCCCAGGCGGCCGCCGAGACTAAAAATGTGGAAATGCGGCTGTACCGTATCATTTATGACTGCATTGAGGAGATCGAGTCCGCGATGAAGGGTATGCTCGCCCCCAAGACCCGCGAGGTCATGCACGGCCGGGTAGAGGTTCGTCAGGTGTACCGTATCACCGGCGTCGGCGCGGTGGCCGGCTGCTATGTGGTGGACGGCAAAATCCTGCGCGGCGACCTGATTCGGGTGGTACGGGACGGCATTATCGTCGCCGACGACAAGATGTCCTCTCTCAAGCGCTTCAAGGACGACGTTAAGGAAGTCGCCCAGGGCTACGAATGCGGTATCGGGCTGGAGAAATACAACGATATCCGCGAGGGCGATATTTACGAGGCGTATATCATCGAGGAATACCGCGACTGACGGGCAAAGCCGCCGGGTTTTCGGAGCCTTTCCGATAAACCGGCCCCGTTCGGCGCATACTATTCCGGTCGGAAACACAGAGAGGGCTTTCCGTGACGTCCGTGAAAGGAAGGGGAACGGAAGGCCCTCTTCCGCAGACGGCATCCGCCGGACGGGCCTTTTCCTCCGGCCGGAACCGTCGGGGAAAAGAAGGGAGTGAGGAAAAGCAATGGCCAGTTATCGAATGGACCGCACCAGTGAGGACATTCTGCGGGAGCTGACCGCCATCCTCCGCACGGTCAAGGACCCGCGGGTGACCGCGGCGATGCTCAGCATCGTGCGGGTGGAGGTCACGAACGACATGTCCTACGCCAAGGTATATGTCAGCGCGATGGAGGGGATGGAGGCCGCGAAGGCCGCAGTCAAGGGCCTTATCAGCGCGCAGGGGTATATCCGCCATGCGCTGGGAGCGGCGCTTCATCTGCGGCATGTGCCGGAGCTGCGCTTCGTTCCGGACGACTCCATCGCCTACAGCGCGGATATCGCCCGCCGGCTGAATGCCCTGAAGGGCGCACACGGCGGCCTGGATGGAGAAGAGACCGAGGCGGTTAAGGCGGGCGAAGCGGAGGAACGCGGCGGAGAAGGCGGCAAAGGCGAAAAATGAGAAAGGAGGGGTCTGTGCATGAGTAAGCCGGTTTCGGTTGCGGAAGCGGCGCAGCGGCTGCGGGAAGCGGACAATATCTTGATTTTAACCCATCAGTATCCGGACGGGGATACGCTGGGCTCGGGCTTTGCGCTCTGCCGCGCGCTGCAGACGCTCGGCAAGGCCGTCCGGGTGGAATGCGCCGACGATATCCCGGAAAAATACGCGTATTTGTATGAGGGGCTGGACTGTCCGGTTTTTGAACCGTCCCTTATCTGCGCGGTGGACGTGGCGGACCCCAAGCTGCTCGGGGAGCTGCAGGAGAAATATGCCGGGCGGATCGCGCTGTGCATCGACCATCACGGCTCCAATACCGAATACGCGGACGAGCTGCTCCTCCGTTCCGACTACGCCGCCGCGGCGATGCTGGTGCGCGAGGTGATCGCGGCGCTCGGAGTGGAAACGGACCGGGCAATGGCGGAATGCCTGTATACCGGCATCGCCACCGACACCGGCTGCTTCAAATATTCCAACACCACCGCCTACACCCTGCGGATGGCGGCGGAGCTGCTGGACTGCGGCGTGAACAACGAAATGATCAACCGCACCATGTTCGACGTCAAGACTCGCGCCCGGGTGGAGCTGGAGCGGCTGGCGCTGGACAGCATGCGCTTTTTCCTCCGCGACCGCTGCGCGGTGATGCTGATTACCAACGCAATGATCGCGGAAAGCGGCGCGAAGGAAAACGATATGGAGGGGCTGGCCCCCATCCCCCGGCAGATCGAAGGGGTATGGGTGGGCGTTACCCTGCGGGAGAAGAAGGACGGCTCCTATAAAGTGAGCGTACGGACCGGCAACCACGCCGACGCGTCCGCCATCTGCTGCAAGCTGGGCGGAGGCGGCCATCTGCGGGCTGCCGGCTGTACGGTCGCCGGCCCCGTCGAGCGGGCGGTACAGACGGTGGTGGACGTGGTGAGGGATACCATCGGGGACCATTGCTGAGGAGAACCGCCCGGATACATAGCGGAGAAATCCCCGGAAAGGAAGTCGATGGAATATGGACGGCATCCTTTGTCTGGATAAGCCGGCAGAGATGACCTCCTTCGCCTGCTGCGCGGTATTCCGCCGGCTGCTGGGCACGAAAAAGATCGGCCATGCCGGCACCCTCGACCCGATGGCGACCGGCGTCCTTCCCCTGCTGGCGGGAAAGGCCACCCGCGCGCTGGAGCTGCTGCCCGACCATAATAAACGCTACACCGCCTCCCTGCGGTTTGGGCTGGTCAGCGACACGCAGGATATCTGGGGAAAAGCGGCCGAAACCGGGAAAGCGCCGCCCTCCCGCGCGGAGTTGGAGGCCGCCCTGCCCGCCTTTCGGGGAGAAATCCGTCAGGTACCGCCGATGATGTCCGCCCTGAAGAGGCACGGCGTGCGGCTGTACGACCTCGCCCGGCAGGGGATTGAGGTGGAGAGGGAAGCCCGGCCGGTCACCATCCACACCCTGACGCTGCTGGATTACGATGAGACGGCGGGAGTGGGGACGCTGGACTGCGCCTGCTCCAAAGGGACGTATATCCGCGCTCTGTGCGCCGACCTGGGCGAGCGGCTGGGCTGCGGGGCGGTGATGACGGGCCTGCGCCGCACCGGTGCAGCCGGATACGCGCTGGCGGACTGTGTGACGCTGGACGAGGCCCGGCGGCTGGCGGAGGAGGGCGGGCTTGCCGCCCGGCTCCTGCCGGTGGAAAGCGCCTTTATGGGCTGCGGGGCGGTGACGGTCACCGCTCCGCAGGCCGCACGCTTCCAGAACGGCGGCGCGCTTTCGCTCGACCGGCTGCCGTCGGCGGTGAACGGCCTGACCCGCGTCCATGCCCCGGACGGAACGTTCCTGGGCCTGGGCCGTCCGGCCGACGGAGAACTGAAAATCGCCCGGCTTTTTTGATAAATAGATGAACTGAAAGTTGATTTTTCTATAGTATTACATTTTGTATATTCGGTTTCCGTGCTCTGTTGGCTTCGGAGGGGAAACGGCGGAGCTGGAAAGAATCCAAAAGGGCCGGAAAGAGCCAGGAAGCGGGGAAAGGAAGAGCCTGCATGCTGAAAACCATCATCTGGGACGGAAAAACGCCGATGCCGGAGGACATCCCCCGGCCGGGACAGACGGATGAAAACATCGCCGGTCCGAAATTCCGGGCGGTTGCGCTCGGGATTTTCGACGGGGTTCATCTCGGCCACCGGGCGGTGATTTCCCGCGCCACGGGGATGGAGCTGCCGGATGGGACCCGCGCCACGGCGGCGGTGTTCACTTTTGTCCAGCCTCCCTGGGCGCTGCCCAAGGACAGCGGCTGCGAGCTGATTACCGACGGCCAGAAGGCAGCCGTGCTGGAAAGCCTGGGTGTGGAAGAACTGATTCAGGCCGATTTTGAAACGGTGCGGAACCTGTCTCCGCAGGCGTTTGTGGAAGACTTCCTTCACGCCGTCCTGCACGCCCGGCGGGTCTGCTGCGGCTTCAACTACCATTTCGGCAAGGGCGGAGCGGGGGGCGCCGCCGCGCTGCGGGCGCTCTGTGAGCCGCTCGGGATCGAGGTGGAGGTCGTCCCGCCCGTATTGGTGGACGGGGAGCCGGTCAGCGCCAGCCGCATCCGCCGCGCCATCGAGGCCGGGGAAGTGGAGGAAGCCGCCCGCCTGCTGGGACGGCCCTTTACGCTGGATTTCCCGGTGGTCGGCGGGCAGAAGCTGGGGAGGCTGCTCGGCACACCCACCATCAACCAGCCCCTGCCGCCGCATTTTGTCCGCCCCCGCTTTGGGGTATACGCCGTCAGCGTGGAGGCGGACGGACGGGTCAGCCATGGCGTGACCAACATTGGGGTGCGGCCCACCGTCGGTTCGGAGGGGCCGCTGGCGGAAACCTGGATTGCCGATTTTCAAGGCGATCTCTACGGCCGGAACGTGCCGGTCACGCTGGTGAAATTCCTCCGCTCCGAGCAGAAGTTTGACTCGGTGGAAGCGCTGCAAAGACAGATTCTGCTGGACGGGAAGGCGGCCCGTCGGGCCGTCCTGGGGGATGAGGGGGCCAGGGACGGCGGAATCCGTGCGGTGCTTTTCGATTTTGACGATACCCTGCAGGATCGGGCCGCCGCCTTTTTGCAGTACTGCGACTTCTTTTTTGACAAATATTTTCCCAATCTGCCGTCCGCGGAACGGGAACGCCGCTCGCAGGAGATGCTTCGCCG
The DNA here is from genome assembly GCA_959601025.1 of uncultured Oscillospiraceae bacterium. Taxonomy (GTDB): domain Bacteria; phylum Bacillota; class Clostridia; order Oscillospirales; family Acutalibacteraceae; genus Avimonas. The sequence continues at coordinate 93,860 of CAUGOD010000002.1, forward strand.
GAACAACCGCGGATATGTGAATTATATTGATTACTTCCTATCTCTTTTTGAGGATTGGGAATGGAAGGACGCGCCGCCGGTTGGGGATATTTACCGGGAATTCCAGTTCCGTTTCTCCGATTATGTTTCCCTTCTTCCGGATGCGGAGCCGGTTCTGCGGGAACTGCGGCGACGGGGATTCCGGGTGGGGATCATTACCAACGGCCCCTCCCTGCTCCAAAACCGGAAGCTGGACGTCAGCGGGCTGCGGCCGCTGCTGGATATCGCTGTGGTTTCGGGGGACGAGACGGCGCCCGGCGGGCGCTGTGTGCATAAGCCCGATCCGGAAATATTCCGGCGAGCCGCGGCCCGGCTGGGGGTGGCCTGCGCTGCCTGCCTGTATGTGGGGGATCATCCGGTCAACGATGTCGAGGGTTCGCGCGCGGCGGGGATGCATCCGGTATATATTAACGCCTTTGGGGCGGACGACCATCCGGAAAACGTGCCGGAGATCACCAGCCTGACCGAGCTGCTGGAGCTGGTGTGAAAACGGCGGTGTGGAATCCCTGTTCTTTGTAATCCCGCCGCCGCATACGATAGGAACGGATTCCGGTTAAGACGAAGGCGGCGAACAGCGGCAGGATCGCATTACGACAGGCGGGTGATTCGATTGAAGCAAGAAAAACAGGCAGGGCGGGAGATACCGGAGAACGCTTCCTGGATTCGACGGGTGACAGCCAGGCGGTTTGGAAAATTCCTTCTGGGAACGGTGCTGGCCTACCTCGTTTCCTGTTTGGTGATCGGCGGGTATGTGCTGCTTTCGGGCGGCCCGGTTGTGCGGGGGTTGGGCGGTCTCGCCGCCGCGCTCTTTTTGCTGGCCTTTCCCCTGATCCGCTGGATAGGTCGCCTGGAAATCGCGCCGCTGATGGACGCGGTATTGATTATTTTTATCTTTCTCGCCTTCAACCTCGGCGTGGCGCTTGGGCTGTACAGCTACGTCTGGTGGTATGATCTGGCGGTCCATTGCCTGAGCGGGGCGGTGTTTGCTCTGGTGGGTCTCTGCCTGTACTGGATGACGCGGGACGACAAGTGGGCGGCAATCGGGAAAGATGCGCTTTCCGCCGCCAGCTACGCCTTTTTCTTCTCCGGCTTTGTGGCGGTGTTGTGGGAGATTTTTGAGTTTGTCGCCGATCTCCTCACCGGGAACGATTCCCAGAACGTCGCTGCGACCGGGGTAGCGGATACCATGGAGGACATGATGATCTGCCTCGCGGGCGGACTGTTCATGGCGGCGGTGATCTGGCTGCATCTGAGGGGGCGGCGCTCCTTCCTGATGCGACCGGCGGAGGAGTTTTATCGCGCGAATTATGGAGAGAGTGAAAAAGGCCGGGAAGAACTGAAGAAAGGAAAATGAACCGGAAAAGCCCTTCCGGTTGGTCGGATCGGGGGGATGTAGGAATAAAAAAAGAGCCTGCGGGCCATGTTGAAAAGCTCCAGTAAAAACGGACAAGAGAAAAAAGAGGCCTCCTATTGTAGAATAGAAACCACAATAGGAGGTTTTGCTATGCACAGACAAAAAGGGACGCCGAATATACCTCAAGCAATAAAGGATGAGATTGTAAAGAAGCACGAAAACGGATATTTCCAAAATCACTATGTTCCGGGGCAAGCCCCATTTTGATTTTCGGGGCAAACGCCGTTATCATTCCGCCTTCCTGAAAAAATTGAACAAAATCGCCGTTTTATTCAAAAAATCCGCTGTTTGCAAGGCTTTCGGCGTAAAAAAAGACCTTGCAAGGATTTTCCCTGCAAGGTCTTTTGGTTATTCGCTTTGCCTCAGGTTTTCCAAATCGGATTTGCCCTAAATCAAAAAGGATTGATTACGCGCGCTTCTCCTTGATCGCAGCCTGCGCGGCAGCCAGCCGGGCAATCGGCACGCGGAAGGGAGAGCAGGAGACATAATCCAGACCAATGGTATGGCAGAACTCGACGGAGGTCGGGTCGCCGCCATGCTCGCCGCAGATGCCGCAGTGCATGGTCGGGCGGACTTCCTTCCCCAGCTTGACCGCCATCTTCATCAGGGCGCCGACGCCCTTCTGATCCAGCTTGGCAAACGGATCGTTCTCATAAATCTTGGTATCGTAGTACGCGTCGAGGAACTTCCCGGCGTCATCACGGCTGAAGCCGAAGGTCATCTGGGTCAGATCGTTGGTGCCGAAGCAGAAGAACTCCGCTTCCGTAGCGATCTCGTCCGCGGTCAGCGCCGCGCGCGGGATTTCGATCATGGTGCCCACTTCATACTTGAGGTCGGCGCCGGCGGCAGCGATCTCCGCATTGGCGGTGGCCACGACCACATCCTTGACAAACTTGAGCTCCTTGACCTCGCCGACCAGCGGAATCATGATCTCGGGAACAATCTTCCAGTCCGGATGCTTCTTCTGCACATTGATGGCGGCGCGGATGACGGCGGTGGTCTGCATCTTCGCGATCTCCGGATAGGTCACGGTCAGGCGGCAGCCGCGGTGGCCCATCATCGGGTTGAATTCATGCAGGCCGGCGATGAGCGCCTTGATATCGGCCACGGTCTTGCCCTGCGCCTTGGCCAGAGCCGCGATGTCCTCCTCTTCGGTGGGGACGAATTCATGCAGCGGCGGGTCCAGGAAGCGGATGGTAACCGGGCAGCCTTCCAGCGCCTCGTATAGCTTCTCGAAGTCGCCCTGCTGATAGGGCAGGATCTTCGCCAAGGCCGCCTCGCGGCCCTCGACGGTGTCGGCGCAGATCATTTCGCGGAACGCCGCGATACGATCCGCCTCGAAGAACATGTGCTCGGTGCGGCACAGGCCGATGCCTTCCGCGCCCAGCTCGCGCGCCTTCTTGGCGTCGGCAGGGGTGTCGGCATTGGTGCGCACCTTCAGGCGGCGGAACTTGTCGGCCCACTCCATGATGCGGCCGAATTCGCCGGCAATTTCGGCGTCCACCGTGGGGATAACGCCGTCGTAGATGTTGCCGGTGGAGCCGTCGATGGAAATATAGTCGCCCTCATGGTAGGTTTTGCCCGCCAGCTCGAACTTCTTATTTTCCTCATCCATCTTAATCTCGCCGCAGCCGGAAACGCAGCAGGTGCCCATGCCGCGGGCCACGACCGCCGCGTGGGAGGTCATGCCGCCGCGCACGGTCAGGATGCCCTGCGAGGCCTTCATGCCGGTGATATCCTCCGGGGAGGTCTCCAGGCGGACCAGAACGACCTTCTCGCCCTTCTCGTTCCAGGCGACCGCGTCGTCCGCGTTAAACACAACGCGGCCGCAGGCGGCGCCGGGGGAAGCGCCCAGGCCCTTGCCGGCGGGGGTGGCCGCCTTCAGCGCCTTCTGGTCGAACTGCGGATGCAGCAGCGTATCCAGGTTGCGGGGATCGATCATCGCAACGGCCTCTTCTTCGGAAATCATGCCCTCGTCCACGAGGTCGCAGGCGATCTTCAGCGCCGCCTTCGCGGTGCGCTTGCCGTTACGGGTCTGCAGCATATAGAGCTTCTTGTCCTCGATGGTGAACTCCATATCCTGCATATCGCGATAGTGATTCTCCAGTGTTTTGCAGATGCCCACGAACTGCTCGTACACTTCGGGCATGACTTCCGCCAGCTTGGCGATGGGGGACGGGGTGCGTACGCCGGCGACAACGTCTTCGCCCTGCGCGTTCATCAGGAACTCGCCCATCAGGTGCTTCTCGCCGGTGGCGGGGTCGCGGGTGAAGGCCACGCCGGTGCCGGAGGTGTCGCCCATGTTGCCGAACGCCATCATCTGCACGTTGACGGCGGTGCCCCAGGAATAGGGAATGTCGTTGTCACGACGATACACGTTGGCGCGGGGATTGTCCCAGGAACGGAACACCGCTTCCACAGCGCCCATCAGCTGCTCCTTGGGATCGGTGGGGAAGTCCCTGCCGATTTTCTCCTTGTACTCGGCCTTGAACTGGCCGGCCAGCACGGCGAGGTCTTCGGCAGTGAGCTCCACGTCCTGCGTGACGCCCTTTTCGGCCTTCATCTTGTCGATGAGCTCCTCAAAGTATTTCTTGCCGACCTCCATAACGACGTCGGAATACATTTGGATGAAACGGCGGTAGCAGTCCCATGCCCAGCGGGGATTTCCGGACTTCTTGGCGATGGTGTCGACAACGTCCTCGTTCAGGCCCAGGTTGAGGATGGTGTCCATCATGCCGGGCATGGAAGCGCGGGCGCCCGAACGGACGGAGACCAGCAGCGGGTTCTCCTTATCGCCGAACTTCTTGCCGGTGATGCCCTCCATTTTTTCAATGTACTCCATGATCTGCGCCTGGATTTCCTCGTTGATCCGGCGGCCGTCCTCGTAGTACTGGGTGCAGGCTTCGGTGCTGATGGTGAAGCCCTGCGGCACCGGCAGCCCCAGGCCGGTCATCTCGGCCAGGTTAGCGCCCTTACCGCCAAGGAGCTCGCGCATCTTGGCGTTGCCCTCGCTGAAAAGGTACACATACTTGTGACTCATCTGCAAATCTACCTCCTAATATTTGTGACTACATGCTGCAATCCCACGTGATTGCCGGTTCTGCGTCTATTTTCGCAGAAGCATCTTATATTATAACAAAACTTCCCTGTGTTTTCCATAAAAAATTTTTTCAGCGGGAGAAATTTACCCTTTATACAGAGAAGAAGCCCGGAAATCGGGTTTGTATGGCATTTATTCGCAAAAGCTCTTGAAATGAGGGAAGAAGTTTGACATAATAGGCTATAAGGAAAAGTAGCGCCTTTCCATGTGCGCGCGGTTTCGGCTGATTTTCGGGAGCCGTGGGGGCCGGGAAGCTGTGGAAGCGCATAAACGGTTGAGACGTTCCGGGAGAGGCTGCGCCGCCGATCCCGGATAAGGAAGGCAAGGAGGAATCGGATGAATTTCCACGGTAAGGATATCAAAATCTTTTCGGCGAATTCCCATCCGCAGCTGGCCCGCCAGATCGCGGAACGGCTGGGGCTCCCGCTCGGCCGGTCGGAGGTAAAAACCTTCAGCGACGGAGAAATCGCCGTCTCGATCAATGAGTCGGTGCGGGGCTCGGACGTGTTTGTGGTGCAGTCCACCTGCGCGCCGGTGAACGACCATCTGATGGAGCTGCTGATTATGATGGACGCCTTCAAGCGGGCGTCGGCGGCCCGGATCACGGCGGTCATCCCCTATTTCGGCTACGCGCGGCAAGACCGCAAGGCCAGGGCGCGGGACCCGATTTCCGCCAAGCTGGTGGCTGACCTGCTCACCACGGCCGGGGCCGACCGGGTGCTGACCATGGACCTTCACGCTTCCCAGATTCAGGGCTTTTTTAACATCCCTGTCGACCATCTGGTCGGCGCGCCCATCCTGGCAAATTATTTCCGCGAATTCATCGCGCAGAACGGCGGCAGCGAGGAATTCGTGGTGGTGTCCCCCGACCTGGGGTCGGTGACCCGGGCGCGGAATTTCGCCGCCCGGCTGGACTGCCCGATCGCGATCGTGGACAAGCGCCGCCAGCGCGCTAACGTCTCCGAGGTGATGAACATCATCGGTGAGGTGCGGGGGAAAACCGTGCTTCTGCTGGACGATATGATCGACACCGCCGGCACGCTCTGCAATGCCGCGGCCGCGGTGATGGAGCGAGGCGCGAAGCGGGTGCTCGCTGCGGCGACCCATGCCGTGCTGTCGGGGCCGGCGATCGACCGGCTGCGGGACAGCGCGATTGACGCCGTTGTGCTGCTGGATACCATCGCCCTCCCGCCGGAAAAGCGGCTGGATAAGTTTATAACCCTGCCGGTTGCTCCGGTGTTTTCCGAGGCGATTGAGCGGATTTATGAGGATAAGCCGGTTTCGATTATGTTCGTCTGAGACGGAGAACCGATTTTTCCGGTTTTTTCAGTTTTTGATATCATAGGCTAAAGGAGAACCACCGATGTTTTTTCGCAAAGCCAAGCCGGCGGGACCGGTTGATTTTCTGATTGTCGGGCTGGGGAATCCCGGCAAAAAATATGAAGGAACCCGGCATAACGCCGGGTTTGTCGCTTTGGAAGCGCTGGCGCGGAAGCTGGACGTCCGGGTAAACAAATCCAAGTATAAGTCGCTGATTGCCGAGACTGTGATCGGAGAGAAGCGGGTGCTGCTGATGATGCCCCAAACGCTGATGAACCTCAGCGGCGAAGCGGTGACCGAGGCGATGCGGTTTTATAAGCTGAAGCCGGAGCAGGTGCTGGTGATGCTGGACGATATCACCCTGCCGGTCGGCGTGCTTCGCATCCGGCGGAAGGGGAGTGACGGCGGACAGCGGGGGATGCGGAGCATCATTACCCTGTCGGGCAGCGAGCAGTTTCCCCGGATCAAGATTGGGGTGGGCCAGAAGCCTCGCCCCGATTACGACCTGGCGGCCTGGGTGCTTTCCAAATTCACCGGGGAGGAAGCGACGAAGATTCAGGAAGCGGCGGACAAGGCGGCGGAGGCGGCCTGCCGGATCGTGGAAGGCGATCTGGACGGCGCGATGAACGCCTATTCCCGTTAAGACGGGGACTATTCCCGCTGAGGCGGGGACTATTCCCGTTAAGACGGGGAAACCCAACCGCTTCGCCGGAAATCGGTTATTTTCGCACGGATTTCCGTATATAGTTTAATACAAGTGGAAGGGGCCGGTGGTGATCGGCTCATGGCGGGGACCGGCCCGCCGCAGCAATACAGGCGGAGAGGGGATGACGGCCCTCCCCGCCTTTCGGCGTGGGCCGGCTGAGTATAATCCGCATAACAGCGTTTCCGTAAATTCTTTGAAATATGGTTTATGCCCCGTTTTCAGGCATACGACCCGTAAAGGAAAGAGAGTGACTAGTTACTATGGGAGTATTTGACCGTGGACTGGCCGGCCTGCCCGCCTACGGCGCGCTGAGCGCGGACATCCAGGCGGGGCGGCTGCCCGCCGCCGTGACCGGGCTGGGGCATATCCATAAGGTGCATTTTCTCTATTCTCTCTGCGTATCCCTGGGCCGCCGGGCGGTGCTGCTTGTGGCGGACGAGGGGGAGGCTTCCCGCGTATGCGAGGACCTGGCCGCGTTCGGGGCTCACCCTCTTTTTCTGCCGGCGAGGGACCTGTCCCTCCGCCGGGTGGAGTCCACCTCCCGGGAATACGAGCAGATGCGGCTGGGAACGCTGGCGAAGATGGCGGCGGGGGACTACGATATCGCGGTCGCCTGCGTGGACGCGGCGGTCCAGTTCACACTGCCTCCCGCCGTGCTGCTGACCCGGACGCTTACCCTCCGGGCGGGTCTGACGGCGCCGGTGCCGAACCTCCCGGCGGCGTTCACCGCCGCGGGGTATGAGCGATGCGATCAGATCGAAGGGCCCGGCCAGTTTGCCGTGCGGGGCGGCATCCTGGACGTATATCCCGCCGACTGCCCCGCCCCCGTTCGGATCGAGTTGTGGGGGGATACGGTGGATACGCTGTCTTTTTTTGACCTGCTGTCCCAGCGCCGGACCGAGTCGCTGGAGGCGGTCTCCATCCCCCCTGCCGCCGAGATTATGTACGACGATCCGCAGGCTCTCGCGGAAAGGATCGAAGCGCTCGCCGCCGGACTGCGGGGAAAGAACGCCGCGGCGGCGAAGGAAAACCTGCTTGCGGATGCCGAACGGCTCCGGGGCGGCGGTCAGCCTGCTTCCTTTGATAAGTACATCCCCCTGATTTATGAAAAGCCGGCCACCCTGTTTGATTACGCGGACGGGGCGATCCTCTTTGTCTCCGAAATGGCCAAGGTGCGGGAGCGGCTGCGCACTTCTCAGTGGCAGCTGCAGGAGGACGTCAAGACCCTGCTGGCGGAGGGCCAGCTTTGCCGCGGCCTGACCGACTACGCGCTGGACGAGGTCGGCGTACTGGCGGAGCTGGAACGGCGGGGCGCGGTGCTCTTCGATACCTTTGCCCGGTCGGGCAGCGAGATTCGGATTAACGGATTGTATAATATAAACGCGAGACAACTGCCGGTATGGTCCGGTGGGCTGGAGCTGCTGACGGAGGATCTGCGGGATATTCTCCACCGCGGGATGGCCTGCGTGGTGCTGGCCGGGTCGGAGACGAAGAATGCGGAAACGCTGGCCGCCGACCTTACCAAGCAGGGCATTCCCGCCCTGTATGCCCCCGCCCCCGAAGCGCCGGTGAAAAACCGGGTGCTGGTGATCCGGGGCGGGCTTTCCGCCGGCATGGAATATCCGGACGCGGGACTGGCGGTTATCACCCACGGACGGATAGCCGGCGGACGGCAGAAGCTCCGACGGCCCAAGAGGGATAAGGCGGCGGAGATCCACTCCCTGTCCGAGCTGACGCCGGGGGATTATATTGTTCACGCCGCCCACGGCATCGGCTTGTATCAGGGCATCCATCAGCTCGAGGTACAGGGGGTGGTGAAGGACTACCTAAAGCTCCAATACGACAAGGGAGACACCCTGTATGTGCCGGTCACTCAGCTCGACCTGGTGTCCAAATATATCGGCACCAAGGACGAGGTGAAGGTGAAGCTCCACCGTCTTGGCGGGCAGGAATGGCAGAAAACCAAATCCCGCGTCCGTGCGGCGGTGAAGGATATCGCAAAGCAGCTGATCGCCCTGTATGCCCAGCGAATGGCGACCCCCGGCTTCGCCTTCGATCCGGACGGGGAATGGCAGTACGATTTCGAGCGGCGGTTCGAATACGAGGAAACCGACGACCAGCTCCGCTGTGCGGAGGAGATCAAGGCGGATATGGAGCGTGCCGTTCCGATGGACCGGCTGCTCTGCGGAGATGTGGGCTTCGGGAAAACCGAGGTCGCGCTCCGGGCTGCATTCAAGTGCGTGACCCAGGGGAAGCAGTGCGCGGTGCTGGTACCGACCACCATCCTGGCGTTCCAGCATTACAACACCATTATTAAGCGGTTTGAGGGCTTCCCCGTGCAGGTGGATATGCTTTCCCGCTTCCGCACGTCAAAACAGCAGGAGGAGACCATCCGCAAGCTTCGCCGGGGGGAGGTGGATATCCTGGTCGGCACCCACCGGATGCTTTCGAAGGACGTGCAGTTTCATAATCTCGGACTGATGATCGTGGACGAGGAACAGCGCTTCGGTGTGGCCCAGAAGGAGCGGCTGAAGGAGATCAGCCCCCATGTGGATGTGCTCACCCTTTCCGCCACCCCGATTCCCCGGACGCTGAACATGGCGATGAGCGGTATCCGGGACATGTCGGTGATCGAGGAGGCGCCGCAGGACCGCCGTCCCGTCCAGACCTATGTGCTGGAGCACGACAACGGCATCCTTACCGACGCGATCCGGCGGGAGCTCCGCCGGGGAGGGCAGGTGTATTATCTCCACAACCGGGTGGAAACCATCGAACGCTGCGCTGCCGGCATCCAGATGCGGATTCCCGAGGCGCGGGTGGGTTTTGCCCATGGAAAAATGACCGAGGAGCAGCTTTCCGACATCTGGCGGCAGTTGCTGGAGCATGAGATCGACGTGCTGGTCTGCACCACGATTATTGAAACCGGGGTGGACGTGCCCAACGCGAATACCCTGATTATCGAAAATGCCGATCGCTTTGGGCTGTCCCAGCTCCACCAGCTGCGGGGACGGGTGGGCCGTTCGGCCCGCCGCGCCTTTGCCTATCTCACCTTTGTACGGGGGAAGGTGCTCAGCGACGTGGCATCCAAGCGTCTGGAGGCGATCCGGGAGTTCACCGAATTCGGCGCTGGCTTTAAGATCGCCATGCGGGATATGGAAATTCGGGGCGCGGGCAACCTGCTCGGCGCGCAGCAGCACGGGCATATGGAGGCGGTCGGGTACGAGATGTACCTCCGCCTGCTCGGCGAGGCGGTAAACGAGGAGAAGGGTCTCCCCGGCGCAAACCGCGAGGCGGAATGCCTGATCGACCTGCAGGTTTCCGCCCATATTCCCGAAAGCTACATTTCCACCAACGCCCAAAGGCTGGACGTGTACCGCCGCATTGCGGATATCCGTACCCACGAGGATTCCCTCGACGTGTACGACGAGCTGATCGACCGCTTCGGCGAGCCGCCGGAGGCGGTGCAGGGACTGATCGACGTGGCCCTCCTGCGCAATATGGCGGCCGATGTGGGAATTTACGAGGTTAAACAACAGCAGGACAGCCTGCTGCTCTATCAGCGGAAGCTGAATATGGAAACCGGGTCCAGAATGTCCGCCGCCCTCAAGGGACGGGTGATGATCAGCGCCGGAGCCAAGCCCTATTTCGCGGTAAAAATCAAACCGGGGCTGACCCCGCTCGACACCCTGCGGGAAGCGCTGGAAGCCGTCCGGCCGGAGGAACCCGAAGAGACGAAACAGGGCGGGCTGAAAATACAAAAAGTATAAAACATAAAATAAAATCCTCTATGATAAGGCGGATTTCGCCTTATCATAGAGGATTTTCGCTATGTTGCCTGCGAAATTGAGCGCTTTTCCACAGCAGGACACAGGGAGAAGAGGGAAGAAAAGGGCGGCTTTGCGGCCCGCAGGGCGGCAAAATGCGGGGCACAATCAATGGCCCGCAAGCGTTTTCTCCAGGGGAAGCTGACAAATATCTTATTTTGCAGCTCCCTCTATCCCCTATTCCGCTTTCAAAACCTTAACGATTTCCCCGACGTACATACGGTGGAAATCCCCGTTCTGATAGGTGCTCATCATGGTCGGATCAAGGAAATGCGCCGACTCCAGATCCTGATAATACATTTTGCGGCAAACAAGCGTCAGCTTGGATTCCGCAAAGTAGGGTGCGGGCGCGTCGAACACCGGGGTCAAGCCCGCAGCGGCGACCTTGTCGGTATCCCGGCCGGAATGCGCGCCGCAGAACTGCAGGGGGCGGCGGTTTCCGTCGTCAAAAAAGGACAGGGAATAATAATTCTCCTTTTCGAGGAACTCGTAGGTATAGCGGGAGGGACGGACAAAAATAAAGCTGACGTTCGCATTCCACAGCACGCCGAGGCCGCCCCAACTTGCCGTCATGGTGTTGAAGCCCTTCTGCTTCCCGGCGGTAATCAGCATCCAGTCCCGTCCGATCTGACGGAAGACATTGTCGGAAAGCTCCAGCGGGTCGATCTCAAAAAATTTTCGCATGAAAAGAACCCCCTTAAAAAATAACATTCGCCGCCCAGCACGGCCGGTACTATGCCAGCGCTGACCAGCGGCGCGAAATTATATATCATTGTACCCGATTTGGCGGGAGAAAGAAAGGGTTTCCGGCATTTTTGTACCGGCCGGAAAGAAAATCCGTAAAAGGACGAGGGATTTTCTGCTATCCATCATGTTTTCGCTGCTTTTTGCCGGAGGGTATGGTATAATGTCGGCAAGGAGAAATGACAACGGCATTTCTCAGTAGCGCCGCAAGCAAACGCCGGCAGAGAATCTGGTTGGGCGGCGCTATGGTATCATGTCGTTTGGGAGAAATGCGGGAGCATTTCTCGATTGCGCCGCCGGGAGAGGCCGGTACAGAACCCGGCCGGGCGGCGCGTATAATAGAAAAGGAAAAACGGCGAATGCGGACGGCTTGCAGTCCCTCGCCACAGGAGGAGGGGAAGGACCTGGACGGACAGGATACGTTGAAAAGAGTAAGTACCGGTAGCGTTCCGGAATTTCAGGGGAACCTGCGCAGCTTTATGCTCCATGTCCCCGAAGAAATCCGGGAATGCTCGGGAATCCGGGTGTTCGGAAAAACCATCCGTTCACTGGCGTTTACCACCGACGCGGCGATTATCCGCAACTGCAACGCGGACGCGGTTATCGCGGTATATCCCTTTACCCCGCAGCCGCTGATTACCCAGGCGGTAATGACGGCGGCGGATATGCCGGTTTTCGCGGGGATTGGCGGTGGATTGACTCAGGGGATGCGGGTAATCGACCTCGCGCTCCATGCCGAATTTCAGGGAGCGATCGGGGTGGTGGTGAACGCACCGACCAAAAATGAAACGGTGCGGGAGCTGGTGAAACGTATAGATATCCCGGTGGTGGTGACAGTGGCCTCTTTCCGGGACGACGTAGCGGCCCGGGTGGAGGCCGGCGTGCGGATCATCAATGTCTCCGCTGCCGCAGAAACCGCGAGGGTCGTACAATCCATCCGGGAACGGTTCCCGGACCTCGCAATCATCGCGACCGGCGGCCCGACGAAGGAAAGCATCCGGGAAACGATCCGTGCAGGGGCGAATGCGATCACCTGGACGCCGCCGTCCAGCGGGCAGGTGTTCCGGGACATTATGCAGGCTTATCGCGAGGGAAAGCCCCATCCATAATCACATCAACGCGGCGAGCAGCAGCATCTCCTGCGCCTTTTCGTAAACCGGATTGAGGTCGGAGGCTGGCAGGGGATTCACTCCTCGTCCCAGCTCAATGGTAAAGCCCGGCCGCCCGGTTTCCTGAATAAACCAGTCCTTGAAGCCCCCGTGGGAAGCCAGCCCCTCCGGGTCGGCGGCGGTATAGCCGGAGGAGGCGGCCATGACCTCCGCCATCATGCGGGATCGGGCAGGGGTGCGCTCGCCGTACCGCCAGTAGATTTCCTCCCCCTGGGAATGAAGGGCGAGGACGTGGCGGAAGGGAACCCGGCGGCAGAGGCCGGTTAAGGCGCGGGTTTCCGGCTCGCTTTCCGGTTCCGGCCCGCCGTACTGCCGGGGAGCAGGGCCGTCGATGCCGCTTGCCCGTTCGATTTTTCGCAGCTCGGCCCAGCCCGCGTCGAAGTTGTGATTGAGGTCCACCCCGCGGGCATTGGCCTGCCAGCGTCCCGGTTCATTTCCGCCCAGCTCCCGTACCGCGCGGGCGCAGTGTCCGGCGGAGCCGGAGCCGTGGATGGCGATATCCACTCCATCCGGGTTCACCTGAGGGATAAAGATCAGGCTGCGGCCAGCCAACGCTTCATGGATATTTACATCCGCCACCGTCCTGTCCCGGACCAAAGCCTCACAGAGGTCCTCGCACAGGCGGAGGAGAACCAGAGACGTCAGCCATTCCTGCCCGTGAAAGGCGGCGGCGTACAGGATACGCTCCCGTCCGCTGCCGAGGATCATCCCCATGATTTCCCGCCCGAGGACGCTTTTTCCCACCGGGGCGGCCTCCAGAAAGGAGTAACGGCCCCGCAGGGCGGCGATCAAGCCCCGGACGGCGCCGCTGTCGGCTGGCTGCGGGGTGACGAGAGGTTCCATGGCATAATCATCCTTTCTTTTTTGCCGACCGGGAACGGCCGGAGTACAGCATTTCGGGCGTGTCCCGCCCGTTTCATCCGTAAAAGGCGCTATCTAAGCCATGTATATGAAGGAGACGAGCCGTTTATGAACAACCCGACCGATTTGACCAGGCTGTCCGAAAAGACCCTGTCCCAGAGCCTCCGGTTTCAGGGCCGGATCATCAACCTGCGGGTGGATGAAGCGGAGCTGCCGAACGGGCAGACCGCCCTGCGGGAGGTGGTGGAGCATCCCGGCGGCGTGTGCATCGCCGCGCTGACCGATGAAGACGAGCTGCTTTTCGTGCGGCAGTTCCGGTATCCCTACGGCGAGGTGCTGGACGAGCTGCCGGCCGGCAAGCTCGAACGGGGAGAGGATCCGCTGGAGGCGGGAAAGCGGGAGCTTCAGGAGGAAACCGGCGCGTCGGCGGAGCGGTACGTTTCCCTCGGCAGGCTGTATCCCTCCCCCGGCTACTGCGGAGAGATCATCCACCTGTATCTCGCCACCGGGCTCACCTTCGGCGAAATGAATCCGGACGAGGACGAGTTCCTGGAGGCGGAGCGGGTGCCGCTGGAGGAGGCGGTCCGGCGGGTGATGGCGAACGAGCTGGCCGACGCCAAGACCCAGACGGCGGTGCTTAAGGTGTACCTGATGAAGCAGCGGGGGGAAATCTAAGCTTTTGTTGAAGGAAATAAATAACAAAAGCGCCCCGGCGGATGATTCCGCCGAGGCGCTTTGTTTCATTGGTTATCTTTCTGTATTTTCGCCGCGCAGCGTTTCCTCCCACACATCGGGGAAGGTATCACGGACGAAGGGGGTGAGGGGATTCTTCTCTTTTCCCGCTTCTGCCGCTTTTATTTCCTCTATATCCTCTATATCTTCCCACAGCCGCAACCGCCGGATTTCGTTCGCGACCATCCGGCGATTCCTTGCCCGTTCGGCTTCGGTGAGCCGCTCAAAACGGCGGATGAGCAGACGGCCTTCCCGCTCGTACCGCAGAATCCGTTCGTAAGCGTCCTCCACCTCATCCGCGCCCCGTATCGACACTGGTTTCCGGGAGATGACCGCGTGACGGATGGTGGTGTTGGCGTCGGTTTCAAAATCCCCCTCGGCGGTGTAAATAACACCTTTTACGCCGCCGTAAAAAACGCAGGCCATTGGCAAAGGATTCGTTATAGACCGGCAGACCGTCCTCCCGGATTTCAAAGGTCATCCATTTAAAGGGAAATTTCCAAATATAAATCGAGGCCAGCGCCTTGTAGGAAGACAGGTATACGTAGGGATAATCCAGATTGGAGGCGGGATTGGCAAAAGGCTTCAGGACGCGCAGCCCGCAAACGGTTGTGCCGTGATAGGCGAGCATAAGCAGCTCCTCTTTCCAAATCACAGATGCCGGTTATCAATCACCCGTTTTGCCTTTCCTTCCGAGCGGGGAAGGGTGTTCGGCTCGAGCAGGCGGACGCGGGCGTGAACGTTCAGGGTGCTTTGCAGCGCGCCTTCGATTCGTTTTTCGGTGTTTTCGATATCCCGCACCGTATCCGAGAAAAGGGCGGCGTTCATTTCTACCTGCACCTCCATGGTGTCGAGGTTGTTCTTACGGTCGACAAGGATAAGATAGTTCGGGTCCATTCCCAGCTCCAGCAGTACGTGCTCCACCTGGGAAGGAAACACGTTCACACCGCGGATGATCAGCATATCGTCGCTCCGTCCGCGGGGCTTGCTCATGCGAACCACCGTCCGCCCGCAGGAGCAGACGCCGTAATGAAGGGCGCAGATGTCCCGAGTGCGATACCGGATCAGGGGAAGGGCCTCCTTGCCGATGCAGGTAAACACCAGCTCGCCGTATTCCCCGTCCGGCAAGGGACGCAGGGTGTCGGGGTCGATGACCTCGGGATAGAAATAGTCCTCACACACATGCAGGCCGTTCTGGCACTCGCAGTCATAGGCGACGCCCGGGCCGGCGATTTCGGACAGGCCGTAGATGTCATAGGCCTTGATGGCGAGCAGCCGCTCGATCTCCCGGCGCATATTATCGGTCCACGGCTCCGCGCCGAACAGGCCGCCGCGCAGCTTCAGCGTGGCGGGGTCGATCCCCATGTCCCGTACGGTTTCGCCGATAAACATAGCATAGGAGGGAGTGCAGCACAGGAAGTCCGAGCCGAAATCCTGCAAAATCTGCACCTGCCGCTTGGTATTGCCGGAGGAAACCGGAATCGCGGTGGCGCCCAGCTTCTCCGCGCCGTAATGCAGGCCGAGACCGCCGGTAAACAGGCCGTAGCCGTAAGAGACGTGGACGAAATCCTCCGTCGTGCAGCCGGCCGCCGACAGCGCGCGAGCCGCGCCGGTCGCCCAGACGTCGACGTCGTGGGCGGTGTAGCCCACCACCGTCTGTTTTCCGGTGGTGCCGGAGGAGGCGTGGATGCGTACCAGCTCGCTGGGCGGCACGGCGAACAGGCCGTAGGGATAATTATCCCGCAAATCGTTTTTGATGGTAAAGGGCAGCTTCACGACGTCGTCAATGGAGTGGATGTCGCCCGGCTCCAATCCGGCGTCCTTCAGTTGCTTTTTATAAAATGGAACGTTTTCATAGGCGCTCTTCACCATTTTAATCAAGCGCGCCGACTGGACGGCGTGCAGGTAGTCCTGCGAAGCGCATTCAATTTCCGGCTGATAGATTGGCATGGGTTTCTCTCCTTTTTACTCCGCCGGACCGGCGGTTGGATAGAACGGGCGCGCCGCCGTTACCGGATCGCGGCGTAACCCAGTTCGAAAGCCTTTTCATTGACGGCGACGGTTTTTGGAGGAACGGTAGTGCGGATCACGTCCACCCACATCGTTTTATCGAAGCCAAGATAATGGGCCGCCAGCCCAAGGAGCACAACGTTGGTCGCCTTGGCCGATCCGGCCGCCAGGGCAAGGGACAGCGCATCCACGTCCATTACCTGAACGCCCATCTCGCGGATCGCCGGCAGAATCCCCTGCGGGTATTCCGCCGTCCCCATTACTACCGGCATCGGGTCGATGGCCTGGGAGCTGGTAATCAAGACGCCGTCCGGCTTGAGATAGGGGAGCCAGCGCGCGGCCTCCAGCTGTTCGAAGGCGATGATGATGTCCGCCTCGCCCTTTTCCACCAGGGAGGAATACACCTTGTCCCCGTACCGGACGTAGGTGACTACCGAGCCGCCGCGCTGGGACATGCCGTGCACCTCGCTGACCTTCACGTCAAAGCCTTTTTCCACAAAGGCCTTGCCCATCAGCTTGGAGGCGAGCAGCGTCCCCTGTCCGCCCACGCCGACGATCATGATATTTCTGACATTGGATTGGGCTTCCGTATTCGGCATGGTTATTTTCCTCCTTCGGTTCCGGCGGCCGGAAAGGATATTGCGCCAAACCGGCAGATTTTGGCGCAGATTTCGCAGCCCACGCACTGGTTGGGGTCGATGACCGCGCGGCCGCGGCCGTTGTTGTCCGTTCCGTAGACGGAGAGAGCCGGGCAACCGGCCTTCAGGCAGCTTTTGCAGCCGGTGCATTTATCGGCGTCCACCGTCATAGCGGGGTTGTGCTTCACGTTTTTGAGCAGGGCGCAGGGGCGGCGGGAGATAATCAGGGAGGGTTCCTCCACGGCCAGCTCGGTTTCCACCGCCGCACGTACCGCGTCGAGATCGAACGGATCCACCACCGTTACCCGGCGGATGCCAAGAGCGTGGGCAAGGGCCTCCAGATCCACCGCAACGGTGGGGTCGCCCCGCAGGGTCAGGCCGTTGGCGGGATTGTTCTGGTGTCCCGTCATGCCGGTGATGGAGTTGTCCAGCACGATGACCGTGGAAACGCCCTTGTTATAGGCAATGTCCATCAGCCCAGTCACGCCGGAATGGCAGAAGGTAGAATCGCCGATAACGGCGACCGATTTCTTCGCCTGTTCCGGCCCGCGGGCGGTGTTGAAGCCGTGCAGGCCGCTGATGGAAGCGCCCATGCACACGCAGGCGTCGATGGAGGACAGAGGAGCCGCCGCGCCGAGGGTGTAGCAGCCGATGTCCCCGCTGACATACAGGTTATACTTTTTCAGGGCGTAGAACAGCCCGCGGTGGGGGCAGCCCGCGCAGAGCACGGGGGGACGGCCGGGAACCTCCCCGGGGAAGGAATGATAAGGCCGTTCCTCGCCGAGCAGGGCTTCCCGCACCACCGCCTGAGAGAATTCGCCGCAGGCGGGAAAAAGCAGCTTGCCGATCACCGGGATGCCATGCTTGCGACAGTGGGTTTCGATGATGTCGTCCAGCTCCTCGATGACATACACCTGGCCAACGCGGCGGGCGAAGTCGATCAGAGACTGGATGGGCAGCGGATTGACCATGCCGAGCTTAAAATAGCTGGCCCGCTCGCCCAGCGCTTCCCGGGCGTAATTGTAAGCGGAGCCCGCGCAGACGATGCCGATGCGGGTGTCGTGGTATTCCGCCTGATTGATTCCGGAGCTTTCCGCCCAGGCGCGCAGCGCTTCGGTACGCTTTTCCACCACAACATGCCGTCCCTTGGCCATGGCCGGCATCATGACGTTTTTCATCACGTCCTTGCGGTAGGGCTTCAGCTCCCGCTCGTCCCGTTCCGCCGTTTCCACCAGGGAGCGGCAGTGGGAAACGCGGGTGGAAAGCCGCAGCAGGAACGGCGTGTCGAACTGCTCGGACAGCTCATAGGCGAGCTTGGTATAGGCAAGGCATTCCGCCGAATCGCAGGGCTCCAGCATGGGGGTTTTGGAGGCGATCGCGTGATGGCGGGAATCCTGCTCGTTTTGGGAGGAGTGCATTCCGGGGTCGTCCGCCACGGCGATGACCATTCCGCCGTTTACGCCGATATAAGAGGCGGTGTAGAGCGGGTCGGCCGCGACGTTCAGGCCGACGTGCTTCATCGCGCAGAAGCTGCGCGCGCCGCCGGTGGCCGCGCCGAACGCGACCTCCATCGCCACCTTCTCGTTGGGGGCCCACTCACAGTAAATTTCTTCGTATTTGCCGAGCGCCTCGGTGATCTCGGTGCTGGGGGTGCCGGGGTAGGAGGAGACGACGGTCGCGCCCGCCTCATACACGCCGCGGGCAACGGCTTCGTTGCCCAGCATCAGGGTTTTCATGGGGATATCATCCTTCCTGCGCCGGCATGGCCGGCGCCTCGTCCGGTCTCGCCGGCGCCTGTAAATTTAAAACTTAGACAATTTGTCGGTAACGTAAGGGGAGAAGAGGGAGAGAAGGGAAAGGAGAGCCGGCGGTCAGGCGTTTTCGCGGCGCAGGTCGAGTACCCGCTGGGCCTTGCCGGTGTAGCGGTCGAGGGATTTCGGCTCCACCAGGCTGACCGCGATCTCGATGCCCAGGATGGCCTTGATGCGGTCGTGGATGCGTTTCTGGAGCGCCTCCAGCTCGCTGTACCGTTCCAGCAGGGAACCGTCGATCAGCTCCACCTTGACCTCCAGCGTGTCGGCAAAATTTTTCCGCCGAACTACTAGCTGATAATGGGGGCCGATTTCGGTAATGCCGATCAGCGCGCTTTCCACCTGAGAGGGGAAGACATTCACACCGCGGATTTTCAGCATGTCGTCGCTGCGCCCGATGATCTTGTGCATCCGGGCGGTGGTCCGCCCGCAGGCGCAGGGCTCATAGTCGATGCAGGTGATATCCTTGGTGCGGTACCGCAGCATCGGGATGCCCCGCTTGGTCAGCGCGGTCACCACCAGCTCGCCGGTTTTGCCCTTATCCAGCACCTCAAGAGAGTTCGAGTCGATCACCTCGCAGAGAAAGTGGTCCTCGTTGATATGTAGCCCGCAGCGCTCGCGGCATTCGCCGGACATTCCGGGGCCGTTCAGCTCGGACATGCCGTAGTTGTCGGTGGCGAAGAAGCCGTTCCCCCAGCGCTGCTCGATCTGGGTCCGCATTTCGGGAGTGCAGCCCTCGCTGCCCAGCAGGCCGAGGATCAGCTTATACTGTTCCATCGGGAAGCGGTCGGCCATCTCCCGGGCGGCTTCCGCGAGATAGAGGGCGTAGGATGGGGTGGCAACCAGCGCGGTTGTGCCGAAATCCCGCATGAATTTAAGCTGTTTTTCGGTGTTGCCCGACGAGGTCGGAACCACGGTAGCGCCGATCCGTTCCAGCCCGTAATGCAGGCCGAGCGCGCCGGTGAACATCCCGTAGCCGAAGCAGATCTGGACAATGGTTTCTTCGTTCGCCCCCGCAGCGTAGACCAGCCGCGCCACCTGCTCGGCCCAGTTGTCCAGGTCTTCCCGAGTGTAGCCCACCACGGTGGGGTTGCCGGTGGTGCCGGAGGAGGCGTGGATGCGGACCATTTCCTTGAGCGGTACGCTGAACATACCAAAAGGATAGGTGTCCCGCAGGTCGGCCTTGGTGGTATAGGGGATGTACTGGATATCCGAGAGCGCTTTGATCCTGTCCGCCGTCACCCCGACCTTTTCCAGCCGGTCGTGATAGAATTTCACATTGCGGTCACAGTAATCCACCAGCGCCTTCAGCCGTTCCAGCTGGAGCGACTCCAGCTCGCGGCGGCGCATGCATTCCATTTCCGGATTCCAGATCGGATGCTTTGTCATAATATGTAAGCCTCTTTTCTCCGCGGGCGACCGTAGGGAAACGGAGACCGGCCGTCCGCGGGAAACCGGCTCCGGAAAGGATAAAAGCCGAAGAGATACGTCGCAGCGTTGGAAGGTCTGATGGGAAGAGGCCGTCTTATTGGGTTACCGCTTTCCGGAAGGTCAGAATATTGCCGTCGGGATCGCGAAACTGGAAAGACTTAGCTCCCCAGGGACGAACGACAGGACGGTTAATGAACGGAACCTTTTGCTTCAACAGCCGTTCGTACTCCGCATCTACATCGTCTACGGTAAAGTTCAAAGTCACGTTCCCCGTACCGTTGTATTCATGAAAATCAAACTCCATATCCTGTTCGGCGGCCTTCTTTGAGTATAAAGCAATGGATATGCCGCCGATTGTGAAAAGAGAATGCACGTCATTTTCTTCGATGGTGGTCATAAAAACATTCGAATAAAAGTGAATAAGCCGTTTGATATCGTCGGTCAATAGGGTAATACCCGTGAACTCCATCTTTCCCTCCATCCCATCGCAGCCCTGAAGGACGGCGCGTTTATCGCGCATATACGACAGTCCGCTTTAACGGTTTAAACGCTTTATAGTATTTTACTAGTTCCCCTGTCAAAAGTAAAGAGTATCCGTCAGTTTTCGCGGCATTATTTTCCCTTTTGGGCCGGGAATGGCTGGAAATGCGGATTTTCCCGGACAAAAAAGCCCTCCGGAACCGGTTTGTCCGGTTCCGGAGGGAAAGCTGCAAAAAACCACAAATACGATAAATACGATCGGAAGGCGATTAACCCTTCACCGTTTCCGCAACCGCTTCGGCGGGGACGGTCGCTTCGGCGGGGGCGGCCTCTTCAGTCGGCGCGGCCTCCTCATAAAAAGCGGGGTTCGGCGCGCTGCCCTTCCACCGGCCGGCGGAGGCGATGCGGCTGAACACAAGGCAGAGCGCCACGGAAAGCACCATCGCCAGGCAGGCGAAATGCGGGCCGAGGTCCTTCACCGCCCCGAAGAAGGGGAGGGAAACCGAGGGGAGGAACAGCTTGCAGACCACCGGCGGCAGGGCAACGAAAAAGCCGCCCAGCATCCCGGCCCAGGCGCCGGCCCGGTTAATCCCCTTCCAGTACAGGGAGATCAGGTAGGGCGCGAGGAAGCTGCCGGACAGGATTCCCCAGGAATAGGACATCATGTCGAGGATGGGGGTGTTGGAGTTGGCGATCAGGTAGGACAGCAGCACAAAGGCCGCACAGAGCGCCTTGGTGACCAGCGCCGCTCGGCGCTTATCCATGCCGGGGAAAAGACGGTCCTGGATAAAGTCCATCGTCAGGGTGGAGGAGGCGGTGATGGTGATGGAGGCGAGGGTGGAGACCGATGCTGAAATCAGCAGCACTAGCACCACGCCGACCAGGATTGTGGGCAGATCGGCCTGCGCCAGCATATTGGGGATGAGATAGTCCGGATGCCCCGCGCCTCCCGCCGGCGGAGAGGGGAGTTCGCTGAAGAACAGGCGGGAAAGGGAGCCGATGAAATAGCCGCCTCCGGCGATGACGAGGGCGAAAAGGGTGGAAATCACCGTTCCCCGGCGCACCTCGTGGTCGTCCCGGATGCCGTAATATTTGTGGATCATCTGGGGAAGGCCCCAGGTGCCGAAAGAGGTCATCAGCACCGTCGCCCACAGGCCGATGTGATCCTTAACTCCCAGATTCAGGTCGGCGGTTTTGGCCGTGATGGCCTCCAGTCCGGTCTGCAGGCCGCCCACCTGGCGGCAGCGGACGATGGCCACGATCAGGGCGGATACCCCGAACAGCATGACGATCCCCTGGACGAAATCCGCCTTCAGGGTGGCGACGTAGCCGCCGAGGATGACGATCAGGGCCGCCGCGACCGCAATCACCACCATACAGACCCGTTCGTCGATCCCGAGCAGAACCGCGCACACGCTGGTCAGCCCCTTGTACACCGAAGCGGAATAGGGCAGCAGGAAAATAAAAATTACCGCTACGGCGAACCGCTTCATTGCCGTGCTTTCAAAACGCTTGGCGAAAAACTGCGGCATGGATTTGATTTTATGCCGGCGGGTGGTCTCCCTCGTCCGGCGGGCGAGCACCAGCCAGGCAAGAAGGGAGCCAAAGATTGCGTTCCCAATGCCGGGTAAAACGCCCCATATGCCGTATTTCCAGCCAGTGGAACCGGCGTAACCGATGAACATGACCGCAGAGAAATACGCGGTGCCGTAGGAAAGGGCTGAAACCCACGCGCCGGCGTTCCGCCCGCCGACGGTAAAATCGGTGATGCTTTTGGAACTGCGCGTGCTGATCAGCCCGATCACCAGCATAAAGACGATATAGACGCCGATGGTCAGCCAAATGACGGTTTCCTTGGGCAAGGGAATCCCTCCTCGTTGCTTTGCCGCTTTAAACCGCAGCGGTTTAAAGCAAGTATGTCGCTTTCATCTTACAGGAACCCAACCGAAAAAGCAAGGCTTATTTTTCATGTGGGAGTAAACAGAAGCGAACCCATGGTGGAGAAGGTGTGGACGGAGAAAGGGGATAGGTGGATAGGAGGAATGGAGAATTGGAGGATTGGAGAGTAACGATATTTGAAAGCACGAATACGAACAGGGCGGATACATAGGATAGTACATGAT
The DNA here is from genome assembly GCA_959601025.1 of uncultured Oscillospiraceae bacterium. Lineage (GTDB taxonomy): Bacteria > Bacillota > Clostridia > Oscillospirales > Acutalibacteraceae > Avimonas. The sequence continues at coordinate 116,262 of CAUGOD010000002.1, forward strand.
TCATAAATTGTACAATTTACAAGGCCTTTCCAACGCCTTTTTGCAAAGAAAGTTTTGCGAAATCGGTTGAATATCCACGAAAACAGGGCTATAATGAAAAAAACAGCGCATGCCGCCCGCGACGGAGGCACAGAATGATTTGCACATTCTTCAACCGTGCGGAGCGGCTTCCGGCGCTGCCGGGATATTGCTGGATCGCTGAAACAAGGGAAAGCGGAAAGAATCCGCCGGAAAGGAGGGAAAACGGATGGCCGTGCTCAGCCGGGACTACTACGATTGTACGGTTATGCTGTCCTACGAGTGGGAGGAAACCTTCCAGCACCGTCCGCCGAAAGGGTGTCTTCAGATGATCCTGATCGAGGAGGGATGCGTGACCCTGCGTCTCAATCAGGATCGTTGTTTTTTACAGGCGGGCGCGCTGCTGTTCCTGCACGATGGAATCAAAATGGAGCGGCTGTACAGCCACGACCTGCGTGCGAAGTCGGTGGCTTTTGGTCCTGGGTTCGTCAACCTCAACCTGACGATTGACAATATCCGGCGGGAGGATTTCGAACTGCTCCGCCAGCAATACGGCTATCCTTCGTTTCATCTGTTCCTGGACTGGAGCTACGCCTACACCGGCGTTCTGCCGCTGGATACCCTGTCGCTCTCCAAGGCCTCCGAGCTGATGAGCGCGGCGATCCACGAGCTGGACGCGCATACCGATGGCTACTGGCCCTGCCGCGCACGGGTGAATCTGCTGGAGCTGCTCCAACTGGCCGAGCGGGAGTACACGCGGTATATGGGCGATAATATCATGGCCACGCCATTGGCCCGCAACGTGCTGGACTATATCCACACCAATTACGACAAGGATATCACCGTAGAATCGCTTTGCGAGATGTACCATACCAACCACACCACCCTCCTCAGGGACTTCCGGGTATTGACCGGGATGACCATCGGCCAGTATATCCTGCAGTACAAGCTGGGGCTGGCGAGGGAAGCGCTGCTCTTTACCTCCCTGAGTATCGAAGAAATCGCGATCACCTGCGGATTCAAACAGGCGGCGTATTTCTCCCGGATGTTCCGCCGCGCGGAAGGTATGCCGCCCGGCCAGTTTCGTACGCAGAAGGTGAAGCAGCGCAAGGCGGCCAAGGGTGGTTTCCTGGAGGAGCAGTGGTTAGGGCGATGAAGCCTTCCCGCTTCATCGCCCATCCTGCACCGGGAGGAGGAATCGCCGCTGTCTTCGTCCGGAAGGAATTCCTTGCGCGCCGAAAGGTGGCGCGCATTTTTTTGCAGAACGGTTCCTTTGGCCCGCTCTCTTTTTTCGCTTGATTCCACGGCGAAAAAGAATCATAATAGAAAACGGCGCATTCCGGGGAGTCCCCCGTTTTCTTCCAGCGATAAGGGGAGCGCCCCTTTTTCGATCTTATTAATCATAAAGGAGCCTCAGCGATGACGCCTTTGCAAGCCCTGTTTGATTCCCGTGATGAACGCTATCGTTCCCCCTTCGGCGCACAGCCGGCGGGGAGGGCGGTCTTTTTCCGTATTCTCCTCCCCCGGGAATGGGGCTGTACCGGCGCGCGGCTCTGCGTACGGCAGGCGGCGGTGGATGTGGAGAAAGAGGGCGAGCTGCCGCCCGCCCGGTCCTCCATGTTCTGGGCCGGGATGGAAGGAGAGGATCGGGAATGGTGGGATGTGCATTATACCCCCGCCGTTCCCGCGCTTTACTGGTACTGGTTTGAACTGGACACGGCGCAGGGGCCGCGGACGCTTGCCCGCCTTCCCGACGGGACGGCGTCGGAGGCGGAAGGGGCGGGGGCGTCCTGCTGGCAGCTGACCGCTTATGATCCGGCGTTTGCTACGCCGGACTGGCTGGCCGGCGGGATATTTTATCAGGTGTTCCCCGACCGCTTTGCCCGTTCCGGCGCGCCAAAGGAGAACGTGCCGTCCGGCCGCGTGCTGCGGGAGGATTGGGGCGGACAGCCGGACTGGCGTCCGGACGAACAGGGCATGGTGCGGAACAACGACTATTTCGGCGGCGATTTCCGGGGACTGGAAAGCCGGCTGGACCGACTGAAGGAGCTGGGGGTCACCTGCCTGTATCTCAACCCGGTTTTTGAAGCGCATTCCAACCACCGGTACGACACGGCCGACTATACCCGCGTGGATCCGCTGCTCGGGACCGAGGAGGATTTTCGTTCTCTGCTGCGGACGGCGGCCCAGCTCGGCATCCGCGTGATATTGGACGGGGTGTTCAGCCACACCGGCGCGGACAGCGTCTATTTTAACCGGGAGGGCCGGTATCCCGGCCTTGGGGCGTATCAGTCCCCGCAGTCTCCCTGGTTTCACTGGTATCGTTTCGAGCGCTGGCCGGAGAAATACGATGCGTGGTGGGGCTTCCCCACCCTGCCGGAGGTGAACGAGAACGACGCGGGCTTCCGGGACTATATCCTCGGCAGGGACGGCGTGGCGCGGAGCCGTCTGCGGCAGGGCGCGGCCGGCTGGCGGCTGGACGTGGCGGACGAACTGCCGGACGAATTCCTGGACGGGATGCGTCGGGCGGTGAAGGCCGAAGACCCGGACGCACTCCTTCTCGGCGAGGTGTGGGAGGACGCGAGCAATAAGGCGAGCTACGGCCGCCGTCGCCGGTATCTCCTGGGCGGACAGCTGGACAGCGTGATGAATTATCCCTTCCGCGCCGCCATCCTCGATTTTTTGCGGGAGGGGGAGCCGGCGGTATTTTTTCAACGGGTCCTGGATATTGTGGAAAACTACCCGCCTCAGGCGCTCCGGCTGTTGATGAACCACATCGGCACCCACGACACCGAGCGGGCGATCACCCTGCTGGCGGGGGAACCCGCCGAAGGGCGCGGCCGGGAATGGCAGGCCGCGCAAACGCTTTCCCCTGACCAGAGGGAGCGGGGACTGCGGCGGATGCGGCTGGCCTCCGCGCTGCAATATACGCTGCCCGGCGTCCCCTGTGTGTATTACGGGGACGAGGCCGGGATGGAGGGCTACCGCGACCCCTTCAACCGCGGCTGCTATCCGTGGGGACAGGAGGACGCCGGGCTGCTGCACTGGTACCGCCGGCTCGGCCAGCTACGCAGGGCCTGTCCCGCGCTGAGGGAGGGCGTTTTCCGCCCGCTGGACTCTGCGCCCGGCGCGCTCTGCTATGAACGGCGGGACGGCGATTCCCTCCTGCTGTGCGGGGTGAACGCCGGGGAGGGGGACGCATTCCTTTCACTGCCGGAAGAGTGGCGGGGTGGGACGGTCAGCATGGGGAACGGCCGGATCGAGGGGAATGTTCTCCGCCTGCCGCCGCTCGGCTGCGCCCTCGCAACGCTGGAAACCGGGAATCTATAGAACAGGTTCAGATAACAGGTAACGGGGAGGAAACGGCGATGATCGAAGCGCTTAAGCGGGAAATGGGGAAGCCGGATACCCATGTGTTCCGGTTTGTTTACGTCAAGGATGGGGAATGGACCGAGCATGAGTTCCAGCCGATGGTCCAGCGGCTGGACTGCTTCTCCGTCACCAAGAGCTTCACCGCCACCGCGGTCGGCATCGCGCAGGACGAGGGATACCTGTCGGTGGACGACCCGATTTCCCGCTTTTTTGAGGAGGAGTGGCCGGCGGATGCGGACGAAAAGCTTGCCCGGGTAAAGATCCGCCATCTGCTCACCCATACCATGGGACTGGAGGAAGGCTTTCTCTTCGACCATCAGCGGTACGCGTCGCCGGCGCGGGACTGGCTGCGTCAGGCACTGGCCGCGCCCCTGCCCTACGAGCCGGGAACCCGGTTTACCTACAGCAATTCCACTATCTACCTGCTGTCCCGCCTCATCAAAAAGGCGACCGGGCGGCGGACGGAGGACTATTTGCAGGAGAAGCTGATGAATCCCCTCGGCGTAGGGGAAATCGCGTGGGAGCACGACCCGGACGGGGAGACCTTCGGCGCGGCCGGGCTGTTTATGTCCGCCCGGGACATGGCGAAGCTGGGCCTGCTCTACCTCGGCGGCGGGATATACGGGGGGAAACGCCTCCTGTCGGCCGACTGGGTGCGGGAGGCGACCCGTCCCCAGATCACCGAGGCCGGCGGGGAGTATTACGGCTACGGCTTCTGGCTTTACCCGGGGCTGGGCTTCGCCGCCACTGGCGCGTACAGCCAGGTCATCCTCGCCATGCCGGAGGACAACGCCGTTCTCGCCGCCCACGCATACAACGCGGGGGGCTTCGATTATCCGGAAATGATCCGGCGGATCAAAGCGTCCGGCGTACGGTAAGGGTTTGGCGGGGCGGAAAGCCCGTTGACGGAAGGAGGGAACGGCGTGACGGATTGGCTCGGGCACTTCGGTTTTTCCTATATGGGGCTTATCTATCTGCTGCTGCTGTTTATCCCAAATCTGCTTTGGGCGAAGCATCCCCCCGCGGGCTATCGCAGCGGCGGGGAAAACCGCGTGCTGCTTGTCCTGGAGCGGGCCGGGGAGGCGCTAACCACCGCCGCCGCGCTGCTCTTTTCGGATTTCAACCCGGGTCCGCTTACGCCGTGGAGCCTGTGGCTGGCCGCGTCCCTTCTGCTGATGCTGCTGTACGAGCTATACTGGCTGCGGTATTTCCGCGGCCCGCATTCGCTGGAGGATTTCTACCGCCCGTTCCTGGGCGTACCCGTGCCGGGCGCGAGCCTGCCGGTCGCCGCGTTCCTGCTGCTGGGAATCTACGGGCGGGTGATCGGGATGCTTCTGGCGGCGCTTGTGCTGGGGGTCGGCCATATCGGCGTCCATCTCCAGCATTGGCGGGAGCTCCGGGAGCGGTGATTCCATCGCATAATTCCGGGCTCGTTGAGGCGCTGCCCTGAAATCCGCAGGCTTTACACCGAAAAACGACAAACAGGCGTGCTAAAATAGACGCTGCCTATATAGGGGGAACCGTACGCGATGAATCATTCGGCTGAGAGAAAGAACGGAAAAACCAGCGGAAAACAGAAAAAAACGACGACGGAACGGCCGCTGCTGCGGCCGTTTATCCGCTATTATAAGCCTCACTGGAAGCTGTTCGCTCTCGATATGTTCTGCGCGCTGATGATTGCCGCGGTGGACCTGCTTTTCCCGATGGTTTCCCGGTACGCAATGCAGCATATGCTGCCGGAGAACGCCTACGCCGCCTTTTTCGGGGTGATGGCGGCGCTGCTGCTGGCCTATGTCCTGCGGGCGGGCTTCCAGTATTTCGTCGGGTACTGGGGGCACCTTCTCGGCGTATATATGGAGGTGGACATGCGGCAGGACCTGTTCTGCCATCTGCAGAAGCTGTCCTTCCGTTTTTACGATAAGAACCGCACCGGCAGCCTGATGTCCCGGGTGGTGAACGACCTGTTCGAGGTGGTGGAGCTGGCCCATCACGGGCCGGAGGACCTGTTTATCTCGCTGGTCACCCTGATCGGCGCGCTGGTCATGCTGGCGACGATCCAGTGGAAGCTGGCGCTGGTGGTCTTTATTCTGGTGCCTCTGATCGTCGCGTTCACCGTTTTCCGCCGGAAGCGGATGTCCGCCGCCTCCGCCCGGGTGAAGGAGCGGACGGCGGGGATCAACGCGGATATCGAATCCAGCATTTCGGGTGCGCGCACTGCCAAGGCTTTCACCAACGAGCCGTATGAGATCGAGCGGTTCGAGAGGGGAAACGTCCAGTACCGGGGCGCGAAACGGGAGTTTTACCGGCAGATGGGCATTTTCCAGGCCGGGATGGATTTCCTGACCAGCATCATGAACGTGGCGGTGATTGCCTTCGGCGGGGTGCTGATTATGGGCGGCTCCCTCAGTTATATCGACCTGATTACCTTCACTTTATACGTCGGCGCCTTTTTGCAGCCGATCCGCCGGCTTTCCTCCTTTGTGGAGCAGTATACCACCGGCATGGCGGGCTTCCGCCGCTTTCAGGAGCTGATGGCGGTAGAGCCGGAGATCGCCGACACGCCGGATGCGGCGCCCCTGACCGACGTAAAGGGGGAGATCGTTTTCCGGAATGTGACCTTTTCGTATGACGACGACGTGCGGGTGCTCAGCGGGGTTAACCTCCGTATCCGCGCGGGGGAAACGCTGGCGCTGGTCGGCCCCTCCGGCGGGGGGAAGAGCACCCTCTGCCACCTCATCCCCCGGTTTTATGAGCCCACCGCCGGATTCATTGCGATCGACGGGCGGGATATCCGGGACGTGACCCTCGCCTCCCTGCGGGGGAGCGTCGGCATCGTCCAGCAGGACGTGTTCCTTTTTGCGGGGACGATCATGGAGAATATCCGCTACGGGCGGGTGGACGCCTCCGACGAGGAGGTGGTGGAGGCCGCAAAGCGCGCCGAAATCCACGAGGATATCCTCGCCATGCCGGACGGCTACCAGACCTATGTGGGCGAACGGGGGATGATGCTTTCCGGCGGGCAGAAGCAGCGGGTGAGCATCGCCCGCATCTTCCTGAAAAACCCGCCCATCCTGATTTTGGACGAGGCGACCTCCGCCCTGGATACCGTGACCGAGGCGCACATCCAGGCGGCGTTTGACGAACTGGCCAAAGGCCGTACCACGCTGGTGATCGCCCACCGGCTTTCCACCGTCCGCGGGGCGGACGAGATCGCCTATATCGACGGGGAGGGTATCCGCGAGATGGGCTCCCACGAGGAACTGATGGCCAGGGACGGCGAATACGCGGCGCTCTGTAAGGTGCAGTCCGCCCTCTGACGGCCGCTTTGTCAACAGGAGAGTGATTGCTTGAAAACCCGCATCCACCGCGACCTGGCCGAGCGGATTCGGGAGGGCTGCGAAGACCGCCTGAATGTCCGCGTCCATCCCCGCTGGTTCGCGGTGGGGAATGTGTGTCCCGATTGTACCCATCAGCGAGTGCTGCACATGCACCGGTTGGACGCCGCCGAGCTCCCTATGGGACGTAGAGACTCGCCGTTCCCATCAAAAACCGGGGAGGCCGTTGAGGCCTCCCCGGTTTTGTGCTGTCACACCGTTGTTTTCGCCAGATTGATTACGGGCATGCCCTTCCGCCGGGCATAATCCACGGTGTACGCCGTGCCGCCGGACGGCTGGGAAAGATAGGCGATACATACGTCGCTGTGATCGACCAGGTACCGGTTGCGCTTATGCATGCAGCCGGGATAATAGCTTTCCGAGAGAATAATCTCCTCGTCCGCCTGTGTACGGATGTATTCATACGAAGCGGCTTCCACCCGGCTCCAGCGTTTGGTCTGATCCCGGCAGGGAAGGACGAGAACGAGGAGGAGCTCAGGCAGGCTCTTTTTGAGCTTCAGCACGGTCAGCCCTGCCAGCATGTCGAACCCCAGCGCGCCGCCGGCCGCGAAGCGACGGCATCCCCGTGAAATCTGGGCAAGGATTTCCGCTTCCAGTCGCCGCTGCAAGGCGGGGATCGCCTCTCCGGGAAGGTTCCGGTGCCCGGTGAAGCAGCAGGTATCCATGGGTTTCTTCCTCCTTTGGCTTGTTTCGCGATTTGCAGTGAAAGGGCCTGTCCGCAGAGAGTCGAATTCGTGCTACGATATTGTAGCATATCTGAATGAGGTATGCAACAAAATAGTAGCATTACTCTGAGGGAGTGATGTGAGGATGTACTTTCAGAGACTGGCGGATTTGAGAAATGACGCGGAAAAGACACAGGCGGCGATTGCGCAGGTCTTATCCTGTAAACGGGAAGTTTATCGTCGCTATGAAAAGGGTATCCACGAAATCCCTGTATGGGCAGTGATAAAACTGGCGGAGTATTATGGAACCAGCACAGATTATATTCTGGGGCTGACAAATAATCCCAAGCCCTATAAAAGGTAACATCGCTGTCTAATCAGGCAGTACGAAATGCGATGGCAAACGGACGGAATCCACGAAGCAAAAAATGGAATGCAGACAGATAAAAACTCGCGGAAGCAGGCGCTTTATCCGCCCGGCTTATGCTTCCGCCCATTCGGTCAGCAGCGTTTCCTGCAGCTCGCCGCCGCCCGCCGGTAAGCGAGCCGACAAGCGGAGGGTTTTCACCTCCTGCGGGCCGAGGGAGACGGTGAACCGCCGCCCCAGCAGGGGCAGCTCCACGCCGCAGACCGCCGCTTTTCCCGCCGTTTCCACAAGACGGAGGACAAACCCGTCCCCGTCCTCGGCGGTTTTCAGCGCGGCGGCGAGCACGTTATCCGCCGACAGCCGGATTCCCTCGCATATCGGGGGCAGCACGCCGCCGTGGTGGGTTTCCATGACCGCCTCCGGCGGCCGGTTGAGCAGGGCGGCCTCCCGCACGACGGCGGAGGGGTCGTTCTGCGAATAGGGGATGAGGGAATAGCGGAAAAACTGCTCGCCCAGGTCCATATATTCCACCAGGTCGTCCCGCTTCCCGAAATGGTCGGCGTAGACCGCGCTGCGGGCGACGGTCATCCGCAAATCGTTCCCTTTGGCGCAGAAGCTGTATTTGCCGTCGTTCAGCAGGGCCAGCCCTGCCCCGTCCCGGCCGTAAAGCCCGGCCCATTCGTGGGAAGGCTCCTCCTCCCCGTTCGCCTCCTTGGTCAGGAAGCCGAAGGGCAGGGAATAGGCGGCGCGGGGCTCCTCCGTCCGCACCGGGAAGGAGAGCTTGGCGATTTTCAGCGGCTCGTGCCAGTCCAGCCGGCAGCGCACGTCCAGCACCGCCCGCCCGGCGGCGAGGGAAAAATCCTGCGTAAGGGTGGAGGCGCCGTACCGGCTGGTTACCCGCAGGGCGGCGCGGACCGGGCCGTTTTCCAGCACCCGCAGCTCCGCCCCGCTGAAGGTCCCGGCCTCGTTGTCGAAGGTAAACACCCCGTGCGCCCAAGTATCGGAGACCGCGTCGTCCATCACCAGCGCCCGCGCCATCGGGCCCGCCGCCAGCTCCCTCCCCGCCGCCTTGTCGGTGAACCGGACGATGCCGCCGGCCGCCGGATCGAATTCCACCCGCAGCCGCTCGTTTTCCAGATAGTTTTTCCCGGCCGTTACGGCCGGTTCGGCCGCCGGCAGGTCGAACAGATGATCCTGGTACAGGTAATAGGTCGCGTAGCCGAAGGCGGGAAGCTCCGCCATAAACAGCATGTTAAAAAGGTCCTCCCCGTTGGTCTGGGGGCCGCGGATGGTCTGGACGGGAAGGGGGCGGCCCTGCTCGTCGGTTACGCCGGTATTGGTCAGGTTGATCGGAAGGGGGAGCGAGACCGGGAAGGAATGAGGATTGAACACCACATAGGGCGCACCCTTCCCTTCTTTTTCCCACAGCTTCCAGCCGTTTTTCTGGCAGGGGGAACGGTCGAGAATGTCGGTGGTGCGGACATTCCAGGAAAGCCGTTGGAGGGCCAGCGCCGCCGCGTTGTTCGCCGCGTCCCGGGCGGCGGCAAACGAATCCAGCGCCTCGTCGCACGCCTCCCGAAGACAGCACCCGGCGAGAACGTCGTGGAACTGGTTGAACAGCATCTTCTCCCACGCCCTTGTCAGCGTCTCACGCTGCGGCGGCAGGGACAGGAGGGCGGCGGCAAGGACGTCGTAGGTCTCCGCCGCGAGCAGGGCGTTTTCGGTCCGCCGGTTGGCGGCCTTGATGGCGGAATGCGCCGCGTAACAGCCGCTCGCGTGGTGCTGGAGGTCGTCCCGTACCACCGGCAGACGGTCGGTCAGCCCGGCCGCGGCCACGTCGTCGAAATACTGCCGGGTAGAGGAAAAGCGAACCGCTTCCTCCTCCGCGCAGGCGGCGGTGAGCAGGGTCAGTTCCCGGATGCTCGGACCGCCCCCGTGGTTCCCCACCCCGTAGTAGTGCTGGAAGGGAAGGTTCTGCTCCTCCGCCGTTTGCCGGATCACGTCCAGCTTGGCGAGGCAGGGTTCCTTCCCGTTTTCCGGGCAGCCGTTGTAGCTGTGGTTATAGCCGAACACGGTGCGGAAGGCGGTAACCCGGCTCCCGTCGGGGGATTCCCAGAGGAAAAGGTTGGGCAGGCCGGGCTTTTCCTCCGCGCCCGGGCGGGTGAAGGCGTAGCAGTCCATCCCGCCCTTTCGCAGCATCTGGGGGAGCATCCCGTTATGGCCGAAGGAATCCACATTATATCCCACGGTGGCGGTTACGCCGAATTTTTCTTTGAAATACCGCTGGGAGTACAGAATGTGGCGGGCGAATGCTTCCCCAGAGGGAAGGTTGCAGTCCGGCTGCACCCACATGCCGCCCACGAGGTGCCACCGGCCCTCCTTCACCCGGCGGCGAATCTCCTCAAACATACCGGGATCGACCGCCTCGATCCAGTGGTAATAGGAGGCGCACCCACAGGTGAAGATATAGTCGGGGAACTCCTCCATCCGGTCGAGGGCGGAACGGAAGGTGGATTTGATCTCCGAAAGACCCTCGCTCCGCTTCCAGAGCCAGACAGGGTCGATATGAGCGTTGCCGATCAGGTAAATAGGCTGGGCCATCCGGATTCCTCCTGTTTTCGTTGTTTCTAGTTTTAAGTATACCGGCCTTCGCCGGAGAAAGCAAACGATTTCGCAAAAGGGATGAGAAAAGGCGAGAGCGGACGTCCCGGCCGCGCTTTCAGGGAAAGTCTTGCGTTTTTTGCCTGGCTGTATTATACTGGATTTATGTTCAGAGCTTACGGTCGAACGACCGCAACGCTGTGTTCGCTACATAATAGGAAACGGGGAAGAGAAAAGCAGGGAAAAGCTTCCTGTATTTTTTGCTTTCACGGATAGGGAGGTTTCTATGACGCCGTTGCCTGCAACGAATTTTTTTGCCGTGGGGGAAACCGGGTTTAATCTGGTTCTGCTGGTTTTCCTGGCCCTGATCGTGGGGCTGTATCTCTGGGGCAGCTCCCGCAAGACCCGGAAGGACGAGGGCGATCGGCTGCAGGAGAAGTATCGCGTGATGACTGGCGAGCTTCTGACGTCGGTTCCGGATGAAGAGCTGGTGGACGCGGTGGCGGCGAATCTCCTCGCCAAGCTGGATAGGCGCAAGCCGGACGCCTACAAAACGATTCCGCTGCTATCCCGGGGACGCTGCGCCGTGTACGGCGTGTGGCTGACCGGGCATGAGCTGGAGGGCAGCACCCTGTATACCTATCTGCACAGTCCCTCCGGCCGGTTTCTTTCTCTGGCCGCCGACGGATATGAGCTGATGGACGCGCCGGAGTGCGCGGCGGCTCTGCGCGCCGCCGCGGGGGAACCGTATGATGAAGAACGGCTGCTGGCGATCCAGGAGCAGTTTCGCGCCGCCGCCGAGAAGGAGAGGCCGATGGAAGGCTGTATCCGCTATATCCGCGAGAACCCCGGCGAGTTTCTGGACGTGGCCGATGGGCCTTCCGTTGTCGGGCCGGGTCCGGATACCTTTGCCGAATAGCGGCTGGAGCGGCTGGAGCGGTTAGAGCGGCTGGAACGAAAAAACGACAAGAGAAAGCGCTTGCGGGCTGTAACGTATGACCCCGCAGGCGCTTTTTTCGGCGTTTCTGTTTCCCGGCGTTTCGGCCGGTTATGCGGACGGCCCTTTCCGCATAGAGATAAAAGGAAAGGGATTCCGCTCGACCGGGCGGGCGAAGGGAGCGATAGGAATGAAAATCGGGCGGTATCGGGTGCTGACCAAGCGGCATCTCGCGGCGGTGTTGGCGGTGGTATTCCTTTTAGCCGTGCTGGTGGTGGCGGCCGCGGCGCTGATTCCTTACGCCTATGCCAACGCCGCGAAACGGCGGCTGCCCATCTACTGTACCGACCGGTCGAACAAGGTGGTCAGCCTGACCTTTGACGCGGCCTGGGGGGACGAGGATACCGAACAGCTGATCGACATACTGGGAAAATATGACGTATCCGCCACCTTTTTTGTGGTGGGGGAATGGGTGGACCGCTGCGGCGATTCAGTCAAAGCGCTGCACGACGCGGGACATGAAATCATGAACCATTCGGACACCCATCCGCATATGCCGGGACTGTCCCGGGAGGAAATGATCCGGGAGATCAACGCGTGCAGCGACAAAATCCAGGCGGCGACGGGAAAACGTCCCACGCTTTTCCGCGCGCCGTACGGCGACTATGACAACGCGCTGCTGGAGACCACCGACATGCTGGGAATGCCCTGTATTCAGTGGGATGTGGATTCGCTGGACTGGAAGGGGCTGACGGCGGAGGAAATCACGAAAAGGGTCGTCTCCCAGGTCAGCTCGGGTTCCATCGTGTTGTTTCATAACGCGGCCAAGCACACGCCGGAGGCGCTCCCGTCCATTATCGAAACGCTTCAGCGTCAGGGCTATACGTTCCTCCGGGCGTCCGAGATGATTTACACGGAAAATTATACCTTGAATCATGAGGGACGGCAGATCGCAGGCTCCTGACAGGCGGTCTGGCCGATAAAAGATGAAAAAAGCGCTGGAAAAAAGCGCGTTTTCTAACACAAGTTTCCTGTAATATTCAATTTTTGCGGGCGCACAATACTACAGGCAAACGCAATACAATTTCACGGCGGCCTCCGCGCCGCCCAAATATTTAAGGAGTGTAGAAAATCATGTCTAGCAACAAGACTCTTGTCCCCGAAGCCCGCGAAGGCCTGAACCGCTTCAAGATGGAAGCCGCGAACGAAGTCGGCGTGAACCTGAAGCAGGGTTACAACGGCGATCTGACCTCTAAGCAGGCCGGTTCCATCGGCGGCCAGATGGTCAAAAAGATGATCCAGCAGTACGAGAACGGCCTGAAGTAATTTCACCGTTTTAGGCAGAGCCGCCCGGGAGACAACCGTCTCCCGGGCGGTCGCCCGATTTCCGGTCTGAAAAGGCGGCCGAAAAATTTCCAAGAAGGATTTTCCGGGAACGCTTGACAAATACGCAAAATCGGATATAATAATAACGCTGTTCCCGTGCAATGCCCTTTGGGATGTACTGGATCAGAGATATTGCGGAATTGTGTAAGGGTAGCACGACAGACTCTGACTCTGTTTGTCTGGGTTCGAATCCTAGTTCCGCAGCCACACCTGCGGTGAGCAAGTCGCGCGCCGCAGGTTTTTCTTTTGGCCGAACGGCGGCCCGCACCGCAGAAAAGGAAACCGGTGGATTTCCTTTGGCGGCGGCGCAGTCTTCTGTTAACAGCGAGAAAACGGAAAAATGGATGAGCTGAGAACATAGTCACCGTATTCTTTTTTATTCTGCGCCTTTCCGCGGTGATGGATGCAGCCGCTTTTTTCCTGTTGCCTATTTTATTATCCGGCTGAACGTTTCAGCGGTGAAGATGGCGTATACGGGAGAATACCTGCGGGTGGGGAATCACGGCGGTCGGTTATGTCCGATCCAACAGAAACAAGGGAACGGATGCAAAACATTTCATTTTGCATCCGTTCCCTTGTTTTTGCACTGCTTTATGCGTTCGCGGCGGAGGGATTATTCCTGTACCTCGAACAGCTCTTTGCCGACGCCGCAGACCGGGCAGACAAAATCTTCCGGCAGATCCTCAAAAGGCGTGCCGGGAGCGATCCCCTGATCCTCCGCGCCTTCCTCCGGGTCATATACATAACCGCAGACCGAACACACATACTTTGCCATAAGATATCTCTCCTTCTTTTTTTCGCGGGTGCGAGGAACAAAGCGCGAAGCCGGTTCCCCGCATGACCGCGGGAATAACAGGAATAACAGAACGACCGCCGACTGTGAGCTTCACAGGGCCCGCGGGATTTCCAGGGACACGAACCGCGGATTGCGGAATCGTCCGCCCGGGCGTATAATTAGCCTATAGAAAACGCGGAAAAGCACAGGGCGCAGATGCCAGGCAAAACCGCGGAAAAACCATAAGGAGGAGCGAAAACGATGATTCGCACAGCAGAAGGTATGATTTCAGAAAAACGGGAGAACATGCGGGGCGGCGACGGTACGGTGACGCTTACGCCGGCGTTTCAGCCGGGGGATTATGCCGCCGGCCTGCGGCTTTTTTCCCGGATAACACTGCCGGCAGGCGCTTCCATCGGCTATCATGTCCATGAGGGAGAGGAAGAGCTTTTTTATTTTCTTGCCGGCGCCGCGGAGTTCAACGACAACGGAGAAACCCGCGTGGTGCATGCCGGGGATGCAACGGTAACCGGTTCGGGACAGGGGCATGCGGTGCGCAACTGCGGAAAAGACCCCGTGGAGATATTAGCGATCATCGCCAGGCTGTGACAGCCAGGAAATCCCTTGCAGGACCGCTCGCGATTCTCTATAGCCTACTATAGCCGATTACTTTTGGAAAATCAAGGGATAAGCGGTTATTAAAAAGAGAAAAACCGCCTGCGGAAACCCGCCTGCGCTGGAAGTATTCCCCACGCGGGCGGTTTTATGCATCTTAAGCCGCTCCGCGGATATCGTCTGCAACAGCAGCCTCGCTTGAGGCGCCGCTGCCTTTACCTTGCCGCCGTAAACTCTTCGCTGTTGGAAGAATAGAGCGCATCCGAATGCCCGGCCAGCAGCTCGCCCAGCGCGGCGGCGATGTTATAGGAAGCCTGACGGACGGTATTTTCCTCGTCATCCAGTATCAGCCAGTCGTCATAAATGGATATATGCCGCCGCCCGTCCACACCCGTATATCGAATACGAAACAGCGGGGTTCGGTCTTGAACTGAGGCGTACGGAAAATAAGACATGCCGGCTCGGGAGGTTTTGATGATATCCAAAATATTGAGAGAAAGCTCCGAATCGTTGATCCCGAAGTACCGGGGCTCTCCGCTGTCCGGCCGCCATTCGATCAGCAGGGAATGTCCCCGCTGGGCCGATTGAATCGCGCCGTCCGGCGACAGCTGATAAACACAGTCGTCATAGACGGCGGAAAAGCCGTCGTTTATCGGATCATAGGCCAGCCAGGACCAGACATAAGGGCTTACCGCCTGCCCGTCCGTGTCGATCAGCCAGTAAAGCTCCCGGCCGGCTTCCACCCGTTCAGCGACGCCGACGGTGTTTTTTTCATCGTAATAGGAGCGATCAAAGTAAATATAGTGATAAGCAAACGGCGTCAGCGGGTTTCCATAGATATCCGCCAGCGCATAGGCTTTTAAAAGTGAATCGCCTTGCGCGGAATAGTCGGCGCGCGCTACCACAAGCCTCGAAGGGGAGAGGATGGCAAGGTAGTCGTACTGCGGCTCGAACAGCACTTGGCCTCCTTCTCCCAGCAAGCCCAGCAGGAGCGGAGCTTGCGGAGCATAATCGCTGTTCGCGGGGGGAATCTCATAGCTGAACGGAGACAGCCCGAACGTCGTCCCCCATATGGCGTATTTGGTTTCGCCGGAGGCGGGAATGGCGGCCTCTACCGGCAGCGGGTCGGTGGGAAGGGGGCGCTTTTCCGGCTCCGGGATGGAATCCGCCGTGCCGCCGGGTTTAATAAGATCCACCCGGGGCGGCGCGGGCTCGGCCGGTCCGGAGGAGACCGCGGCGCTGTCCGGCGGGGAAACAGAGAGGGAGGATTCGGGAACACGGTTGTTCCGTCGGCAGCCTGCCAGCATTGCCGACAGCAGAACGCCGGCGAGCACGCAGACAAAAGCGCGCAGGCGGACAGCGCGGGCGGACCGGGAGGGAAAACAGGCGGTGAAGAAAGCGAATCGGTTCATTGCGTTTTTCCTCCTTCTGGCCGGCGGCCGGCCCGTTTTTCGGCAGCGGCTTGTTTCTCCGCTTGTCCGGCAGAGGGTTCTCTTATCAGTATACCGCGAAACAGGGGAAAAGCAACCGGCTTCAGGAAGGAAACCGGTAACAGTTTTGTAATAAAACGTCGGGGCTTTCAGAGGTAAAGGAGCAAAGGAAGTTTTTCCTAACGGTGGTTTTCCGCCGGTTTCTTTTCCATTGCCGAACGCGTCAAAAATCATTATAATAGAAGAAACGCCGATGAAAATCGCCGGAATACCGGTTTATGAAAAGGGGGCGGATCGGGTGCCGAAAAACGGAAAGAATGATACGTATGGGGCAAGTGGGGAAAAGGGCGCGGCGAAAGAGCTGGCTGGAGCTCTTTCGAAGAAGAACAATCGTCCGTATTGGATTCTGCTGATTGCGGCAGTCCTGCTGATCGCCGCCGTCATACTGGTGCTGCAGGTGGTGGATATGGACCCGGAGGCGTTTGCCGCGCGGTTCAAGAATTCTCCCGGCGCCATTCCCGCGATGGCGGGGCTGTATTTGCTGAAAGCGGCGACCGTCGTCCTGCTGCCCCAGCCCCTTTTATATTTGCTCACCGGGCTGCTGTTTTCCCCTCTGGCGGCGTTTCTGCTGACGCTGGCGTTTTTGCTGATGGAATTTTCCCTCGATTATTTTATTGGGCGGCGGTTCGGAAAACGGTGGCTGGATAAGCTGTTGGGCTTCCTCCGCGGGAGGAACCGGACGCTGGACCGGCTGCTGGACGCGGACGCGCTCGATCGGTTCGGCTCGATCGCGGCGCTGCGGCTGCTGCCGGGAATTTCCACCGACAGCGTCAGCCTGCTCGCCGGGGCGAAGGAAGTCCGGTTTTCCCGGTATCTGCTCGCTTCCTATGTGGGTGCGCTGCCGCAGGCGGCAACCCTGACCTTAATGGGTTCTGCGGCGCACGATCCGCTTTCTCCCGAGTTTTTGATCCCGATGGGGGTATTCGTCGGGGTGCTGCTGGCGACCTTTCTGGTCTATCGCCGTGTTTCCCGCCGGACGGGGGCGGGAAGGGTAAGGATAAAGGAAAAAACAATGGCGGAAAAGCAGCGGAAAGAACCCGCGAACGAGGAAACAAAGGACCTGGCGGAACGGGTCAGCATGCCGGCGGAACGGATGCCGGAAAGGACGGAAAATCCATGAAGGAACCCAAAGACAGCCGAAAAATAAAAAGGAAGCAGGATCATGCCCGGCAGGAGCATCCGCTCGAGGCGGCCGGTTCCTTCGCCACGTATCTGCGGCTCGGGATTATCGGCCTGCTGGTGATTCTGCAGCTGGTGGCGCTGTGGCTGATCTCCTATTTCCTGCGGACCAACGCCGCGTATCTCTATATCTTTTTTGATGTGGTGGCGCTTCTCACCGTGGTTTCGCTGATCAACCGGCACGACAGCTCCGCTTACCGGATCGCCTGGCTGGTGATCGTGCTCGCCATTCCGGTGTTCGGCCTTCTGCTATACTTTGCCTGGGGGCGGGTGGATTTCAATAAGAAGGAGCGGGGTGCGATCCAGAAATCCTTTACGGACGGCTTCGCCAACCTCCCGCAGGATGAGGAGACGGCAAGGACGTTCCGTGAAAGCCGGCCCGACTGCGCGACTTACGCCGGTTCGCTGCGTGCGAACGGCTACCCGCTGTTCGCCGGTACAGCCGCGGAGTATTTCCCGAGCGGAGAGGCGTACTTCGACCGGCTGGAGCAGGATATCCGGTCGGCGGAGAAATATATCTTCCTCGAATATTTCATTGTGGCAACCGGCGTTTTGTGGAACCGCATCCATACTGTGCTGCTGGAGAAAATCCGGCAGGGGGTGGAGGTGCGGCTGCTGTACGACGACGTGGGCTGCTTCTTCAAAATCCCGGATAATTTTGATAAGCTGCTGACGGCGGAGGGCTTTAAGGCCGCGGTTTTTAGCCCCGCCCACCGGTTTGTTTCAGATTTTTATATGAATTACCGCAATCACCAGAAGATCGTGGTGGTGGACGGTCAGATCGGCTACTGCGGAGGAGTCAACCTCGCGGACGAATACATCAACATCAATTCCCGCTTCGGGCATTGGAAGGATGTGGGCATCCGTCTGGAGGGCGGCGCCGTGCGCAGCCTGACCGTGACTTTTTTGCAGATGTGGGATGTCTCGGTCCACCATGTAGGAGAGGATTTCCCCCGGTATCTGATCGAACAGCCGGTTCCGGAGGCCAAGGGGTACTTTCAGCCCTATGCGGACGGCCCGGCCAACAACCCGAAGAATCCCGCGCTGGACCTGATCCGTCAGGCGGCGGGCGGCGCGCGGGACTACCTGTGGCTGACCTCGCCCTACCTCATCATTGACCATGACCTGAGCGACGACCTCTGCCTGGCCGCCCGCAGCGGGGTGGACGTGCGGATCATCACCCCTGCCATTCCCGATCATTGGTATGTCGGGGTGGTCAACCGGGAGAACTATCGTCATCTGCTGGAGGCGGGGGTCCGGATTTTCGAATACACCCCCGGCTTTATCCACGCCAAGCTGATGGTATTCGACGACAAATGCGCCACGGTCGGTTCCGTCAACCTCGATTTCCGCAGTCTGTTCCTCCACTATGAAAACGGCGTGTTTTTCTGTGACGCGCCGGCGGTGGAGGCGGTGAAAACGGACATTGAACAGACCCTCGCCCAGTCCCGGGAGATCACGCTGGAGGAGGTCATGAACCGCCCCTGGTATCGCAAGCTCACCGGCGCGGTGTTCAGCCTGTTCTCCCCGCTGATGTAAAGAATCCCGTTATGCTTTCCAGCATAACGGGATTTTTCGCCCTTGCTTATACATATGGGATAAATTCTTTCAAATATTACCCATTGTCCTCTTTCGCCCGGAGGGCGAAGGTGCCGAAGTAGAGGGCGGCGGCGATCAGAACGATCATGGGCCCGGCGGCTACCGCGTTGTGATAGGAGAGGAACAGCCCCAGCACGCCGGAGAACAGGCCGAAGATCAGCGCCAGCAGGTGATAGCTCCGCATACTGCGGGAAACGTTGCGGGAGGCGGCCGCCGGCAGGATCAGCATGGCGTTGATGATCAGCAGCCCCACCCACTGGATGGCCAGCATGACGATCACGGCGATCAGCACCACGAAGAGGTTATCCAGCAGCCGCACCGGGACGCCCTTGCTCCGGGCCAGGGCGGGGCTGATGCTCAACGCGTGGAGCTGGTTGAAGCAGAGAAGCCATATCCCGGCGGTGACCAGCAGGGTAATCCCGAGCACCAGCAACTCCCCCCGGGAGATGCTGAGGATGTCGCCGATCAGCAGGCTTTGATACTTCGAAAAGCTCCCGCCGCGGGAAAGGATGACCAGGCCGAGCGCCACCCCGCAGGAGGAAAACACCCCGATCACCGTATCGGTGGAGGACAGGCGGGAATGCCGGATACGGTTCATCACCAGCGCGAAAAGCACGGCGAACACCACCATAATCAGCCGGTATTCCGACAGGCCGAGCAGCACGCCGATCCCCACGCCGGTCAGGGCGGAGTGCCCCAGCGCATCCGAAAAAAAGGCCATGCCGTTGTTGACCACCAGCGTGCCGAGCATGGCGAACAGCGGCATGATCAGCAGCACCGCAAAAAAGGCGCAGCGCATGAAGTCATACCGCCACCAGCCGAATAGAAGGTCGGATAACGTTGCAAGCATGGCAATCTCCCTTTGCGAAAAGTATAGAAAAATCGGAAAATACAAAAGGTATAGAATCAGGAACGCCGCCGTCCGGAGGATTACGGGGCGCTGGTGGGAGGGATGGCCGTATTTCTCGGGAAAGCCCGCTGGAAGGCCTCGCCGGCGAACACCTCCGCCGGCGGGCCGACGGCCTCCACCTCCCGGTCGAGCAGTACCACCCGGTCGGCGTGCTTCCGCACAAAGTCGAGGTCATGGGAGACCAGCAGCATCACCATGTCGCAGCTTGTTTTCAACTGCTCGAGAATGGTGTAAAAGAGCTGCAGCCCCGCCTGATCCACGCCGGAGACCGGCTCGTCCAAGATCAGCAGGTCCGGCGCAGGAAGGGTGGCGGCCGCCAGCAGCACCCGCTGCAGCTCCCCTCCCGACAACCTCCCCACCGGCTTATCCAGCAGTTGGGCGGCGTTGAAGCGGGAAAGATGAGCCCGCAGCGCCTCCACCGTTTTTTTCCGCCGAGGCAGGAAGACGGGATAGCTTCCGGTCAGGGATTGGATCATATCGTATACCGTCGCGGGGGAGCCGGAGTCCACGCTCAGCGACTGGGGAACATAACCGATTCGGAGCTTTCCGGCGGGCCGGCCGTCGTGCCCGCTGAATTCCACGTTTCCGGTGTGGGGCAGCTCGCCGAGGATGGCCTTAAGCAGGGTGGATTTTCCCGCCCCGTTGCGTCCGATCAGCGCGGTCAGCTCCCCGCAGTGGGCGTGCAGGCAAACGTCCCGCAGCAGGATCGTCCCTCCGACGGCTACAGTGATATGGTTGATTTTCAGGCAGTGAAGTCCGCAGTTGCTCATAAAAGTTCATCCTTTCGCGCGCCGGAATAGACGCGGGGGGAGAAGGGGGCCGGCAGGAAGGTTAAGCGGCTTCGCGCAGGGCGGCGGCGTTGTTCCGCATCGCTTCCAGCCAGGCGTCCTTTCGCGCCTCTCCGCCGGCCGCCATGTCCAATGTCAGAATCCGGTGCAGGGCGGCCCGGTCGGCGACATACGCGTATTCCACCGGATATTGCCGGTCGTAAAGCAGGAGGATCGCTCCCGCGTCGGCGGCAGCCTCTTCGGCCTCCCGGATATCGGCGGCGGAAACGCCGCCTTCCTCTCCCATCGAGAGGGCGGCGACCGGATACAGACCGAGTTCCTCGGCAAAATAGGTCAGCGAATCGTGGAAGGTAATGCAGACTGCCGCCGGAAGGGAGGCGGCTGCATCCCGCAGCTCCTGCTGCACGGCTTCGATCTGCGCGATATAGGTCGCCGCATTGGCGAGGTACTGGTCGGCGTGGTCGGGATCAAGCGCCGCCAATCCGTCCCGGATATTTTCCACCTGGCGGATATACCGGCTGGGGCTTACCCAGATATGTTCATTATAAAACGCGTGCGCCGTCTCGCCTGTCCCGGTTTCCTCGTGGCCGTCCTCGCCCTCATGGTCGTGATCGTGGTCGTGGACATGCCCAGCTTCCAGCAGGGCGACCCCTTCGGAGGAATCAACCGTCACCAGCGAGGGATACCGTTCCAGCGCCGTGTCCAGAAAGCTTTCTGCGCCCGCGCCGTTCAGGATCAGCGCGTCCGCCCCGGAGAGGGTGATCATGTTGTCGGGGGAGAGCTGGTAATCGTGCAGACAGCCGGTCTGCGCGGGAACAAGGTTGGTCAGCCGGATCCCGTCCACTCCGTCCGTGAGGTTGAGGGCCGCGATATAGACGGGATAAGAGGCGGCGACCAGCTTCAGCCGGCCTTCCTCCCACCCGGTGACCCGGGTGAAGGCGGTGACCGCGACGGAAACCAGCAGGATTCCCGCCATCAGCAGGGCGACGGTGCCGTACCGCCGCCGATCCGATTGCGCTGCCAAGGCATGGCCTCCTTCCTCTCTCAGAGCGTTTATTGCAAATGAGTTGCATTTATTAGTATACCCGGAATTCCGGGAAAGTCAAGAAGCAAGAGAGAAGATTCTTACGGGGCCGGTAAAGTGAAACGTACGAACATTTTTTCATTGCGCAGCCGACAATGGAAAAGACAGATATAACGCTCGTGAGGACGACGGAAAGAGGGCATGGAAATACGAGTTCCCGATCTCATTCGTTTCAAACTGGGGGGACGCTGCCTTATGTTAGAAACGGAAGCGGTTCCGGGTTCCTTGACTTTTCGACCGGGGACAGATACAATGAGGGAAGGAAAAGAACGGGCGGTTGGACGATGAAACCAAAACCCGCGGGAAAGGGGCGGACATGGTGGAGAAAACCAGAAATACCCGGCAAAAGCAGCTGATCCTGTCCCTTCTGGAGGAAGCGGGCGAGCCGCTGACTGCCGGAGAAATCTATGTGCGGGCCGTCCGGCGGCAGCCCACCATGGCCAAGTCCACGGTTTACCGCAATCTCGAAGCCATGCAGGCGCGGGGAGAGGTCGTCCGCGGACGGCTGGAAAGCGGCGAGAGTTTTTACGGCGCGGCCCATGGGCGGGGGCATCGGCACTATATGATCTGCAAGGGCTGTAACCGGATGCTGGATCTTCCGGCCTGCCCGCTGGCGAATATGGAGCGTGAAATCGCGGAGACCGCCGGTTTTACTGTGACCGACCATGTGCTGCAGATATACGGCTACTGCGCCGACTGCCGGCGGAAGAACAACGAAAGGGCAGCCGGGGAAAAGCCATCCGGCAGGTAAAAAGGCCGGCGGAATATCCGCCGGTCTTTCTTTATCCTTATTCTGCCCCAGCTAAGGCGGCGACTGACTCCTTTTTCCAAGCGGAAACGGCCCGCGAAAGCGGGCCGTTGGGGCCAGATACGGTCAGTCGAAATAGGCGCCGACCTCGCTGGTATTGTACTGCTTCCGGACCTTCAGCATCACCGACCCATCGGGCTGCGTCGTTTCCTCGTCGATTTTGTACTTGGTACGGCTGCGCTCCAGCTGCGCCTTGTAATGGGCGACCTCTTCCTGAACGGTACGGACAGCGACATCGTGCGGAATGTCGTCCTTGAGCTGGAAATGCAGCGTTTGAAGCAGGCAGGCGGAATGAATTCTCTTCATGGGGCTTCACCTCCTTTGGCAAACCCATGGATTATCTATGGATTGGGCCTATTGCCGTTAGTGCAAAAACAGGGGACAGCGGCGCGCTCAGTGCCGGCTGCTTTCGGGAGAGCCTTCGCAGACGCGCAGGATATAATCGGGAACCTCCTCCTTGTCAATCGCCAAAGCATAGGAGAGCTCTTCGCAGACCATCCGCTCGGCGGCGGCGAGCAGCTTTTCATCGGCGGCGTAAAGCCGCTTCCCGGCGGCGACCCGCTCCTGCTTTTTCCGGCGAAGGCAGCGGATCAGCGAGAGAAGGTCTACGCCGACCCCGCCGGCAAAAATGCGGGTATAGGTCTCGGTGCGGCTCCGGGGATCGCTGATCCAGGAGACGGTGGAATCCTGCGTGGAACGAAGCATGGCGTCGATCTCTTCCTTCCCGGGGACGGGCCGCATTTTGGCGGTCAGCTGTTCGTTGTGGACCGGCACATATTTTGTGGAGGTGGGGCTGTCCACCGGTTTGAGCACATAGTACAGGTGGGTTTCCCGGGAAGCGCTGGAAAACTGCTCCTCGCGGATATCCTCAATCCGACAGATTCCACTGGTTCCGTAAACCACCATTTGTCCCTTTTCAAACATAGCCGTCTTCGCAACTCCTTTCGAACACACGACGACAATTTCAGCGGGCGTTTCCTGTGGAAGCTGTTTCCAGAGAAAACGAAAAACAGCATGCAGAGCAACAACTGGACTTACGCCGTTACGCTGCACGCTGTTTCTGTTTAAATTATACCAAAAAGCAACGAAAAATGTCATAGGCAATTTCGATAAACTGGCAAAACAACAAAAAAATAGCCCTGCGCGTTTTGGCCAAAAGGGGGAAAAGCGCCCAGAGAAGCGCCAGATTCGGGTGAGAAAGGGCCGGTGAAAGGTTCCTGCCGAAGCGGCGGGCCCCCCTCCCGAGGAGAAGAGAAGGGGAAGAGAAAAGGCAAAGTCGCTGTACGGCAGAAAATATGCGAAGCAGGAAGGGGATGTGTCTTCTTTTACTCCCTGCGCCATACTGCCATAGCCCGGTTTATTGAAAAAATTTGTTGATAAAGCGCTGCTCAGCGCCGCCTCCCCTTGGCATGGACATCCCTGTTCAGGCGTTGCCTTCCCTTCCCTTTCCTGTCGGAAACCGGTGTCCCGGATCAGCGCCCAAAGCAGCTCGTCGTTTAATTGTGCATCCATATGTACTGTCACGGTTTTTGCCTTTTGGTTCACCACGGCCTGCATATGTGTTGCCGCGCAAACAAATGGAAGGAGTTAGAAACGATCCGTCTGTGGATATGTAGGTGATAGCATGTTTAATGTAAACCAGCGCCAGAGAAACGGCAAAATTGACAAGCTGCCCACTGAGATTCGCGAAGAAGTTGAGCAGCGTATCCTTACCGGAGTAAGCTACCGGGAAATTGTCGAGTACCTGAAAACACAGGACGTGGAGCTTTCCAGAATGGCCGTATGCACCTACGCCAAGAAGTTCCTTGCCACTACACAAATGCTCCGCATCGCGCATGAGAATTTCCGTATGCTCACCGATGAGTTGGAACAGTATCCATACATCGACACCACGGAAGGCATTATCCGGGTCATGAGCAACGCTATTTTGAACACGCTGGCCAACACTTCCATGAAAGACTGGCAGAGCATCAAAATAGAAAACCTGATGAAACAGGCTGCTTCCCTGATTCGAGCCACCACCAGAAAGCGGACAAGAAAAGAATCCGTACAGACTGAATTTAACAGCGGTGTCCAAATGCTGTTTGATGTCATGCGGGAAAAGAATCCGGAATTGACGGAGCGGGTGCGCCTCTTCATCAACGCTGAAAAGGAATCCTTCGATGAAAAAATGGATGCGTCCAACAAATGAGCCGAGCGGGCGGGATTAATCCCGCCCGCTCTTCGTAAATATTTATACAGTTTTGTCATAGAACGTAAGGTTTTGTCCGCCTTCGTAAAGGCGTTTTCAGCCCTTGTCAGCCCTTGTAAGGGGTTGTAAGCAGTAAGCACATTTTGTCCGGAATGCTCATACATTTTGCTTGCGCGGCAACACATCGGAGATAGAAAGCTTATGCGCTCATTTTTTAACCCTGCGGGATGAAGCGATCTTTCGGCTTACCCTGGAAGGATTCGGCATCGATGAGGTGCTTAGTATGCGCCTTTCCGATTATGATCCCGCAAAACGGCTGATACAGCCGTCAAGATCGAAGATGCGTCAGACGGCCCCTATAAACGGAGAAAACCGGCTGCGCAAAATCCGCACGCACAGCGGCCGAAGCACCAAGGTAATGGAGTTGCTGGAAAA
>CAUGOD010000003.1 GCA_959601025.1 uncultured Oscillospiraceae bacterium
CTATTCGCTATTCTTTTGCTTATCTTTTGTCTCACATCATTGTAACACCTACACTTCCAAATATTTTGCAAAAGACGGTCTTTCAAAGGTAGGCGGCCAGCGCGCAGCCCCACGCCGACGCCGGGCTTTTTCCCGGGGAGATAGTGGGGGTAAGGAGGGAATGCCTTTTCCGCTTGGCTATCCGGTTTCGTGCCCGGACGGCGTATGTTTGGCGCTTAAAACAGCTTTATAATAAAACCTGGAGCCCCTGCCGGCGGCAGAGGCTCCAGGTTTTATGGGGAGGTTTATGGTTTTTGCCAGCTCTTATGCTGTCCGAATCAAGCGCACGCCGTCGAGCTGTACGGTCGTGCCGCCGGGCGACTGAACATAGAATCCAATGTCCACATTCCCGCTCATTGAAAGGTTATCAATGGTATAGTGCTGCCACTCACTGGTTCTGTTCAGGTTAATGAACAGCGTCTCCTGACCGGGAATCGCAATTTCCGCCCGGGCGACCGTGGGTTCGGTGTTGAAGTTCTTTGCCCAGAATTCCACGCGGTAGGTCCCCGCCGCCACGGTATTCACCTGATGGATGCTCTGGCTGTAAGCGCTTCCCAGGTAGAAATACGCGCGCTGGTCGCCTTCGCGCGCCGCCTCCGGCGGATTTGTGCCGATTCCGCTGTCCACGCCGTAGGCAACCGCCTGGCCGTCCGGATGCCATTCCGTCCACTTGGAGGAATCCCAGGTAGGCCGTTCAAACCCGCCGTTATCCAGCAGATTCTGCTCGGCGCGCCCGCCGCCGGCCCCGACCTTTACCTCCAGATTATCCAGATTGACGTAACCGCTGTTTCCGGTGTCAAAACGGAAGGAGATGGTGTTCTGCCCCGCATTCAACGCAAGGCTCTGGGTCCAGGTGCTCCAAACATTCCAGTCGCTACCCTCGCTGGAGAGGTTCGCGGTCGTCCGGAAGACGCCGTTGACATAAACGTTCAGGGTTTTTTCCGCGTTGTTGCCGTTGGCATAGCGGAGGTTCACTTCATAGTTGCCGGCAGAGGGAACCGTAACGTTCCGGAATTCGACTTCACTGCCGACGGTTTCCAGGCCGGCCACGAAACCGGAAGCGGTGTAGAACCAATGATTGGTCGAACGGGCGGGGCCGTTATGCAGCGCCGCGGATTCCGCTTCGTAACGGGCCATATCCGGGAAGAAGGGGACAAAAATGTTGTCCAGGTTTACATAACCGGTATCGCCCGCCGTCACGTCGTACATCAGAGTGACGCTGTTGCCGCCGGCCGCCAGGGGCAGCGTTTCGGTCAGCGTGCTCCAGGTATCCCAATTCGCCGTCGGGGCAAAGGATACCTGACGGACAAACGTACCGTTGACATAAACGCTCAGGGTTTTCGCGGAGGCGGCGCCGTTAGAATACCGGACGTCCACCGGATATTCGCCGGCCGTCTTCGCGTTCACCCGGAAGGTAACCGCCGCGCCGTCGCTCTCAAAGCGGTCGGCAAAGCCCCAGCCGGTGTATCCGGTATGGTTGTTGTTCGCGCCGGCCTGCCCGGCAACTGTGTCGCCCCACAGGGAACCGTCTTCCGCTTCGTAGCGGACGCCGTTCGCCGACTGCGTTACCGAGCCGTTGACAACGATATTCTTTGCGCTGCCAGCGGCCACTTTGACATAGGTTACATCGCCGTAGACGTCCTTGCCGATCGCATAGCCTTCGCCGGCGGCGGCTTTCAGGGCGTACAGGTTGTCATACTTGGTCAGGGAGGTTCCATTCACCGCCGCTTGGGAAGCAGCCTTGCCGTGAATCTTCATGACGTAATTCTGTACCGGAGAAGCATAGGTCCCGCTCTTGTTGCTGACGGAAACATTCACGCCGGCAGCACCGTTATCCTTGGCCGAGATGACCTGCTTGTAATACGCGCCGCCTTCGTAGTTATAGGTGGAGCCGTCGTCGTCATAGAAATTGAAGGAGCTGGTCTTGGTATCCGGGAAGATATCGACCATGATCTCGTTGATGTCTTCCTCGTCCACATAGTTGAGCACCTTCTGTGTGGGAATGATCGCGCCTTCCTTGATGAACAGCGGAACGTCGCTCCAGCTTTGGCCGTTGACGGCATAAGCGATATTCTGTCCGCCCTCATATACCAGGCCGGTGAAGTAATCGATCCACTGGCCCTCCGGCAGATATATCCATTTCGTGGTCTGGTACCGTTCGGTCACCGGCGCGGCAAGCAGCCAGTCGCCGAACATCCAGGCATCGACGTAATTGGCCGCGTTCGAATCATTCGGATAATCGAACATCAGCGGCTTCACTAGGCCGACGCCCTTTTCATACGCCTTATATTCGTAGGAATAAATATACGGCATCAGGGCATAGCGGAGCTGGATGACGGCTTTGCTCGCTTCTTCGGCGGAAAATCCATAATACCAGGGCTGCCGCTGATGCTGGAAGTTCCCGTGCACGCGGAACACCGGCGAAAAAGCGGCAAACTGCAGCCAGCGGGCATACAGTTCCGGGCTCGGATTTTCGGTGGTGCCGGTATTCTGGTTGAACCCGCCGCCGTCGGAGCCCCACTTCATCTGTCCATTGTTGATGGTGGACAGCATGGTAGCCTTCTGGTCGTTCAGACCGTTGGTCCACCAGATGTGCTCATTAATTGAAAACTGGGTGCCGACGTCGCCCGACCAGTTGGTCGTGCCATAGCGCTGGGTGCCGGGATAGAAATTCCGGCCGGTCTGCCATACACGCACCTGATCGTTGGTATACGCGCGCTGGCCCTCATACAGCGCCTGCGAAAGATGCAGGGTCTCAAAATTGCCGAACCAATAGTTGGCTTGACCGGAGGCGACCGTATCGGTCTCATCGTTCCACCAGCCGACGATGCCCTTGTTGAACGCGTCGACGGAATGCGACCACCACCAGTTACGGGCGTTTTGGCTGTAGAAATCAATGCTGCGGACGGTCACCGGATAGAAGTAGTCGGTATACTCCGCGTGGCCGGGATAGAAGAAACCGCCGTTCTCCGCATCCCGCCCCTGCTGGGTGACGGTCCCATCCTGCAGCTTGGTGACCACGCGCGGCTTGGTAATGCCGATCAGATGAACGCCCTTGGCGTCCATCTTCTGCTTCAGCGTTGTGTCGGCCGCGTCCGGATAATTGTTCGTGTTCCAGGTGAATTCGCCGTAATTGTCGTCGCCGTACCGCTTCCAATCATAGTCGATGCCGTAGCTGTCGATCGGGATGTTCTTTGCCCGGTAGGTGTCAATCATTTCGTACAGCTCGGCCTGGTTGATCCCCCACTCATAGTTGGAGAAGCCGAGGGACCATTCCGGGAGCAGCGGGGAGGCTCCGGTGACATGCGCGAAATTCTCCATGATGTCTTCCGGTTCGCCCATCAGGATGTAATACTCCACGTTTTCCTTGTTATAACGACGGCCCTGCGTGGTATTGTTGCCATAGTAAAGCTCCAGCTTATTGTTGGTTTCGTCCACGACAGAATACCCGCCGTCCGCATCGACCAGCAGACCGTAACCCGCGGTAGACCACACAAACGGCCCGCCGCTGTTGCCCTGCTGACCGGCCATTACCTCGCGGGTCGCGTTATTGCGGAGAATCTCGCCGTTCCCATCAAAGCAGGCGTAGCTCGAAACGCCGTACATGTTCTGACCGGCGGGCCGCTGGAAGCGCACGCCGTCATGGTAAACGCCTTTGTCGTCCGGTTCCCAGAACAGGGTGGTCCCGTCCGCCTTCTTCACCGTCATACGGCAGGGATTCCTCTTGATCTCAACGCGCATGGAATCCGTCGAGATGGTAATCGGGTCGGAGGTAACGTCGATCGTCGCGCCGACGCTGCCCCAGGTACGGTTGGGATCGATCATTGGGGTGGACGGACTGGATTGTATCCCGTTCGGGCGATAGTTCACTTTAAGAATGTCGTTTTCGCAAACCCGAATTTCCAGGATATCGTCGTTGGCTTCGGCGCCGTTATCCACCGTCAGCGTAACGAGGTCACCGTTCGCCGACGCGGCAATAACATTTCCGATGGTTTCCACATATGCCGACACGGCAGGTTGAATCGCCGTTATCAGCGATGCGATCATCGCCAGGGTTGCTAACAGGGAAGCCAGCTTCACCGGAAGCCAGACTTTTCGCTTGACAGACATTTCTTCACTCCTTTACTTGAATCCCGTACGGTTTTGGCTGCGGGGAAACGAGGGAGGTTTTCCGCATTTCCCCGCAGCCGCCATCGTTTGTTTGACCGGAAATCAAGCAGAACCTTCCGCAAAGGTTCTGATTAACTCCTCATTCTTCTCCATTCCTCTCCGAAAACGATGTACTGCAGGCAGTCCGGCTAACCGCTGGATTTATGAAGCGAAATGTTGTCCAGATTGATGCCCGCGCTATCGTCTGTGTCGTAGGCGATCATAATGGTGTTCTTTCCTGCTGCCAGTGTTACACTGGTTGTCGCCGTCGACCAGGTATCCCAGTCGGTTGTCTTGGGCAGGGACACCTTGACAACCCGACTGCCGTTGACATAAACGCTGCGGGAGGCCGCCTCCGTTCCGGCGGAATAGCGGACGCCCAGCGAGTAGCTGCCGGCCTCCGGCGCGTAAACGTCAAAGGTGACGGAGGTCCCAGACGACGCGAAGTTGTCCACAAAGCCGGTGCCTTCGTAGCCGGTATGGTTGGTGTTCACCGAGGTTCCGGCGAGCTGGCCGAACTCGGCTTCATACGGCACTTCCTGAACGCCGTTCAGCGTGATGCTCCGGTTGCCGGTTTGTTTGTTCTGTACCCGCACATAGGTCAGATGCTGTACGGAGTCATAATACCAGCCGCTGACCGCCTGCTTGAACTGCGCGAAATCGGTGTAGCGCTGCATGGTGGAATAGCCTTCCTGAACGCTGGTGGGTTCACTGGTGAACACCTGCAGCGTCGTGATAGACTCGGAAGCCGGCAGGGTGATGAACACTTTGCCCTGATCATACTTCTCGTCCACCAGAATCTGCTCCTGCTGCTTATTGACATAGTCGTAGTACTGGTACTGGGTGAAATCCTTCGGATAAATCCGGTAGGTCTCGTTGATGTAGGAATCGGTGCTGTTGCCGACGGATCCGCCGAATTCGAGGTCTGCATTCAGGTTCATCGGGATAACCGAACCGGCCTTCACAAACACCGGCAGCGTATCCAGCCCCGCGTAATAGGTAATGAGCTGGTTGCCCGGACGACGGCTGCCCCAGAACAGGTCGATCCATTCGCCTTCCGGCAGGTAGATCAGCTTGTTGGTCTGCCCCTCGTTCTCGATCGGCGCGACCAGGAGCGAATCGCCCAGCATGTACTGGAATTCCATCTGCGCCGCCGTCGCGTCGCCCGGGAACTCATACGCCATGGAGCGCATCATCGGCACGCCGGTATCGCTGGTGTACTTCGCGTTGTTGTACAGGTAGGGGATCAGGCTCATGCGATAGTTGGCGAATTTCCGATAGATGTTGATGCAGTCAATATCGCCGGTGCGCTCGTACATATTCCACGGTGTGCGCGCTACGCTGGGACTCGGGTCGCCGCCCCATTCGGAATGCAGCTGCATGATGGGAGAGAACGCCGCCTGGGCGACGCTGCGCTTATACAATTCGGTGGTGGGAATCTCTCCGCTGAAGCCCGCCAGATCCCAGGTGGTAAAGGGAACGCCGGACATCGAAGCCGTCATGGTCGCGCGCATTGCATCCCGGTAAGCGCTGAACGTGGAATTCTGGTCTCCCGTCCAAGCAACCGGATGCTGCCCCGCCCCTGCGCCGCCGGCGCGGAAGAAGGTGAGCGCGTTTTGATTATACTGCTTTGCAAAGTCGTAATAGGCCTGCACATATAAATCCGGATACAGATTGCGAAGCTCGTCGCCTTTAATCCCGGACGCGGAGGTAATTCCGCGTCCCCAGATAAATTCGCCGCCGTCGCATTTGAAGCCGTCGATGCCAACCTCCTCAAGCAGATACTTCCGCTTGTTCAGCATCCACTGGACGGCGTCCGGATTGGTAAAGTCGATCGAGTAGGCGTTGGTGTACCATCCGCCCGCATTCAGGTATGGCGTACCATCCTCGTTTTTAAGGAAATAATTATGCTCCAAGCCATACTGGATGTCGGTATTCAGCTGCGCCGGCCGGGTGCTGGGATCGTTCTTTACCAGCGGCAGCTGCCAAAGCAGGACTTTAATGCCGTTGTTGTGGATCAGATCGATCATCCCTTGGGGATCGGGATAACGCCCGCCATGCGTAAAGTCGCTGGCGGTGGGTACCCAGTCGCCCGGCTTCTGTGCGTGCTGAGAACCCGCGAACATGTAGAAGGTTTCTTCATCCGCCCAAGCCTCGAGAACCATTCCCGTGGTGGGGATGTTGTATTGATTGATCTTTGTAATCTGTTCCTCCACTTCGGACTGCTTGTTCCACTCGTTGGCGGAAATCCACGGTCCGAACGCCCATACGGGCGGCAGTGCCGGCTTCTCAATCACGTCGGTATACTGCTGGCTGATTTCCTTCGGCGTACCGGTGAAGAAATACAGGTCCATCCCCTGGTTGGTCGAACCGCCCGCGTTGGCGCG
This sequence comes from uncultured Oscillospiraceae bacterium, assembly GCA_959601025.1. Classification (GTDB taxonomy): domain Bacteria; phylum Bacillota; class Clostridia; order Oscillospirales; family Acutalibacteraceae; genus Avimonas. The sequence continues at coordinate 6,576 of CAUGOD010000003.1, forward strand.
GATGGTCGCCCGGTCGGCGGAATCCGTCGCCAGACGATACTGCGTGTAATAGGTCGATTTCAGGTATGTGCCATAGCCCTGGCTCGAGAAATAAAAGGGGATCGGCAGATAGGTTTTATTCTCCTGCTCCAGGTACCAGTTTACCGCATAGATATCCACGTTTTTGCCGCGCTGGTTGATCGCATCATACCTCATGCCAAAGCCGGTGAAGCTCTCGTTCGTCGAGGTAAAGAGGTTTTCCTCCACCTGGTTAACATAGTTGGTACCGTTGGTTTTGAACGCCAGACTGCGGTATCCGCTTCGGTCGGACTCCTTGGTTAGAAGGTTCCCGTCCCCATCATAAACCTCCATATGGTACGGAGCTTTGTTGATTTTCAGACTGACCGAGGGTCCGTAAATCCACACATAATTCGGGTTCGATTCGTCCACCGTGTAATTGGTGGAGCCTGTCGCCCATGTTTGAGCCGTAAACGGCTCAAACTGCATGCGGAAATACCCGCTGTCCGGGAAAGAGATACTGATTTTCGGTGTGGTAAGTCCTGCCGCGGACGTACACGCCAATTCCACACGGTTCGTATGGTTGGTAACGGAAGTCACGTTATTCACCGCGTCCCAATCCGTAACAATGAAGCTGAACGGTCCAACCTGCTTCGCGTTTTGCTGGTATTGATCCGCGTGTACGTAGTACTCGATCACATCGCCTTTTGCAAAGCTGCCGAGCGACGCTTCCCAATAGGTATCGTTGCCGCTGTTATACTTCCATTCCGCATTGACCACCGGCTGTTCGACGCCGTTTTTCGTCCAGGTTACCCAAACGGCGTCTCCCTCTTCTATAGGCCAGGTCTTGGACTTAATGTACACGTTCTCGCCGGCTCCCGGATCACGGGGATACCGCTCGCACGGATCGGTCATGATCTCTTTTCCCCCGTACAGGTCGTCGTGTCCTGTCGGAGCATGCCAGATTCCGTCCAAGGCTATGGCGCTCAAAGCCGTAATGCTAAACAGAGCTGCCGCCGCCAGTACCGCTGTGATCTTTTGAAACCTCTTTCGCATTGAAACTGTCCTCCTTTTTTACAAATTGTAGTTTTTTTGCTGCCGTACCGCTTGCAAAATCGACTCGTCCATCACCTCATTCCCCTTCTCACGGTGTAGTGGCCGCTGGCATATATAAATCAAGCTTGATTTCACAGAAAGGCGGCTGTCGGAACGGGCTTCAGAATCCGGACCTCCGAATTAGATACCCCCCCGCAGCAGGAAAGTTCAGCCGAAAGGCTCTTGCGGTTTGTCAATTACTTACTTTTATGTAATTTTATGTATATTCCATATTATAGCATAATTTTTATATATTTCAATATATTTCGCATTAATTTGTCATTATATTTAATATTGTGGTCTTTCCACACAAATAGGAGGGAATTTTCTCCCTGCTCTACCAAAAAATGCCTATGGATTGAGCAGGGGGGAATTTTTAAAAAAACAACAAGACGTCATGGCGTTTAAAAATCCAGGGGATTGCCAGCCGGGTTGATGGTTCCGTCTTCGCTACACAATCTGGAGCAGTTCTGTCAGGCGGTTCAATTTCACATCGGCCAAATCGCTGTCCCGCGCCGGGCCTACCGCCGCCGCCAGGCATCCGCCGGCCTTCGCCGCCTGAACGCCGCTTTCCGCATCTTCCACTACTAGGCATTGCTCCGGCGGCAATTCCAGCAGCGAGGCTGCCAGCAGGAAAACCTCCGGGTCCGGCTTGGAACGGGCGATCATAGTGCCGTCCGCCACGGCGTCGAAGGCGGTGCTCAGTCCAATCCGCCGCAGTATATTCTGCGTGTTCCGGCTGGAGGAGCCAATCGCAAGCATCCTTCCGCGCAAACGCAGCTCCTCCAGCGTTTCCAGGACGTCCGGCAGGATGTCTGCCGGCGTCAGGCTTTCGAGCAGCTCCCCATAGCGCCGGTTTTTTTCGTCGGCGAACCGCTTTTTTTCCTCCTCCGACAAGGCGCGGTTCCCTACCCGGCAAATGATTTCAACGCTTTCCATCCGGCTGACGCCGCGCAGAAGGTCGTTATCCTCCGGCGTAAAGGGGATAGCCCAGCGCCAGCTGGTCTCCACCCACGCCTGGCAATGCAGCGCGTCGGTGGAGACAATCACGCCGTCCAAATCAAAAATCACACCCTGTACCATCGTCTTCCTCCCGGTTTCTTTGTATTTATCCGGCCCGTCCGGAATCCCGCCATCCGCTTCCCTGAAGAACAATATCCGCGGATTCCATGCCGTCCGCTCTCTGCATTGTTCCATCGGCGGACACCTTAACCGTTTCCTCTTTGCCGTTTACGTAGTCGTACCATGTATACTCCCCGCCGCCGGGATAGGCCCAGAAGGTCAGGTTCCGGTATGAATCCGTCGCGTTGCCAACCGATCCGCCCAATTCTCCGGCCTCATTCTCTTCTGCCAGGTTCAGCGGCAGGATACTGCCCTCCCTCACAAATACGGGAAGGCTGCCGAGAGGACAATCCACCGTATGAACGCCTGCTGTATACGCTTTCCCGTCAAACAGGCCGTACCAGGACCCCTCGGGAAGGTAAACGTTCACCGTTTCCTTCCCCATTTCCACGGCGGGAGCCACCAGAAGGCTGCCGCCGAGCATATATTGAAATTCATACTCCGCCGCCGTCCTGTCCCTGGGGAAGGCATAGGCCATGCTCCGCATCAGTGGTTCCCCCGTCCGGCTGGAATGGCGCGCTTCGGTATACAGGTACGGAAGCAGGTTCATCCGCACATTGGCGAAGTAGCGGTACGTATCCAGACAGGCGGAATCCCCTTTGCGCTCCGCCATATTCCAGGGGGTGCGCGCCTGGCTGGGATTCGGGTCGCCGCTGGTTTCGGAATGCACCTGCATCACCGGGGAGAAAGCCGCCTGGGCCACCGCCCGCTGGTACAGCTCCGCCGTCGGAACGTCCCCGCTGAATCCGGCGATGTCCCAGGCCACAAACGGAATACCGGACGTCGACGCGCTCAGCGTGGCGCGCAGCGCTTCCTCAAACGCCTTCTGGGTGGAGCGCTGGTCGCCCACCCAGCATAAAGGATGGCTCTGCATAGAAGCCCCGCCGGCCCGGCTGAAGGTAATCGCGTCGGGCACATACGTACGGGAGTAATCAAAATACGCCTGAGCATACAAATCCGGATAGGCATTGCGAAGCTCATCGCCCCTGCGGCCGTCGAACGCGGTGACGTCCCGACCCCAGATAAATTCCCCGCCGTCGGTTTTAAAACCGTCGATTCCGATCTGCTCCAGCAAATACCGGCGTTTGGAAAGAAACCAGTCGGTTGCCTGGGGATTGGTGAAGTCCAGCAGCAGGCTGTTGCCAAACCAGGTGCCGGAAGGGAGGCGATAGGCGCTTCCGTCCCCGTTTGTCAGAACATATCCCTGTTCCTGCGCATACCGCTGGTCCAGCTTGGACTGCGGCGTTGCGTCGCCGGAGAATTTCAGCACGGGAATCTGCCACAGAAGGACGCGGATTCCCTCTTCATGCAGGGCGTCCACCATCCCTTTCGGGTCCGGCCACCGTCCGCCGAAGGTGAAATCCTCCAGCTTCGGGACGGAATCGCCGCCGGACGCCTTAAACTGGGAGTCGTTCCATGTATAGAAGGTCTCCTCATCGCTCCACGCCTCCAGCACAATGACCGAGGTGGGGATGTCGTGAGCGACCGTTTGCTCCAATTGTTCCATTACTTCAGACTGCCGGTTCCATTCGTTGGCGGATATCCACGGGCCAAACGCCCATACCGGCGGGAGGACGGGAGCCCCCGCCGCCGAGGCGTACCCCGCTGCGATGGCCGCGTTGTCCCCGGCAAACAGATAGAACACCGCGCCGGTATCCCGAACGGCTGTTTCGATGGTACAGACATTGTCCCGTTCTGTGTCAATGGCGAAACGGGTGTAATACGTCGAATCCACGTACAGTCCGTAGGTATCGGGAACGAAGTAATAAGGCACCGGCGTATATGTCTCCCCGGCCTGGTCGGTGTACCAGTTGACGCAGTAGATATCGACGTCCTTATTCCTCTGGTTCAGGGAATCGTATTTCATGCCGAAGCCGTAAAATCCCTGTTCCTCCGGCGCTTGCAGGTTCAGTCGGATTCCCCGGATTTCTTTCCCGTCGGTCAACACCTGGAGGCCGTCTCCCTCCCCCGTATCCCGGACCAGGATTCTTCCCGTTCCGTCCGATAAAGTGAAGGAATACGGCTGCGCATCGACCGTCAGGGATAACCCGCCAACGGACAGGGACGCCGTGCCTTCCACAGCGGTTTCATCGGTCTGCGTATCAGCGGTCGTTTCTTCCGGCTCCACCGCCAGGCGAACCATTCCCTCCCGGGTCGAGGACAGCGACGCAGCAGGCCGCAGGGAGGCGGTTTTTAACACCAGCCGCGTCTCTCCGTCCTGACGGGAAAGGCTTTCTACCCGTTCGACCGGCTCCCACTGGAGGACGGAAAAGGCATAAGGTCCCAGCTCCGCCTTTATGTCGCCCGGTTCGCCCTCCTTACCGGCGCGCACCATATATTCCACCTGGTCGCCCTGCTGAAAGGGGCCGAGGGCGCCGACAAATTTCTTTTTGGAAAGCCCTTCATCCTGTAAAATTGCGGACTGCCGACAGAAAACCGGCTCCTGCCTTACCCCGTTCAGCGCCCAGTCCAGCCACACGCTGTCCGCGTCCGTCCGCCACAGCGAAACGGCGATTTCGACCGTTTCTCCGGCCTGCGGGTCCCGCGGGGACCGCCCCCACCAAATTACCGGGGCCTCTTTATCGCCGTATAGCTGATCCCGGCCGTACGGTTCATGCGCCAGGCCCTCTGTCTTCAGCACGGCGGCCTGCGAAAAGAACACGCCGGATTCGGCGGTGGAGGAGGACGGGGAATTCGTTCTCCGGCATCCGGAACCGAAGAAAAGAAGACCGCACACAGCAACCAGCGTAATGGATTTTTTCTTCAACAACGACCCCTCCCGTTCGCGGCGAGTGTTCTCCCCGGCGGAAAAATCACGCCGTTCCCTAGGGAAGCGCTGTCTCTCCCCCATACAACCAGGCGGAATTCCATTCGCTCCAGACGGCTGCTTATTCGCCCGTGATGCCGGTGCGTTCGATGCTCTCCACAAACTGCTTTTGCAGCACAAGGTACAGCACGATCAGCGGCAGAATCGTCAGAAGCGTACCCGCCAGGCGGATCGCTTCATTCAGCGCGCCGCCGGTGCTGACCTGCGAAGAGGAATAAAGCTTATTAAACTTATCCACAAACTGTTCCAGATGCATCGGCAGGGTGGTAGCCGCCCCCATCGAATACTGCGCTACCTGCGTGGTATTGTTCCACGTCCAGATAAAGGAGAAAAGGAAGCACACCACGATCGCGGGCACCGCCATCGGCAGCGCGATTTGTGTAAACACCCGGATTCTTCCAGCCCCGTCTATCTGCGCGGCCTCGTCCAGCGACTTGGGATAACTGGAGAAAAACTGATAATAAACCAGCAGGAAAACCGAGCTTTTGATTCCCTGCCCCAGTATCGAGATCAGATAGGTCGGCCAAATGGTGCCGATCAGCTGATAACTGTTAAAGAGAAGATACCGCGGGATCATCGTGACCTGTTCCGGAATCAAAAAGATAAAGACCGCCAGCGCAATCCACGCGTTTTTAAACGGCACAGGGAAACGGCCCAGCGCATATCCGGAAAGAGCGAGCACGCCCGTCTGGAAAATGGAGGGCAGGACGGTCATAATCAACGAATCCCTCAGGCCGTTCCAAAAATCCAGCGTCTTCCCCGCCTTGATGAAGCTGTCCAGTGTAAAGCGGGTGGGAATCCAGGTAACTGTGGAATCCACCAAATCCTTGGAATCCATGAAGCTGGTGGAAAGCATATAAAAGATCGGATAGACAAAGACGAAGCCCAGGCCGGTCAGAATGATATAGGCAACCAGCTTGCTGATAAACCCGCTCTTTTCCGCATTGCCCAGGAAGAAGCGGCGGACTTTATACAGGGACTGTCTACGCTTTTCCGGGACGCCCATGCTTTTGACTGCGTTTTTCATCCCGAGTCCTCCTTACTTCCTTCCAGTTGTTCAGCAAAAGAAAGGCAATGATGATAAGCACCAGCAGGCCAGACGCGTAAATCCAGGATTCCGCCGCCGAATAGCTGTACGGACGGCCGATGTCCCGCATATCCTTGATGATTTTCTGGTTGGTCGGGTCGCTGGCAAAGGTCCCCATTTCGACGATCGTATAAATGGTGTTCAGCAGGATGATCGGCTTCAGGTGAGGCAGCGTGATCTTCCAAAAGCTCTCCCAGGCGGACGCTCCGTCGATGGAAGCGACTTCGTACATGGAACGATCCACCTTTTGGAGCGCCGCCAGGAAAATAATGGTCTGTACCCCGGAAAACCAAAGAATCTGCACAAAGCTGTTAAGGAAAGTCAGCAGAATCTTCGACCAGAAGGCGTCGTTATTCTGAAGAAGACCCGTGACATTAAAAACATTGATGTTAATGGTCATAGCCGACGTTTCGGTCAGCAGCTCCGCCATGACCGGCCCGCTCATAATGATGACCGGCAGGAAAAAAATCATACGGTAAAGGGCCCTTCCCCGGAATTTCCGGTTCAGAAGCAGGCTGATAATCAAGGCGAACACGACGGTAAGCGGCGTGCCTAACAGGACGGAACCCAGGGAATTCATCAGCTTGGTTGGGAATTCCGTATCAACGGCAAACGCCTGACGGAAATACTCCCAGCCGACCGGCGTGAAGGAGGTTTTTCCCGGCGTGATGACCACCTGGTTGAAACTGATGAAAATGGAATAAACCAAAGGGTAGGCGGTAATGGCAAAGAAGCCAATCAGCCAGGGCAGGAAGAAAAGCAGCCCCGCCAGCGCGTCCCGCCGTTTATTCGTCATATGAAACCGGCGTTTTGACATACTCATATTCATTCCTTTCCGCGTGGCTCCCACCGTGTCATCCGGCGACAACCTGATACCCGTACGGCTCCACGGTCACACCGCCGTCCGCCTTCGCACCGCCCGTGTAATTGACGTAAACCTTCACGCCGTTAGCATAGGTGACGAGGATAAAGCCGTCGGACAGCGCGCGGTGGGAAATCATCGCCCGGCCGCGTACCAACTGAAGCGCTTCCTCCACGGTATTGTACGATTCCCGGATGAAGCTCTCCCAATCGTCAAAATTGGTGGAGAAATAGTCCTCCTGCGTGGTTTTATACAAATCCTCGCTGGGGCACGCCGTTACGGTAAAGGACGGCGCGATGCCGTACTCGATCATCCGCAGCAGGCGCTCGCTGGAATAGGTTCCGGTATTAAGCGGAGTCCCAAACAGTTCCACATGCCCACTCAGCACAATCTGAAGGAAGGGCACCGTATCCGTTTCAAACAGGTATTGACTGCTCGCCAAAGGCGCGTTGTAAAATTCCGACGTATATTTCCACAGATACTGGTTCGGCTGGTACAGGGGAATGGATCCTTCCGCTGCCAGCTCTTCCACTAAGGAAATGAACAGGGGAAGATTTTCCGCCCTGGTTTTTTCCTTCCCCGTGGTATAATCCCCGTACAGCCTGTAAGAAAGCTGATCGACGGCAAATACCGGCGAATCGGCATAATAACGGCGATCCAGGGCTTTTTCCACCCGCCGGCTTATTTCGGATAAGCGGTAGAAAAACGTGTCCCTGTACATTAAAGCGTAATTCTCCCGCGAGACGCTAATCACGAGATTCGACAGGTTGTTGGCGGCTTCGCTGCGTATGCTGATCTGATCCACATTGGCGCACATGGGATCGAGATACCAGTAATATCGGCCGCCTTGGGAGGCAACCAAATCGGCCAGAGCGGCGAAATCCTGTTTACTGCCCAATTTGTCGAGCAGGGGATTTCCCGCTTCGTCATTTTTGGTATACCCCTGGTAAACCATCGAAAGATTGGTGATCCCATCCGCGGCCAGACGGCGTACCATCTCCTGCGCGTCCTCCGCTTTGGTAAATACCCGCACCGATTTTCCCAGGAACTCGTCGCGCAGTCCCGCTCCCAGAATCTCCAGGCGGAGAGGAAGGGCGGAATCGGTCTTCACCTTTCCCGGCAGTACGCCGGACTCCTCCAGCAGACCGCGGTAAAATACCGCCATTCCGTCGTAATTTGCCTGTTCGCCGTCCAGCAGATACAGGGACAGAGCGGGGGACAGCTCGTTGCGGTGTTCCTGCGGCACAATCGCGCCGGTTCCTTCCTTCCGGTTGATGCTCAGGTTATATTTCTGCCGGAATTCAAAGCGCACCGCCGCCCAATTGTAGGGATTGTTCAGCGCCGCCGGGTTGGCGACAATACTGGCATATTCCGCGCCGCTGTCGATCACTCCGAACGCTCCGTTTTGATACGCGCCGTGAACAACGCCGTATACCGGCACAAGGACCTGCGGGTCTTCCACAATGTAATCGTTCGGACGGTTTGCCTTCAGATCGGAAGGGTCCGCCAGCACGTCGATGGCGAAATCCTTGCCGTAAACTTTTTTGGAAAAGGCGGAAGAGTAATTTGTCGGCTTCTGAAAACGGATCAGCGCCCCGGAGCCGTCAGGAACAAACAGGTAGCCGTCCATCTGATCGCTATAACCGGAACCGAAATACGGCAGGAAGGTCATGGACTTGAGACGGAACTCCCCGCCCTCGGTGATGGATGCCTCGTCCACGGAAAGCTGAAGCCGATTATCCTCCAAAGTGACCGTCACATCGAATGAAACGCCAAGTTCGTTATATACCGCGTGGCAGGTAAAGCCATTTTTGGTCATCGTATAGGTGGTAGCAGCGTTTCCCGTCATACCGTAGCGTTTTTCTACCCCGGTCTTATCAAAGCACTCGATGGCGGCGATGGCGTTTCCGTAGTTGTTCCAGGTTTTGTTCAGCCCCTCCGCGTCCTGCAGGGGAAGCGCACCCCAGATATAACCGGTGCGCTTGTTTCTTAGGCGGACGGTATTCCATTCCTTGCTCAGCCAGAGCTCCGCCACGGCGGATTCCGCCGCTTTTTCAAAGCCCTCCAGGTCAAACAGACTTTCCACCGCATCCGTGGAAAACGGATGGACCTGCCGGTTGGAATTGGCCTCCATCGTGTCGGCGCGCAAAGGCATGGTTTGGGTAAGAGACGGCGTTTCCTCCTCGGTGAAAGCCGCCTGCGAGTAGCCCAGAACAAGGGAAGCGCTCAGCCCGACCATCAAAGCGGCCGCGGCCGCTTTACGAAAACGCACGATACCGCACCTCCTCAAATACCTCGCTCAAAAAGTCCAGCAGCTCATTCCACAGGATATACAGGATGATCAGCGCCAGCACGGCGATAATCATAAACGCGACGGTCAAAAGCAGATTGCCGATCGTTTTACCCGGCGTGTAGCTGTGCGTCTCCTTCACGGAAAGATACAGAAGGATCAGGGTATAGCCGATGATCAAAAGCCTGCAGAAGTTGTAGATAAAGGCCTCTTTGTTGGTCATTACGTGGGACAGCACAGTAAGTATCGGTGTAAATACAATGTAAGGCGTAAACATGTAGGCGCAGGCCACATACGCATTCTTGAAGCTGCCCTCGCCGTCATTGATGGAGCTGATCAGATAGCTCCCCAGAACGAACAGGAAAACGGGCGCGATAATCGTCAGCGCCACCATCGCCGGGTCCTGCCAATAGCCCAGCCCTCCCCCGAATACGAAGGAGGTAAAGCCCATGCTGAACAGACAGACGACAAAGGTCAAAACATAGAGGATGCTCGCGCTCCACACGCTGCCGCGCTGCCCGTGCTTCAGGTCATAATAACAGTCAATGGGATGTTTCATCATATAGAACGGGTCCACCAGAAGATCGCGCGCCAGCCGGTGCCTTCCCTTAAAGCTTCTCCAGCCGGCGGCGGCCGGGGCCAGGAAGTCGTGCTTGCGGCGCACCAGCCACAGCGCAAACAGCGCCGCTGCCGCGCACAGGATGGTAATCAGGATCGCCGCCATATTTTCGCTCAGCCATTGGCTGCGGATTTTCCAGTAACAATCGGAATACAAGGAACTCATATAAATCGTCTGATAATGCTCCGCCGCTTTTTCGTATTCCCCTAACTGGAACATGGCGTTTGCGTAGCCCAGGTGGGCCATCTGCGCGGTCGGGTTCATCCGGAGGATTTCCGACCAGCTCTCCAAGCTTTTTTCATAATTTCCCGCGTTGTAATCCGCGTTGGCCTCATGGATCAGATTGGAATAGCTGGTTGGATAAAAGGTCTGGATCAGCCCGCGTTCCTTATCGAGCACATACACATTGTATTGATCGTCCACCTCGATAGCGCTGACCACGGCGGTCAATCCGTTCCGGTCGCTGGAGGCGGCCCGTCCGCCGAAAAGCAGAAGCAGGTTGCCGTCGTTGTCAAATTCTTCGATGGATCCGGTGTCCGTCACGGCCAGGATTTCGCCCTGCGGGGTAACCGCCACATCCACGTAATTGTCTTCGCCCCATACCTGCCCGTTGCCTGAAAATACGTTGACCCCGGCCAGGTTCAGTTTCTTCAGCGCACGGCGGGCATCCTGCTGTGTTACGGAATAGACCAGGTTGGTAGGCGCCACGTCAAGGGACACGATATTCGGCGGCGTATGGAAGAATAGCTTATCCTTCTGAATGTCCGTGTAGAACGTATCCTGAAACCATTCGGTAAAGGATAACCCCTTGGTTTTGTTGGCGCCGAAGAACCCGTTGAAGGTCCCGTCGAAATTAAATTGGAGGATGCCTTCGTAGGTTCCCTCGCTCAGTGCGAAAATATTGCCGAAGCTGTCCACATCCACCCGCCGCGGCTTATAAGGGCTGGACCCGTAGATGACCTCCTCCGGCCGACCGATCCGCTGCTGGAGGTTTCCGGACTGGGAAAGGATCACCAGCTCCGAGGCGCCGTAGTCCGCGATAAACAGCCGTCCATCCGCAGAAACCGCTACCCCTGTCGGATTATTCAGCAGCCCCTCTCCAAAATAGGAAAGCTTGCCGGTCTCCAGCTCGTACCGCACAATCCGGGCGTTCCCGCTGTCCGCAATGAACAGCGCGCCGTCCCGGTAATACAGATCCTCCGGCGAGTTTAGTCCCATGTCGGACAAATACGTTCCGCCGGGCAGGTACGCGTCCTGAGTGCGGACATAACCGTTCATGTCCATAGCAAGCGTATAGGTGTAGGTTGTGCTTTCGATGGCGGAAACAGGCAGCGAGACCGCCAGACCAGCCGCTGCCGCCACGCATAAGCCGATCCCCTTCTTCATCCATCGTTTCCATCGGGAACGCTGCTCCATATGATTGGCCCTTCCTTTCCGCAGGCGCGGGGATATTTTTGACGGGTGCCGGCTTGCAAAGCCCCGCCCCGTTTCCCCCGCCGCTTATTTCATGCCGGAGTGCGACATGGTGTTCATAACCCGGCTCTGCAGGATAATGAACAAAACGAGATTTGGCACAAACATAATCAACGTACCCGCCGCCTGAACGCCGAGGCCGGCGATCGTGTTGCCGGTGAGCTGTCCGACCATGGCGTTGGCGTTACCGCTTGCCGCGGTAAGGGTCGTCATATAAAAAGCGAAGTTTTTCAGCGCTTCGTTGTTGATATAATAATTGGAGGCCTCCAGGCTGTTCCAGCTCGATTGAAAGGCCAGAATCGCCACCGTCGCCAGCGCGGGAGTGATGTTGGGCACCACGATCTTGCGTAGGATATAGAAGTCGCCTCCCCCGTCGATCTGCGCGGCCTCCACCACTTCGTTTGGAAAACTGTCGATGAACTGCTTGACAAGGAACAGGCCGACCGGGAGCGCTACCAATGGGATAATATGGGCGAAAATGCTGTCGATCATCCCCAGCCCGTAAACGATCATGTACCGCGGGATCGCTACGGCGACCGGAACGAACATCAGCGCCGCTTCATTAACGCCGAACAGGAAATTCTTCAGGCGGTATCGCTTCTTGGACATGCAATAAGCCGCCATCACGGTGATCAGCAGCGTCAGAACCATCACCGCCAGGGTTGTGAGGATGCTGTTGAACAGGTACCGGCTCATCGGGATGGCCTTATTGGCCGAGGTCGCCGACAGGTTCCGAAAATGATCCAGCGTAGGGCGGGTGGTGATGAATTTCGGCGGATAAACCAGCAGTTCGTCCAGGGGTTTAAACGCGTTGGAGAAGATGAAGATAATCGGCAGCGCCGTCAACAGCACGATCGGCACCAGATAGAGATAGAATTTGATCTGCGTCCGGTCAAACCGGCGGGGGTTTATGCCCATGATTCGGATTTTATTTTTCTTTCGCATGCGCCCGCCCCCTAATCTTTATCTGCGAACAGCTTTTTCGCAATCTGGGAAATAACCCACACCAGAATCAGCAGGATGACCGAGACAGCCGCGCCGTACCCCATCTCGTACCGGACAAACGCATGCTCCTCCGCGTGCGTGACCAGAAGCTGGCCGGCGTAACCGGGCGTAGGGTTGGCTCCGGACAGCAGTACGCCGATAGAGCCGTTCTGGAAGGTGTTGACGATCGCCATAATCGCACCAAACAGCATCTGCGGCCTTACAGCCGGGATGGTGACATAGATGATCTCCTGAAATCGGTTGGTAACGCCGTCTATGTAGGCCGCCTCATACAGGTCTTTATCCACGTTGAGGATACCGGCCAGCATCGCGAGGAACCCGATACCCATGCTGCTCCACAGGGAAACGACAATCATGATCGGCAGCAAATACTTCCCGTCGCTCAGCCAAAGAATCGGCTTCTGGATGATATCGAGCTTCAGCAGGATTGCGTTCAGATAGCCTACCTTATCGCCGGCAAAAACGACTTGCCACACCGTTGAGAGCATAACGCCGCTGGTCATGGAGGGGGAATAGAGGATCACGGCCATCACGGTGCGCGGAATCCGCGTGATCTGCGCCAGAGACCAAGCCATGAAGAAGGAGAGGATATATCCTCCCGCTCCCACGATCACGGCGAAGGCGATGGTATTGGGAAGCGCGAATTCCATGAAGGTGGAATCGTCGGTTAAGATGGTAACGTAATTGTCCAGCCCGACAAAATTCGGCTTTTCAATGGAGTTGAAATCGGTAAAGGACAGGCCGATCGCCACAAGGATCGGGATGATAATGAAGGTTATAAACAGCAGAACAAACGGCAGCTGCAGCCAGAAAACCGAGTGGTGGTTCGCGCTTTGCACGGTACGCCGGGGAAGGCTGGATACCATCTTCCAGACCTTTCGGCTTTCACTCCGACTTTCATCCATTTCCGGCCGCCTCCTTTCCTTCACGCTGGGCAATTAGTTCTTCGATTAAATGGACGTTGTACTCCTTGAGCTTATTGCCCTCTTCATCGTAATACCCAAACTCCGTCAGCTTCCGTTTCATCTCCCGGTCGGCGGCCAGCGTCGCCTCGTCGATCCGCGGCTGGAAGCTGGCCCCCGAGGTGACAATGTCAATCCAGGCGTTGCTGACCTCCCGCTCCAGGATGTAGCTCGCCGGATGACGGAGCGCTTCCTTTTGCCAGCTCCACTGCTCGAGGATAACCGCTTTATGCCTGCGGGGGTACGACATCTGGGCGAAGGCCGCGTGATTGGCCGTATTCCATACATAGTCCGGCCCGTATTTCATCTGCAGGCTGGTGGCGTATTCGATCTGCGTATCGCTGGAAAGCCACCATTTCAGGAATTCATAGCTCTCCTCCGGCATCCTGGTGTTGGAGAAAATCATTGCGGAGGTAGCGTCTGCCGAATAGTACCGCGCAACGGATCCGTCCTCCTGGACCGTGCCGGGTACCAGGGCGATGTTCCAGCGTCCGGCAAGCTCCGGCGCGGACATCTGCAGCTGCAGATAGGTGGAGAAATTGGAAACGCCGATCGGCACCGAACCGGAACGGAAGGCGTTGAAAAAGTTAGGTACGTTCTGTATAAGTCCATAAACTTTATACAGATCGGTCATCTCCCGCAGGCCCTTGAGGGTGTTCGGGTCCCGGAAATTGGAGGTGAAACCGTCCGCCGAATAATAATCCCCGCCGTTTTGGAAAAGGAAAGCACCGGTGGCCTCGAAGCTCTTATAGCCGACGACATTGGCCAGGGGAAGGTTGAAATTCATGGCGTTGCGGTGCAGCGCCGGCATCATCTGCTTTACGTCGTCCCAGGTATCCGGAACCTCCAGCCCCAGCGATTCCAGGATATCGGTGCGGTAAAACAGCACGTAGAAATCCTGCGTTTCGCTCGCCCCGTAAATGCCGTCTTCATACGCCATGGGCGCGAGAGCCTCCAAATTGTATTCCTCGCCATACCAATTCAGGAAGTCGTCGAACTCCAGAAGGTTTTTCGCCATGCCGCGCATGGCGAACTCAGCCGGGCGGTAATAGGACAGTCCAAGCGCGATATCCGGGTTGGATCCGGTGGAATTGGCCAGGGTAATCTTCTTTTCGTCCGGCATGATGGAATAGACCACGTCGATGCCGGTCTGCTCGGTGAACGTCTGCGCCGTCAGCTCCCGCAGCGCTTCCACATACTGGGAGGGCTTGTTGATCCACACCGTCAACGCGCCGTCTGAGTTTTTTACATCCACCGCTTCGTTCATCACCGGCGAAAAGGAATAGAAAAACTGCTGGATGCCGGTAGCCAGGCCGCTCCAAAACCCGGCGCGCGGGGAGGGCAGTTTGGTATCCGCGCCGTGGAGATAAACACAATCCACGCTCAGGTTTTGGTCGTAAATTTTGGTCAGCGTCAGAGCCAGGAGCTGTGCCGCCGAACTGGAATCGTCGCTCAGCAGAGACATTCGGTTCGGAATTTCCCGCGGCTCGGATGCCAACCGCTTCAAATTCTGCGCGGCCAGGGAGATATCGCTGGCAAAAGCCGGGTCTTCGCCGGTAAGATCCTTCAGCGTCTGGTAAATTCCATTCAAACGGTCCTGCCAATCCTGCAAATCGGTCAGGATATCCGGCAAATATTTCAGAATATCCCATGTCCGGTTGCTGTCCACCGCCGCGGTGTCGTCCGAGTTGCTACCCTTGATGCGTTTCATCTGGATGCCGGTATCGTTGATTTCGTTCACAATCGCCAGCAATTCCTGATACAGCGCATCCATCGGCCCGGCCGTGACCTTGAGCGTAATGGTGTGAAGCCCCTGGGTAAGATAAATCCCCAACGGTTCGTTTCCGCCTAAAGTGGCGTTGTCATAGATGTCAATGCCGGTGTGAACAAAGGCCATGTCCCTCGCCTCGGCAAAGGGCACAGCGCCGTCCACCTCGATCGTCCGGTAGGCTGCGCCGCCGCTTTTGAGGGGCTGGCTGTACTTGAAGCTCAGGTAATAAAACCCGTCCTGCGGGACCTCCACCTCATACAGAACCTTTTGCCCCATGGTCTTGTTGGATTTATCATCCGTCGCGTTTATCAGCTTGACGTATGCGTTATTCGGCGTCATGCTGGTGTTCTGTACGTTCCGGCCCCGGATGTACGAATCGGATTTCGCCCGGTAATCCTCGCCCTCTACTTGAAGAAGGCCGTCGAATTCCGCCGCGTCCGCATACTGCGCCCGGTATTCCGCATAGCTGATATCGTCAGAAGGACGGATTAACCGAAGGGCCCTCAACAGGACGTCCTGGTTCTGCGGCGTAATGGTCAGCGTGGTTTCCCCCTTTTGGAGGTCAAAACGGACCGGCGTACGGGAAAAGTGTTCGTAATCCTCCAGATAGCAGAGGGAGGGAGCGTCGATTTGCTGCTGATCCGGAACAATTTCGTTGCCATACCGGTCGGTGCGCGCCTCGGTAACGTCGTCCTCCCACAAAAACGGAAGGGAACAGGTGATATCCGTTCCTCCCAGGGAAACCGCGACCGGGTTTTCAAACATATTTATGCTAACCGGTTCATACTCGGCAAGTACCCAATACTCGCCGGAATCGGGAACATTCAAGGTGATTTCACAGGCCGTATTCACCGGCAGCAACACTCCGTCGGCCTGTTTTTCCACTCCATCGCCGGACGCCCTGGCGTCCGGATCGGAAAGCCGCAGCTCCGCGGCCACGTCCTCCGTACGATACGACACCCATTTCTGCGACACGGAAGCGCCGTCCAGACGATAGGTGCGGGGGGTAATTTCCGCGCCGGCCGTATAAGAGCCGCCGGAACAGCCCACCAGAGACAGGAGCAGCGAAGCCGCCAGCATTCCTGCCCCTGCCCGGAACCAGGTTCGTTTTTTCAACGTTAACCCCTCCTCGCCCCACGCCGTCCCTCCCCGGACGAACCGGGGAGGGACAAGGTGGGCTCATGAAAAAGAAAGAAAAAGAAGAAACCGGAATTGGTTGAAAAAGAGCTAATTGAAATGTTTAAGTATATAGCCGCATCCCTTGGCCGCACGAACGGCAAGCGCTTATCCGTTGGCGGCTACTTTGCTGTTAAAGGTTTTCAGCTGCTCCTGCAGGGCGGCGTTGACCTTCTCGTCGATCTGGGGCGCTACGTCGGCGGCGTTGGCGCGGCCTTCGCGGACGTCCGTGATCAGCTTATTTACTTCGTCGTTGAAGATTTCGCTGTAGCCGGGAACGATCTTGTTGATATCGCCGCGGATCGAATTCTCCGTGCTCTTGTACAGCGCTTTGAAGCCTTCGGTCAGATGCGGGTTCTCATCAAACTTCGCAACAACATCCGGATGCTGGGTACAGGGGATGAACCAGGTCTTCAGCAGCTTGGTATCGTCTTTCACAACATCGGCGTCGCCGCGGGCCGCGAAGATGTCCAGACGCTGGAGGTTGCCTTCCACGCCGTAGGTCAGCCATTTCAGAAGCTGGTGTGCCGCTTCCGGCTGGGCGCAGGTGCTGGTCAGATACGCGCAGTCCACATGGATCGGGGTCTTCACCGGCGTGTTCTTATCGAGACGCGGATAGGGCCAGTAATCCCAGTTGATCTTGCACTCGTTGCGCATCCAGTTGTCGTTCCAGGTCGCGTTGGTGGCCATCAGCGCCATGCCGTTCTTAAAGGTATAATGGTTGTCGTCCTTACCGGTCTCGCCGAACTTCTTCACATAGTCGCTGTCCATGGAGGTGGAGCCGTCGTCGTTCTTGGGATACCGCATGCTCCAGGCTTCCAGGCCGGGAACGGCGCGCAGCGCGGCCAGGCGGTTCATCGCCGGGACCCATTTGTTGGTGAAATCGAACTTCTGGTTAACATAATCGTACGCCGGATAGAAATACCCGCTGTCCTGCGCGGAATAGACCTGGTCCAGGTCTTCAAGGGTCGCGGCGCCGACCGTGTTGCTGCCGATCGCTTTCCGGAGCAGCTCCTCAAACTCATCGATGGTCCAGTCATAGCTGGGTTTATCGAGATTGAGCTCATCCAGCAGATCGAGATTGATCGTAATGCCCATCGCATTAAGCTGACAGGGCAGCGCATACAGCTTGTTGTTGTAGGTGTACGGATCGGTCATGCCGGACGGCACATACTCCGCTTCCTTGTCGTCCTTCATCAGGTCGTCCAGCGCCATAACCAAACCGCTCGCCACTTCGGGAGCGAAATCGTTCCAGTCGCACCACATCATGTCCGGCATAGTCCCGGCCTGCGCCTGCTTGCTCAGGAACTCGTTGAAAGCGCCGCCGGTGGAGCCTTCAAAGGGAACCTCCACAACCTGGATGTTCGGATACTGTTTACGGAACGCCTCCAGCACCGGCTGGAGCTCCGCCTGCTCGGCAACCGGATAGCCGATGGAAACCTTTCCTTCCATTGCGTAAACCGAGGTATCCGCTCCCTCGGACGAAGGTTTGGAAGACGTGCCTCCGGACGTGCTCGCCCTAGGAGAACAACCGCTCATGATCGCCAATGACAATGCCGCTACGGAAATCGCCGATAAGATCCTTTTTAACATGAAATAATCCTCCTTTTCTCTATGGAGATAAATTTTTATTTCAACGGCCGCCACAGCCGCTGAAGCCGCGGGAATAGAAATCCTCCTACCATCTTGCCTTGGTTCCTGCCGGTTCTCCTTGTTCTTTAAAGCGTTTATTCGGCTATCGCCTCCACGGACACCCCCTTCCTGTCAATCCGCACCTCGTACCGCTCGCCGTTGTAAGAGAAATGAAACCGCATTTTCCGGATTTCTTTCGGAAGACAGGGATTGCAGGCAACGCCGTCGGAATCAATCCACAAGCCGGCAAAGCCGAAAATCAGCGCCTGCCAGGTCGCCCCCAGCGCGGCAGTGTGGATTCCTTCCCTGGCCGTATTTTTCATGACGTCCTGCAAATCCAGAAAAAGGCTTTTTTCGAAATACTTTTTTGCGTCCTCCATCCGCTCCAACCGCGCCGCCATCAGCGCGTGAATACCGAAGCTCAGGGTAGAGTCGTGCAGGGTTTTCGGCTCGTAATACTCCCAGGCCGCCTGTTTCTGCTCCATGGTGAAATCACGGGGCCGCATCGCCATGAGCATGAGCACATCCGCCTGCTTGAGCACCTGATACCGCTGGAGACGATCGTAGCTGATTTTGTGGTACAGCGGAATGTCGTCCTCTTTATAGTCGGCGGGGTTCAGCGGCTCCAGCCTTTCAAAGGTGTCGTCCTGTATCCAAAGCCGGCGGCCTTCGTCGTAGCGGCGGACGGCCTTTTCCACAAGCTCCATCCAGGCGGCGGCTTCTTCCGGCTGGAACGCCAGCTTCTTTTTAAGCGCTTCCCATTCCTTCGGATATTCCTTCTGCATACGGTCGGCCGCGGCCCGGGCTGATTTCAGGTTCTCACACGCCAGCCAAACGGTATACAGGTTGTTGACCGTCACGCCGCAGTACTCATCCGGCCCCTTTACAAAGAGAAGATTGTACCGATCCGCAGTCGGGTCATAGGTAAACCGCTCCATCCAATACCGCGCTGTCTGGATCAGCATTTCCGCCGCGCAGTCGCGGAAGAATTCGTCGTCGCCGGTCAGCTCGAGGTACCTCCCGACCGCATAGGCGATATCCGCGGTAATATGAATCTCGCAGCTGCCGGTATCCCAGGTGCCGCATTGCTCATACCCGGTGTCCGATGCCATCCAGGGATACCGCGCGCCGGGAAGGGAAAAGCCTTTGGCGCTGTTCACCGCATCCTCCAGCGTATGATACCGGTACAACAGCAGATTTTTCGCCGCCTGCGGATCGGTATGGAGGAACATCGGCAGCATAAAGATTTCGGTATCCCAGAAATAACAGCCTTTATACCGGCCGTGCATCAGACCGCGCGCGCCGATGCTGGCGTACGGGTCGGAGCGCGGGTCGGTCTGGATCAGCTGGAAGATGTTGTACCGCACCGCTCCCTGCCAGTCGTCCGGCGCGTCCATTTCCACGTCGGCCGCCTGCCAGAGCGCGTTCCACGCCCGCGCCGTATCCTCCAGCATGCCGTCAAAGCCGCGCCGCATACAGGCGTCCGCGGTACGGATCGCCTCCTGCGAGGGAGCAGAGCCGTCCCGATAACTGTACACCGCCACCAATTTATCCACGGTATACGTCTTCCTCGCCTGGACGGAGATTGTCGCCCTTTCGCCGGCGAAGGCTTCCTCAAAAACCGGCTGCCAGTCGTACTCGTCCCCATGGTCGTCCAGCCGGTATTCCATGGAAACCACCCGTTTGGAATACCCGGTTTCCGCCGTGAGTCCTCCCGCTTTGACAGAGGGGCGCAGGGCGGTTGCGCCCCAAATCCGCGCTACCTCCCTATTCTGCGTAAGCTGGTCGTCAGAAATGGGGAGGTTTACCACCCCGCCGTCGATCCCGGTCTCCAGCGTCAGCTCCCCATCGTAATTCTCCGGCGTGATCCGCACACGGACGGCCGCCGTATGGACGTTGTCCATGCTGAGGAAGCGAACCGTTTCTACTCTGGTCCGCCGTCCCTCTTCATCGGCCGCTACGTATCGCCGGACAAGGGAGCCGTCGCGGAAATTCAGCTCCTCTTCATAGGCCGTGCGCGTACAGGACAGCGCCCGGCGGCCATTGAGGAAAATGCGGAATACGGAAAAGTCCGGCTGGTTGACCATATCTGTCGTTCCCGGCTTTATGTACTCGAAAAAGCCGGACAGAAACGTGGAGCGCTCAAAGCCGTGCTTCTTTTCTCCCTCCGGCGCGTACCCCCGTACCCCCATGTACCCATTGCCCTGGCTGAAAATGCTCTCCCGAAAATCCCGGGTATCCTCCGAATCGTTTTCGCAGGCAATGGACCATGGGGTAATCTTCATTCCCTCCAAATCCTCTACCTCCTTTCTATCGTTGTTATGTATGGTGTTTTCCCTCTCCAAACGCCTGGTCAATGGCATAAGCCAGGAAACCGGCGCAGGTAGCAAACGCATCCCCGGTGGCGCTCTCTCCCGTCGTTTCATCGACGCTTTCGCAGGCGATCCCGTTATCCATCACGCAGCGCAGAAGGTGTTTCCGCGCCGAATCCCGGTTCCCGGAAAGCAGGCTGTTGGCAATGCTCAGCACCCACGGATGCGGCGCGTGCGGACAGCCGATTTCCGCAATTGGACAGCCGGCGAAAGAATAGGGATAGTCCTCTCTCCGGATGACCGCCATTGTGTTTTTCCACACCTCGTCGTCCGTCGGGCAAAAGCCGCGGAAGGGCAGCAAAAGCAGGCTTCCTGGCGGCTCGTCATAAACGTCCCAGCCGCCTTCCAGATCGACCGACCAGGCGTACATCGTCTTTCCGTCTTTTTCCTTGACGCAGTGGGCGGCAATCGCGTCCCGGGTATCCTCCGCCATCCGGGAAAGGCCTTCGCACCTTTCCTTCGGCCAAACCCCCTCGTACAGCTCCGCCATATCCCGCAGAATCCGCCAGACAAGCACATTGTCATAGGTCAGGTAAGGATAAACATGCATGTCGTCCGTCGGCTGGAGCATCGTTTCATACAGCGCCGTCTGCGGATGCTTTTTGTCGGCCAGCCGGTTTAAAATCCGCTCCACGCCGGATACGATATCCGGCTGTGTAAGAACCGTCCGGTCGCCGGTTTCCCGCACATACCCGGCGAGCGCCAGCACCGGCGCGCAAAGCTCATCCAGCTCAAAGCCGGGTTCCAGCACCGTGCCGTCGATAAAGCGGCTGTGAATCCCCACGTTCCTGCCCTGCCGGCCAAACACATACCCGAGCATTTCACGGGCATAGGCGGGATCCGCCATCAGGATTGCCGGAAAGCTCCACAGCAGGCTGTCCCGATCCCAATACGCTGCGCTCACATAATACCGCGGACTGCGCGAGGTGACCAAAACCAGCTCCTCGGTATCCAACGTCACGCCGGAACCGAAAAAGAAGCTGAAAAACATGTTGACGTTCAGCAGTTCGTTTAGCTTGGGATCGCCGGCGGAGCGTTCCCGCGCGGCCAGCCAGCGGCAGGTTTTTTCATATTCCGCTTTGAACCCCTGGCGGAGCATTTCCTTTGCCGAGGTGGAGGCCGCGACCTCTTCAAACCCAACGCCGAACCAGAACTCCTCCGCATCATCTCCGCCTGGTTCCAGCACTTCCTCCCGCCAGAGGCAGTAAGAAACCGTCCCGTTCTGATCCTGGCTGTATGTGGACCGGGTATGGGAAACCTCCGGCTGTTCGGTATAAATCGGCGCGAATGCAAACAAGGAGACGCCGACCCGCATATCCATTACAAACGCATGGTTCCAGCCGCTGTCGTAAGCGCGCTTGTCTCCGTATACCGCTTTGCTTTCATTGATTGAATGAAGGGTCTGGCCCCAGTTTCCCTTGAGTCCATAGCGCACCTTGCGCGGCTTTCCGTCCCGGTTGACAGCCCGTAGCCGGTAGCAAAATCCCCGCTCTCCAATCGGGGCGAGGAGAACGCCCTCTATCTGGACACCGCCGGCCAGGGCGGTAAAGGAGGGAATCCAATAATGAGTGCGTTTCCAGGACAAATCCCGCAGGGGCGCCGGTTCGCCGTCGATTTCCACAAACGGCGCCATTAAGGGCGAGCCGACGACTTCCAGCATTCCTTTCGCCGCCATGTATAAAATGGAGATGCCCTCCAATCCGCCGTCCGATTCTCGGATTGTGGGAAGGGAGACCGCCTCATTCCCTGTTACCAGATAGCGCTCCTTCACGCAATCGCCTCCGTTCATTATGAATAATCATGGGTTAGACCTCATGGGAAGAAACGCGGCAGCCGGTCACTTTTCGTCCAAAGCACATCGCCTGGCAGGGTGCCGGCTTTTCTTCGGCGCCGTTAACACGAATCTCCCAGCCCTTTCCCCGCGGGGAAGCCTCCCACAGGAAAAGGGAAACGGGAACCCGCCATTTTCCCTTGAGCTCCGCCTTCCCATCCGCTGCGCAAATCCGCAGGGCGTTGCCAAGTCCGTCTCGGAATTCCGTTTTTCCATCTCCGCAAACAAAAAATGCCAGTTCCTCATACGAATCCAGCCGGTTGGAGACCGCCGCCCGCCGGCCGGTTTCCCCCATAATAAAATCACGGTTCATGTTCACCGGCAGGACGCATCCTTCGCGGAGGAAAACAGGAATCCGATCAAGGCCACAGGTTATCCAAACCTCGGAATTCCCTGAATGGTGTTCCCCGCTCCAAAGCTCGCGCCAACCGCCGCTGGGGAGATATACGCTTCTGCCCTGCGCGCCTTCCTCCAGAATCGGCGCAACAAGCAGGTCCCGTCCAAGCATATATTCGTCCTCCCGCCCCCATACCGCCGGGTCGTCCGGATAATCGTAAACCAAGTGGGCCATCATGGGACGGGAGACCTGCACACAATACTGCGCTTCCTGCCAGAGATAGGGAAGCAGATTCATCCGCAGGTTCGCAAACAGACGGTAAATGGGAACGATTCGTTCGTCCTTATTGGCTGTCTCCATATTCCAAGGGCTGCGGTCGTTATTCCATTGGTCCCGTTTGGTCATATAATACTGGCCATTGCGGGGTTCCGAATGAAACTGCATGACCGGCGAAAACGCCGCCATTGCCGCCGAACGCAGATACAATTCCGTCGAGGGGAACGGCCCGGCTAAACCGCCGATATCGAAGCCCCAGAAGGGCACGCCTGACAATCCGAGAGATAAGCCCGCGGTAAGCTGCCCGCGCAGCTCCGACCATTCGGACACCTGATCCCCCGCCCAATGGATGGGGTACTTCTGGCTGCCTGTATAACCGGCCCGGCTAAACAGCACGCCGTTGCCCGGCCCCAATTCCCTTTCCAGGAATCGATGGTATTCGCCCTCGTATTGATTGGGGAAATCGTTATGCGCTTCCTCCACCAAACGGCCGTCGAAAAGCCTTGCCGATTCGTCGAACAGGAATTCGCCGCCGTCCGTCTTGAAGCCGGCCACGCCGAGCTCCAGCAGATATTTTCGTTTATCAAACCACCATTTAACGGTTTCCGGATTGGTGAAGTCCGGCATCAGGGAGTTGCCGAACCACATTTCCGTGATGCGGTAAGGACTGCCGTCCCCCGCGCGAATACATAAACGATGCGTTTTGGCATATTCCTCGTCCATATCCAGCTGAACCGAATGGGGCTGACGCTCGTATTTGATAACCGGAATCTGCCATAAAACCAGCTTAACGCCGTTTTGACTGAGCGTCTGGATAAAGCCCTTCGGATCCGGCCATTTTCCATCCTCCGGGAAGGTAAAGTCCTCGTAAGTGAAAACGCCCTCTGCTTTCGGCGTATATTGCGCGTCGTTCCATATGTAGAACGTCTCTTCGTCGCTCCACGCCTCCAGGACCTGGACGGTCGCCGGAATCGCCAGTTTATTCATCTGGTCAATCTGCTCCAGCGCTTCCTTTTGCGTATTCCATCCGTTGGAGGACATCCAGGGCCCGAAGGCCCATTTAGGCGGCAGCGCCGGTTCTCCCGTGAAAGCGGTGTATTGCCGGAGCTGTTCCGCCGGATTTCCTGCGAAAAACAAACCGGAAAACACGGCGCCGGTACGTGGACAGCGGGCGCGGATCGTCACGCGAGTCCGGTCCGGTTCGCCGGTTTGCTCAAAGGAATACCGCGTGCTCCAGTTCCCCTCCCGAAGGAAGCCTATTCCCTGTTCGGTATAAAAAAACGGGATCGGGAAATAGGTTTTATCCTGTTGGTGCGCATATTGTTCCACAACCGTCGAAAGCGGAGCCTTCCCAAGCTGATTTACCGCGTCAAATTTTTCACCCAATCCATAAACCGCGCTGCCCGAAACAGTGAAGCCCTCTTCGATCTCATACACATTTCCTTTTTGATCAACCCAAAGCTCGATTTTCGACGGAAGAGCAGCCGCTATCTTCGCGGTATCCTTACAGAGCAGGTATATGGTATTCCCATCCATTTTAAGGAACAGGGGGGTGTTGTTCTCTTTGTGTGTCCATGAAGGAATGGGATGTTCTGTGTGTTTTGTCAGATAAACGTTTAAGTAATGGCGAAAAACAAAACCTTCCCCTTTTTCAATCCCCCATTCACACTCGATATTTTCTACGTTGTACCTGAAGCGAATTTCATTTTCAGTCTGGATTACGCCATACGGTTCTTCCAATGTAACCTTACGAACCGGCGAAAAACGAAATACAGGGCTTTCTTCGGTCTTTCCATGGTCTCGAGCAATAAAGGCATATTCAACCGCGTCCAACGACGAGGGGCATTCAAAGGAGAAGGTATAATAATTGGACTTTCTTGTTTCAAAAGCAACGGCGTTCCAGGCCAGCGAAGGAAGGGAGCGCCACCGCAGCGACACATCCGCGTCCTCCGTCGCTTCATCCAAACGGCATCCCAGCGTCACCAACGCACCGGCTTCCGGGTATAGCGGATCCCGCTGTATACCGCTGGCAATATGCGGGTACAGCCCGCAGGGCAAATGTTTAATTTTCATGACCGCCTCCGAAATTATTCCATATTGCAGACAGAGTCCCGTTCAACCACTTCCAGGGGGATAACCACTTCCCGTTTGGGACCAAATGGATTTTCTATGGCTTCCAGTGCAAGCTCAACAGCCACTCTCCCCTTTTCTTTAATATTCTGCCGAACCGTCGTCAGGGACGGGGAGGAAATATTCGCGATAAAAACATCGTCAAAGCCCACGACCGAGATATCCCCCGGCACCGACAGCCCGGCGTCGGCAAATCCTTTGATAACGCCCGCCGCCATGATATCAGCCGTAGCGAAAACCGCCGTTATATCGGGGTGGTTCCGCGCAATTTCCCGTGCGGTTTCCGCGCCGTATTCATATCCCACGTTGCCGGAAAAGATCAGACCGCGATCATACGGGATTCCCGCCTCGTCCAAAGCGTCGTGGTAACCGAACAGGCGCTTCTGGTTTACCCCCACCTTTTCCACATCGCCGGAGACAAACGCGATCCGCCGGTGGCCATTTCGTATGAGGTGATGCGTGGCTAGATAGCCGCCGTGCCGGTCGTTGGTGCCAACGCTGTGAAAAAAATGATCGTTGCGGTAGCAATCCACCAGGACCAACGGAATTTTCGCCTCTTTATAAGCGTTGATATCGTCGGTCGGATAAATCCCCAGAATAATGATAGCGTCCAGCCCGTGATTTTGAGCGATTTCTATGTAGCTTTGGCCGACGCTGGTTCCCGAAATCAACAAACGGTATCCCTTGGTACGCGCCGTATATTCCACCGCGCTCAGAAAATCGCCATAAAACGGGTTGCTGAACATAAATTCTTTTCCCGGCTCCGTCTGGGGAATCACCACGCCGATCAGATTTGACTTGCGATAGCGAAGAGAACGCGCCGACAAATTCGGCACATAACCCAGCCTTTCAATCGCTTCGTTCACCTTGGCGATGGTTTCCGGAGTTATGTTCTCTGACACTTTGTTATTTAAGACATACGAGATGGTCGCCGTGGAAACGCCCGCTTCCTTTGCCACATCCCGAATTGTAACACGTCTGGACATTTTTCACCTTTCCCCTTATTCGTATAAGTTGAGTTTATACCAGTTTTGTGGAATTGTCAAGTGCTTTATGTAAAATATATTTGATTTATTGTTATGTTTTTTATGTATATAAACTTACTTGTCTGAATTTATTTACTGATAGCTTTAAGTAAACGTGTGATTTATTAATACAATTTTCTTGAATTTTTGACAGCTTGTCACATGACGGAGCCCGGCACAGATGGGGATGAGGGCGGACGTCAGGGAACGTCTCCCCCTCACAGGTGCGGCGGCGAATCTCTCGGTTGAGGGTCTCAACGACGTTGTTGGAGAGGATCCGCGCCCCCTGTTCGGCCAGACAGGGAATTTCAGCTTCTTTTTAGAAACAGCCTCATCAACTATCTTCTATCAGAGCCTGTTTACTTTATTCCTAATTTGTCGCGAAATTTATGATCCTTTATTTCTATTTAAAAAATTTTTTGATCCTGTTGATGTATGCTCCTGAGCTGTTCCCCTGTCAGGGGCTCAAAGTCTCTCTGGAACGCAAAACACCGTCCATGCAAAAGCGTAGACGGTGTTTTTGGCAAAGATGTGACAGAAAAAAGCTGGACTGCAATTCCGGCACTTTCCCAATAGTGTAGTGCATGGTAGTGCAGGATGGGAAATGCCGAGTTTATTGGTAACATCACCAAATAACGCTTCCTTTTCAAGTTCTATCGGAATCATAAAGCCTTACGCAGGATAAAAGTCAAGAAGTTTTTTAGAATTTTTAGTTTTTAGGAAAACCTGTCGACTGGTTTCATTATTAACGAGAAAACTTCGCTCCGTTTGTAAACCAAAGCTAAAAAATTTTTCCAGACTATTGACCATGCGGCCATACTTGCGTTATGGTTTTATTCAGAGCAAAAAAGCCGGAACGGGGAGGACCGCCGAAGATCGTCGCGGATTGCCCGCCTGCGCCGGCAGATTTTTCAACGGAAAGGCGGAATTTGGTGGAAAACAGCTTCCCGGCGGGCTTCCGCCGGCGGATGGACGCCCTGCTGGGCTCCGCCGCCTCCGATTTTTATGAAGGCTACACCCTGCCCCTGCGGCGCGGGATGCGGGCCAACCCCTTAAAATGCTCCCCGGAACGGCTGCTCGCCCTCTTTCCGGGAAAGTTGACGCCTTCCCCCTTCGCGCTGGACAGCTTCTATCTGGACGACCCGGTTTTCCGGGCGGGAGCCGATCCCCTGCACCACGCCGGGGCGTACTATATGCAGGAGCCATCCGCCTCCTCGGCTGTGACCCTGCTCGCCCCCCGACCGGGGGAACGGGTGCTCGACCTCTGCGCCGCGCCGGGTGGGAAATCCACTCAGATCGCCGCCGCTTTGCAAGGGGAGGGACTGCTCTGGTCAAACGAATACGTCCGCGCCCGGGCGCAGATTCTGTTGCAGAACCTTGAACGGTGCGGGGTACGGAACGCGGTAGTGTCCAGCCGGGATGCGCCCTCCCTCTGCGCTGGACTTTCCGGTTTTTTCGACGCGGCGCTGGTGGACGCGCCCTGCTCGGGCGAAGGGATGTTCCGGAAGGAGCCTGCCGCGCTGGAGCAGTGGAGCGAGGAAAATATCCGGCTCTGCGCCGCCAGGCAGGAGGAAATCCTGTGGGCGGCGGCCGGAGCGGTCGTTCCCGGCGGGCGGCTGGTCTATTCCACCTGCACCTTCGCGCCGGAGGAAAACGAGTGCCTGATCGCCCGGTTCCTCGCGGCTCATCCGGACTATGAGCTGCTGGACGCGGCCCTCCCCTTCGGCCGTCCCGGCTTTTCCCGGGAAATTGTCCGCTCTTTTTCCCCCGACCTGCCCGATCCCGGCGTTCCGCTGGAGCGCTGCCGGCGCATCCTCCCCGGCGATGGAGGAGAGGGGCACTTTCTCGCCCTTCTCCGGCGGAGGGAAGTTCCCTCTGAAGAATCCCTGGTCGGGAAATCCCCCGCCGGGGAATTCCCGGCTCTTCTTCAGCCGGAAGGAATCCACATCCAAAGCGGAAAAAATGGCGGGACGCCCGGACGGCGTATCCGGCTGGGCCAAAAAGGAGCACGGGAATCGCTAGGATTGCGGGAAGCAAAAACCAAAAAAGGCGCAAAGCGCCTTAATTCCTCTCCAACAATGGATACTTATAGTATACAATTTCAAGAATTATACAATTTGTGCTTTTCAGAGTCCTTATGGGGGGAGCCAACGCCGGTGAACGACATCCTCCGGCTGCTTCCGGCGGGGCTCCCTCCACTGGCTGGGCTAGGGGTGCTGGCGGCCGGAGTCGCCGCGGCGGAGCTTCTGCCGGGCCGGCTGGAACCCTGCCATGCGTTGTTTATGGCGTCCCAAGCTGAAGACTGCCGCTCCCTTCTTGACCTGTCCCGCGGCGATCCCCGGCTGACCGCCTTCCTGCGCGGGGAGACGGTGAATGCGCCCGGCTGCTCCGGGTGGACGGCGGTTGCGGTGGAGGGCGTGGTCACCGGCTTCGGGAAAGCGGTGGGCGGCACGCTGAAAAACCGCTATCCCAAGGGCCTCCGCCTTCGGGGATAATGCGGTTCTGTTTGATGGTCATGAAATGGTTAAAAAGACGAGAAATGCACGAAACCCATCGCACGAAAACTGAGGGAAAGGGAGGACAAGGCCGTTATGTTAAAAATGCGGAAGGGCTGTACGGTTCCATTCCCGGAAATGCTACGGGATTTCGGAATATATTTTGCCGAACGCAGAAAAGACTATTTGGGGATTAAGCCTACAAAAGCAGAAGAGGCTGAAAGGAATCAAGGGGACAAAAAGGAGCGGCTCCCGCATTTCCTCGATCCGGAAGTCGGCCGCCGCCAAGCCGTTGACCAGCTTTGAAAAAGTGCGGTGGTATTTGAGTACCCCGTCCACACTTTCTGCGCGTTCCTTTCCGCCTGTTTAAAGAAGCTTGGCGAAAAGAAGCTCCAGCGGTTCCTCCGCTAGTGTAAAGCTGCCGATTGCTTGGTACCCCAGCTTTCCATAAAAATGCTGGGCACATTCGGTTTGTGCGGTTGAGGTGAGCGCCACCGAATACCCAAGGGCCCGCATTTCCCTTTCCCAGTGCTTCACCAGTGCTTTTCCGATGCCTTTTCCCCTGTATTCTTCAGTCAGACGAAGCATATTCATAAAAGGGACATTGTCCCAGAACAACCCGTATCGCAACCAGCCCACAAAGCGATCGTTGTCGACGACCACATAGACTTGCCTGTCCCGGATTTTCTGACAGAGTATCTCCCTGCTCACCCAGCGATCTTCCGCGAGGATCGCTTCCATATCCGCCGGAACGGCGGCGCGAATCTGCATGAGATAGCCCTCCTTTATGTCCCGTATTCCGCAGGTTCCTCGTCTCCGCAGTTCCTGCAATTCTTATATTCTAGCATGGAACCCGAAAACTGTACACCCGCATTTTCTGATAACGAGGATTCGGACGAACCCGCTCGACAGCAAAAAACGGCCGGACATAACTGCCCAGCCGTTTCTTCGTTCTTCATTCCGCTGACAGCCCGGCAGCCAGCCTGCTGTTTGTTCCAGCACAGTCTTCCAGACGGCTAGAACCAGCCGCACCGAACACAGCGCCAATGCAGCGGCCGCCGTTTCCCCGTTCAAAAAGCAGGTTCCGCCGGGAAACAAGGTTTCTCCCCGTCTCAATATTCCGAGCCGTCGCTCAGCTTGCCGCGAAGCTCCCAGGCGCGGGCGCGTTCCTTCCAGCGTTCGGGCACAAGGCGGCCCCAGTCCACCCGGAACACCAGAAAATACAACGGGATTTCCAGAAGCAGCGCACCGGCCACATCCAGAATCGAATGCTGCTTAATGAAGCAGGTGGAGGCGCAGATCAGGATGGTCATTACCAGCGAAAAACGCTTCCAGCCCTTCCGGTCCCGGAACAGCTTGGATTTGCACAGCCCGATATGGATTGCCAGCTGGTTGAGCACATGGATGCTGGGGAAGGTGTTGGTATTGGTGTCGTTCGCGTAAATCGTATACCGCACCATCCGGCTGAAAATATCGTTTTCGGTGACGATTGGCCGCAGAGGCTGGCCGTGCGGGAAGAGCAGGCAGATCAGCATAGCCAGCGACATCCCCGCGTAAAGCAGAAGGATGGTGCGGGCAAAATCCCCGCGGTCGCTGAAGCAGAGGGCGACCAGCACCACGGCAATCATGGGGAACCACAGTACATACGGAATCACGAATACCGGCAGGAAAGGGATCACCTGATCGAGCGGGCAGCTGATCCAGTATTGGGGAACGATATATTTCTCCAGCAGCGCGAACTGCGGCATCAGGATAAGATAGCCGAGGAACAGCAGCGCGTGCCAGTATTTTCGCATCGCGAAATCGGCGTACTGCCGCAGTCCGGCGCGGGTTTTGGGGAAGGGCGGCAGCCCCGAAGCCGAAGCGCTCTTTTCTTTTTTCTTCATCCGGAATCGTTCCCTCCTTTCCGTACGGCATTCAAGCCGTTTTCGCCTTTATTATATGTGAAAAATCCGGCAAAAGCAACCGACTGCGCCGGTTTATAATCACTTCTTAAGATTTTATTCTGGTTTTTCCCGAAATTTTTCCGTTTTTCTACGAAAAATGTGGCTTTCTGCGATCCGGAGCGATGATTCACGCCTTATTTTTCCAGCGTGTCCTCCTCCCGGTAATTGCCGAGGAAGGTGAACGCAGGCATTTCCTCCGACAGGGCGCAGAGCATATCCACGGTGCCGGGATGGGACAGCGAACCTTCGAAATCCAAATAAAAATTGTACTCAAAGCCCCGTCCGCGGATGGGGCGGCTCTCCAGCTTGGTCAGGTTCAGCCCTGCCATCGCAAAACGGGAAAGGGTGCGGTAAAGCGAGCCGGTGACATGGGGCAGGGCAAAGATCAGGCTGATCTTATTGGCATCGGCAGGGATCACCAGTTCCCGGGAAATGGCGATAAAGCGGGTGCAATTATCATAGGCGGATTGTATATTTTTTTCAATTATCTCCAATCCGTAAATTTCCGCCGCCTTTTCGGACGCAATGGCGCCGAGGGTAACATCCCTGCTTTCCGCCACCATCTCGGCGGCGGCGGCGGTGTTGCTGTACTGCCGGGCTTCCAGACCGTGAGCGGCGATATAGTCCGCGCACTGGGCAAGCGCCTCCTGCTTGGAATACACAGCGGTCAATCCCTCTCTCGCCGCGCCGGGACAGGCCAGAAGGCAATGGCGGACCGGTACCTCCACCGCAGCGGCGATGGAAAAACGGTGCTTCATCACCAGGTCGTACACCTCGTTCACCGATCCGGCGGAGGAGTTTTCCACCGGCAGGACGCCATAATCGGCCGAACCGTCCGCCACAGCGGCGAAAACATCGGCAAAGGTGGGGACAAAACGGGGGGACGCACCGGGGAACAGCCGGCCGGCCGCCTCATCCGAATACGCACCGGACACTCCCTGGCAGACCACCCGCGCCCGGCGGGCCGGGATTAGGGCGCGTTCCGCGCTGTCCAGGTGTTCCCGCAGGGCGGCACCCGCGGCCAGCTTTCGGTGCTGAAGGGCGCGGGATGCGTCCATCATGGTGGAGAACACGAGGGAAGCGGCGCCGCCATAACCCTCCTGGTACGTCTCGCCCAGCTCCCGCACATGCCGGAGCACCTCGTGCTCCCGCTCCTCGTTCAGGACGGGGAGATGGTGCGCGGCCTTATAGTCCGCCACCTGCCCGGCGCAATCCATCCGTTCGCAGAGCAGCGCCACCAGCTCCGTGTCAAGCCGGTCGATGTCCGCGCGGATTTCCGTTAACTCTTTCATAAGAAACTCCATTCTTTCCCGGATGGGGGATTTTCTCCCGCCGAAAGCGGGCTCTGTCGCCCCAGCGGCGGAACCGCAGGAAAAAGGCCGTCAGCCGGAGGGCGCTTCGGTCTCCAGCGCGTCCAATAGGCCGAAGGCGACCGCCGCTTCAACCACCGGCAGGGCGCGGGGAACGATACAGGGGTCATGCCGCCCCTTGACGATCAGCTCCGCCTCCCGGCCGGACACCAAATCGACCGTTCGCTGGGGCTTCCCGATAGAGGCGGTGGGCTTGACCGCCGCCCGCAGTATCAGGGGCATCCCATTGGTGATGCCGCCGAGCAGGCCGCCGTTGTGGTTGGCGGTGGTCCGAATCCGGCCGTCCTTTCCGTAGGAATAAGGGTCGTTCGCCTCGCTTCCCCGCATTCCGGCGAAGCCGAAGCCCTCCCCGAACTCCACACCCTTCACGGCGGGGACGCCAAAGAGCAGCGCGGCCAGCCGGTTTTCCATCCCCTCGAACATGGGGGAGCCGATCCCGGCGGGCAGGCCGACCGCCGCGACCTCCACAATCCCGCCGACGCTGTCGCAGTCCATCCGGGCTGCCTCCACCCGTTCCCGCATCCGGGTTTCGACCGAGGAATCCAGCAGGGCGAAGGGGCGGACGGACAGCCCCTCCAGCATGCCGGCGTTCACGGCGACCGGGTCAAAGCGGCGGTCGGAGACCCCGGCGATCTCCAGAATATGCCCGCCGATCGTCACGCCCCGGCGGCGAAGAATCTGACGGCAGACCGCGCCGGCGAACACCAGCGGAGCGGTCAGCCGGCCGCTGAAATGCCCGCCGCCCCGCACGTCGTTATACCCGCCGTACCGCACAAAGCCTGGATAATCGGCGTGTCCCGGACGGGGAAGGCGGGACAGCTCCTCATAATCCCCGGAACGGGTGTTTTCATTTTGAATCATCATGGCGAGGGGCGCGCCGGTGGTACGCAGGGTGCCGTCCTCTGCATTTCCCAGTGTGCCGGACAGGATTTGGGGCGTATCGCTCTCCCGCCGGGGGGTGGAGGTTTTGTCCCGTCCGGGGGCGCGGCGACCCATCTGGACAAGGATTTCCTTCCAGTCCAGCGCTTCGCCGGCAGGCAGGCCGTCGAGCACACAGCCGATGGCCGCGCCGTGGCTTTCCCCAAAGATGGACAGGCGGACACGGTTACCGATATTCGAGGACATGCACAGCCCCTCCTATTCGCTGATAATCTGTGAAAAACGCGGGCCAGCTTTTCCGGACGCTTCCCGCGTCCCCAATCGTCACCGGCCCGCGGCAGCCGAGGGCGGCGACCGCCATGCTCATCACGATGCGGTGGTCGTTGTAGCCGGGGACCTCCCCGCCTTCCAGGAAGGGGCGGCCCTCGATCACCAGGCCGTCGGGCCGTTCCTCCGCCCGGCCGCCGAGCAGGCGGAGACAGTGGGCGGTCGCAGCCAGCCGGTCGCTTTCCTTCAGCCGCAGCCGCGCCGCGCCGGTGATCCGGGTAGTTCCCTCCGCCAAGGCGGCGGTCACGGCCAGAATCGGCACAAGGTCGGGAATCTGGGAAGCGTCGATGTCGATCCCATGCAGGGGGGCGCGGCGGCAGAGCACCCGCCCGCCCGCTTCGGTAATATCCGCACCGAAGCGGCGAAACAGCGCCAGCGCTTCCCGGTCCCCCTGGGAGGAGCGCGGGTTCAGCCCCGTCAGGGCGATTTCGCCGCCCAGCGCGCCCGCCGCGAGTAGGAACGCCGCCTGGGACCAGTCGGCCTCCACCGTTTCCTCGTGCGGGCGGTAAGCCTGCCCGCCGGAAACCCGCCAGCCGAAGGAGGTCGTCTCCACCGCCACCCCGGCGCGGGCCATCGCCTCCACGGTCATGGTCACATAGGCCGCCGATTCCAGCGGGGTGGACAACACGATTTCGCTGTCTCCCTCACAAAGCGGCAGGGCGAGAAGCAGGCCGGTAATAAATTGGCTGGACACGTCCCCCGGCAGGACATACTGCCCAGCCTGAAGCCGTCCGGAAACGGACAGCGGCAGGCTCTTCCCATCGCCCGGCCCGGAAAGCGTCACGCCATGGCCGGGCAGGCAGTCGGCATAGACGCCGAGCGGACGCTCCGGCAGCCGGCCCCGGCCGGTAAACACGGCGGGAATGCCCTTCGCCGCAAAAAGAGGGATGAGAAACCGCAGGGTGGACCCGCTCTCCCCGCA
This sequence comes from uncultured Oscillospiraceae bacterium, assembly GCA_959601025.1. Lineage (GTDB taxonomy): Bacteria > Bacillota > Clostridia > Oscillospirales > Acutalibacteraceae > Avimonas. The sequence continues at coordinate 40,404 of CAUGOD010000003.1, forward strand.
GTCCACCGTTACCGGGCCGCCGGCGGGAGGCGCGGCGGGGGTAAAGGTCACGACCCGGGAGGCGCTCACGGCTTCCTTCTCCGCCGCAGGGCTCGCCCCCAGGGCCGGGAGCGCCCTTAAGGTCGCTTGCATATCCTCTGAATCGGTGATTCCCCGTACCGTTCCGCCGCCGGCGAGGGCGGCGCAGAGCAGGGCGCGGTGGGCGGCGGATTTGGAGGGGGGAGGAGTGATCGTCCCCCGAACAGGCGGGCCGCCGGCGGGATACGGGCCGACCTGTACCCGGGCGGGAGTCCCCCGCACGGGCAGCGGGCCGGCGCCTGTCTGTGTGGGGTTCGTCATCACGCTTCCGTCCTTTCCGTGCCGGTCTCGTCAAAAATACGGCAAATTTCTTCTATCGGCTTTCGCTGCTTGCGGTGAATGCGGGGATTTCCGGCGTATCCCACCGCCATCAGCAGCCGAACCCGCTCTCCGCGGGGGATGTCCAGCAGCTTTTTGACCTTTCCCTCGTCAAACCAGCCGAGCAGGCAGGTGGAGAGCCCCTGATCCGCCGCCTCAAAGCACAGATGGGCAGCGGCCAGGCCGATATCCACGCTGGCGTAATCCTGCCCCTTCAGCAGCCCCCCGGCACGGGAGGACAGGTTGCTTTTCGCCTGCGACACCACGATGAACGCCGGGCTGGTGTCGATGGTTTTATTCATCCCCTGCCCCTGCGCGCAGCGGGCGAGGGCCTTCGCCTTCTCCCCGCCGTTCACGACCACAAACCGCCAGGGCTGGCCATTGCAGGCGGAGGGGGCCAGCCGCGCCGCTTCGACGCAGGCGGTCAGCCGTTCGGTCTCCACCGGCCGGCCGTCGTATTTCCGGCAGCTCTGCCGCCGAAGAGCAAGCTCCATAAAGGATTCCATGCCGTTTCCTCCTGTCGGGCCTTACCGACCGGTCACAAACGCCTCCAGCCGGTCCATCGGCAGGCGGTGGACAAACGCGTCCCCGATCTCCCGCAGCAAAACGAGGTCGATCTCCTTCCCCGTACGCTTTTTATCCATTCCGGCGCAGGGGAGCCAGTCCGTCAGCCCGGCGGGGTCGTCCGTCGGAAGGCCCAGGGAAGCCAGCAGGGCGGTCAGCCGGGCCGTCGTGCCGGGGACGGTCAATCCCTCCCGCTCGGAGGCGGCGGTGAGCCGCGCCATCCCGACCGCGACGGCGCAGCCGTGGGTCGGCCCCGCATAGTTGTAATATTTTTCCAGCGCGTGGCCGAGGGTGTGGCCGAAATTCAGCAGCTTGCGCTCCCCGGTCTCCCGCTCGTCCCGTTCCACCACGCCCCGCTTGCAGTCGATGCAGGTAAAAATGGTGTCCTCCCGGTTGGCCGGGGAAAGCGCGTTCCCCCGTTCCAGCCGATCGAAAAGGCGTTCTCCCGTCTTTTCATCGGGGCAGGGGCGGATGCAGGCGTATTTCACGATCTCCCCCAGGCCGTCGGTCACGAACGCGGGGGGGAGGGTATCCAGCGCGTCCAGGTCGGCCAGCACCCGGACCGGCTGCCAGAACGCGCCGATCAGGTTTTTCCCGGCCGGGATGTCCACCCCGGTCTTTCCGCCCACCGAGGAGTCCACCTGCGCGAGCAGGGAGGTGGGAATCTGCACGAAGTCGATCCCCCGCAGGAAGGTGGCGGCCGCAAAGCCGGCCATGTCCCCGGTCACCCCGCCGCCCAACGCGACCACCAGATCCGCGCGGGTAAAGCCGCCGGCCGCCAGCGCGCCGTAGATTTCCTCCACCGTGGCCAGCCGCTTGCTCTCCTCCCCGGCTGGGAAGGTGAACGTCTCCGTCCGGTAGCCCGCAGCGCGCAGGGAGGCGCCCGCCCGCGCGGCATACAGGGGTCCTACGTTCGAATCGGTAACGATCAGGGCCCGGCTTCCGCCGTTCACCTCCCGGCTGAGCTCTCCGGCCCGGTCCAGGAGGCCGGAGCCGATAAAAATGTCGTACGGCCGGGCCGTTTGTACCCGCAGCGTTTTCATAGCGCGTCCTTCTTTCTCTATTCAGCCAATCAGTCTAACCGGGGGGAACGGCCGTCACCGGCGGGGGTCCGCTTCCTGCTTGCGGAGCCGTCCCTCGCGGAGCACCGTCTCCAGCCGCTCGGCGTCCCCCGCCGCCACCGCGTCCCGGCAGGCGCGCAGGTTGTCGATCAGGGTGTCAATCTCGGCGCAGAGGTCGTCGGCATTAAGAAGAAACAGCTGCGTCCACAGCGTCTCGTCCACAGAGGCGACCCGGGATACGTCCCGATAGCTCCCCGCCGAAAAGCCGTGATGCTGCGGACAGCAGGGGGATTTCACATAGGCTCCGGCCAGCACATGGGGAAGCTGGGAGGTGAACGCGATCATCCGGTCATGCTCCTCCGGCGTAGTGACGGTGACCCGCGCGCAGCCGATAGCGGCCGCCAGCTCCCGCATCGTTTCCACCGCCTCCGGCGGCGTTTCCGGCGTGGGGGTGAGGATGTAGGACGCCCCCCGGAACAACCCCGCGTCGGCGTTCGAGAAGCCGCTGGTCTCCTTCCCTGCCATGGGATGGCCGCCGAGGAAAATCAGCCCGTTTTCCCGGCAGATCGGTTCGCATTCCGCGATGACAGCCCGTTTGACCCCGCACACGTCGGTCACCAGCGTCCCCGGCTTCAAAGACGAGGCGTGCTCCCGCAGGAAGGCCGCCGCAGCGCGGGGAGGCAGAGCAAGGATCAGCAGCTCCGCCTCCCGCATCGCGCCGATCCCGGTCCGGTCGACCGCGCGGGCGGCGAGGGCCTCCGCCTCCACCGCCGTGTTCCGGTTCACCCCGATTACGGTGCAGGAGGTGTACGCCTTCAGCGCCCGGGCGAGGGAGCCGCCGATCAGTCCCAGGCCCGCCACGGCGATCGTCTGTTTTCCGTTTTTCCGGCTTTTCCCGTTCATCCTATCTGTCCGCCTTTCCGCCGTTTTCCGGCGTTTCGTTCCGGCTCCAGCCCGGGGCTCAAGCCTGGGCTCCCGCCTGGGCTGGCTCTTCCCGCCGGGCCACCTCTTTGCCGAACAGGGGCGCCACATCCGCGATGCGGGCGGAAAGATGGCGGAACTGCGCGGGGGTGAGGGACTGCGCGCCGTCCGAAAGGGCGCGGGGTGGGTCGTTGTGCACCTCGATAATCAGTCCATCCGCACCGGCCGCGACCGCGGCGAGGGCCAGCGGCTCCACCAGCGCGCTGATGCCCGCCGCGTGGCTCGGGTCCACCACCACCGGAAGGTGGGACAGGCTCTTGAGCAGGGGAACGGCCGAAATGTCCAGCGTGTTGCGGGTCATGGTCTCAAAGGTGCGGATTCCCCGCTCACAGAGCATGACCTTGTCGTTGCCGGCGGCCATGATGTATTCGGCGCTCATCAGCAGCTCTTCAATGGTGTTGGCAAGCCCCCGCTTGAGCAGAATGGGCTTGTCGCATTTTCCCAGCTCCTTGAGCAGCTCGAAATTCTGCATGTTCCGCGCTCCGACCTGGATGATGTCCACGTCCTCGAAAAGCACCAGATGGGCGGGGGACATGATCTCGGTCACAATGGGCAGGCCGGTCTTTTCCCGCGCGTGGCGGAGCAGCTCCAGCCCGCTGGCCCGCAGGCCCTGGAACGCGTAGGGGGAGGTACGGGGCTTGAACGCCCCCCCGCGCAGGAAAGCGGCGCCGGCTTCCTTCACGTCCCCGGCTACCTCGACAATCTGCTCCTCGCATTCCACCGAGCAGGGGCCGGCGATAATGCCGAGCTTTCCCCCGCCGATGACCGAACCGTGGCCGAGGTCGATCACGGTGTCGTCCGGATGGAACTTGCGGTTGGCCTTCTTATATGGCTCCTGCACCCGCTTGACGCTCTCCACAATCTTCTGCGCGCCGATGAACTCGCTGTCCACCGTCGCGGTGTCGCCGAGCAGGCCGAGCACAATGGAATGCTCGCCGTACCAGGCGTTCACCTTGACGTCGTTGCGGCTTTCCAGCATGGCGGAGAATTCCGCCACCTGTTCGCGGGTGACTCCGGGCTTGAGTACAATAATCATAACAGCTCTTCCTTTCTATAACGGCCATACTTAAAAAACTTCCGAAATTCGCTTCCGGGCGGCGAAGAAACGCCGAAAGCGATAAAAAGGTGGGGCTCATCGTCCATGAGCCCCACCTTTGATACTTTCCGTATACCCGGTCAGTTCGGTTCTCTCACGGCACGATTCACACAGCAAAAATAGCCCCGGCCAAAATAATGACCGAAGCAAAAAAAGCCGCTAAATCGTTTCTGCTTATTACCAAGCGCCGAACCGTCCATGAGAAACTCCTTTTATCGCCGATTGTTCCATATGGCGGGGATATCCCGCACAAATTCTTCGCTTTTTCATCATAAACCCGGGGCCGGCGTTTGTCAAGAAAAAATCAGGAACCGGAAAGGCCGCATTTTTGGAAAATCCGACGGCGGAACGCGCCGGGAAAAAGGAACCGGCGCGGTTCAGTCGATTACGGTAACGGGATTGCCCTTTCTCTCAGGCGGCCGGGAGAGTTCCCCCGCCGGGAGACCGAGCGCCGCCGCGCCGCATACCATTTCGCTTTCCGGAATCCCGAGGGCCGCCAGCTTTTCCATCACTGCTTTGTTGTCCGACAGCCAGCGCAGCTGATTGATCCAGCAGGCCCCGATCCCCAGGGAGGCCGCGGCGAGCAGCATGTTTTCAATCGCGGCGGCGGAATCGGCCATGGCGTTCCCATAGCCCCTCCGGTTGGCCACCACCACCAGCGCCGGCGCGCCGTACAGGAAGTCGTACTTCCCCCGTTTACTCTGGAGGATGGCGGATTTCAGGGACGCGTAGGTGTCGGGAGCAATCTCCATTTTCCGGAATTCCTCCATGACCAGCGCCTTCAGCTCCGCCAGCACGGCGGCGTTTTTGATCACGAGAAAATGGGCGCTCTGGCTGTTGCCGCCGCTCGGCGCCCAGCGTCCGGCCTCAACGATCGCACCCAGCGCGTCGCCGGGGACCGGCTCGCCGGTATATTTCCGCACGCTGCGGCGCGCGCGGATAGTCTCCAGTACCGGATTGGTCATCAGGCGGTCATCTCCTTAAAAAGTTCGTTTCCTGTAAAATTTTCTCCTTCAGTCCAGCCGCGGGACCCGCCAATAGAGCAACAGGCGCCACACGGAATAGGCTGTAAAAAACACGCTGTTGACAAGCGCAAGCAGCGAAAAGCTGGGGCCTAGGTAGCCCAGGTAATTCCAATAAAAGCAGGCGGCAGCCAATCCTGCGGCGGAAAAAATAAATACGTCGCCCGCTTTTATCCCCTTACCCCTTCCCAGCAGAGCGGAAAAATAAGGAAAGCAAAGTCCCAGAATAATAAGCGGAGAAATTAGCAACTCACTGTATCGATTTTGGCCATAGTAAAATAAAACGGCTTTCCGGCACCTCCGCTCAATGGATTGGCCGCATATCGTATAAGGACACAGCGTCGTGGCTCTCAGCGCCATTTTAACATAGAAAGACAAAAAATGCCAGCCGAAAGCCATTCGCTTCTTTCGGCCGGCATATTCTTCTTAAACGCCGTTCCCTATTCCTATAAGTCCGCGAAAGCCGTCCGTTCCTCCGGCGTATACGCTCCTGAAATCAGCAGGCGGAAACCGCCCAGCCCGCCTGCCGTTCAAGCGACAGGCCAAAGCCCTCGAGCACCGATTCTATCAACGCGTGCCCCTTCCGGTTGGGGTGGATGCCGTCGGCGCAAAGCAGCTCGCCGACGTTCCGTTCGCTGAGGAACGCCTCCCGCACCCCGGCCAGCGGACAGTCGCATTCCCTGGCTACCCGCGTCACGGCGGCGTTATACCGCTCATGCCAGCGGTAGATATGCTGGACGTCGCCCAGCCACTTCCGGATGTTTTCCCCATTCAGGTCGTTCCGGGTAAAAAAGCGGAAATACCGTTCGGCGTCGATCGGCGGCAGGGTCATCATCACTGGAAGAATCCCCTTCATTCGAACCGCTTCCACCATTTCTTTCAGGCTGGCGGAGAACAGTGCAAGGGATGTCCGAGGCTGATGCTCCTCCTCCGGACGGGCGGCTATCTCCGCCCAGTCGTAATCGCAGTCGTTGCCGCCGAATTCGATCAGCGCCGCGTCGCAGGCCATTTCCGTGCACAGGTCCCGTTTCAGGATGGCAAGACCTTTGGTCACCGTGCAGCCCATCCGGGCGCGATTGTTCAGCGTCAGCCCCAGCCGGCGGGACGCCCGGTCGGCGCTGTTTTCATCCAGGAGCGTATAGCGGCCCTTCTCCTCGTTATAAATGACGCCCCGCATCACGCTGTCTCCCCAGATTGTGACATGTCCTGCCATATCCATCCGTCGCCCTCCCTATCTTGTTTTAATAATAGGCTTCGTTCATTTTTATAACTCTGTCAGGAGCTTCAAATTTTCTTGCACCCCATATGGGCTTATGCTATAATGTCGTTTAGAAAAATGCGACAACATTTCTCCCCCTGGAAAGCGCCGGCAGAGAACCCGGCCGGGCGGCGCATGGTTGATAATCCCGGTTCCGCCGGATTCATTATGCCCTGTTTTATCGTTTTCATAAGCTATCCGGAATATTCCTCCATTTATTCTTCAACAAGGAAGGGATCGGTTCCCATGATGCAGCCGGAAGACAGACTGGACAACCTGAAAAAATGGATCGACAGCATGGAGCAGTACGAATCCGCGACTTGGGAGCGGCTTCCCGAGCTCGAGTTGTATATGGATCAGGTAATTACTTTCATGAATCGTCAGCTCGAGCCGTTTTCCACCGGCGGCGAGCGGCTGCTTACCCCGAGCATGATCAACAACTATGTCAAGGACGGCGTGCTTCCCCGGCCGGAAAAGAAAAAATACAACCGGGATCATATTGCGCTGCTTTCGATGATCTGTTCCCTGAAAACCGTCCTCTCCCTGCCGGAAATCGACGCATTGATTCACGGCCTGACCGAGGGGCGGGATGTGGAAAGCCAGTATCCGGAATTTGCGGTGGCTCAGAACCAGGCGCTGGACGATGTGGTGGAGCAGATAAAAACCACGCCGGAGCAGGATGCCGAAGCCCGGTATCGGCTGGTGATACGTCTGGCCCTGGAAGCCAACGCCCGCCGTATTGCAGCCGCGCGGATTCTGGACAGCCTTGCCGAGCCCCGGAAAAAGCCGGAAAAGGAGAAAGACCGGGAAAAATAAACGGTCTGGTCCTTTCTTTATCCGGTGACAGGAAAAGAGGAAAACGCAAGCTTCTGGCTGTTCGGCTCCAACGGATATCCCGACACGCTCTGTTTCGCCGCCGGAAATCCCGGCTGACGATTGGCCACAAAGACGCTTACGGCTCCATAATGACGCAAAAATAAAAAGGAACGCACGCCGGCGGGCATTCGCCGGCGTGCGTTCCTTTTTATTTTTGCGGTGGGCGCCGCTTGGCCGCGGCAGCAGGCCTTATTCCGGCATGTCCGGCATACGGATGATCGCCGGATCGGTGAAGATATCCTCCTCGTCCACATTCTTGGTGGAAAACTCGGACACGATACAGCCCTCCGGCCCCGCCTGGAACCAGTGCCGGGTGTTGGGGACTAGCGTGAACTGCTCACCGGGATGCAGCACGATCTCATGCCGCGCGGTGAAATACTCTTCTTTGCCGGCGGGGATTTTGGCGGCGATGTTTTCGGTCGGCTCGCCGTCCACATACACATAAACCTCGCCGTACCGGCAGCGGAAGGTCTCCTCCTTGCCGGGATTGGTCGGGCTGAGCGGCGGATGCCGGTGCTCCGGGCAGGTCTGATAGGGGAAAAGCACCAGTTCCTTGGCGGAGCAGCGCTCGGTGCTGACATAGGTCACCAGCTGCAGCCCCATCGTATCCAGATCCCCCAGCCCCATATCGGCGATTTCCACGTTGGCCTTCTCTTCGTCGGTCAGGACGATGTGGGCGCGTTCAAAATACTCCAGCGCACGCGCGCGCGCCTCGGCGATTTTTTCTTTTGACAGCATAAAAACCATCCTTTCTGTATCCGGCGGAACCGCCGGCGATATGCGTTTTTATCGAGAGCTTTCCCCCGTCTGTTTTTCCAGCCACAGGAGCACGGCGCTGTTCTTCACAGGCAGGGTCAGCGTATACCCCTCCGCCAACTCGCTCCCGGAAAGCGGCCCTTCCGGTCCGCCCGGGAACGCGCGAACAGTATAGACCGCCTGCCGGCTCACATCCCTCAGCCGGAGGGAAACCGACGCTTCCGGCGTGTTCAGCCGCCAGACGGCGAGGAAAAGGTGCCGTCCGCCATGGCAGCTGAATTCCAGCGCCAGCGTTCCGGCGTTTTCATACTGACCGATATCCGGCGTCAGATGATACACCTGGGGATCCTGCACCAGCCGGCTGCGATAGCTCTTATACAACGCGGTTGCGCGCTGGATCAGCTTCATCTGCGCCGGCTTGAGACGGGTAACCTCCCCTCCCAGCGTCAGCCGTCCCAGCATGGAATTGATCAGGGACAGCGCCATTTGGGAGGCGTTCTGCTGCGGATGCAGCAGGCTCCAGCTCCCCATCTGGGCGGGATGCACCACCCGGCTTACGCTGTAAAAAAGGTTGGCAAGACAGCCGGGGTCTCCCTGATCCGAGATGGAAACCAGGTCGGCATAGGGCAGGATGCCGTAGTCCATCCGCATCCCGCCGCTCGCGCAGTTTTCGATCAGGATGTCGGGATACCGGTCCCGCAGCGCGCGAAGCCAGCCTGCGTAGCCCCGTATATGGAGCAGCCCGCCGTGAGCCGGACTTCCCTCCGCGTTGTCGCAGCCGGGGAACCAGTCGCTGTTGAAATCCAATTTGAAGTAACGGAAGCCCTCGTCATATAGCCGGCCGATGATTCCGTCCATCCGCTCCCTCGCCCGCTCGTCCGCAAAGTTAAGGAAACGGCGGTTATCGTCTTCCACCGGCCTTCCGTCCACCGTCATCAGGGGAAGGGCCGTATCCTCGAACGCGCGGGAAAGCCGTCCCACGCATTCCGGCTCCAGCCAGATGCCGGGGATCAGGCCGCTGCGCCGGATCGCGCGGGCGGCCTCCGCCAGTCCGTGCGGCCAGCGTTCCTTCGTATCCTCCCAGTCGCCCACCGTCAACCACCACGCGGAACGGGCGTCCCCCGTCCCTTTGCGGGCGTACCAGCCGGAGTCGATCACAAAGCATTCCGCCCCCATGTTCTGCGCATAGGGAATCTGCTCCAGAACGCTTTTCTCATCGGCGTCTCCGCCGGAGGAAATGTATTCGTTATACACGACGGGCATGGTTTTCAGCACATCGTTCCTCCGCAGAAAAACCTGCAGCTGATGGGTATGCAGCGCGTTCATCGCCTCATCCAGCCCGCCCCGCGCCACCGCCAGGGTACAGGCGGGGGTCTCGAACCGTCCGCCGGGCGGGAGGGTAACATGCCAACCCGCATGACGGGTATTGCCGCAGCCTCCCTGCATGTAATAATAATGCTCTCCCTCCAGCCCGCCGGCGCTGAGTTCAAACCGCCAGGCGGCGCTGTGCTCGATCTCGACCGCCCAGGTCAGGCCGGCGGCGGGCTCTTCCACGGCAAAGGTGGGGATAAACTCCCCGCTGGACCAGGCGGAATTGCTTTCCACATGGAACGCCTTGCGGCAGCAGGAAGGATACAGTCCCAGCGACGCGAAGGACTCGCGGCGGTGCTCCGCCTCATAGTCCCACTGGGAGGGGAAGGAATGCAGATACAGCTCATCCAAGCCTTCCGCCTTGGAAAGCGCCTTCGGAAGAGCCTTTCCGAGGTAGGGAAAATTATGCATGGTAAAGGAGGAAACATGGTTGAGCTTCAGCGGCTCCCGCCCGCCGTTGCGGACCACCGTAAAACGGGAAAGGCCGGGGGAACGATCACAGGTTCGGTAATGCAGTTCCACCAGAGCGCCGGTTTTTTCATCCCGCAGGACGATCACCAGCTCCGCCGAATCCCAGTGGGTCTGCACATAATACTCCTGATAAACGGCGCGCTCACTGGCCTGTGGCTGCAGATAGCGCGCGCCGTGGCAGTATTCCATCCCTTCGTCGTTGACGTTCAGGTATACCTCCGACGGGAGCAGCGCCCACCGGCGGCGGACTGCTTCCGCGCTCAGGGACAGGGGAGAACCCTGAGGCAGCATCCCGATATGGGCCACCTGCCGGTCAAACAAACCGATGCAATAGAGGAAGCTGTTGTTTTGTATACGCCAGATTTGTCCGTCAAAGCTGATCATGGCCTCGTTCTCCCCCGCTGCTCTCCCATTTTCCGTGCTTCGCCCCGGCTACCCTTTCACGCGGTCTAGAGCGTGTCAGGCCCGCTTTTGCTGAATGGCGGAAGTTTTATTCACCTTTTCACGCGTCGCGAAACCATAAATGCCCGCGCCGATCACGCCGTTCTCCTGCGCCGCCTCGGAATACAGGATCACCAGGTTATCCGCCGGATACGGCTTGCGGGAATGCCGGTAAATATCCGCTTCCAGCCGGGCGACCGGGAACGCTTCCATCTGCAGAATGCCGCCGCCCAGCACGATATAGTCCGGATCGAAAATATTAATTTCCGTGGCAATTGGAATGGAAAGATACTCAATATATTCCTCGATCAGCGGATGATCGGCGTATTTGGTGAAAACCTTGCCGATCTCCACATCCGGGAATTTCGTAGCTACCAGCTCCTCCAGGTACCGGCCGGAGGCGCGAATCTCGATGCACGCTTCGTTTCCGCAGCCGCAGCGCCCGCGTTGGCCGACCATAGGGATATGCCCCAGTTCGCCGGCCACGCCGTTTTTTCCCAACAGGATGTCCCCGTTCACATAAACGGCATTCCCGAAGCCGGTTCCGATATAACAGCCCAGAGCCACGCAGCCGTTGCTGATGTGAAACTGGCTCAGGTCACGGTAAAACAGCATGTTCACGTCGCGGTTGATATACACCGGCAGTTTCAGCCGCTTTTCCAGGATATCGGCGATCGGGATATTGTTCAGCCCTTCGATATTCGGGGTGGACAGGACCACACGCCGGGCCTTGTCGATGGTGGACGGAAGCCCCACCGAAACGCCGACGATTTCAAAATCCTCTCTATGCTCCTCGAGATACACCTCTATCCGGTCCGCCAGACTTTCAACGAACCCTTTTCCTTCCGTCCGCATAGCCTGAGTGTTGATGATCCGAAAGCTATACAGTGTATTCTCTTTATCCACCAGGCCGGCACGGACGTTGGTGCCGCCGATGTCCATACCCATAATACATGTCGGTCGCATAGCTGGAAATGCCTCCCTTATTCTTGATTGCCCACGGTCGCCGCAGCTTGCTTCGGCGGCCCGTCATTCCCCGTTTCCCGATCCAGTGAAGGGAATACCGGGGAGGGGTAAATCAGCCCTTTTCTCCTCTTTTTCTCTATCTTTGCTTTTCCTTACCTGTCACGCCGTCCATACGGCGGCGGACAGCACCCTGTTCCCGGCGACGCTCAGCGCGCCGTCCGTTCCATTCGGCCTTTCCTTGACCACTCCGTATGTTTACAGGCGGTATCCGGTCTCCCGGGAAAAGTTTTCATATAAGAGATCCGCCGCCCGGCTGAGATCGGGATCCATGGCGAACAGACCGGTATTGCCGACCACATACGCCTCGGCGCCCGCTTCGTCCATCGCCTTAAAATTGGCGGCGTTGCAGGCGCCGTCCACCTGGATGACATAATGCAGGCCCCGTTCCTCCCGAATACGGACCGCCTCGCGGATCTTTTCCAGCATCTCCGGCACGAATTTGCCGCCGGAGTACCCCACGTCCACCGTCATGATGGTCAGCAGATCGATGTGATTTAAATAATAGGATACCGCGCTCAACGGGGTGGCCGGATTCAGCACCACGCCCATCTGGCAGCCGGCCGATTTCACCTTATCGATGGTTCGGAACGCGTCCACGTTAATGGTTTCCGCATGGGGAGAAATCACTCCCGCGCCGCAGGCGATCAGCTGGTCGATATAATCCCCAGGGTATTCCACCATCAGGTGGACGTCGATCGGATGCTTCGCCACCGAGGCGCACACCTTGACAAAATCCGGAGACAGCGTAATATTTTTGCAGAAGTGGCCGTCCATGATATCCACATGATACATCTGGATCCGCTCGTTGAGGACGCGGAACTGCTCTTTCATTTCCAGCATGTTCATGCACATCAGCGACGCCGAAAAAATCGGCGGCTTTTTCTCTTTTCCAGCTTTCCTCGGCATACCTGCCGGCTCCATCGTACGGTTCATCGGTTGCATCCTCTCTTTATTCAATCAAGACTCTTTACCCTCCATGTACAAAAGATAACGCGGTTATTCGGGGCGGAAAATCCGCCGTCTGCGTTATCCTCACTGCCGGGCCGGCGCCCGCCGAGGACGAGAACGCCGTCCGGCCCTGTTTTGGCCGCCGACAGGCATGCTGCCCTTTGTATTCAGAGGGTATGCTCGAAACATACGCGGCATTTTCTGCGCTCGACGCCTTTTCTTGCCGCCGTTTCCTGCCCGGCGTCTTTCTCCCCTGCCGATTCGGAGAAAAAATCGGAAAGCGCGGTGGCGCGTAACCATTTCCTCCATCCTCAATCCGTTTTTCACCTGCCGGCCGCCGCGAAAAAACCTCCTCGATTCCTCGGCCGGAGACGGCGGCGGGAAACAGAAGCGCGTAAACGTTTACTCTTCCGGCACGAAAATGCAGAACATCGGTTTTTCCGTGCTCTGCGACCTGAATTTTCCTGCTTCGTTCTTCCTGGACTTTTCCTGGTTTCTTCCTAGTCTCTTCCCGGTCTCTTCCCGATCCAAAACTAGTCCCAAAAGAATCCGGAGACCGGCACAGCTGGAATAACCATAATGGAGAAAGATCAGGTGGATTGACGTTTCACCAGATAAACCGGAACCACATTTTCACGGTTCTTGACCGGTTTGCTCTGTACCATCTGCAACAGCGATTTGACCGCCGTCTGCCCGATGATGTCCACCTGCTGATGCACCGTCGTAATCGGCAGGGCGTTAAACTCAGCGACGGAAATATCGTCAAAGCCGACGATTTTCACCTGCTCCGGTACCCGTACGCGATGAGTGACCAGGGCGACATAGGCGCCCAGCGCCAGCCAGTCGGTGGTGGCGAAAACGCCGTCGAACGCCATCCCGTCCTCAAGCAGCGCAGTGATCTTGTCGTGGGCGCTCCGGAAGTCAATGCGGTCAAGATCGATGATATATTTTTCATCGTAGGGAATGCGATAATCCGCATGTGCGCCGATATACCCATCGACACGTTCCTCCTGGCTGGAGAGACGGCGACGATCAGTCAGCATTAGAATCCGGCGGCAACCTTTTTCCAGCAGCTCCCGGGTGGCGATATAGCCGCCCTGGCGGTTATCCGATTCGATCATCACAAACTTTTCGGTATTCCGGGTGCGGTTCGGGACGCGGTCGATAAACACGGTGGGGATGTCGGCCAGCTCCTTGTAGTCGCTGTTGTACCCGCCGCTTATGTAGATGAGCCCGCTGACGTTCTGCATTTTGAGCATCTGGAGATATTTCTGCTCAATCTCCACGTTCTCGTTGGTATTGCAGATAAACGAGGAATAGCCGGATGCGAACAGGGCGGACTCCAGCTCATGCACCAGCTTCACAAAAAATTCGTTGGTGATGTCCGGCACAATGATGCCAATGTTGTCCATCCGGTGGGTCCGCAGCCCCTTGGCGACCATGCTGGGCACATAATGGTGCTCTTTAATAATCGCCTTGACCTTTTCCTCCGTCTCCTTGGAATACCGGCCGTTTCCGTTGATGATCCGGGAAACCGTCGCAATGGAAACCCCGGACATTGCCGAAATATCTTTTATCGACAAATTCTTTTTCAAGATTTCCACCCTCCGTCGAGCAAACGATGAGTAATCGTTTACCTTATTTTATAACAAAAAAAAGAAAATGTCAATGAAAACGCTAAACAAAAGCGACGAAAAAACCGCTTATTCTTTCGTCACAAATTCCATTCGCCCATTTGGCTTTTTGCCAAGGGAAAACTATTACGCAGCCGGTCTTGAATGGAAAACTGCAGGAATATATGGATATTATACTTGAAATACTTTCAAAAAACAAGAGTAAATTTTGTGAAAAGTTCCGCGAATACTGGATAAATAAACAAAAAAATTGCCCAATGAATTTTGTCACAGAGGAAAACGTTTACACCTGCGGAACAGGTTAAATTGGTTAATTTAACCGGAATTTGGGCTGTTTGTGGTTCACACTGAAAAACGCTTTGCATAGCAGGAAGCCGGCAAAATACAAAACGGGCTTCCCCGCCGATTCCGTCTCAAGGGACCGGCGGGAACACCCGTCTTTTTTCCGTCCGGCTTATTTCGGACGGACCAGCACCGTATGCACTTCGAAGGGATGGAAATCCAGCCCAAAGCCGGAAGGTTCGGCAGTAAACTTCGCCGCTTCCTCCCGTGAAACGGGACGTTCGAGCAGATCGGTCAGACTGTCTGCGCGCAGGCCGTTCAGGGTAATATGCGCCCGGGTACGCTTCCCGCCGGCTTCGTACAGCCGCAGAATATACCCGTCGGTATCCTCCGCCTTCTTGACGGCGTCGATCAGGATGTTCGGCTGATCGACAAACGCCAGCGCGTCGCAGAAAGGCAGCGCCTTCCCGCCGTTCTTCGGCGCCTCCAGCGCGAGAAGAGGCATATTCAGCTCGTAACCCGCACGGACCACGCCGCCGTCGATCACATTCCCGGCATGGGGCAGGACGGAATAGGTAAAGGTATGCACGCCCTTGTCCCCCTCCTCGCAGGGGCACATCTGGCTGCGGAGCAGGTCGATATCCAGCACGCCGTCCCAGATTTTATAGCCGTATTTGCAATTGTTCAGCAGCGCGACGCCGTACCCGTTGTCCGCCATATCCACCCATTTGTGGGCGCAGACCTCGAACTTGGCCTGATCCCAGGTGGTGTTCTGGTGGGTGGGACGCTGGATATGGCCATACTGGATTTCACAACGGGCCGCGTCGGTTACGATATCCACCGGGAAGGAGGAACGCAGCATCTTGTAGGTTTCGTTCCATTCCACCGTGGTCTCGAAATCGAGCTGCTTGGAACCGTCCTTCAGGGTCACGGTCTGGGAAATCTTCGACTGGCCGATGGTATACTCCATGGCGATCCCCTGCACCACTCCCCGGACAAAGCCGCGGGCGGAGATACGCTTCGCCTGTTCCGGCGTACAGGTCAGGTAGCCCTTATTAATGTCCCAATGCGTATACTCATCGTCATAAAGCTTCAGCGCATTACCTACCGTATTCGGACGCAGAACCTCGCGGCCCTCCTCCTTGTCAAACAGGGAAGCGATCGTCCCATCCGAATTGAACACCGCGCAAAGGCGGCTATTCTCCAGTCGGTCGGAGGGCGCGGCCTTCTCCTCGACAACCGGCCGGCCCGCCATATCGATCACAGTATAACCCAAAGGCGGCACGGTCACCGGAAGCTGGCGGCCGGCGAATTCGATCGTCTCCGTCCGTTCCCAGGAGGTAGGATTGAACACCGCGACCGGCTCGGCCATCGCCGCGGTATCGGCGGCCCCGATCAGCAGGGCTTCCGCCTCCGCGATCATCCCGTCCAGCTCCTCCAACAGGAGACGGTACCGGGCATGGGTTTCCTCATACGCCCGCTTGATGGAGGAACCCGGCAGGCAGTCGTGAAACTGGTACAGCAGCATTTCCTTCCAGATTTCCTCCAGCCGGTCGTGCGGGTAGGAGGTCCCCAGCCGAAGGGCGGCGAGGGTGTACAACCATTCGGTGTGATAGAGCTTAATCTCCATCAGCCGGTTATACAGCTTCCCCTTGGCAATGGAGGTATAGGTCCCCTGATGCCGCTCGAAATACAGCTCGCCCACCCATTTCCGGTAGGTATCCCGCTTCTGGTTGATCCGCTCGAAGAAATCGACGCAGAATTCCGGGCGGAGCGGCGGCACGCCTTTGAGATTCTTCTGGCGCTTGATCCGCTCCAGATGCTCGTAGCCCGGTCCGCCGCCGCCGTCCCCGATGCCGTAAAGCTGGAGCGCTTCGCCGCAGCGGTCGAGATCGGTATAGTGGTGCAGGCCGTAAATGGCCATCTGCGGCACGGCGGCGCTGTTGTAGCTGTCCTCCGGCAGCATATGGGTGAGCACCTCGCTGCCGTCGATCCCCTTCCAGAGGAAGGTGTGCCGCGGGAAACGGTTGGTGTCGTTCATGGAGAGCTTCTGGGTCATGAAATAGGGGGTGCCGCTCTTGACCAGCAGCTGGGGCAAAGCGGCCGAATACCCGAACACGTCGGGGAGGAAGCCGACCTTCATCTCCTTGCCGAATTCCTCCATGAAGAACCGCTTGCCGTACAAAATCTGCCGCACCAGCGATTCGCCGGTCGGGAGGTTGGTGTCCATTTCCACCCAGAAGCATCCCTGGCATTCCCAGCGGCCTTCCTTCTCCCGCTCCTTGATCCGCTTGTAGATGGAAGGATAATGCTCCCGCATCCAGACATAGATTTGGGGTTGGCTGCATCCGAATTTATAAAAGGGATATTTCTCCATCAGGTACAGGGCGGTGGAATAGGTCCGCGCCCCCTTTCGGATGGTCTCCCGCTCCGGCCAGAGGAAAATCAGATCGAGATGGGAATGCCCGATGGAGGAATATTGAAGCTCCATCGTGTCGTTCTCCCGTTCCAGCAGCTTGGCCAGCGAAGCGCGGGCGGCCTGCATGCTCTCCTGCGTGACGGTATCGAGCAGGCGGGACGCTTCCAGCATGACGGGAAGCACTTCGTCCGCATAGGCGTCGTCGTTTTCACACAGGCCGACGTACAGACTCAGGCAGACGGTGAAATCATAGAACAGATCACGGGCGAGGGTGTCCACCGTTACGATAGAGGCTTCCTTCACCCGGCCGTCGTTGCGGTATTGGCCCTGCAGATCGTTGCAGCCGGCGTCCACCCAGAGGTCCACCGGCTCGTCCCCGGTGGAGCAGTCGCTGACCTCCACCGTCTTTTTCCCCCACAGGCCGAGAGGAAATTCGTCGGTGGTGGTAACGCTGGTCAGTCCTTTGAGGGGCTCGCCGTTCGCGTCGAACACCAGGCCTTCGCCCGAAAAGTCGATCAGCAGGGAAACCTTCTTCCCCTTCGCCTTCGGCGGAACCTGTCCGCGGAAATGGAACCAAGCGCAGTCGAACAGCTCTCCCCAGGTGTCGCCGATGGCGGGGGTGATATGCCGGCCGGTCGTTCGCTCCGCATACGGCATCGGCTCTTTGGTCACATAGGCCTCGATCGACAGGTCGGCGACCGGCGTGTAGATCGCTTGCTCGATCTTTTCCCGCACCGCGACAAAGGCTTTTTCAAACTCGCGGAACGAAGCCGCGCCCTTGCCGAAATCGGGTTTGCCCAGCATCTCGACAAAATCAATATTGAGGTTCCCCATCTGAAAACCTTCCTTTCTTCCTCCCGGCGCTTTGGAGACCCGGGGGAAATCTACAGAGTAAACCGTCCAAGGTAATCCCGTTCCCTGCCGGTACGGCTCCCCGCCGGCAAGGGAACGACCTCTCGCGTAAACGTTTTCTCAGTCGGGTGAATAGCACACGGCAGCGGCGGCCGCCGTGTACCGAAACGCTGTTCCTCGTCCCGGCTTTTCACCGTGGAATGCCGTTTATAGCCGATTTTTACTCGTCCAAGACTTGTCCAAGACTTGTCCTAGACTCGTCCTAGACTCGTCCCGTTTTGCCGCGGCGCCACCGTTCAGCGAACCAGCGTCAGGTTGGCGTTTTTCACCTGCTCCATCGTCGGGATGGAGGGCGCCGCGCCCTTGACCGAGACCGCCAGGGAGGAGGCGATCGACGCTTTTTCCAGCGCGGAAGCCGGCGTTTCCCCGCTTGTAATGCAGGTCAGGAAGTATCCGGTAAAGGTATCCCCCGCCGCGGTGGTATCCGCCACCGGCACATCGTAAATGCCATGCTGGCAGCGGATTTTCCCGTCGTCGTACACCGCGCCGTCCTTGCCGAGCGTCAGCACTACGACGCAATCGGGATACCGGCGGCGGAATTCCGCGAGGATATCATCGGCCAGCTTTTTCCCGGTGATTTCCTTGCCTTCGATTTCGTTCAGGATAAAATAGGTGATTTTCTCCAGCGGGAGCTTAAAGAGATTCTCCCCGATCGGCGAGGGGTTTAGGGCAATTTTCATCCCCTTGGCCGCCGCCTTCTCCACAATATAGTCAAGGTCGTTGATCTCGTTCTGAAGCAGCAGCACATCGCCCGCCTCGAATTCGGCCAGCACCTCGTCCACAAAGCCGTCGGTCACGGCCTGGTTGGCCCCGCCATAAAGCAGGATGCAGTTTTGCCCGCTCTTATCCACCTGGATAATGGCGTGGCCGCTCGGCCCCTCCACATAGCGGACAAAGCGGGTGTCGGCTCCGCTTTCCTTCAGCAGGTCGAGCAGCATTTCGCCGTCCGCGCCGATGCAACCGGCATGGTACACGGTCGCGCCGGCCCGGGCCAGGGACAGCGACTGGTTCAGGCCCTTGCCGCCGCTGAACTTTTCCAGCTTGGCGGAGGAAAGCGTCTCGCCTGCACGGACAAAATGGTCCACCGAATAAACGTTATCCAGGTTCAGCGAACCAAAATTCAAAATCTTCATGAATCGTTCCATTCCTTTCTTAAACCGGGCGTCCCGCAGTGGTTTTCGGGAAAAGCGTAAGGCGTCCCCTCGGTAGGCCGGCCGGTTCCCCTCGCCAGCCCGCCGAACCGAAGGGGACAGCGGCCGCCTTATCTCCTGCTCCGTCTACCAACCCCGCCGGAATGCCATCGGCCCCGCCGCTCGTTTATGTATGCGCCTATTGTAACACATTTTCCTCTGAAATCCTACGGGGTATCGCCGCCTTTTTGAAAAAGGTCAAAAAAAGTATGTCCCTTGCCACGTTCATGGCAAGGGACATACCTCAAACGGAGAGAAAACCTCCGTCGGAAGAGAACCTTCGCCGGAAGGAACCCTTCCGCTCATCTCATAGTGGCAAACAAGACGGATTAGGCCTTCTTCGCTTTCTTCGCGAGGACAACAGCCGCCAGAGCAACCACGCCGGCCATCACGGGCAGGGCGGTGGCCGCTTCGCCGGTGGAGGGGCTGGTCGTCGCGTTGTTGTCGTTGTCGTTGCCGGTGTTGCTGTCGCCGCTGGCAGCCGTAAAGTCAACCTTCACGCTGTCAAGGGAAACATTCAGCGTAGCGCCGTTGCCGCCGCCGTTGCAGACGAAATAGATCATATCGCCGGCTTTGACTTCTTTCTCAATCACGCCGCTCTTGCCGCTGTTATCGACGCCTTTGACCTCGCCGGTATACAGCACTTCTTTATTCAGCATGATGGTAGCCTTGCCAGCCTTGAAGGAAGCGTTCGGAGACTCATAGGTCTCGTCCTCATTCACGTTGGTATAACCAAAGTGATTCCACTCGGCAATCTTGGCGGTGCCGTCGGCCGGAGCCTTGAACGCCAGGATGATATCATAGGCTTTGCCGCCTACAGAACCGCACTGCGCGTCAACGCCGCCCCAATTGCACATCGAAAAATAATTGTAGCTGCCGGGATCTTCAGCATTCACCTGCCAGCTGTCGGCCCACTCGCCATGCAGCGTCAGCTCTTTAATGGTCGCTTCGCTGTCATCGCTGTACATGTAGTACCACACCGGGCCCTGATCCTTGTCACCGGCGAACGCGTCTTTGACCGCATAGCTGTCAGCGGCGAACGCGCTCATGGACAGAGCCATTGCGAGCGCCAGGCCGACGCCCAGAATCTTCTTCTTCATTTGGAAACTCCTCCTAATAAATAATGTTTTACAGGTTCCCCTGCTTTTGCCCCACAGAAAACGGTTCTTCCTGCGCGCAATCGTTACCGCACATGCAGACGACAGCAGCGAAGGTTAATCGTTTTCACAGCCCTATACTAGCACATCTTTTTATAGATTGCAAGGGGTTTTTCGAATATTTTTATTCATTTTATGGTGCGTTTCCAGAGCCGAACTCTTTTTTCGGGAGGAAATTCCCTCTTCATACAGGCATTCCAGATACCGGAAAAGGGCCGCCGCAGAATTGTTCCGGCGGCCCTTTTCAGCAATCCATGTTTGAAAGCAGGTGACTTACCGCTTCTTTTTCAATACCAGAGCTACACAGCCGGCGACCGCCGTCAAGGCCAGCGCGCCGCCCACCGCCGCCGCGGATTCCCCCGTCGCCGGGCTGGTGGGAGTGGTTTCCGAAGGCGTCGTCTCGGAAGGCGTAGTGGAAGGCTCCGTCGGGTTCTCCGGGTTTTCCGGATTTTCCAGCGCCATGAACACCACGCCGATGGAATCCATCGTCACGTTGGCAACATTGCCCGAAACGCGGAAGTAAATGCGGTCGCCCTTCTTCACTTCCTGCGCTACGACATCCTCTTCGCTCATAACCACGTCGCCGTTGCAGTCCGCCCAGTCGGCGTCGGCCGGCCAGATTTTCTCGCCGTTCCGTTCAATGCGAACCTTGCCCTGGGTCGCATCGTTGGAGACAAACGCCCACTCGGTATCTTCTCCCGCATACACATCCTCGAACATCCAGGGCGCCAAGCCGGCAACGCCGTCGGCCGGCGCTTCCCAGACCAGGGCGAGGTCATAGCCGTCCCCGCTGGTCGCCTTCATGCCGTCCCAGTCGAAGATGGAGTAATAAATGCCGGCCGCATTGGGGTCTTCCGCCACCTGCCAGTTGGCAGCGGTAATATTCCCTTCTTCATCCTTGCCGGACCAATCCTCGTTCAGGTGCAGATTCTTCCATCCGGTTCCGTCGTTGTACTGGAAATACCACACCGGACCCTGTTGATCGGAAGCCAGCGCATTCTCCGCCAGATATACATCCATTCCAAGATCAATATATTCCACTGCGATGGAATCCATCAGGACGGTAACGCCCGCGCTTTCTCCGGCGTTCACGCGGAAATAGAGCATATCGCCTTTTTCCACATAGGTCAGGCCTTCCTCGCTGGTATGATCCTCGTCCAGCGTAGTCGCCCAGTCAGCTTCCTCCGGCCAGAGCTTCTCGCCGTTCTGCTCGATCCGCACCTGGAACGCGTCCTCCGCCGCGACATATTCGTCGTCTTTAATATCGGTGTACGCGAGATAATCCCATGCGTCGATGCCTAGGAACCCATCGTGCGGGGCCTTGAAGGCGACGGCGATGTCGTATGTCACACCGTCTTTTACGCCGGCCTGCGCGGCCACGCCGCCCCATTGACAAAGGGAGAAGTAGATGCTGTCTCCATTAGGATCGGCGGAAACCTGCCAGTTGTCGCCCCATTCCGCGTAATGCGTGAGCTCCTTCCAGCCTTCGCCGTCGTTGTACATGTAGTACCAGACCGGACCCTGCTCACTGTCGCCCGCATACGCATCCTTCAGCGCATAACGCTCCGCGTCCTCTGCTGAAGCGGAAAGCGGCGCCAACGACAGAAGCATGGCGGCGGCCAGACCCAAACCGAATGCCCTTTTCTTCACCATGAATCCCTCCTATAAATTTTGTTTCCCACACTTTACCGGCGCGGCGGAACCGTTCCGGCGCTCTTTCGATAAAACGATTTCCCATCAATAGATGAAAAAGCCGGGCGCTTTTTCAAATGGAAAGCATTCCCGGGCCATGTCATCTATGGTTAATCGTTTTCTCTTCTGTATAATACCAGAACATCGAAAAAAAGTCAAGCATTTTGTTATGTTATCCTATAAATTTATCCAATTGTAGGATGTTCTTTTGCATTATTCCCGTGCTTATACCGCTGCTCCGATCGGTTGCGAAGCGCATCCGTGTCCGTTTGTACGCCCGATCAGGAAAAAGGCGCGGTTCCGCGTCCATTCAACAGGAAAGGCGCATCACAAGCCATGGCCCGCAAGGGGTTTTTCAGAGGCGCAACATTTGCTGCCCCTATTTCGGCACTATCGCCCCCAGACTTCGCCTTCAGGGAAGATCGAAAAGCCCTCTGGCGGTCATCGTTCAGGTAACGCCGCCAGAGGGGGCCCAGTCAAAATGTTATTTACGGAGAAACCCACATCCCGGCGGGCGGTTCTTCGCCCGCCGCCGTCCGTATCCGGAGGAAATACCCGAATTCATTCGCGTTGTACGGCTTCCAGCCGCAAACCCAGTTTTTCAGCAGGAGGGTGGTTTTCCCCGCGGGCAGGCGGACTTCCGCCGCCTCTGCCGCCTCCGCCGTTTCACGGGCTGTCTTCCGGAATCTGCCGGCCCTCCCCCGAAATACCGCCGCCTCCGCAGAAGCTATATAAAGAGCGCCTCATTCGTCCTCCTTCTTGGGCTGGAAGCATTTGAGGTTCTGCACCGCCACGCCGAATACGATGACCGCCAGCCCGGCCAGATTGGCGGGGGTGATCGGCTCATGCAGCAGCAGGGCGATAAAAAGCAGGGTCGCAAAGGGGGTAATAAAGGACATGCTCGCCACAAAGGAGGCTTTCGCCGTCCGCAGCGCCTTGAACCAAAGGAAATAGCTGACACAGAAATTCATCACTGAGTTCCAGGCGATAGCGGCGAAAGCGCCCGGACCGGGAAGAGCGAAACCAGAATTCGTCAGCAGCAGCACTGCCGAAATCAGAAAAGCCGCGGCGGCGTAAACAAAATTGCTGACCACGATATCCACCTCCGCCATCTTTCCAAGGGTGGAAAACAGCGCCCAGCACAAGGAAGCGCCAAGTGCGAGCAGGATACCGGGCACGCTGTCGATCTTCAGCGTAGTGAAATCTCCGCCGGTTACGATCAATACCATCCCGGCAAATCCCAGCAGCACCGACAGCAGCTTTCCCACCGTCATTTTTTCCCGGTTGATCGGCACGGCAAGCAGTGTGATAAACACCGGAAACAGGTAGTTAATGGAGGAAGCGGTTACCGGATTGGTCATGGACAGAGAAAGGGAATATAAGAAATAATAGAGGAAGGACAATACCGCCAGTATCGCCAGCCAAACCCACTGCCGGGAACGGATTCGGCGGAGGAGCGAGAACTTTTTTGCCGCCAGCATCCACAACGCCAGCGAGACAAACGCGATGGAAAAGGTGAAAAAGGTTACCTGAAACACGTCCAGCGTGTTCAGGGCCAGCCGGTTGATCGCCGCAAAGGAGCCCCAGATGGCGATGAGCAGCAGCAGCATGGCGTAAGGCTTTCCGTTCGGCTCAGAAACCGCGCCCTGCGGTTTGGCAGCGGTCGAAGGCGCGGCGGCCGTATCGATAACAACGGTTAATTCATCCATGGATAACACATCCTGAACAATCGGCGCCGCGGAACGGCGTGATGCGCTGTTCCGCGGCGCCGGAAAAATTAAGAAAATAAATGGGAGGAGCAGAGTCCTTTCAGCGAAGCCCTTCCGACAGGGCCGCCGGTTCTGGCCGGCGGCTGGCTATGCGCCGGCCTCCAGTTCAGCGAGAATTTCCCGCAGGTCCTGCTTTTCCCCGTCGGTGCAGCCGTACCGGTCCGCCTGTGCGAGACGATCCCGGACAAACTTCACCGCCAGCGGGCGGTTCAGGGGACGGGGCTCTCCGCCCACAATACGGCGATAATTCTCACGGTAAATCTTATCCAGCGCCGACTCCGGCAGGCCGATGCCGTGCAGCTTCCAGCCCCAAATCTCATATGGGCCGTCCTTTTCCAGAAAGGTACGGAGCATGCGGTCGATATCGTCCTTATCCTGCTTCTCCTTGGCGGTCTGGACATCCCAGTCGTCGGTGCCGAAGAGCAGACGGTCCTGGAACCGCAGGAAAAATTCCCGCCATGCGGCCGGATTCTCCGCAAAATTGAGGAACATCTCCGTACCGGGGGTGAGATCGAAATGCGCGTTGGGGTGACGGGTCAGAAAATCCGCCGCCCGCTCCCGGTCGTTCGACAGGAAGAGAAAATGGGCGAAAACCACCGTCAGCTTCGGGAAACGGGTAAGGATATCCTCCACCTGCCCGTACAGCTCCTCCAGCGTCGGATAGCCCTCTCCTACATACAGCCAGCCGTGCTCCCGGGCAAAGTCCGGGGCATTCTCCAGGTCCCAGAGCTCGAGCGGGTCGGCCACATGCATCAGCAGGGGGAAGCCGGCGGCCTCGGCGGCGGCGTACATGCCGTCGTATTCGGGGCCGTTGATCGGACGGCTTCCCAGCCGTTTATAGGTGTCCGGCTTGCCTTCGATCATCTTCAGCCCGTCGAAGCCGAGGGCCATCACCGTTCTCAGCTGTCCGGCAAAATCGCCGCCCCGGTGATTGATGCTGCCAAACGCCCACCAGTCGGGACGGCGGGCCTTGAGCAGCAGCGCCTGGGAATTCTGGGTCGAGCCGGTGAACCCCTCCTCGTAATAGCTTTCGGCCGCAAGCACATTGGCTCGCTCGTAGCCATAGCCCTCGGTCAGTTCGATAATCCGGGCAATCCCGTCGTTATGGTGCAGGATATGGGTGTGCGCGTCGATAATCGGTTTCGTATATGCCATGCCTGTCCGCTCCTTTCCGCAAGCAAAAAGAAATTACAGTTCCAGCCGGGAAACGTTTTCCAGCGTATAGCCTTTGTCGATCCCGCCGTACCAGGTCACAGCCAGCCCGCCGGATTTCGAGGCGAAATCCAGCGTCTCCTGCACGCCCCAGCCTTGCAGGAAGCCGTAAAGATAGCCCGCGCAGAAAAGGTCGCCCGCGCCGGTGCTGTCCTTGACGCAGGGAACCTTCGCCGGGCGGGAACGGTACACCTTCCCCCCGCTTTTGGTCACGCTGCCATCCTTGCCCAGGGTAATGATAACGTGCGGGCAGTCCGCCGAAAGAATATCCAGCGCCTCCATCACGTCGTCGGTCTGCGCCAGGGCGCAGGCCTCCACCTGGTTGGGGGTAAAAACCTGACAGCGGGACATCGCCTCCCGGGTGGATTCCAATTGGGTGGAATCGTACCAGGACGTATCCAGCGACAGGGTTTTCCCGTGCTTCTCACACAGCTCGATAATGGGGTACCGCCGGCAATAGCCCACATAGGTGTGGACGTGCCGGCAGCCGCGGATTGACTCCTCCAGCCCCGCAGGGTCGAGGAAATCGCCGCCGTCCCCGCCGTAGGAGGCGAAGCAGCGGTCCTCGCTGGTGGAAAGCACGGCCGAAACCGGAGTAACCGCCCGCTCGTCCAGCAGGACGGCCGACATGTCGATCCCCGTCTCTCGCAGGCAGCCTTCCACGATCCGGCCCATAGTATCCCGGCCGAGCCGGGTGGCGAGCTTTACCTTCGCGCCGAGCTTTGCCAACCCCATCGCGGTGTTCGCCCCGCCGCCGGCCTTGACGCAGAATTCCCGGCAGTATTCCTCCTCACCGGGAGAGGGAACCTTGGGAAGCCCGCCGAAAATAATGTCGCAGCAGCATTCGGCGATGCATAGAATATCGGTCATCGACGTGACCATCCTTTCACAGTTCGGTTAAGGAAACGACGGCCGCTCTTTATTTCCACTCGCCGATGTACGGCCTGTTGGCTTCGCTGTATCGGTCCACCAACTCCTTCGCCAGGGAATAGGAGCTGACCAGCGGATGGATGGTAAGCGCCTCCACCGCCAGTTCCTTGGACTGGTGCTTGACCGCCTCCACCGTCAGCTTCTCATACCGCTTGATGGTTTGAACCAGCAGCATGTTGCTTTCCGGCAGGTTCTTAAAGATCATCGGATGGGCGCCGTCCTTGTCAATGATGCAGGTAACCTCCACCACGTCGTCGTCCGCCAGCCCTTCGATCGCGCCGCGGTTGGCCACGCTGACCGCCAGGTCAATGCCCTTGTTGTGATTGACGCTGTCGATATAGTTGAACACCACGCCGGCATAGCCCTCGTACACCTCGTTGAAGGGACGATTGCCCAGCAGCTCCCGGATGCCCAGCTTATCCGCGTCCGGGGGCGCGAAGTGCTGATGGTCGCTGCCCAGCTCGATGCTCATGTAGCTGCCCTCGCGTTCATGCATGAAGTGATGATACACTTCAATGGCGTGTTCCGGCTCCTTGTCGACGTCGATCTTCCGCAGCTCGGCCATCATCTTATCGTTGATCGCCTTAATGCTTTCGCCGCGGGACATCGGCGCTTCCAGCAGGTTTTTCAGCGCGCGCTCCCGGTGATAATAATAATACAGGTATCCGTTTGGAATCTCGCCCAGATGACGGATCAGGTCACGGTCGAAGTAGTCGAACTGATGGAAGCCGCGGATGAAATCCTCGTTCGCCATCAGCCGGGGCAGCACGTCCACCCCGCCGATATCCACGCTGTTCGCCCAGGACAGGTGGTTGAGGCCGTACACCCCGACCACCATTTCGCTCGCGTTGATCTTCAGTGCGTTGGACAGGTCGATCTTGATGCCGGTCGCGTTGTCGCAGATACCGACCACGTTGTCGTATCCGGCGTCCACGATCGCCTGCGTCACCAGTCCGGAGGGATTGGTGAAATTAAATACGGTGGCGTTATTGCTCTTTTCCTTAATGATCCGCATATACTCGAGGATGGTCGGGATTGTGCGGACAGCGTAGGAAAAGCCGCCGGCGCCGGTGGTTTCCTGTCCGATCAGCCCCATATTGAGCGCAATGCGCTCGTCCTTGCAGCGGGCTTCGTCCTGTCCCACTCGCAGGGTGGTGACCACATAATCCGCGCCGGTCACCGCTTCGGTGAAGTCCTCGGTCAGCGTGACCTCCAGCTTGCTGCCGGCTTTTTTTACGAGATACGCCCCGATGCCGCCGAAAATTTTCAGCTTTTCCGGGTCGTTGTCCATGATGGACAGGAAACCGATGCCCAATTCTTCGTGAAATTTCACCAGAGATTCCACAAAATAAAAGGTACGGACGCTGCCGCCCCCAATCAACGCCAGTTTTTTCATCGCTATCTTCCTTTTCAAAAGCACTCATTAAGCACTCGCTTATCACTGGTTTTCCTCTCGGTTCCATCCGCCGAGCAGCCGTCCGAGCAGCCGCTCCTTAAATTCTTCCGCCTTTACGGCCACGGCGACCCGAGCGTTTTTTTCGGTATGCCCCCAGCTGTCGTCCATCGTGACCCCGCGGGTGTACTTTCCTGTGGTCTCCACCCGGATCCGCTTATCCTCAAAGGTCATCAGGTCGTCCCAGATCAGGGCGGACAGGGCCAGCGGGTCGTGCAGGACGGGGAGAAACCGGAATTTCTCCAAAAAGGCGTCCATCATTCCGGAAAGATGCCGCGTCCGCGGATTGTCCGCCGCTTTGATCCGTGCGATATCCTCCTGCGTAAAGGTACAGCGGGTGGTCACGTCCAGCCCGACCATGGTGATCGGCGCGCCGGAATCGAAAACGATGGCGGCGGCCTCCGGGTCGCACTGGATGTTCCATTCCGGGAAGGCTTTGTTCGTCTGCCCGCCCATCAGCACAACCTTCACCCGTTTCGCGATATGCGGGGCCTTGGCAAAGGCCAGCCCCACGCTGGTCATCGGGCCGATCGCCACGATGGTGAGGTCCTCCACCGTCTCCGCCTTTTCCACAATATAGTCGCAGGCGCAGGGGAGGAGCCGTCCGTCCGCTCCGCGGCTTATCGGCTTTTCGGGCGGGGTATGGTTATCGTCCCACCAGCCGAGGAGGGGCTTTTCCGCCCCCATCGCCACCTCAATATCGGAACGGCCGTACACCGCCAGCAGCTCCCGGGTCAGATCGGTTCGCCAGGCGTTCGCCAGGTAGTTGGTCGTGACGCCCACCACGTTGACCTCGGGGGAATTCAGCGCAAGAGCGAGGGCCAGTGCGTCGTCGATATCCCCGCCGACGTCGGTGTCGATCAGGATGTTCCGTGGAGCGGTCATAAGGGTTCCTCCTTTTCAGCTTTCTGCGGGCCTTTACAGGCTGTCCACCACGATATTCAGGCCCTTGTCGGCCATATCCAGCACTACCTTGTCGTTCGCGCCGGTACCTGCCTTGTACAGGACAATGCAGGCCGCCCGCTCGGACAGGGTCATCGGGGCCTTATGCCAGATTCCTTCGTTCAGGATCACCACCGAACCGGCCGTTGCGTAAAACGCGGCGAATTTCGCCGGATCGGGCGCGCCCTCGAACGCATCGGCCTTCGCCAGCACCAGAAGGATATCCTTTTCCACCGGGATCAATATTTCCTTGGTGCGGGCGTGCTGCTCCAACGACGCCTGATGATAATCGCCGGTGTTGATCGCCTCCACAATGCCGAAGGAAGCGGTCCCCAATTCCGCAAGGGCCAGCGCATCCCACCAGTTATGGTCGGGGCCGGAGGAATCGGGGATTCCGGCGCGGGGGACGACCACCTCGCCGTACTCCGCGAAATTTTCCGGGGTAATCTTTTGCAGCTTCAGGGAAATATCCATGCCGATCGGCTCCTTTCTGAATAAACGGACGATGAATCGTATACGGATCAGGTATTTTCAGCCGCCGGCTTCACCGCCAGCGGCGTGCGGGCGAACAGGGCGTTGAACGCCTGGATGGAGGGACCGGTCAGCAGCAGGCCGACCACCGTGCCCAGCCCCAGCCGGGAACCGAGCAGCATCCCGCTGACCACCCAGAAGGCGTCCACGCCGATCCGGGTCCAGCGGATTTTAAACTGGAACTTTTCGCTCAGGATGATGGAGACCAGGTCGTTCGGCCCGGCCCCCATCCGGGGCTGGGTGAAGAGGCTGACCCCCGCCCCCACGATCACCGTGCCGACGACCAGGCATGCCACCCGGGCGGCAATGGGCAGTTCCGGGTGAATAAAAGGGCCGAACACCGCGCTCCAGATATCCACAAACGGCCCGGTACACACCAGCGCCACCAGCGTACCGACAAAAATATACCGGCGGGCGGTGAAGAAAATCATCACCAGCAGGATCATATTAATCAGGAAATGCGCCAGGCCGTTTGAAATCATGGGAAAGGTCTTATGTACGCCGTTCACCAGCATGGTAAACGGGTCCATCCCAAAATCGGTCAGCAGGAAAAGGGAAACGCCCAGCGCGGTCACCACCGCCCCGAGAAACAGGGTCGTGAGACGCAGCGCCCATTCCTTGCCCGTATATTTCCGCATCGTAATGCCAGCCCTTCTGTAAATATCCGCTCCGACAGGAGATAAGCAGGTAAATACGTGAATAGGTAGGAAAAATTCGTCCCAGCAGGCAAGAGATACCGCAGCGGCGACAGCCGCCATGAGCTACTCTGGATTATACCCAGATACAGCGAGGACCGGTAAAACCGAGCCTCGCTGTATCGGATGACAATGTTCGCCTGTGAGCCCGGAGGGCCGCGGTTATTCCGCCTTCAGCTCATACCGGTCGCACGCCGTAATGGACGCGTCGAACAGGCCGGACTTGTTGCGGGTACCCTCCAGAATATTCATAACGGTATTGACCACGCTCAGGGTGATCTCGTTTTTGCCCTCCACGATATAATCGGAGATATCGAGGACATAAGGATTCCACAGGCAGGTGCCGACAAATTGGCCGTTCACCGTTACCTCCAGCACATCGGTGCCCACCGACGCGCGCAGGAAGAGCGCCTTGCCGACATAATCGGCCGGAACGTCGATCACCTGGGTGTAAGAACCGGTGCCCGAGAAATAGGGCAGGCCCTGCGGCACCCAGTCGCCGGTACGGATGGTCCGGACCGGGGCGGCAATGATCTCGCGTCCGCAGCATTCCTTCACGCTGAAATCGCCGATGACCTTCAGCAGGTCGATCATGCCGTCCGACTTCTTGCGCACGGTCAGCTTTACAGCGACGGCGTTCACGCCCTCGACCGCATAGCCCTTCAGCGGAACCTCCTTGATCTCCGCGTCGAGGAAGCTGCGCACCGGGGTTTCGGTCATCCGCTTGCCGTTAATATAGAGCTCGTATTTCTCGCCCTTGAAGCCGTCGATCATCAGCCGGAGGTCGTCCGGGAGAGTTTCCGCCTCAAAGTGGGTGACATACCACAGATCCACCGGGTAGGTGTTTTCGTCCCGTTCCTCGGGAAGCTGAAGCTCCCACGCGCCCATGCGCATGTCGAACCAGCCGTCGAACGCATAATCCGGGGCGCTGATCGCGGCGACGTCCACGGGAGTTCCGTCGTCGATCCGCATCTTCCACCGATCGGTGAGCAGCGCGTTGGGCGCGTTCACCGCGAAGGACCAGTCGTCTGCGAAGGCCAGATCGGCCAGCGGCTTCTGCGCCTTCACCGGCAGAATCTGTTCTTTTCCGTTCCGGGACAGGACGACCCTGCCGTCCTGCTCCAGCCGGCCGTAGCCCCTCACTGTGCCGCCGACCCCGGTCAGCGTCAGGTCGGATTCCACCGCGTGCACGGCGGCCGGGCCGGAGGTAAAGCTGACCATGTGGGAGCCATAGGGCTGCATGGTGAGCTGAAAGGTCGTCTCCCCATTCTCAACGCGGTAGACCAGCACGTCGGTGATGTCGCCGTTTTCGAGGTTCCAGAGCTGCGGCTGTACCTCGCCCTTCAGGGTGACGGTAATTTCCGCGCCCTTCTCCACCGGATTGCTCAGGAAGAAGAAGTCCTGTCCGTCCTTCACGCGATGGAGGTAGAACACCTCGTCGTTGTCGATCCGGATTTCGGGGGTGACGCATTCCAGCATCGCCTTCTTCAGAATTTCCAGCCCGTCGTTGGCGTCAAAGCCCTGGCCGGTCACAAAGACCGCCTTGCCGCCCTTCCCGTTCTCGTTGACGATCAGGGACTGGCCCTTTTCGTCCGAAGAGAGGAACGCGTCGCGCAGCGCCGCCGGGTTCGCGCCGAACAGCTTCTCAAACCGGCCGCAGAGGTCGCCCGCGTCGCCCTCGACGGTCTTGTAGGGCAGCAGCGCGTCGCCGCCGAGCTTACCGCCCTTCGCATAGAAGTCCTCGAGGATATCCAGCGTGGAGGCTTTGATGTGGGTGACGGGAGGCAGCATCAGCATTTCGTATTTTTCGTCCCGGATGCAGAGCCTGCCGTCCTCAATCGTGCAGTCGCGCAGCACATCCTCGTCAATGTAGTCGTAATCGATGTGCAGGCGGAGCAGGCGGTCGGTCATGTAATTCCAGTCGTTTTCGATGGTGTCACCGATCTTGGTGGTCGTCTGGGGCATATAGTTGGCCCAGATGCTGCTCATCGGGTAAAGAATGGCGACCTTCGCCACATGGTAACCGCTGGTGACCAGATAGCCCAGGCGGGTCATGTAGTCGTTGAACAGCTTATACTGCTTCCACCAGGTGTGGTGATAGAACTGAGACGGCGGCCAGTCGCGCTTGCGCTCGCCTTCGATCGAGTAATGGAAGCCATGAGGGGTGAAGATATTGACGCCGAGGATATATTCCCAGTCGGCGATCCACTTCATCCGCTCCATCGAGCAGTCCCAGTAAGAACCGCCCATCGACTCGCAGATCAGGCGGACGCTGCCGTTCTGGTGAGCGGCGGAGCTTGCGATCTTCAGCGCGACGTGCTCATTCGGCATCTCCCGGGTGCCGATGCGGGGATACAGGTGGTCCACGCCGGTCATATCCATGTGCCGGAGCATATGGAACAGGTTGCCGCCGGTACGCGCGTGCTGCCGCAGGGATTCCTCATACAGCAGGTGGCCGGTAAAGTTGGTGTCGTTCGCCTCGCACCAGTCGGCGATCTGCTTGTAATAGGCTTTCTCGTACTGCTTGGACAGGCAGCTCCAGAAATCGTAACGGACCTGCTCGGTGTCGCCGCCCAGGTCGAAGAACAGCTTGGGCAGGTGCTTCTTCAGATCGTACCCATTGTACTCCTTGAAGATTTTGAACATCTGCTTGGACCACGGCAGAATCTTGTTCCTGCCGGCGGACTCGAAATACAGCATGGCCGGCTCGTCCGTGAAGAAGCCCTTCACGTCCTTGCTAAAGGAGGCGCCGATGCGCTTTTTATACTGCTCGTGGGTATACTCCAGAAACTTTTCGGTGGATTCGGGGTTCAGCACGTCGCAGTACCAGCTGGCCTTCCGCTCGATGAAATAGCACAGCTTCCAGGGCCCCTTCGGGGCTTCCCAGGAGATAACCTTGTCGAAAGACAGGGTGGGCATCAGGTCGATATACTCAAAATTGCCCTTTTCCATGTCTTCGATCTTCATGGCGCAGGCGTAGATCGGCTCGCTCTCCTCCAGGTCGTTATACCGGGAGTCGGTGCCTTCCATGAACATGAAATACTGGCCGGGGATATAATTATCCACCATTTCCAGGTATACTTCGGTCAGGTCGGGATTCTTCTCCATCACCTGCTTGCAGCAGGTGCCGCTCGGCCAGTTGTATTCGTCGTAAATCCAGACCTGCATCCCGATTTCCTGCGCCTTGCGGATGGTGAATTCCACCCGGTCCAGCCAGTCCTCGCCCATATAGGGGCAGTAGTCGTTGATCCCGAAGCGGGCATGGATATGAATGCCGGGGATGCCCTTTGCGTGCAGCTCGCGGAGCTGGTATTCCATCTCGTCATAGTCCATCTCGCCGTTCCAGAACCAGAACGGCATAATACCGAACTCCGGCGACGGGTTTTTGAACTTTTCCACGGACAACGCTTCGCCATCGGTCAATTTGTTATAGTCCATACGGTCACATCCTTCTGTTATGGATTAAAGGGTCGCCCTCCGCGGCCTCAGCAGAGCTCCACGACCAGGTACAGCGGCATATCCTGAATCTTCACGTTCAGGATATCGCCGTCCTTTTTCACGGTATGTTTCACTTCCGAACCATCAAGGGTGTGCATGATCACGCCGGTAATGGCATCCGGCACCCGGACGGACAGGTTAAGCTCCGGGATCGGCGCAATACGGTCGGACGCCTCATCGTAGCGGTAGCTGATGAGGTGGACGGAACGGCACTCGGCCGATTCCTGCATATGGACGCCCACGTCGGCGTTGTCCACCCGCAGCTGCCACAGCCCGTCGTAGGCCTTCCGGAAGCCTTCACGGAAGCAGGCGAGCGCTTCCCGCTTGCTGTCCGGGTTCTCCACCATGTAAACGTTTTCGCGGTCCTTGATGGCATCCAGCCAGCCCGGAACGTTTTCTCCGGCGCGGCCAAAGATGAGTAACCGTTTACCCGCCTGGACATGCTCCGTCAGCACCTCGGTCTGGTTCACCGTCAGAATATCACAATCCGGGACAACAATCAAGTCATATTGGGCAATATCTTTAAGAGAAATGTTTTCGACCCGCAGCTCGTCGTCTCCAAACATCTTCACGTCGTAGAGCACCTGCTGGTCGGACAGCTCCTTAATGACCTCCCAGAAGGGCAGGCGGGAGGTGTTTTCGTCGATGATATCGGTCGGGGTATAGAACAGGATGCTGTCTTTCTTCTGCTGTACGTCGCCGGTGTAGTCCTTGGTGACCTCGCGCCAGTAGTAGCTCGGATAGCTGTACATCACCATGGTGTTCGCCGCGCTGGCCTTGGAATACAGCCGCTCGTTGTTTTTGAGGAACTTCTGGACCTGCTCGGTCACATCCCGGGGCGGATAGAACGCGTCCTTGATGGTGTTGCCCATCCAGCCGCCGTAGGGAACCGACATGTTGCAGCTATAGGTCGCGGCTTCGAGCAGGAGCAGGCGGTACAGGTCGTAGCCCTTGCCCTTATCCAGCATCTCGAGCAGCTCGGGGATCACGCCGCCATAGGGGTTTTCCGCAATCACGACCGGCTTGGTATTGGAGAAGCCGGCCACATAGCGGTACCAGTGAGGCTGGCGGAAAACGGTGCTGTTCATTTCGGTGATCAGCACGTCGACCGTGTTCTCCATCGGGTAATACACCGGCATCAGGTTGAAGAAGTTGGCGGATACCTCAATTTCGCGGTTCTGGGTCCTGCGGGCGTAATCCCGGGCAAAATCCACCAGCTCAATAAAATGTTTTTTCACCGCGCGCTGCTGGAAATCGTAGTATTCCTTGAACAGCGGCGCGCCGTTCGGGAAGTCGTAATGGTTGTCGTTGATGAAATCCTTATAATCGAAAGTCTCCAGATCGATATCGTCGTACTCCGGGCTCAGCTTACCGGCCGCCCGCAGCTCCTTGAGATAGGCGGTGAACTGCTTGCGGCAGTCCTTGCAGAAGCATCCGCCCGCCCCCAGGGAGGTAATCGGCAGCTCCGCCTCGTCCAGCTGGACGCCGGCCACGCCCGCATCGATCTGAATCTGGATAATCTTCTTCATGTAGTCGCGCCACACGGGATTGTTGCGGCAGGTCTGGTAGCAGGTCTCCGAATGGCCGACCACTTCGACCCAGCGGGCATGCACCGGCTCGCCCTTATAAGTACGGGCCGCCACTTCCTCCCACAGGTCGGTGACCAGCTCGCCGTCGCTGTTGATGATCCCGTCGGGATAGTAATCCTTCAGCGAGGTGCGGAACAGGCCGTCATGTTTGCCGTTCGAGAACTCGCGCAGGCCGTACCAGTCGTGCGGCTGGTCCTTATCCCGCAGGACATTCATCTGCTTGATGTATTTGCCGTCTTCGGAGAGGACTACCGGGAATTCCCAGCCCTGTACTTCAAAGACGATGCCGAAGACTTTGATGCCGCGTTTATTGCATTCCGCAATAAACTCGCTGTCGTTCATGAAGCCGTAAAAGCGCAGGCGGGGGTCCACCTCGCCAAAGGCCTCGTTTTCCAGATAGGGAAGCGAAATGGAACCGCCGCCGAGCGCCGACCACACCAGCATGGTGCCCTCGTACTTCTCCAAATCCTCCACCATCTGCATGCTGCGGAACGGTAGGCTGGGATGATAACAATGGTTGTTTTTATACCAGCCGTCAAAATAAATGCCTCTTTCCACGACGTCGCCTCCGTTTTTCGGAATTTTTGGCCGCGCTGTTTTTCGGAACAGCCGGCTGTTAAAAAGGCCGTTTAAAAAAAGCGGGGCCGACGGCCCCTTTTGCTTCCGGCCATATGCGCGGAACGGCCATGCTTCCCGCCGCCAGGCAAAAGCCGGGCGGCGGGAAGCCGCCGATTCCTATGCTTTCTGTTTATCCCTTAATCAATACGCAATCGACGGGCAACGAACGCCCCGCCAAGATTATTCGCCGCTGTAAACCAGCTCGATACCGCTGTTGATCGACGGCTCCAGCGTTTCCGCGATGGTGGCCGCCGGGGTCCCGGTCGCCGCATAGTTGATGATCGACGCAATCATTTCGTCGATGTTGGCGGTGGCCTTGTCATACGCATAGACATAGTTGACGTCGTCCGCATAGATCATATCGTAGTTTTCCTGACCATAGCGGGCGGCTTCCTTCGCGTCGCCGACTTCCTTCTGCTTGTCGTTGACCATCCGCATAAAGACCGTCGCGCCCTGGGGGTTCTTCGCTCCAGCGGGCACCGCAAACGCCTGCGGATACACAAACACGTTCTTGCCTTCCATGTCGGGACCGGCGGGCAGCGGCACCATGCCGACGTCAAACGGATTGTTGTTCGGGAATTCCTTGCCGCAGATCATGCCCAGGGCGTTGTTGTCCCACCAGCCAAACATGGAATTGCCTTCGTCAATGTGGATAAAGCCGTTTGGCTCGGCCAGCCATTCGCCAAACTTGGTAATGGTATTCTGGACAGCCGGGGTTTTCAGCGCGGAGGTCGCTGTGCCGTTCTTGGTGTCGACGTCGATGATACCGCTGCCGTTGGCCACCATGAACTGGGTAATAATCTCGGACCAGCCGGCGAAGCCGAACTGGGAAATCTCGCCGTCGGTGCGCTTGAGCAGCGCCTTGCCGGCCTTTTCAAACTCCTCCCAGTTCCATTTGCCCTCACGGAAGAGCTCGTCGGGATGGGTCAGGCCTTCCAGATCGAACAGATCCTTGTTGAACATGATATATTTGAGATACGGCTTGATCGGAATCGCATAGGTCTTGTCCTTCCAGGAGAAGAGGCTGCGGTCCACCTTGTAATACGAAAAGTCCGCGTCGGTGACATAATCGTCGACCGGCTGCACCACCTTGTTGAAGATCACGTTGTGCATGATACGGTCATACACCTCAATCAGATCCGGCGCTGAGCCAGAGTTCTGACGGTTAATCGTCTCCTCAAGCATTTTGCCCCATTCGGTGTAAATGATCTCGACCTTGCCGCCGTACTTCGCTTCGAAGTCGGGAATGGCTTCCAGAATCGGGTCGTAGACGTTCCCATCCGCCGCCGTGTCCTGCTCGTACTGATCCGGATTGTACCAGTACACAATGGAGATGTTTGGATTGTCCAGGCTCTCGGGCAGCCCGGCGGACGCCGGCGTGCTGGCGCCGCTCCCCGACGGCTTGCTGCTCTCCGTTTCGCCGGAACAGCCGACCAGGCTGCCTCCAATCATGGAAACGGCGAGAAGGGTTGCGAGAATTCTTTTGACTTTCATGGTCTTGGCTCCTTTCCCCTAATAAAAAATCTCTTATCTTCCACCGTCCGCCTTTGACAGACGGCAAAATTCAAAAGGATTTCGTTTTGAAACGCTTCCCCGCCGCCGGCTTACATGCCGGTGAGACCGGAGCTCTCGATGCTCTCGGAGAAGTTTTTCTGAAGCAAGACATACAGAATGACCAGCGGAATGATCGACAGCAGACAAATCGCCTGAATCTGGGTCTGCGAGGTATTTACGTCGATATTCAGCCCCAGGTTATGCATGTTGGCCAGCCGTTCCTGGAAGCTCGCCAGCGTGGTAGCTACGACCTCCATTTTGCTTCCCAGGAAGGTAGAGGGCGTGTAATAATCGTTCCAGTTCCAGACTACCGACAGAAGCACGACGGTCAGCACGATATTTTTCGTGGTGGGCACCACCACCCGGAGGAAGGTGCTGTACGCGTTGCAGCCGTCAATCGAAGCGGCCTCCTCCAGCTCCCTCGGCAGGCTGAGGAAGAACTGGCGGTAAATGAAAATATACAGGCCGGATCGCAGCCCTACTCCCAAAATGGCGGGAAGAATGGTGACCCACGGGGTCCCGATCAGGTTGACCTCCACGTTCACGCCGGGAATCCGGTTAATCAGCGAAAACAGCCAGAGCGGATCAAAGAAACGGTATTCCAAATACAGAGACGCGGAAATGGTCTGCTGCGGCACGACGATGGTCAGAACCACCAGGGCGAACAGGAGGCCGCGTCCCCGGAAGTTGAAGCGGGACAGTCCATAGGCCACCAGCATACATGTCACCGTGGAGATCAGCGCCGGGATAATCGCCGCCAGCAGCGTATCCCACAGCATGCTTCCCAGGTCGATGATCTTAAGCACAATGGAGAAATTCTCCAGAGTCAGATTGCGGGGAATCCAGATCACCGACGGATCGTAATACTGGTCGGTCGGCTTGAACGCATTGCTGATCATGTACAGGACAGGATACAAAATGACGAAGCAAAGCCCGATCAGCAGCGCATGGCGGAAAATCACAAACAGGATATGCTGCGGTTTATGTACGCGGACGAAATGCTGCGCGTCCTCCCGTATTTTGTCCCGGTTATCCGGGGTAAAACGTTGTTTTAGCTTCTCCATAGCGATCCCTCCCTCATTCCTGGATTTTTGAGACGCGTTTTCCGATCAGCAGGTAGGCCAGCCCCAGGAACAGGATGACAACCAGGAAATAAATCCACGCCATCGTCGCGCTATAAGACAGCTTCATAACCTTTCCAAAGCCCATGTTCTGGATGGCCGCCATCATCGTGTTGCCGGTGGATGAGGTACCGTAGGCCATGAAGGAGTCGATAATGGTATACACAATGTTCAGGAATATAATCGGGGAAACCAGCGGAATGGTGATTTTCCAGAAGATGTCCCAGCTGCTGGCGCCCTCAATCTTACAGGCTTCGTAGCCGGAGGCGGGAATCTTTTGCAGGCCGCTGAGGAACAGAAGAATCTGCACGCCGGATTTTGAAATCAGGGAAAATATCCGATCCACCGTGTTGCTGATGAAATTCACCACGTCGGTGGGAACGTTTCCCTGAAGCATCAAATCCTTCAGGCCGGCGCTCTGGAACATAAACGCGTTCTGTCCGCCGCTCAGGCTGCTTCCGCCGCCGATAACGCCCTGCATCATGGTATACACAACGCCGGAGGTCAGGATGATCGGCAGGAAGAACACCGCCCGGTAAAAGGTCCGCCCGTGAAACTTCTGATTCAGGATCACAGCGACCAGCAGACTGAACATGGTCACGATAACCACTTCGTACAGCATGTTCCCCACCGCGGTCCCAAGCAGCTGCGGATAGCTCGCATCCTTCAGGAGCAGGTACTCATAATTGGAGAAGCCCACCCAGTTCATGGTAAAGCCGTTTGCCGAAAGCTTCACGTCGTTAAAGGTGTAAATCAGGGAATTTACAATCGGGACCAGGAAAAACAGAAGGAACCCAATCACCCAGGGAAGAACGAACACGTAACCGGCCCGGGCCCTTTTCCTTTCAAAATGAGATCGTCTTTTCATAACAATACCGCGCCTTTCGGTTGGATTGGATTTTACCGGCTTTAGCCGCCCTTACGCCGTCTTTACTACCGCAAAACCGGTGGCCGGAATCGTCTGACCGTCGATCACCACAGCCTCGGCATTGTAATTGACAATCACTTTCGTCGAGTCCCCATACGTGGTCTGAACCACATCGTCCGCCAGCTTTTCATGCGCGGTGATCGGCTGGTCGGCCACCTCTTTGAGCACGCCGTTCACGGTATTGTACTCTTCGACAGCCGATTCCATCCACCGTTCATAATCGGCGCTGAAAAGGAAATCGCTGCGCGAGCCGATCAGTTCGGAGCTGTTGCGTCCCACCCAGGAATACATCGGCGCGGCGCCGGTCTCCAGGCATTTCAGCGCCATGGTTTCCGGATTGCTTGAAAGGTTGGTGGCGCCAATGGAGTAATTGACATAGCCGTGGAAAACAATTTGATAGAAGGGAACGTTGACGTCCACGATATCGTAGTTGCTGGAAACGGAGGGAGAATTGAGAATATGGGTCGCCCTCGTGGCCGCGTAATCCCCCGCGCCGGTCACCAGCACGTTATTCACCGATTCCAGCGTCTTATCCAGCAGGCTGCGGTAAAGATCCGGGATTTCCGAACGGCTCATGCCCTCGCTGCTCAGGTCGGAATATACCCTGTTCCCGATGGAGTCAACCGCCACACCGCTCACGCCGCGCTTGGCATAATTCTTCAGAAACTTGTCGAAGTAGCCGCTCAGGCTGGAGGGCCGGGTCAGGTAGCCGGGCGTATACCGCGTGTCGATGCTGGCGGAATCCAGTACAAACGTATACTGAGGCTGAGTGGTGTTCGCCACGTTGTTCAGCGCGTTATTGAGTTTGGAAAATCCGCCGCCGGTCTTATATACATTGGTCAGATCCACGCCGAGATACAGGCCGCCGCCGTTTTCCTTCAGCAGGCTGTTTAGCTGATCCAGCGTTTTCTGGCTGCCGACCTTGCCTTCAATCTTGGCGTTCGTCTGGATTTTGCTGTAATAGCCGTTCTGCATCCAGAAGTTGTATTTTACCACCGTGTTCATAACCCCGCCGCTGTTTAGCTGTTCGATAATCGAAACGGCATCATCAAAGGTGGTGGTAGCGATCTTGGTATCCTTGGGAATGCCAAAGAACGCCTTGGTTTTTCGGACGTACCCGTACAGATCGAGATAAAACGGAATGTCGCCCTGTTCCACACGCTGAGTCAGCCCGTCGTTGTCGATGAGGTACTGCCGATAAAGCGCCGCCATATCGGTGTACTCATTTTTTCCCGTTTCCAGGAATTCATAGCTGACCTGATAGGACTCGTTGGCGTCCGGATTCCGCTCGGAAATGGTCGTTACCTTTTCCTCAAATTCCTTCTGGAGAAGACGAACAGAACCCTGCGCACGATATTGATAGGTGGTATATGCCGTATTATAGGAAGTAGCTCTGCCGCCGGTCTGCGCCTTGATCGTCGCCCGGGCGGCGCTCTCCGTGATAATCGCCAGATAGCCGTCCTGATTGCACTTCAGACCGAAAACCGGCAGATAAATATTCTGGGACTGCGTCATGGAGGCGGTCAGCGCCGTCGAGGTGCTCATGCTCCGGTCGCTGGTGCCGTAATCATAGCCGTAAAGCAGGCCGCTGAAATCCTTGGCGGCGGTTTTGCCGCTGTTGAAATTGATCAGCGCGCCGCTGCCGTCCGGCACGAAAATATAGCCCTCGTCTTCGCTGCCGCCCGCGCCGAAATAGGGCAGGATATCAACGGTGTTCAGCTTGTTGGTGCCGTATTCCTCGACCTCCCTGGTCAGCAGCTCCACCTGCAGGGCGGTTTCGGTGAGGGAATACTTCAGCGGGATTCGGATTTCCTCTTTTACAAATTGATAGACAAAGATGACGGAGCCGTTCTCGACCTTACTGGTCAGCCCCTTTTTCGAAACCGAATTCATAAAGCTGGTCGCCGTCATGACCTGGCTTTTCGCGGTCGTATAATTAATCGAAATCTGGGATTTGAGCAGCGCCTTATTGGTACCGGCGGCCACGCCGTCCTCATCGGCGGCGGGCGGGTTGGTATACCATATTTTCCCGGTGCTCAGATCCTGCACGGCCACCTCGCCGGTCGCGAGGTTCGCCATCAGCTTCAGGTTGCTGTTTTTCGCGATTTCCTGATATTCATCCAGGCTGCTGGCCGTGGCGCCGGCCGATTCGTTCGCCTCGCCCGTTTCCCCGGGGTTCGCCGCGTCCTCCGCGTGAAGAACCGGCATCGGCGCTATCGTCGCGGCCATAAGGGAAAGCGTGGCGACCAGGGACAGGATTTTTCGTTTCAGTTTCATGGCGGCCACCTCCTCAGGAACGGAACATGATTTCACTGAAAATCGTATAAATAAACGTATACATCTGCTGGAACAGGCTGTACAGAAGCACCATCAGGAACAGCATGACGGCAATACCGAAAATCGTCAGCAGAATATTCAGGATCGTCTGCTTGAAATCCGTCTGGTGAATCTGGTACAGGCCAAAAAACATCAGCAGGCAGGACCAGGCGATTCCCACCGCCTGAAGCAGATACAGGAAGGTCGCCATTTCCAGCGAGGTAAAATTGCTCGCCAGGATAAACAGCGCTGTAAAAATGATGTAGGGAATCAACGAATAACAGGTTACCAGCCATATCTGGCCAAGTTTTCCTTCGCCGTTCATCAGGGAGCTGACCGCCCAGTTGGATATAAACCAAAGCAGCACGCCCCCGACGGAAATGGCAAAAATCGAGATCATCGAAATTTTGTCCGGATTATTCGTGTTGAAGGAAAAGCCGGTCATCTGGGCGGAAAGAAGATTGATAAAGAAAAACAGGAAAACCACAACGGCGGAAATTCCATAAGAGCCTTTTCCGTTCCATTTGACCTCTTCAAAGCCGTTGAGCGGATGGAACATCGTGTATTTGCAGTGCTTCAGGTTTTCTCTCATGCCGTTTTCCCTCCCCGCTTTGCTTTTCTGCGTTTCCAGAGTCTCCGGAGCACCATGATAACGATCAGCAGGAGGACGATACCGCCCACGATCCAACCGAAATTCTCACGCATAGCGTTCAGGGAATACTCTTTGTAGGCGTCGGAATAGCCTTGCTTGTCGTTTGCCAGCTTGTAATACTTCATGGCCTCTTCGTATTCTTCCAGCTGATAATACGCTTTGCCGATGCCGGTATACGCCAGCAGGTAGTTGGCGTCCCTTTTGATGACCTCCTGCCACGGCTCGATATTCTCCTGATAGCGGCCCTCGTTATACAGCTGGATAGCGGACTGTACCGTCTCGCCGAAGGAAGTCAGCGCAAATTCGGTGATGTCGTTTTTGGTGGAATCCAGAACCAGCAGCTTATCGCCCACCCCGACGATGGAAGAGGGGGTCTGGAAAAGCCCCAGCTGATTGCCGATACCGCCGAACGCGAACATCAGAACCCCGTTCTCATCGCATTGGTAAACCCTTCCCCGGACATTGTCCACCACGCTGATCAGGCCGTTTTCATCCACCGTGATATCCGAAAACGTGGAATTCTGATACCAAAGCCTAACGCCGCTGCCCTTCGTCCGGAAAATGTTGATCCCCAGGGGATTCAGCTTGACGATCAGATTGCTGTTGGTCGCGGACGCCGCCGCCGTAGCATAGATAAAGTCTTCATGATCCAGGTACGCATTGGAATATTCCACCGGCACAAAATTCTGCATGGTGGCGACCTGTTCGTCCGTCAGGAACAGCCTCCATATCTTCTGCACAATCATCTTGGCCGTCATTTCCACCTTATTGGAACCGTAATAATTCAGGAAGGTACCGTCCGCATTGAGGCACATCAGGCCCTGATAAGAACCGACCGCCTGAACGTAAATTTTGCCGAAATCATCGACAACCACCTTGCTGGGCTTGTAATCCAGCCCCTCGTCCAGCAGCACCGACTCCGGTTTTCCGTAGATCGCGCTGATCTTGCCCGCCTTGTCGCAGATAATAACGCGGGCATTGCCCTGATCCGCGATGTAGACGGCATCCTTCCGGACGAAAACGCCGGTTGGGTTATTCAGCGTTACCTCCTCGCCATGATTGTCGAGAGTCTCCAGAACGGCAACCGGCTCGTAGTCGGCCGTCATCACCACAATCCGGTTATTGCCGGAGTCGGCAACGTAAAGCTCCTGTCCTTCCTCATAATAAAACAGGTCTGTCGCCGCATTGAAGTCGCCGTAGCCGAGATCACTGCCGCGAATACTCCGTTCAGGGAAATAGCCGTTCGGCGCCGGCACCGCGTTTCCCCACTTGTCGTAGGTAAACGACTGATAGGGGACTTCATACGCCGCGCCTTCCGCCGCAGAGGCCCCCATCGCGCAGCCGCTGGCAGCGACCAGCGCGCTGAGCAGACAGGCGATGATTTTCTTTATCGTCATAGGTGAACCAATCCTTTCTCACGGAGCTCTGGAAGACCGGGCTTTCCGAAAAAGCGCCGCTTATCCCTTCATGCCGGAATGCGCCATCGTTTCCATAACCGACGACTGAGAAATGATGAACACTACTACCGGTGGGATCATCAAAACCAGCGCTACGGCGGCGCCGGCGCCCGCGCGGGCGATACCGGCGGAAGCGATCTGCTGCAGAACCGTCGTCAGCGTCTTCATGGACTCATTGTAGATATAGGTAGTGTCCACCGTACTCCACAGGGATTGGAAGGTGAAAATAACGAGCGTCAGCCACGCCGGCTTGACCATCGGCATAATCATACGGAAGAATATACGGAATTCCGACGCGCCGTCGATCCGGGCGGATTCAATGATTTCATCCGGGATGGTTTCCATGAACTGGCGCATCAGGAACACGCCGAAGGAACCGGCCAGCACCGGCAGGATCAGGGAGGAGTAGGTGTTGATCAACCCCAGCTTCGCCATAATGATATACAGCGGAATCTGCGTGACCTCCGGTCGGAACATAATCGCCACGACGATGACCGAATAGTAAATCGCCATTCCCTTGGTTTTCCGCTTGGCCAGCGGGTAAGCCGCCATGGACGCCACAAATATGTAGATGACCGTGCCGAGCACGGCGACAATGATGCTGTTGAAAAGGTACCGTTCAAACGGCACCCACATTTCCCCGGCCAGCTCGGCCATGGTGGAAAAGTTTTCGGTGGTGGGGTTTTTCACCCAGAAACGGGGCGGATAAAGAAAAATCTCGTTCATCGGCTTAAACGCCGTAACCACCGTATATACAATCGGCAAAAGCATAAATATGCTCGCCAGCGCCAGGAACAGGAAAACCACCACGTTACCGCCGATCGAGCGGTTGATCATCATGGCCTTGGCTTCCCGTATCCGCTTCGGCTTCTCCTTTTTGCTAGCTGCTGTTGTCATCCTGTCACTTCCCCCAAACTACTAGGATTGAGTCAATCTTACGAGGGCGTCCCGCGGTACTGGACTAGGCGGACCATTTGCCCAGCGCCTTATTTACGACCTGATAGACGATGAACATCATCGCGAACAGGAACACGGCAACGGCGGAGGCGTAGCCCATTTCAAAACGGATGGAACCGAAGTCCATGATATGCAAAACCATGGTATGGGTCGCGTAATCGGTGCTGGGGAACCCGGTCAGGGCCTGGCTTTGATAGCCAACGGCAAACGAGGTGGAAATGGTCATAACCGCACCGAACAGCAGCTGCGGGGCCATCTGGGGCAGGGTTACGTACCACAGCTCGGCAAAACGGTTCCGAATGCCGTCGATAGCCGCCGCCTCATAGAGGGAACGATCCATGGACTGCAGGCCGGCGACAAACGCCAGGAAGCCGGCGCCCATGCTGAGCCAAAGCACGACCACGATAACGACGCCCATCATGTACTTGGTGTCCGTGGTCCAGAGGATGGGGTCGTTCAAAACACCCAGCTTAATAAGCGTACTGTTCAGAAGGCCGTAGGAGTCGCCGCTGAAAATATACGTCCATACAAAGTAGACGTTGCCCGCCAGGGTGGGCA
Organism: uncultured Oscillospiraceae bacterium; assembly: GCA_959601025.1. Taxonomy (GTDB): domain Bacteria; phylum Bacillota; class Clostridia; order Oscillospirales; family Acutalibacteraceae; genus Avimonas. Next base: position 84,737 of record CAUGOD010000003.1, read on the forward strand.
TGTAGAAAATCAAGGTCAGAAGGGAACGCAGCCCTCTCCCGAACTCATTGATCAGCCAGGCAAAGATGAAGCTCAAAATATAGCCGATCGGACCGGTGACCAGGGCGAAAATCATCGTGTTCTTCAATGCGATCAGGAATACGTCGTCATCAAAGAACATCCGCACATAATTGTCGAAGCCCACAAAGCTCGGCGTTTCCAGCATGTTGAAATAAGTAAAGCTCAGCCCGATCGCCGCCAGAATCGGCAGGATGGTGAAAACCACGAACAGGATGGTAAACGGCGCCAGGAATATCATGGTAGGAATCCGCGTGCGCCAGGCTTCCTTCTTCTTCCGGTTCACCAATGGCGAATCGTTTCCCCGGCCCGGGGCCGTCGCAGCTGCATTCTTCATATCGATCGCTCTCCTCAGCCGTTCAGATTGAATTCTTTGCGTTTCCGGTCGATCTCCTTATTGATTTCCTTGTTGTACTTGTATAAGGATTCGCGCTCGTTTTCGTTTTTGTAAACCACCGCTCTGAACGCAAAGGAAACGTTGCGGGTAATGTAATAGTTGCCGGGTATCTGCGGAACGTCGGTAACCGACGCCCACTGCGCGCTCAGGTTGTCGGACTGGGTCTTGGTCCAGGGAAGCTGCTCAAACGCCTCGACGTTCGCGGTGGGATACCGGGCGGAGGAACCCATGTTCTGCTCCAGTTCCACGCCGAAACGGCCCTGCGCCTCCGCGCTTACCCACCATTTCAGGAATTTATAGGCGTTTTCCGGCTGCTCGGTATTCCCCAGGATGATGCAGGCGGTTCCATTGGCGGTTTCCGTATTATTCACCGTCCCATCCTCATTCAGGGTGCCGGGGATGGGAGCGATGCCCCACAGTCCCTTCAGCTCCGGCGCCGACGCATTGAGGTAGTTGACCTGCGTGTACGGCATAATCGCCATGGGCATTTCGCCGGTACGGAAACGGCTGAAGAAGTCGAATACCAGCGGCAGGCTGTATTTCGCGTACAGGTCGGTCCAGGTTTTGAACGCAACCAGCGCCTCCGGCTCGTCAAACGCCGTCTTGGACAGGTCGTCGGTGTAGAACTGGCCGCCGTTCTGATACAGCAGCGCTTCAAACGTACGCTGGGATTCCGGAATGCCGATCAGCATATTGTTCTGCTGCAGGATCGGGATCATCTCATAGAAATCCTGCCAGGTTTCCGGCGGCTCAAGCCCCAGCTCCTCAAACACATCCGTCCGATAGAACAGCATGTCATAGCTCTGGGTTTCGGGCAGCGCGTAATATTTGCCGTTGTATTGATAAGGAATCATGGCCGACGCCATAAACTGGCTGGTTACCTCTTCGAAATCCTCAAACTGATCGAGCTCGACCAGCGCGTTCCGCATGGCCAGGTTGACCGGCGTGTCCTTGGAAACGAAAAGCGCCGCATCCGGCCCCTTGCCGGCCAGCGTCGCCTGGATCAGGGTGGCAGAGTTGGTAACCAGGCTCAGGTTGACGCCGATCCCCTCCTGCGGAACAAAGAGGTCGTCGATCATCTTTTTCAGCAGCTGCGCCTGGTCACGGCCGGAGGAAATGCCGGTGGTCGCCAGATCGCTGGTGCTCATCCAGACTTCAAGCGGCTTGCCGCCGGCCCCGGCGCTGGCCCCGCCGATGGAGCTATAATCGTTCACAAAGGAGCCGTAGAACATCTTCGCCCGGTACGCCACCTGGCTGAAAAAATTGGTGCCGGTGGTTGGTCTAGCCTGATCCGGCGAATACAGGACGAAATAATCCAGCTCCAACGGCTGGTCGCGCATATCGAGGACCCAGGTCGCAAGCGAGCTGACATTGCCGCGATAGGCTTCCAAACGCTTGGCGATGGTGCCCGGTTTCTTAATAAAGGCTTTCAGCTGGGCCATAATCTCGGAGATCGTCGAGGCGCCGGTGCCGTTTGCGCCATACATTTCCTCCACATCTTCCAGCGCGACGCTCAGGCTGTCCACAATGCTCTGGAAGCCCTCCATCAGGCCGGGAATTTTCTGGTCCAGAAGGAAGTCGCGGTTGGTGTCGATCGTTACACGGCTGGAATCGGCGTTAGAGCCGGTGATCATGATAATCCGGCGGTACCACATGTTCAGCTCGGAAACCGCGTCCTCCACCCGGCGGAGAATGTCGGCGACATCGCCGGTAATCGCCCGCATGGTCAGGGTGTGATCCCCGGCTGTAAGATAAATCTTCAAAGGCGAATCGTCGCCCACCGTCTGTATATACCAGCCGCTCCGGTAGGGGAAGCGGACGTTTCCCAGCTCCTCATAAGGGATTTCCCCATCGATATAGATCGCCCGGGTGCTGTCCATGCCGCGCTTGGTATTCTGGCGAGCCTTGAAGGAAAGATAATAGTACCCGTCCTCCGGCACCGAAATGTTCCAGGTAATCTCCTGTCCAACGGTGTCCCATGTGTTTTTGCCAATGGTATTGTACAGCGTGACATAAGGATCGGAAGGAGACATACTCACGCTGCCCTTATCGTAGGTGGGGAAGAGCACGTTTGCGGATTTGGCGGCCGTTTCCTCCGCCTCATACTTCTGGTAATAACCGCTGGAATCCTTTGCGCCCTTGGCGTTCCAGGCGGCGAGCGCCTGCTCGTAGTCTACGGTATCGGTCGCGGGATAAAACCGGATTTCGGCAAGCGCCATCGCCTCCATCTGCATTTCCAGAGACAGGGTGTGCTTCCCCTTTTCCAGATAGAATTGCAGCGGGCCGTTATACGCGCCCTTGGAATCGATCGCTTCGTAGGTCTGCCAATCGAAAATCTCCACCGCGGTGGGCCGCACCTCATTGCCCTGCGAGTCGATTTCGAAGCGGCCGTTCGTTTCCTTGCCGGCGTCTACCTCGTCGTGGAACAGGCGGGGGAAGGAGAGTGTGTCGGCGTTGGTGTAGGGGAGCTTTCCATCAATCGAAAGACCAACCTGAATATCGTTGCCTTTCATCTTGATCGGGCAGTAAACCAGCGCCAGATTATAAAGACCGGTTTCCTTCACTTCCATTTCCCAGGTCAGCCGGCCTTCCTGCGAATCCCAGAGCACCACGTTGCTTTTGCCTTCGTACTCCGAAACCGTTACGTTCGCGTTTTCGTCGCTTATGTATTCGGAAGCGTTAATCGTCAAAGATTCCTTCGGCCGGGCCGCGCCGCCGTGCTCCGCCAGATAATCGTAATAGCTGGGCGTTTCCTCGTCGCTTTCCGCCTGCTGCACGGTCACGGAGGAATCGGAGCCCGTTCCCTCGCCCGCCGTTTCTTCCGCCCCGTCCGCCGGCAGCGCCATAGCCGCCGGCAGCGACATGGTCCCGAACAACGCCAGCGCACACATCGTCGCCAACAATCGCTTCGAAAACTTCATAACCGGTACCTCCGAATTTGTAATAATGGACAGGCGGTTTTCGCCGGGCCAAAATAGCGGATTCTCACCGCGCAAAAGCGCTTTTCAAGGGTAATCGTTTACTCTTAAAAAGCCTGCTCGCTCTTGTTTTTCTGCTTCCATTGTATTTGCTGTATTTACCGGAGCCGTCCTTTGTGGAAGATTGCCTGTCTGTCCCGCGTCTTACGCCGTCTTCCGGCAAAGAAGCGCCCGGCTTCTCAAATTCCTTTGGTTATCTTGCACAGCCGTTTTCCCGAATTCCCAGGAATTATGCGCCCCGCCCAAAAAAGGATATCGTTATCCCACACGGACAAACCGTCTGAAAAACCACGTCTCGATCCCCTTTCGAGCGGCGTGGAAGGCCAAGCGACATCGTTTACTCAGCCAGACAAACCTCCCCGTACGGCACGGTATCTATTATCATTATAGTCAACTTTACCTAAAAGTCAACCCCCGATTTAATTTTTTGTTTAAATCGATCACCGGTGTTTTTTCCCACGAAACACGGCGAATTTTCGCCCGTTTTGCGGCCGATTTTCCCCGTCATTTTCCCCAACGATTCCCCGCTGGCACGTTGAAGCGTCTTGTTTTTCCGCCTTTTCTCGTGAAAAAGCCATAACCCCGTAATACATTTTAAACCGCTGCCGGCAGTGTTTTTCCTCCCTTCTTCACAATGGCCGCGCAACGGCCGTTCGTATCCTATTCCTTGTCCCATTGCATTGCCTATTACCGCGCTTTCTTCGGTTGGACTCTCCCCTGTTTCTCTTTGGTCCGCCCTGGACGGGCCAACGCCGGTTTCTGCCCAATCATTCATTCCTTCCTGCCGCGCAAGAATGCTTTTCGGCGAACAGCCATTTTTGTTCGCTTTTTACAGATATATGGGAATTCCTCTGTATTTTTCCATTTTTTAATCATGGGTTGGCGGGAATGGGCACACGGAAGGTAAATCGTTTACACGGCGAGTCCCGTATAGCCGCCTTATCCGACACGCGGCGGCGCCTATCGTTTCTTAGCTTTCGAACACAACAACGTGCTTTTTGCATAATTCCAATTAGCTATTTTCGGAATACTGCATAAAAACTTTTTTCATTTTCACTTTGTTATTGACTTTAGACGGTCGTTCTACTATACTAATAAACGGCACTAGTTATGTTCTTTTTTGGGAAAATAACGGCGCTTGCTTTTTTTTGCAAGGAATGTAAACGTTTACTCACCGGGCTTTTTCGGAGGCGACGGCGACCATATTCTCCGGCTTTTCCGATTCGCTTCCCTTTGATTTTGTAAGTCTCCGGGCTGCGCTCCTGTTTTTTGAACTGGAAAGCCGCCCGTGAATACGAGACAAAGCCAATGCGTCATAAAAAAGCCAGGATTCCTTAAAATGCCTTTGTATGAACCATACGAACTATAGATTTTATGAATGTACAGGGGACATAACGGTACGTAAAGAAAGGATGGACGCTATGATTACTCTCCAAAATGCTTTTTTATCCTGTTCCTTCGACGAAAAAACCGGCGCGCTCACCGAAGTCGATAGGGAAGGGAGCCGCATTCCCTTTGATGGAATCGGCTTTGATCTCGGCTGTAACGAAAAAAATCTGACGGGGGTGCTGGAGTACGATTCCCTTTTGGAAAACCGCACCTGGAATCTGCCCCGGATCATCCCCACCAAAGCCGGCCTGGAAGCGCTGGACGCCGTGTCGGTTGAGCAGGAGGAGGACCGCGTCGCCTTTACGTATACGGCCGGCCCGCTCGCCGTCACCTTTTCCTATACGCTGATGGACAGCGCGCTCAAGCTGACCGCCACCCTGAAAAACAACGGGGCCGGCGCTGCATATCTGAACACGTTTTCTTTCCTGTCCCGACTGAACGCGCTGGACGGCGTCGCCTTCGACTTTCCCTGCAATACCCCGCTGAACGTCCAGCAGGCCTCCTCGCTGACCCCTTATGAGGTAATGGAGACCGGGCTGATCAATTTCGCCACCCATATCGCCGTCGGGGAGGAGTCGTTCAATCTCCTGTTCATCGACGATCTGGAAAAGTGGAGCTGCGGCGTATACACCGACGGGAAGCGGACGCATTTTGTCTACTGTCCCTCTCTGGAAGCGGACCTGGCCCCCGGCGCGTCGCTGGAGGTGGGCCACCTGTATATCCAGCCCTGCGATCCGTCGGCAAGCCCTTATCGGCAGATCCGCGATTTCGTGGACTCCCTCGGCTATCATCCCTGCGAGGGCGGTATCACCGACGGCGTGATGTATTCCTGCCATCCGGCGGGGACGATGGACTCCAAATTCCCGATGAAGGAGGATCTTTTCCAATACGCCGAGCGCCTGGAAGGGCTGAAGGAGATGGGAATCGACCACGTCTGGCTGCTGCCGGTCTTTGATCACAACGAAGACGGCGTTTATCATTCCAACGACCAGGCGATCATCGACAAACGGTACGGCGGGGAAGAAGGATGCAAATACTACTGCGACAAGGCGCACGAGCTGGGGATGACCGTACTGTTCGACTACGTTCCCCACGGACCTGCGCCGGAATTCCCGCTGGCGAAGGAGAACCCCGACTGGTGTTCCAAGCGCCGGGACGGCTCCCTGCAGAACGAGTGGCACTGCGTATCGATGGATTACAACCATCCGGGCTATCAGAAATACACCTCCGACCTGGTATACGACCATGTGAAGCGCTTCGGCGTGGACGGCGCGCGGATCGACTGCGCGATGGGCGGCCTGTCCAACTGGCGGCCTTATAACGGCTACCGTCCCAGCGCGGACAGCGTCTGCGCCGGCGTGCACATCACCGAAGCGATCCGGGACGGCTTCCTGCGGGGAGGAAAGCGCTCCTTCATCCTTCCGGAAAACTTTAACCCCATCCCCCCGTATTACCACACCACCGACCTCTTTTACGGGATGAACCTCTACCGGGTGTTTGTGGAGTTGGAGCCGCTGCTGAAGAGCGATCCCACCGCCTATGTCCGCTCCCTGACCCGCTGGCTGGACGTGGAGAAGCAGACCACGCCGGAAAATTATCACAAAATGCGTTTCCTCGGCAACCACGACACGGTTTCCTGGGTGTGGCAGTCCCGCCGTGCGGTGGACAGCTACGGCGAGGGCGGCGCGAAAGCGCTGTGGGCGGTGATCTCCCTGATCGACGGGATGCCGATGATCTACCACGGGGACGAAGACCCCTCCATCTATCTCGCGGAAGGGGAAAAGCGCATCGATTTCTTTACCAAGCTCTTCCGCGACCGGCGGGAGCTGATCGGCAGCACCAACGCCACCGAATACCTGTATACCGACACCCCGATCATGGCCTTCCTCCGCGGGGAAGGGGACGGCCGCCGTCTGGTTCTGGTCAACCTCTCCGACAAGCCGCAGGAGTTCGACCTGTCCGCCTATCCGGGCGCGGCGTCTCTGGTGAACCCCGCCGCCGTCGGGATCGTCGCTCCCTTTGCTTACGATATTTACCGCCTGTAACGGCTGCGCGCTTGCGCGCCCCGCCCGCGCAGCCTCTCCGGCTTTGGAAAGAGGAAAATATCGACACAGCGATCTCTCTTTCCGCCGGCAAAACGGCCCCGCCCTATCCAGGGACGGGCGGGGGCCGTCTGCAGCCCGCTCCCTGGCAGAAAAAGAGGCCTCGGCTCTTAAGCCGATCCGACTTTTCAGACGCCCCGGCTCTTGGGACGACTTGTCTGAAGAGAGGAAAGGCCCGGAAAGGATTCGGATTTTCATGAAAAAGCCCCTTCGCATTCTAAGCGCCGTGCTCTGCGGCACGATGCTCCTGTCCCTGCTCGCCGGCTGCAAAGACGGAAAGCAGGAAAATTCCTCCAGCGGAAACTCCACCGTAGACGATCCCAGCAAAACGGCGATCGCGGTCACGGCGGAGGACGCTTTCACCGACGTGACCATCGGCGGCATGACCTGCAAAATAAACACCAGGACCGGCATGGTCACTCAGGTGAAAAACAGCGCCCAGACGGTGGACCTCAGCGGCATCGTGGTGGACGTCGGCTATAACAAGGCGATGGTGATGGGCCAGCTTGGCTACCAGAGTTTTACGGATTTTCAAACCTGGGAGCTGCCCACCATCCTGATGAAACGCAGGGAGCTGCCGGAATACACGGTGGACGCTATCTACCAGACCTCCACCGGGCTGGAAATCAGCCTGACCATCGATACGCTGACCGTCACCTATATCTATAACTTCATGGACAGCGCGCTCAAGCTGACGGCAAAACTGACCTCCAGCGCGGAGGAAAACCAGCTCATCAACGGCGTGGCCTTTCTGGTCCGCGGGATCGATATGGATAAGGAAACCTCGACGTTCGAGTATCCGGGAAGCACGCCGGCCGGCGTATATTCCTTCAAGGATTATACCAAATACCGCGTAACGGCGACCGACTACAGCAGCCCGGTCACCTGCCTGAGCCAGAGCGACCCGGCGGTGAACCTCAACGTCCTCTTTATCGACGAGGTGGAAAAATGGACCACCTCCGCCTACTATGATGAAAACGACAAGCTCGGCGTTACCAACCTCGCCGCAGTAGAAAGCTATATCAAGAAGGGCGAAGAGATCGAGGTCGGCAGCCTGTATCTCCAGCTTCCCGGCGATCAGGACAAATACGCCGCGATTCAGAATTTTTATGCCGAGCTCGGCTACAAAACGCCCGACGAACCGGTGGCCGACGGCCCGATGTATGAAGGCTTCCCCTACGGCACCATGGACACCGGCTATTCCAACCCCAATACCCTGCAGAAATACGCGGAGCAGCTGGACGCTCTCAAGGAAATGGGCGTCAAAAACGTATGGCTTCTGCCGATCTTTTCCAGCACCAACAACAACGTATATGAGCCGATCGACCAGTCGATCATCTCCCTCCTGTACGGCGGCTCGGAGGGAGCGAAGGTATTTATCGACCGGGCCCACGAGCTGGATCTGCGGGTGCTTTTCGATTACGTCCCCCACGGCCCGCGTCCGGCGCAGCCCTTGGCAATGAAGAATCCGGATTGGATTTCCAAGAAGCAGGACGGCTCCAACCAGATCGAGTGGGACTGCGTGTCCTTTGACTACAACAACCCGGAATATTACGCCTATACGGTAGAACTGGTGAAGACCCATGCGGAGGAGCTCGGCGTGGACGGCGCCCGGATCGACTGTTCGATGGGCGGCCTGTCCAACTGGTCGCCGGTCGCCGGCTTCCGTCCCAGCAGCTCGGGCCTGGCGGGCGGCCAAAACATCGTCCGCGCGATCAACGAGGGTTTTGAAAAGGGCGGGAAGGACCCGCTGATTATGCCGGAAAATTTCCATCCCGTACCTTTCTACGCGGAGATCACCGACGTATTCTACGATATGCCCCTGTTCCGTATGATGTACAACCTGAACCACTCCAACGTATCCGACACCGAATACGCGCAGGAGCTGATGCGCTGGCTGGACGTGGAACGCAAGACCTCGGTCAGGGGCCAGGTCAAGCTCCGTTTCCTCGGCAACCACGACACCGTTACCTGGACCTTTGACGCCGCCCGGCCCCAGAAGGTATACGGCGCCGAGAAGGCCAAGGCCCTGTGGAGCGTGATGAGCTTTATCGACGGGATGCCCTTCCTCTACCAGGGAGACGAGGACCCGGCGACCTACAAGCTCCCCGGCGAGAACCTGCAGTCCTTCTTCAAGGACATCTTCGGCGCGCGGGAGGAGTATCTCCCGATGGACTACGATATCGAGTATCGGATGTCGGATAAGCCGGTGGTCGCTTTCTATCGCTTTAACGACAGCGATAAGAAGCTGGTACTGGTGAACCTGTCGAATACCGAGCAGACCTTCGACATCGGGGACGGCGCGAATTCCGTGCTGTATGAAAGCGGCGTAACCGTATCCGGCTCCACCGCCGCCATTGCCCCCTACAGCGCAGCAATCATCCAGAAATAAGCCCCGTTCGCTTGGTTTAAAAAGCCGTTAAAGGATAGCAAAATGAACAAAAGAGGCTACTTTATGCGGCGCTGTGCGCCGCATTGGGGAACCCCCGGCGAGGGTTCCCCACCGAAAAATGTCCCACCGGGACATTTTTCACCCCTCCTGCGCTTCTTTTGAGAGGATTTCGCCCTCTGCGGAGGGCGAACCGGGGCCTTGCCCCGGTACCCCACCACCTTTTGAAAAAGGTGGACGAAAACTTTATTGTGCAACATTTTTTGCAACGCGACTTCTTTGACACTCTGAAGCCGCGCCCGCATCGCATGACGATGCGGGCGCGGCTTTTGTTACAGGCTGAAGCGGCGGGAAGGCGTCTCCATTTGAGACGGGGTTTGCCGAAACGCACCTCAATTGGAGGTGCGTTTTTTTGCCCCTAAATTGGTAATCGTCAGTTCACCCCGCCTCTCCCGCGCTCCGGCCCTCTCCAAAGTCTTGAAGGCCCCTCCCCAGGAGTGGATGACATAAGCAACTATACAATCTGCCCTTTGCACCATGAGGCGGTTGAGTTTGGAGACAGCAAACCGTCTGGGTCCTTTCTCCATGCCCTCCGGGTAGATAAAACCGTCAAAGCCGTCCATATTTGGCAGGGGCCGTCCCTGTTCCGGGAGATAGGGTAAAACCAGATACAGGGTCACGCCGGAATGCCGCTGTTTTGCCTCTTTTACCGCCCTGGCGGCCATACGGTCAAAGCCGCCGTAATTACCCACCCGGAACTCGGCCACGCCGTACCCGGTAATGTGCCGCTCCACGGCTTCGGCAAGGGCCGGATATACGCTTTCCGGGGCGTCCGAGTGACCTGCAAAAAAACAGATTTTCCCATACATACATATTCCACCTCGCCCCCCAGTATAGAATATTCCACATATATGTGCAATATTCAAAATCTTTTGTCCACCCTATAATGAAATTACTTTTTCTGGGGTGGTGGGAAGATGGTGGATTATGGCCCGCTATGGGACACAATGAAGACAAAGGGCATTACTCAGTATGCTCTCATTCAGGCCGGAGTTGACCGCCGCACCTTGGACTGGCTGAAGAAAAACAAAAACATCACCATGCTGACATTAGAAAAACTCTGTAATATATTAGACTGCTCCCCGAATGATATTGTACGATTTACAAAATAAGCCCCATGCTTCTATTCTTCATAGAGCATGGGGCGTTGTTTTATCGTCCTTTTCCGGCGGACGGGGGAAATCAATACCGCCCTGGCGGCCATACGGTCAAAGCCGCCGTAATTACCCACCCGGAACTCAGCCACGCCGTACCCGGTAGTGTGCCGCTCCACGGCTTCGGCAAGGGCCGGATATACGCTTTCCGAGGCGTCCGAGTGACCTGAAAAAAAACAGATTTTCCCATCCCCCATAAATACTTACCCCTTGGGTATGGCTAAATAATAGCCATACTATATGGCCATTATATCAGCCATAATAGATCCTGTAAAGGGGGGCTGTATGGTGATATGTTATGCTCCATTGTGGAGGACAATGGCAGAGAAAAAGGCAACGACCTACACCCTGCGGGTCAAATACGGCATGAGCCACGCGACTGTCCAGCGACTTCAAAAGGATATGCCGGTATCGACCCATACGTTAAATACCTTATGTGAGATTTTTGATTGCCGTTTGGAAGATATAGCCGAATATGTCCCAGACAAAAAGTAACGCCCCATGCTCTATGAAGAATAGAAGCATGGGGCGTTGTTCTATCTGTTTTCCTTTCTGCTGCTGCGGACTCCGCAGGCGCCCGCCGCTTTTTTCGGAACGGGCTCCGGCGGACGGGGGAAAATCAATACAGCGTCCGGCTGGCGATTTCCCGCTGCACATCGGGCGCGAGGGTGACGAAACGGGCGCTGAACCCGCCGACCCGAACCATGATATGCCCGTATTTCTCCGGGTGGATCATGGCCTGCTCGAGATCGTCCTTGCTGACCACGGTAATCATCGCCTGCGCGCCGCCGTTGTCAAAATAGGTGCTCAGGAGGCTTTCCAGGATGTCCCGATGGTTGTTGAACAGGTCCTTGCTGAACTTCATATTCTGCACCGCGCCGGCGTGATGGTTCACGTCCAGCTTGACCAGGGAATTCAGCATCGCGGTCACGCCGTTTTTATCGGTGCCGCCGTAGGGGTTGTTCCCGTTGGCCATCGGCTCTCTGGCCAGCCGTCCGTCCGGAGACGCGCCGGTAAACCGGCCCAGGACGGTGTTCGCCTCGTTGTTGATAATGACGATCAGATAAGAATGCAGGCTGGTGCGCTCCCGCTGGTTCCGCACGGTATCGCAAAGCCAGTTGTGGAACTCCTGGGAAAAGCCGTCGACGCCGGGCAGGTCGTTGCCGTATTTTTCCGCGTCCAGCAGGAGCTTCCGCTCCTTTTCATACCCCTCAAAATTGGCTTTCATCGCCTTCAGCAGGGTGGCGCGGTCGATCAGCCCCTGCTCATACACCACCGTCTTGATGGCATAGAGGCTGTTGGCGGTGTTGACGTTGCCGTAGGTCTCCAGCGTGCCGCCGAGGTATTTCGCCCCGCCGTTCAGGAGGGCCTTGCCCCGCTCCATGCAGTCGTCGAACAGCATACTCATGTACAGATACGGGCCGGCGGCCGCCACCATTTCGTATTCGAGCTGCTCCTGCTGGGCAAGAATCTCGATATAATAGGTCAACTGCTTTTTATACGCGGCGTACAGCTCGTCGAAGGTCTCAAAATCCTCCAGCCCGCCGAGCTTCAGGCCCATATCCTTGTTATACAGCATATCGCGGCCGTTGTACAGGGTGGCCTCCAGCGCCTTGAGGAGATTGATAATGCCGTTCGGGGAGCCGATGCTCCGGTGATTGAGCACGTATTCCCCGCAGCCGAACATCATGTAATCCTCGGCCTCTTCCCGCGAAACCTCGAACGCCTTTTCCACGGCGGGGATGTTCACATCGTCGTTGTACAGCATCGGGAAGGTCCGCCCCTCGCCAATGCAGGTCAGCGCCTTGTCCATCAGCACGGGGTTCTGACCCTTATAAAAACGCAGGGAAAGCTGGGGTTCGATCTCGATTACCGTGCGGGAGGCTTCGATCGCCAGCAGGGCGAACTTATCCGCATTCGCCTCGTTCCGGCGGCCGCAGCCGCCGATCACCACGCGGGAATGGAATACCGTGACCCGGGAGGCCATCAGCCGCCAGAGGGACTGGGTATAGGACAGCGCTTCCTCCTCCGTAATCCGCCCGGCGTCCAGGTCGTTTACGTAAAAATCGCCCAGATACACGTCCATCCGGCCGTAGTTCAGCACCCCGCTGATTAAGGAATACAGCCAGGCGAGCTGCATTGCCTCGACGAAGGTCGAAGGCGCCTTATGGGCGACGGTTTCGAGCGCCCCGGCAATCTTCAGCCGCTGCTCCCGCCGTGCGGGAGAACCACCAAAGGTCTGGGCAGCGGCGCGGGCTTCCTCCGCATACCGCAGGCAGACGGCGGACAGGGTATCGACCGCCATCGCCATCCCCTCATACAGGGAAACGTCGCCGTCCTCCTGCTCCGCCTTCGCCCGATACCGCAGCGCTTCCGCCTTCAGCCCATCCAGGCCGAGCCGCATCAGCTTATCGTAATCCATGTAGGCGTCCACAATCCGGTAGAGGGGGAAGGCCACTTCGCTGTGCTCCCAGTAGATATCCTCCGGCAGGGCCTGCTTCATGTATTCGGGGAAGCGGGAGCGGGTCTTGCGGCGGGTTTCCTCCCCCTTCCAGAATTCCAGCGCGTCCCGGATATCCTGCTTCTGCGCGTCGGTATACGCGTCGCTCTGGAGCAGCGCGTCGATCCGCTGCGGGTCGTAGAAGTAGCTCACGCTCCGGCCGAGAAGCGGCTCGGAGCAGTAGCCGATCTCCGCAATCAGGAACCGGCCGGCCAGCAGGTCGTCCTTCCGCATCGGCTGGAACCAGTAGCGGGTCTGCACCTCCACGCACTTGGCCTCCCGGATCGCGGTGGGCGCGTCCTTATATTTCTTATAGGTATCGGTGAATTCCATGATGTATTCGTAGGCATTCAAGCGGTTGTTCGCCATAACAAAAGCTCCTTTCCGCCGGCCGCGGCGGCCGGATGGATCGTTCAATGAGAAAACGATTTCTCATTCACCCTCATTATACGCAGGAGGGATGGAAAAATCAAGAGGATTTTCGTTATGGAAAACAGGAAATTGATTATGCATATGATTATGCATACGGGAAAAGGAGGGAACCGCGGCATACGATAGGCCGCAGTTCCCTCCGGGGCCGCCGCCTGCGGCCCGCATTCCGTGTTTTCGGTTGGTTCGTTACCGTTTCCCGGGGCGCCTATCCGGCCGGCCACAGCATGGACGCAGCCCCGGGGTCGCTCCCTCTGTTTCCCCAGTCCAGCAAAAGCAGCGCCAGAACGGCCAGAAGGAAAAGCGCCGGGATGACCAAAAACGGCCGGATAATTTTTTGATACCTTTTCCAATACCCCAGCAGACCGATCAGAGAAAGCAAAGTAAACAGAAACGCGGGAATCACCGGCAGAAGCGGGAAGGCCCGGAGCCAGTAATACACGCTGACCAGCGAGGCGGCGCCGGCGATCAGCGAGACGGCAAAAGCCCCATGGGCCGCGGCCCCGGAATAGCGCCCGCATAAGCTGTGCGCCGCAATGGCGCGGCGAAACAGGAGCCCCGACAGCACCGTCAATAACGGGAAGCCGGCCCAGAGAAGGACGACAAAGGCGGCGACAAAAGGGGCGAAATCAAGGGAAGTGATTACCACTGTGTTCTCCTTTCACCTCGTTTTCGAAGCAGGGCGGTGCGAAGCGTCTTATTGAAAAATTGCACCGATTTCTTCAGGCGGACGGTGATACACCAGTTGATAAAGATAACCGCCGTCGGCGCTTTCCCCATATTCCAGAACAGCCGTAAAGCCGCGCTCCATGTGGGCGTTTGCCCGCGCGACAAAATACTTTTTCCCTTTTACGGTAATCGAACTATCCGCATAACCGTCGCGGGAATCAAGCAGCTCTCTTTCATATTTTTGAGCGACTGAAGCCAGAAAAACCTCCCTGTCCTCCCTTGGAATTTCAAAAATCATCCGGAAAGTGCTGTCCTGCTGTGAATTGGCATAGACGCTGTACATTTTCGCATTCTGCGGCAGGTCAAAATCCAGATTTTCCCGGATTCGCTCCGTTTTCTCTTCCGAAAGGTCGGTCAGCGTGATCCCCCTCGCCATGCGGGCTTGTTGGAAGAAGTTCGGCCAGACAAAGAACAGAAAGCACGCGCCGCCCAGCAGGAGCAGAAGCCCTCCTGCCCATTTTCAGCGCTTTTTCATGGCAGTGTTGCGTCGCCTCCTATTGGCTTTTCGACGGGAATGGGCGGGCGTCCACAATTGAAGCGCTGGGGATTCGCCCGCGGCTCTTGTGCTGAAGGGATGGGTATGAAAAACAAAGCCGGATACTGCTTTTGCGTCTCCCGTCAGCAACGCATTGGAATCTCCTCCCTTAACTGGAAAAATTTTTACCGTTTTCTGTGTTAATAGTAATTTAAAAATGCATAAGTGTCAATATATTTTAGAATTAATATCTATTAATATGGGATAAAAACAACAAAACTGCCCGCGGCCGTTTTGGCCGCGGGCGGTTTCCGGTTTTCTTCTACAGTTTTCCCAATTCCGCAAAGGACGACTTCATCGCCGGGTACAGCTCGGTATATAGCCGGTAATACGGCGCGTATTTCGCGGTGTTTTCCGGGATGGGAGACTGGACGCGGTCGGTTTTTATCACCGCGTCGCAGGCCTCCGGCACGCTGGCGTACAGCCCCGCGCCCACGCCGGCCAGCAGCGCCACGCCGAGGGCGGGGCCCTCGCGGGAGGCGAGGGTCTTCACATCGCAGGCATACAGGTCGGCCAGCATCTGCCGCCATAGCGGACTGGTCCCGCCCCCGCCGCAGGCCATCATGTCGTCGATGGCGATCCCCATCTCGTGGAAGACCGACAGGCAGTCGTTCAGGGAATAGGCCACGCCCTCCATCACGGCGCGAAGCATATCCTTTTTGGTATGGATGGCGGACAGGCCGAAGAACACGCCCCGCGCGTCGGGATCGAGGTGGGGGGTGCGTTCGCCCATCAGATAGGGCAGGTAAAGCAGCTTGTTCGCGCCCACCGGCACGGTCTCGGCTTCCTTGTCCATGAGGAAATAAGGATCGACCCCCATCTGGGCCGCCGCTTCCTTCTCCGCGCCGCAGAAATTGTCCCGGAACCATTTCAGGGACAGGCCCGCGCCCTGGGTCACGCCCATCACATGCCAGGCGCCCGGCACCGCACAGCAGAAGGTATGTACCCGGCCCTTCTGATCAATCGCCATATGGTCGGTATGGGCGAAGACCACGCCGGAGGTACCGATGGTGGTAAAGGCGCGGCCGTCCCGCACCACGCCGGTGCCGACAGCGGCCGCCGCGTTGTCCCCCGCGCCGCCGACCACAATCGTACCCTCCCTGAGTCCGGTCAGCTCCGCCGCCCGGCGGGTGATCCGGCCGGTAACCTCGGGGGATTCGTACACCCTGCCGAGCAGGGCGCGGTCGATCTCCAGCTTCTCCAGCACCTCGTCCGACCACTGCCGGTTGGGGATATCCAGCAGCTGCATCCCCGATGCGTCCGACACCTCGGTGGCGTATTCGCCGGTGAGACGGAAGCGGACATAATCCTTCGGCAGCAGGATATGCCGGCATTTTTCGTAATTCTCCGGCTCGTGGTTCCGCACCCAGAGAATTTTGGAAGCGGTAAAGCCGGTCAGTGCGGGGTTGGCGGTCACCGCGATAAGCCGGTCGTAGCCCAGCTTTTCGGTCATCTCCCCGCATTCGGCGGCGGTGCGCTGGTCGCACCAGATGATGGAGCGGCGGATTACCTCGTCCTTTTCATCCAGCATAACCAGGCCGTGCATCTGACCGGAAAGGCCCACCCCCGCGATCTCCCCGGCGGGAACGCCGCTCTTCGCCAGCACGGCGCGCAGGCTTTCGGCCGTGGCGTTCCACCAGTCGTCCGGATCCTGCTCCGCATAGCCGTTCTGCGGCTGATACAGCGGATATTCCACCGTGTGGGACGCAATGACCGTCCCCTTTTCATCGAAAAGCACCGTTTTGGCGCCGGAAGTGCCGATGTCGATCCCCACTAAATACGCCATTGGTTTTCCGTCCTTTCTTTTCCGTAAGCCTTCGCCGCCGCCTTTCCCGGCGGAGCCCCACATCGCTTTGCCGGGAGTGTTCAAGTTCGGGCTTCGGGCGTCCGGTATTGCTGTATCGCTATGAAAAGTATTATATCGCGGCCGGGCATATTGTCAAGAAAGCCGCGCCGTTTTCTTTTTCGTGGTTTTCCGCCGGCTGAACGCTTGTCTTTTCCCCAATACTTATATATAATAAAAAATGCAGAAAACGTTTAACCAAAGGGAATGAATTTGTTTGTCGGACAACCGCAAGCAGGGACGGAAAGGATCGTTTGCCGGCCGCTCGGAGGTCCGCCCTGCTGCACAAAGACATGATTTTTCCCTTTCGAATTGGTCTGACGGCGCCTGCACTGTAAGCGGCGGAAAGGAGATAGCGTGAAAATACGATTTCCCCGCCTTTTCACGCCGGAATTTGACCCTTAGCCGCAAAAAGCGCCGCGGCAGTTTCGACTGTTGGCCGAAATCGTCTCAAAATCAACAAGGAATGGAGATTTTTTATGCAAAAGCGGCTGGCATTTTTTGTCGTCCTGACGTCTATCGCCCTCCTCTTTACCGGCTGTGCATCCTCCCGGGAAGACCCCTCCGCAGCTTCCGCCGGCCTGACAGCCGGAAAAACAACCAGCGAGGTGAATGCCATGAACGACCCAAACAAAGAAGCCTTTTGGAATCCCCTAGTTCCTCCGGAGGGCGCGGACCCGTGGGTTCTTTTCCACGAGGGCTATTACTATTACTGCTTTTCGGAGGGCGACAGCCTGTACGTCACAAAAACGCGGAACCTGTACGAAATCGGAACCGAAAAGCCGGTCAAGGTCTACACGCCCCCGAAAACCGGCGGTTTTACCGCCGATTACTGGGCGCCGGAGCTCCATTATCTCGAAGGGAAATGGGTGATTTACGTCGCGGCGGATGACGGAAAAAACGAAAACCACCGTATGATCGCGCTGGAGTCCTCCACCGGCGACCCGCAGGGAACGTATGTGTTTCGCAGCAAGGTGTCCGATCCCTCCGACAAGTGGGCGATTGACGGCACGGCGACGATCATCGGCGGAAAGCTGTATTTTGTCTGGTCGGGCTGGGAAGGGGACGAGAATGTCGCGCAGGACCTGTACATCGCCCCCATGAGCGACCCATTCACTATTTCCGGCCGCCGGGTACGGATTTCCCGGCCGGAGTACGCCTGGGAAACGGTCGGCGATCCGCAGGTAAACGAGGGGCCGGAGGCGCTGGTCAGCCCTTCCGGTACGATCCACGTCGTCTATTCCGCAAGCGGAAGCTGGACCGACGACTATTGCCTCGGCCTGCTGACCCTGACGGGGAACGACCCGCTTGACCCCGCTTCGTGGACCAAAGCGGCCGAGCCGGTCTTCTCCAAGGCCAAATCGGCCTATGGGCCGGGACACGCCTCCTTCACCACTGCGCCGGACGGGGAGGACTGGATCGTATACCACGCCTGCAAAACGCCCGGCGGCGGCTGGGCGGGCCGGAGCGTCCGCGCCCAGCCCTTTTCCTGGGAGGGCGATACGCCGGTGTTCGGGACGCCCTCCCCTCTGACGGAAAAGCAGGAGATTGCGCGAAATCCCGGCGATTGACCCGCCTGTGGCCTGCATTTTTATCCAGATCGCTTTGCAACAACCCCGGGTATTCTAGGCGTGAAAATGGAAAAACCGCGACGCCCTGCCCTATTGGACAGGGTTCCGCGGTTTTTTGCTGGAGCTACTGATCCGATTCGAACGGACGACCTGCTCATTACGAGTGAGCTGCTCTACCAGCTGAGCCACAGTAGCATAAGCGCCTTGGTGCATCGCTTATTATAACAAGGCGGATCGAAGCCGTCAAGAGTTTTTGCAAAAACTCCTTCGTTCCTTCTCTATCCAATCTCTACTTATCCAGCAGCTTTATAAGCGGCCGGTTCCACGCCGAAAAAACCGTTCTGTTCCATACCTTCGCCGCATAGGCTTTTTATGGGTTTCTTCCATTCCGCCGACGCCGTATCCTTACGCAGCCCGCTTCCGAACGTTTCAACAGCCTTTCCTGTTTCCTTATCTTTATATAACCCTATATAACCTATAACCCTCAAGGCGTTCCAATGAAATTGCTGGAGAAGCGGCGTTTTTCGGCATATTCGAAACATTTTCTTGCGAAACCTCCCACTTTATGCTACGATGTCAATGAAAACGGCCAAACGGGATGGTCCGCGGCATGTAATCTTTCCCGTAACCCGCCGTCATTTTTTCAGGAGGAGGAGCTTTTCTCATGAGCGAAATCAACAACAATCCCCAAGGCGCCAGCGAACCCCAGGTTCCGCAGGAACCGAACAACGCCCCCGCGAAGCCTGTGCAGCCTGTGCAGCCGCCGGTTCCGCCGATGCCCCCCGTGCAGCCGCCCATCCCGCCGATGCAGCCCATGCAGCCCGTGCAGCCGGTTCCGCAGGAAGGAAAGGGCCTTTCTGTCGCTTCGATGGTGCTTGGCATTGTCTCCCTCGCTTGCTTCTGCGTGTGGTACATCTCCATTCCGGCCGCTATTATCGGCCTGATTCTCGGCATCGTGGCGAAGAAGGGCAATAAGCCTGGCAGCGGTATGGCTCTTGCCGGTATCATCATGTCGATTATCGGCCTGGTTCTGACCGTGCTGTTCTTCATTCTGGGCTTGATCGGCCTGTCGATCCTGGATTCCTATGGCAGTTCAATCGACTGGTCGACCTTGTAATTCCTTTTGCAGATTCAAAAACCGGACGGCAGTTCTGCCGTCCGGTTTTCTATATTGTTATAACGGCAGGGGAAAGGCGTTGCGGACTATCCAATATACGGCGATCAGCACGCCGAGCGGCGCCCAGAATTTCACTGTGCGGGGAAGCAACTTCCGCGGCCGCCCGAAGAGCGCGGTCCCCCACTCCGCATAGAGGAGCAATATTGCAAGCAGCAACAGCATCGGCGTAATATTATACCGCAGGGACAGCAGAAAATCTCCCTCCAGCAAAGCGCGGACGCTCCGGGTGTTGCCGCAGCCGGGGCAATACCAGCCGGTCAGCGCATAGAAAAGGCAGGGCGGAAGCCAGCGGGACAAGGCCAGCAGCGGTTTCCTCAGGAGAAATGCCAGCCCGGCCAGAAGAAACGGCGCCGACAGATACAGCGCACGGATTCCCCCTCCTGCGCCCTGCGGCGTTTTCCGGGCCGGTTCGGGCGGGACGGCAGGGGACGGGCGGGTTCCCGATTCTCTCGGCATCAGCATCTCCTCCTTCGCGAAAGCGTGTAAAGCCAGTATACGGCGGGACGGGCAGCTTTGTCAAACCCGCTCTTCCCGGCGGCAGGCGGGGGATACTCTGATTCCTTAAGGTTTTATGACCATTTCGGCGCCGGCAGGGGAACCCATTGACCTTTCCGCCCGGATAAGGTAAAATGAATCCGGCGCTACGATTTTATCCCGTTTGCGGCTGCGCCGCCGGACAGCTCCGGTATATAAAAGCCGGCTGGGCGGCTGTCCGCATTTTGCCGGTGGGGAGAAATGCGGAAGCATTTCTCGATTGCGCCGCCGGACAGCTCCGGTATATAGAAGCCGGCTGGGCGGCGCTATGCTCTACGTGGAAGCCCTTCCACCACACGGAAAGGTTGGATGATACAGCGTGAAAATTTCCCCTTCGATTCTTACCTGCGATTTTGCACGGCTTTCCGAGGAGATCGCGTTTGTGGAACGCGCGGGAGCCGACATGGTCCATCTGGACGTGATGGACGGCGTGTTTGTTCCGAACCTGTCGTTCGGCCCGCCGGTGATCGAACGGCTCCGCCCGCTGACGGAGCTGCCCTTTGACGTCCATCTGATGATGCAGCTTCCCGGCCGCCTGGTGGAGGCCTTCGCCAAAGCCGGCGCCGATATCCTGAATATTCATCTGGAATGCGATTCCCCCATCGGGGAAACGCTCGACCGGATCCGCGCGCTTTCCATGACCCCCGCCATCACGCTGAAGCCGGCCACCCCGGCCGAAGCCGTTTTCCCCTATCTGGACAAGGTGGGGCTGGTTCTGGTCATGACGGTGGAGCCGGGCTTCGGCGGCCAGAAATTCATGGCGGACATGCTGCCCAAGATCGCCGCGATCCGCACGGAAATCGACCGGCGGGGGCTGGATGTGGAAATCGAGGTGGACGGCGGAATCAACCCGGAGACCGCGAAGCTCACCGCCGAAGCCGGGGCGACGGTCGCCGTGGTGGGGAGCGCGCTGTTCAACGCGCCGGATCCCCGCGCCCTGGCACAGGCCGTCCAGGACTGCGGAAAAGAACATAGCCGGGCGCTCTGACCGCCCGGCTGTCTGCTTATGTTTTTGTTTTTTCCCAGTACTTCCTATGAATTTGGCGGGGCCGTCGTTTCCTAGTCCCGGGAGCGGAAAGCGCCGCGCAGCCTGCCGAGCGCGTCCCCGATGGCGATGGACGCGCCGTGCTCGGCGGTAAAGGCGGCCGCCGCGTCCCCTTCGCCCGCCGCGCGGGCAAATTCATGCAGCAGATGCCCCATCCGCTTGGAAAGGGGCGCGCCGGGATAGAGCACCAGCCGGTATTTCTCCCCGAAGGCGTACAGCGAGCTGCCCCAGGGCAGCGCCTCCTCCTCCACGCTCTGCGCAAGCTGGAGGATAGCGTCCGCCGAATCCAGCTCATACACATACGGTCCGGCGGCCCGGCGGATGCGCACCGGCTTTTTTCCTCCCGTCGGCGTAAGGAGGAGCAGGCAGCCCCCGTCCACCGGCAGCGCCTCGATCATCAGGCTGCCGGCGGAATCAAAGCCCGTGCGGCGCTTCGCCTCGTCCAGCAGACGGTGCAGGGCGCTACGGGTGTTCTCGTTCTCGTAATCCAGATTGTCAAAGGTCAGACCATACGTCCGGAGGTCTTCCTCCGTCAGCAATATTTTCAGACAGCCGTTCTCCAGCAGATCCATCTTCACGGCCGCACCCCCTGCGCTGAATTGAGGGCGCCCGGGCGCGGCGTCGGCCGGCTGGGCGTATATCCTCTCTCTCCATCATATTATGGGGATAAGCTCTTTGCAAGAGGTGAAAAACAGGATGTCGAAATTTACTAAAAGAGGGGTATTTCTTCCTTCTCTGAAGGAGCCCGCCGCCTCTCGTCCCATTGTGGATATACCGCTCCCCGCACAGCTCCTCGTGCCGCTGGCGGCAGGGGACGGAACGCCCTGCCGCCCCGCGGTGGGAACCTATGAAACCGTAATGAAGGGGGAGCCCCTCGGCCTGGCCGACGGGGAAGAGTCCCCCGTCGTTTTCGCCCCGGCCACCGGCGTGCTGTCCGACCTGCGGGAAATGACCCATCCCCTGTTGGGGGACGTCACCTGCGCCGTGCTTGACTGCATGGCCGGCGGAAGCGCCGAGCTCCCGCCGCGGGACGTTTCGGCGATGACGCCGGAGGAAATCCGGGACGCCGCCCGCCGGGCGGGTATCGTGGACGAGCTGGACGGCGCGCCGCTGGCCGACAAGCTGGAAAGCTTTGTGGATACCGATCCCTACCTGCTGGGAGCGGACGGCACCGAACAGGAGCCGTACAGCTCCAGCGCCTGGGCGGTGCTGGGCGAGTCGGCGGGGCCCGTATCGGAAGGGCTGGGGCTGGCCGCCCGCGCCGCCGGCGCGATCGACTGCCATATCGCCATCCGGCAGACCGGAAAGCAGCGCCGGGCTCTGGCGCAGCGGGCCCCCGGCCGCCTGATCTGCTCCGTCCGGCGGAAGTATCCGGCGGAGCCCGCCCCCCGTTCCGCCGTGCTGCCCGTACGGGCGGTCGGGGTACAGGCTTGTCTCGCGCTCTACCGCGCCTGCGCCTACGGCGAACCGCAATACGACTGTGTGGTAACGGTGGCGGGGGACGCGGTAGCCAATCCGCAGAACGTCCGGGTGCCGGCCGGTACCATGGTGGAAGACCTGCTCCGCTTCTGCGGGCTGTCGGCCGACCCGTCGTATATCATTCTGGGAGACGCCATGACCGGCCTGACCATTCCGCAGACCGATATTTCCATCGTGCCGGGGATCACCTGCGTACTCGCCCTTACCGCCCGCCCCCAGCCGAAGACCCGGGCGTGCATCGGGTGCGGGCGCTGCGTGCGCGCCTGCCACGCCGACCTGCTGCCATACGAGATCATGCGCCGCCTGGACAATATGCAGTACGAGCGGCTTTCTTCCCTCCTGCCGGAGGAATGCGACGGCTGCGGCGCCTGCTCCCACGTCTGCCCCGCCGGGCTGGAGGTGACGGCCAAGGTGCTGGAGGCGCGGGACGCTCACGGAAACATCTTTTTGGACTGGGGGGATGGAGATGACCTATAAGCTTGCGCATGCGCCGCATCTGCGGCGTACCGAACGCGCCTCCCTGATGAGCCTTGACGTGCTGATCGCCCTCGTCCCGCTCTGTATTTTTTCCGCTGTGTATTACGGCCTCCGCCCGGTCGTCATCGTTTTGACCGGGATGGTATCCGCCGTGCTCTGCGAGACGGTCTGCTGTCTGATGATGAAGCGGGTTCCCACCGTCGCCGACGGCACCGCCGCCGTGACCGGGGGGATCATCGGGGCGCTGCTGCCGCCCGCCGCGCCGTACTGGATGCCGGCAGTGGGCGCGGCCTTTGCGATTCTGGTCGTCAAAATGCCGATGGGCGGCAGCGGACGAAACCTGTTCAACCCCGCCGCGGCCGCGCTGGCGATCCTTACCCTCTGCTTTCCCGGCTTCCTCTTCCGTTACCCCGACCCGGGGCAGAACATCCCGCTCCCGCTGAGCGGGGCGCTGGACGGCGTCATCACCGAAAGCTCCCCCGCCGCCCAGATGATGAGCGGCGGTCAGACCCTGTACAGCCGGACCATGCTGCTGCTCGGGGATTTTCCCGGTCCGATCGGCGCGACCGCTATCGCCGTGCTGGCTGCCTGCGCGTTGTACCTCTTCACCCGCCGGTCGGCGTCCCCGCTGATCACCTTCGCGTACCTGGCGGCCTGCGCCGGGATGGCGGCCGCCTTCCCCCGGGTTTCGGGCGGAGCGGCCGTCAGCGTGCCGATGGAGCTCTGCTCCGGCTACCTCCTGTTTGCGGGCATTTTCCTGCTGAACGACCCGGTCACCGCTCCCCGCCACTGGCTTGGCCGGCTGGCCTACGGCGCGCTGGCCGGCGTGCTGGTAATGCTGCTGCGGTATTACGGCCGGTTTGAGGAGGGCGCCTGCTTCGCCGTGCTGCTGGTCAACGCCTTTGCCCCGGTGATCGACCGGATGAGCTGGTATCTTCTGAATCTCCGCCGAATCCGAAAGGAGGCGCGCGCCGGATGAAACAGCCGTTTTCCAAAACCCTGCGGGAGCTATGGGATGTGTTTTTCGGCGCCTTCCTTTCCCAGAATATCGTGCTGGTGCAGGCGATCGGTCTCTGCCCGATTATCGCGATCGGCGTAAACCTGAAATATGGGGTGGCGCTCGCGGTCTGCACCGCGCTGGTTCTCCTTCCGTCAAGCCTGTTCATGTCCCTGCTGGGGGACCGGCTTCCCGCCTGGTCCCGCGCGCCGCTGTATACCGTGGGCGCGGCGGCCATCCTGCTCGGGGCGGCGGTCGTGATCGACCGGTTTATCTCCCCCGAGCTGTACGCCGCGCTGTATCTTTTCCTCCCCCTGATGGCGGTGAACACACTGGTCTCCTACCGGGCGGGCGGCTTCTCGGTCAGCCATGAGCCGGTGGTCGCCCTGACCGACGCACTGGCCTCCTCCCTCGGATTTGGGCTGGTGATCTGCATCGTGTCCGCCCTGCGGGAGATCGCGTCAAGCGGCTCGCTGTGGGGTATCCCGCTGCACATCGACCTGCGGCTCCCGGAGGCGGCGCTGCCTTACGCCGCCTTTATCATGCTGGGCTTCATGGCCGCCTTTCTCCAATGGCTCAAAAGCCTTCTGGCCCGTCGGACGGAAAAGCGCCGGGCCTCCCGCCGCTGACTTTTTGGGGGCGGTTTCTCTACCGGACGCCGGCGGCGGATACCCGGCCGGCATCGGGAAGCTTTGTTTCAGAAAATTTATCAGGAAAGGACGGCCGCGCCCATGCTTCAGCTGATCGAATATTTTCTGGCGGCTGCGCTTATTCAGAATATGGTTCTGTCCACCGGCTTCGGCGCTTCCGTTATGCTGCGGATGTCCCGCAAGCGGCGGAATATCCTGCCGTTCAGCGCGCTGCTCTGCTTTTTTTCGGTGATGACGACGATACTCTGCTATCCGCTGGATATGCTGATCGGCACCAGTGTGACGGCCAAGTATTTCCGTCCTCTGATGATCGTGGCGGTAACGGCGCTGCTCTACCTCGCGGCCGTCCTCCTGCTGAAAAAGAAATTCACGGCGCTGTACGCCCGGGTAAGCCGGATGCTGCCGATGGCGGCCTTCAATAATCTGGTGATTGGGATCGCGCTGATCGTAAACCATCAGTTCGCCCTGAGCTTCCCCGGCGCGGTGGGGCTGTCCCTCGGCGCGTGCGGGGGGTATCTCCTGCTTTCCTGGCTGGTCGCGGAGGGGATGGAGCGGCTGGATAATCCCGATGTGCCCAAGGCTTTCCGGGGGCTTCCCGCGATCCTGATCTATCTTGGCATTATCGCCCTGGCCCTGATGGGCTTCTCCGACAGCGCGCCCTTGATCTGACCCGGCAGCCGCCGGGCGGAGGCTTACCATATCCGGGCTTTCCGGAAACATGATCGAACAGGAGGAATCCGTCATGCCGAAAAAAATCCGCCGCCGCGGTCCCAGCGTGTTCCATAAAAAACAGCACCGGACTTTAAAGGCGGCCGGCTGGGTGATCCTGGCCGCGCTGGTAATATCGGTCGGCTTTTTCACCGCGAAATACATGATGGAAAATTTTAAGCCGCCGATTGCGGACAACGGCTCCACGGCGTCGACGGGAACCGACGTCTCTTCGGGGGACAATCCGGGCGGAACTGCGACCGCGCCGTCCGCGACCACTACCCGCCCGAAGGCGGAGGGCGTTTCAACGGATGGCGCCTTGCGGGCATTTGTCCTCCCGGTCTCCCGGCTGGGCGACACGGCCGCGCTGGAAGCGCAGCTGGACGCCGCCGCCGAAGCCGGCTTTAACGCCGTGCTGTTTGACCTGAAGGACGAAAACGGCGCCCTGCACTACCAGTCCGTCACCCCGCTGGCGGCGGAGGCGGAGACGATCGCTTCCGATGCGCTTACGCTGGAGCAGCTGAAAGCCGCGCTCGGGACGATGAAGGAAAGGGGCTTCGCCGCGATTCCGCGGCTGTTCGCCTTCAAGGATCCGGTCGCGCCCTTCAACCTCCCGTCGGCCAAGATCACGCTGGAAAGCGCGCCCGGCCTGACCTGGCTGGACAACAGCAAGGATAAGGGCGGCAAGCCGTGGCTGAACCCCTACGCGGCGGACGCGCATAAATACATGATCGATCTGGCGAAGGAGCTGGCCACAGCCGGCTTCCCGGCGGTCATGCTGGACGGGGTGCAGTTCCCCAACCAGACCTCCTCCGCCTATTACGGCTCGTCGGAGCTCACCGCCCTGTCCCACCAGGCGGTGCTGCAGAAATTCATCGCCGATCTCACCGACGCGGTGGGAGACGGGTGCCGGGTGATGCAGACCATGCCGGGCCTGTCCGCCTTTGGAGAGGGCACCGAGCCCTTCGGCGGGAACCCGGTCACCTTCGGGGCCGCGACCGTTGCGCCGGTGCTGATGCCCTCCACCCTCGGCAACCGGCTGAGCGCGGGGGAAACCTCCCTGTCCGATCCGTCCTCCAGCCCCTACGACGCGGTGAAGCTGGCCGCCCGGCAGGTCCAGCTCCGGCTGGAGCTGATGCCCGAGGCCGACCGCCCCGCCATGATGCCCTGGCTGCAGGGGGACGGCTATTCCACCGAGCAGGTAAAGCGGCAGATCGCGGCGGCGACCGAGATTCTCGGAACCGACGCGTCCTATATCCTGTATAGAGCCGATGGAAACTACGATTTCGCCGCCCTGAAATAATCCGCGCCGCGAACCGGCCCGACGATCCGAAAAGAGGCTTTTCCTCCATGCTGATTGATTTTCACACCCATCTTTTCCCCGACGCGATTGCCGAAAAGGCGCTCGCCCGGCTGGTGGAAAACACCCGGCCGTACGCGTCGGTTTACGGGGAGACCCGGCCGCATACCGACGCGACGACGGCGGGGCTGACCGCCTCCTCCCGCGCGGCGGGGCTGGACGTCAGCGTCGTGATGCCCATCGCGACCTCTCCCCGTCCCTCCGAAACCATCAATAACTTTGCCGCGCAGGTGGACGCCCTGCCCGGGCTGCGCTCTTTCGGCAGCGTACACCCCGACAATCCGGACGCGATGAAGGAGCTGGAACGGGCCGCCTCCCTCGGGCTGAGGGGAATCAAGCTGCATCCGGAATACCAGGGCTTTTTCGCCGATTCCCCCGCCTGCGCCGCCGTGGTGAAAAAGGCGGCGGAGCTTGGGCTCTGGGTGCTGTTCCACGCGGGGGAGGACATCGGGATGCCGCCCCCCGTCCATTGTACGCCGGCCCATGTCGTCCGGCTCCGCGATCGGGTCCCGGGGGCCAAAATCATTCTCGCCCATATGGGCGGCTACCGCTGCTGGGACGAGGTGGAAAGGATGCTCCCCTCCATGGATGTGTATCTGGACACCAGCTTCTGCCTGCCGAACGAACGGGGAGAATGGGACCGCTTCGCCCGGATCATCCGGGCGGCGGGCTGCGGCCGGGTACTGTTCGGCAGCGACTCCCCCTGGGCGGATCAGGCGGAAGCGCTGGCCGCCGCACGGGAATTTCTTGCCGCGTACGGCTTTTCCGGAGAGGAACAGGCCGCCGTCCTCGGCGGCAACGCCGCCCGCATTCTCGGCGAGCGGTAGCCCGCTTTTCATCCGCCGCGCATTTTTAAGGATAATCGAAGGAGCAGAACCATGCGGCAGCGCGCAATTTTTCTCGATCTGGACGGCACGATCGCCCAGGGCAACCGTCCGCCGTCCGAAACCGTCACGGCGGCCATCCGCCGGGCGCGGAGGGACGGCCACAAAGTATTCCTCTGCACCGGCCGTGCGCCGGGATATATCTATACCGCGGTGGAGACCGTCGGCTTCGACGGGGTCGTCGCCGCGGCGGGCGGGCATATCCGGCTCGGCGGGGAAATCCTGTACCGCCGCCCGCTGCCCCCCTCCCTCCTGGAGAAAATCCTGCGGCTGTATCTGGGGAACGGGAAGACCTGTTTTCTGGAAGGGGAGGAAACCATGTACGCGGTGAATCCCACCCATCCCTCCGATTGGCCGGCGGTAACCGGCATCCGGGATTTCGAGCCTGGGTACGGGCGGTTCGCCGGGCAGGCGGTGATGAAGTTTTCCATCTATCACCCGCTGACAGCGGAGGAAAAGCGGCTTTTTTCTCCCGAGCTCGCCTTTATCGAGCAGGGGAGCTATACGGAGGTGCTCCCCGCCGGCGTCTGCAAATCAGACGGGATGCGGCGGGTCCTTGAGCGGCTCGGGATCCCGCGGGAGGACAGCATCGCGATCGGAGACAGCCGAAACGACCTGGACATGCTCCGGTACGCCGGCGTTGGGGTGGCGATGGGCGGTTCGCCCGAGGAAGTGATCCGCGCGGCCGACCGGGTGACCGGCTCCCTGGCCGAAAACGGGGTCGCCGCCGCGCTGGAGGAGCTGCTCTGACCAGCGCGAAACAGGCGCAAGGAAACACGGGTTCTCCCGTCGGCGCGGGCTCTCCCCGTCAACACGGGCTCTCCCGTGCGCAAAGGAATGTGACATGAACAGACTTTTTTCGGACCGGAAACGGAATACAATACTGGCGGGCGCAGGCGCGGCTCTCTGGGCGCTCAGCCTGTTTATCCTTTCCTGCATGCCGCCCTCCGCGGTGGACGCGATGCAGGCGGGGGCGGTAAACGGGCTGGAAACCCTGCTCCGCCTGCTCTTCGATATTGAATTTTCTCCCGCCCTGCGGGGAACGCTGGCGGCGGGAACCCGGGTCGTTATCCAGATGGGCGGTTTCGCCGTTCTCTCCCTCCTGATCTGGAACGCGCTGCGGATCGCCGGCGCATCGGACCGCCGGGCGATCGTGCTGGGCTTCGCCGGTTCTCTGCTTTATGCCGTGACCGACGAGCTGCACCAGCTTTTTGTTCCCGGGCGTCTGCCCCGGGTGGCGGACTGGGCGTGGGACACGCTGGGCGCGCTTCTCGCCATGACGCTGGTTTTTATCTGGCGATGGGCCTGGCGGAAATACCCCCGCCTGCTCAACCGGGAAACGGTGAGCTATGTGGTATTCGGGGTGCTGACCACCCTCGTCAATATGGCGGCGTACGGCCTCAGCTACAATACGCTGGGTATTCACAATCTCATCAGCAACGCCGTTGCGTGGACAGTCGCCGTCCTGTTCGCCTATGCGGTGAACAAGCTGTTCGTGTTCCAGAGCCATGTCCGCGGCGCACGGGCGTTTTTGAGGGAATTCGGCCTGTTCATCGGCGCGCGGCTGCTTTCCTTCGGCGTGGACGAGCTGTGCATGGGTCTGCTGGTAAACGTGCTGGCGGCAAACGGCGGCATATCCAAGATTCTGGTGAACATTATTGTCATGGTGATGAACTACTTCTTCAGCAAATGGTTTATTTTCCGAAAAAAAGAATCCGGCGGGAAGGACGAAACCGCCCCTCCCCCTGTCCGATAACGCCTATCGCGGCATAGGGGTACAGACAGCCCCCCCTTTGAAATACCTGTACGTCGGAACCGGCGCGGCGCCGTACGCCGGCTTGGAACGATCCGAACCAATGGAAAGGAGCGCGACATATGAATACTTACGGATGGACGCCCCCTCCGGTGGGAGGACCCTTCCCTCATCCGCAGCAAACCTCCCTGCGGCGGGACGCCGGTTTTATTGGCGCGGCTTTTTTGCTGATGCTGGGGCTGCTGCAAACGGTTTTTTCTCTGATCCTGACGGCGCTGGCGATGGTTGGCGTGGCCGACCTGCGGGTGAACGACGGACGATACGGATTGGGAAACGTCGGCTTCCTGCTGGCGTATATGGTCGCCTATGCATTGATTATGGGCCTTCCCGGCCCGCTGACGGCGGCATTCAGCCGGCGGCGGATCAACCCGTTCGCTGGCTTTGACGATGCGGAGGAGCGTCCGCTCCGGTTTTCCTCCCTCCTGCTGGCTCTGCTCGGCGGGCTGGCCGTCTGTGTGCTGGCGAATTTTATCACGTCCTATCTTCTGGCGTTTCTCAGCCAGTTCGGCATCCGCCAGCCGGAGATGCCTGATTATATGGATAATACGGCGGTCGGGCTTTGCCTGAACATCCTGATTTTCGCGGTCCTGCCCGGCATTTTGGAGGAAATGCTGTTCCGCGGCTATTTCCTTCGCCTGCTCCGTCCGTATGGAACGTCCTTCGCGATCGTGACCACCGCTATTCTGTTCGCGCTGATGCATGGGAACATCCTGCAGATTCCCTTCGCCTTTCTGGTGGGGCTGGCCTGCGGCTGGCTGACGGTGCGGAGCGGCCGGGTATGGCCCGCCATGATGCTGCATTTCCTGAACAATTTTATGGCGGAAATCCTATCGTTCGCGGCCTTGAACCAGACGGAGGCGCAGTCGCAGAAAACCCTGATGATCGTTTTCTGTTCGGTGGGAATCCTCGGGCTGATCTGTCTGCTGATCCTCTTCGCCCGCAACGATCCGCTGGTGCGGAAAGAACCCGAGAGCGCTCCGGCCCTGCCGCTCGGCGTACGGGTGAAAACCCTGCTGACCAGCCCGACCTTCCTGATCGGGGGAATCCTTTCGATTCTCCTGACCTTCCTTTCGATTATCACCACCCAGCTGGGAGCGGCCTCGTGACCGGCCGGGAGGTTTCCGGCGAAAGCGCAGCGGCTGCAAGGGAAAGCGCCGCGGTTTCTAAGAAAAACGCATCGGTCCTTTCTCCCGAGGAGCTGATGCGGGAAGCGCTCCGTTTGGCGGAGGAAGCCGCCCGGGAGGGAGAGGTCCCGGTGGGCGCTGTGGTGGCAAGGGACGGCGTAATCCTCGGCCGGGGCCGGAACCGGCGGGAGGCCGATCGGAACGCGCTCGCCCACGCTGAGCTGGAAGCGATTGACCAGGCCTGCCGCACTCTCGGGGGCTGGCGGCTTTTCGGCTGTGAGCTGTATGTGACGCTGGAGCCCTGCCCCATGTGCGCCGGGGCGATCATCAACGCCCGTCTGGATCGGGTGGTATACGGCGCGGCCGATCCCAAGGCCGGTTCCTGCGGCTCGGTGATCGACCTGTTTGCCCTCCCGTACAATCATCATCCGCTCCGGGAGGGCGGGCTACTCCGGGAGGAATGCGCCGCCCAGCTGACCGGCTTTTTCCGCTCTCTGCGCGCTATGCGTGACAAGCGGCGAACCGGCCCGGAAAGGCCGGATGGAGAAGCCGCCTTGGAAAGCAAGTAGGCGGACGCTGTGGCGGCATGGCATACGCGTAAACCCGCTTATGTATTTGCCCGGGCGGGCGCTCAAGCGGGGAACGGCGTGATTCCTGGTCTGTGAAAAGAACATGAGAGCAAAAGACGGATCACAACCCGCGGTTTTAAGGGGTGCTGTAAAGGAATTATTTTGCAGCACCCCTTTCTTTTATTATAATAGAGACCGGTCTGAGCCTCTCAGCTGCAAAAAACGTGCTTGCCGATTCGGGCGATCACTGGCCGGGAACGAATCCACTGGTTAGTGGCGGTCGTCGGATTGTAATAATAAATCGCCCCGCCGGACGGGTCCCAGCCGTTCATGGCGTCCTGCGCCGCCCGGTAGGCGCTTTCGGCCACCGGCTGGTTGAACTGCCCGTCATACAGGCAGGAAAAGGCGCCGTTCTGATAAATCACGCCGGCCATCGTGTCCGGAAAGGACGGATGCTCCATCCGGTTGAGCACTACCGCGCCGACCGCGACCTGTCCGGTATAGCTTTCCCCCCGCGCCTCCGCGGAGATCAGCCGCGCAAGCAGATTGAGATCACTCTGTCCGCCCGCCTGGGCAGCCCCTCCCGTTGTGGAGGATCCGGAGGAGGTGAAAATCCCCATTGCCCGCAGCGTGGCCGGACCGGCGATTCCGTCCGCCGTCAAGCCGTTCTTTTTCTGGAAGGCAATAACCGCGTTCCGGGTTTTGGTCCCATAAATACCGTCCACCTTGTCGTTCAGATAGCCCCAGTTGACCAGCTTTTGCTGAATCTGCCGCACTTCGCTGCCTGTGGAACCCATTTTGGACAAGGTCTCCATCGAAGTGTTGGACGGGAACAGAGCAATAATCAGCAGATTCAATATAACAATCGCCACCACCTGAAGAATCCGGCGCGGGTTCCGGACCGGCGGCGCGTTCAGATAGATCCTTTTCACTATAACGACGTCCTTTCGTAGTCAAAAATCCCTGCCGGAATAGTATTTCACTTACATTGGGTATAAAACGTTCTACAAATTACCAGAAAATTAAAAAAGAAATAGAAAAAGCGAGAAAATATTCGAAAACCAAAAAAAGTATATTGACAAGGGAGGGGAGGAGGTGATATTATAGTCAAGCGCTCGC
>CAUGOD010000004.1 GCA_959601025.1 uncultured Oscillospiraceae bacterium
TTATCGCCACAGGCTCTCTTGAACCACTGGCCTAGCCAGTGGTTTTACACTACAAGAAAAGGACGCGGCTATCCGCGTCCTTTTCGTTTATTTCAGAGGGATGCCGTAAACAACCGGAATGGTCAGAAAAAACAGCCAGCCCGGATGCCACTATCTGCGGCAGAAACCGCTTGTCCGGCGGCCCGACGTTCAGCGCCCGCTGGACGCCGCCTCGTAGAGCGTTTTCATCGTGAGGGCGTCCGACGCCTGGGTGCCGGCCGACTCGCAAATTACCACCGGAGCGTATTTCCGTTCCGCCAGAAGCGCCATCAGCGGAGCGGGATCGGGTCCGAACATCGTATCCGCAAAGGTTAGATGCCGCTTCTCCCCGCCCTTGGAATATTCGATTTTGGAGAAATGCATATGAAAGCAGCGCGCCCGCTCTTCTCCCAATGTATCGGCCACAGTATCCAGCAGGGCGGCCATCGTCTCCCGGGTGTTTACTCCGCCGAGAGTGCGGGCGTTCATATGGCCGAAGTCAATGCAGGGCAGGAAGCGTTCCTCCTGCCCACAGAAGAAGAGTACCTCGTCCAAATCGCCAAGCTGGTTGATCTTCCCCATCGTTTCCGGGCAGATATGGATGTGAGAGAGCCCCTCTTCATCCAACGCGGCCTGTGCGCGGCGGAGGGTCTCCCCCGCAAGGGTTGTCGCATCCCTCCGGGAAAGGCCGCCCAGCCCGCCGGGATGCACCACAATCCGGTCTCCGCCCAGCCAGTCCGCCACCCGGGCGGATTGGAGGATATACCGCACGCTGTTTTCCCGCTTTTCCGGATCGGCCGAGGCGAGGGAAATATAATACGGCGCGTGCAGGGATACGGCGATCCCATGCTCCGCCGCCTTGGCGCCGATCGCCCGCGCCGCATCCTCCCCGGTGCGGACGCCGTGGCCGCATTGGTATTCGTAGGCGGTCAGCCCCATTCCCACCAGCCAGCCCGGCGCCTGGAGAACGGATTTATACCCCTGCGCATAAAATTCCTCGCTGTTTCCCGCCGGTCCAAACCGGGGGAAGGGTTCCGCCGATTTGGATCGGCGTAAAGGTTCCTTCTTCAAGCAAACGACCGTCCTTTCGTATTGGGAGTCCTCGACGCCTGTTTCTCAGAGTCCGGCGAAATACGGCCCCATTCGGACGCCGCCGTCTCCGGAGGAATAGGTCCAGCAAAAATGCGGATCGGTGACGTATAAATCGGGACATCCATCCAGCAGTTCGGAGGAGGGAACATCCCTCTCCGGAAGGATGTACAGCCGGCCGGCCCGTTCGTCATACAGGAAAACCTCTCCCTTACCTTTCCGGTCATAGGCCGTCCGGGCCGCGGCACCGGACAGGCAGTCAATATACCGCCAGCCGAAGGCGTGCCAAAGATGATCCCCGCCCTCGCCGTGCGGGGCAAGAATACCCTTGGGAAAACAGACGGCCCGGGCCATTGCCCGCTTATCCGGATTCACAAACCGACAGAACCATTCCTCCCGAAAAGCGGCGGTTTTCTCCGGCGGCAGGGCGGTTTCCGGGCACAGACACGCCAAATACGCCGCCTGGTCACCGTTAGTTTTGAAATCTGTCTTCATACTATACGCTTCCTTAATCCAATCCTAACGGTGGATTTGTTTTACTCAAGGATAAAGATGTGATATAATTCGATCATAAAAAAGCCTTCCACAGAGAAAGGAGAGGTAACGGGATGCATCCGCTTATAGAAAAAGCCGCGGCTATTCTTTCCGAAAACAATTTCGAGTACGCCTTCTGCGGCGGATTCGCCATCGACCTGTTTCTGGGATATGAGTCGCGCAGACACAGCGATATCGATGTTCTGGCGTACTGGAACGACCGAAACGCCATTATCCTGCATATGCAGTCCCTCGGATTCCGCGTATACGAAATGCTCGGAGAAGGAAAAGCGCACCATATCACCGATATTCTCGACCAGCGCTGTGTAAAGCGGAATATTTTCTGTCTCCGTGATGGCTGTGAAATGGCGCGGCTGTCCCCCACGGAAGAGGGCGACGGGATTGTTTCTGTCCACTTTTCGCCCGTCGGACTGCGCCGATTGAACTTTCTGGAAATCCTGTTCAACGACAAAGCTGACGGTTGCTTCCTCTACGCTCGTGACCATCGTATCCGAAGAGAGATGGATAAAGTCATCCTTTATTATCGCAGCGGCGACCGCGCCATTCCCTATCTCGCTCCCGAGTTCTGCTTGCTGTACAAATCGACGGATACGGAACGGGAGGGCTACCAGCAGGATTTCGACAGAGCGTCGGCCAAAATGGACGGGGAACAAAAGGAATGGCTGCAAAACGCCTTAGAGCGCCTGTATCCGGAAGGACATAAATGGAGAAAATAGCCGGCTGAGATTGTTTATTTTCTTTCGGTTTCGCTGCTTTCCGGCAGGCCGTGCTTGGCGCGATAGCGGCGGAGGATGCGCTTCTCCAGCATTCGCTTGAAGCGGAGGGTCGGCTGGTGCTCCAGCTGGATCGGCATCAGCTGGATCGACCGCACCCCCGCGAGCCGGGAACCGATAATATCGGTAAAGGTCTGGTCCCCCACCGCCGCGCATTCCTTCAACGGCAGATTCAGCCGATGCGCTCCCCTCCAGAAGCCGAGCGGACAGGGCTTGCAGGCAAAGGCAATGTGCCGCAGGCCGATCCGGCGGGCAAAAGGCTCCACCCGTTTCGGCAGACCGTTGCTCACCACGGTCAACCGCACGCCCTGCGCGGCCATGTCCTCCAGCCAGCGCTGCACGGCGGGGTCCAGCTCCTGGCTTCCATGGGTGGTCAGGGTATTGTCCACATCCAGCAGAAGCCCCCGCACGCCCAGCGAGCGCAGGTCGTCCATGGTGATGTCGGTGATTCGGTTTTTCAGCATATCGGGGGTTAGCAGAGGCATACACAGTCTCCTTGTTGAAAACAATCGCGTTTTTCGGCGGAAAACGAAGTCGGCTAACGGCGTTCCCCTTTGCGTTTTCCATGGTCTTTATTTCGCTGGGGGTAAAGCGTCTCCAGCATTTCGGACAATCGATAAGAACGGTACGGATTTTCCACAGAACCGGAGAAAATGCCGCCGAACGTAAATCGAAAGTGAAAACGCATACGGAATCCTCCCTAGAAAATCCGGCTAAAAGATTCTGCCGGGAGGTATTGCGCGAATGCGGTAAATGCGTGGATGAGATAATCAAAAAGCGGGCATTGCTGCCCGCTTTTTGCATCGTTCGTTTTTCGCTGCGGTTTTACTTGTACTTTCTCTTCCGCGCAGCTTCCGACTTCTTCTTGCGCTTTACAGAGGGCTTCTCATAATGCTCTCTCTTCCGCACTTCAGCGAGAACACCCGACCGGGCGCAGGACTTTTTCCAGCGGCGCAGCGCGCTGTCCAGGCTTTCATTGTCTTTCACATGAATTTCCGACATTCTATATTCCCTCCCTCCGCCATCCAAAGCAGGGGTAAACTTCCGCGTTTTGCTTACGCAAGAAGCATTATACAACAACAGGTAGCTTTCGTCAAGCGTTTTGGGCAATTCGACAGCATGGAATTTTTCGCCGGAAATTTTCCGGCGGGAGGCTCCCGACCGCTTCGTTTGCCGGGGAATGACAGCTTAGCCTTTCTTTACCACGATATTGACCAGCTTGCCGGGGACATACAGCTCCTTGACAATGGTCATCCTTTCGATCTCCTGCGCGACCTTTTCGTCCGCCTTGGCCGCCGTAATGGCCGCCGTCGCATCCGCGTCCGCCGGAATCGTCACCCGGGAGCGCAGCTTGCCGTTCAGCTGCACGGCGATCTCCACCGAGTCCTCGCGGCACTTATCGGGATCGTACGCCGGCCATTCCGCCTGCGCGACCTGCCCGCCGTATTCCATGATCTCCCACAGCTCCTCGGTCATATGCGGCGCGAAGGGGTTGAGCAGAATCAGCAGGATACGGTATTCCTCACGGGTAACGCCGCCCGACAGCTCGTTGAGCAGAGCCATCATCGCGGCGATCGCGGTGTTGTACTTCAGGTTTTCGATATCCTCCCCGACCTTGCGGATCGTCTTGTTGAAGGCGATCTCCAGCGCCGGGCGGATTCCTTTCTCCGGCAGGACGGCGTCCTGCAGCGCCCAGACCCGTTCGAGGAAGCGGCGGCAGCCGCGAATACTGCTGCTCGACCACGGGGCGGCCTTTTCAAAATCGCCGATGAACATCTCATACAGCCGCAGGGTGTCCGCGCCGTACTCCTTCACGATCTCGTCCGGGTTCACGACGTTTCCGCGGGATTTGGACATCTTCTCCCCGTTTTCACCGAGGATCATGCCGTGGCTGGTGCGCTTGGCGTAGGGCTCTGGCGTGGGAACCACGCCGATATCATACAGGAACTTATGCCAGAACCGGCTGTACAGCAGATGCAGGGTGGTGTGCTCCATCCCGCCGTTGTACCAGTCCACCGGCGTCCAGTATTCCAACGCCTCCTTGGAGGCGATCGCTTTGTCGTTGTGCGGGTCGCAATACCGCAGGAAATACCAGGAGGAGCCGGCCCATTGGGGCATGGTGTCGGTTTCCCGCTTCGCCGGTCCGCCGCAGTGCGGGCAGGTGGTGTTCACCCAATCCTCCACTGCGGCAAGGGGAGATTCCCCGTTGTCGGTGGGTTCGTAGCTTTCCACCATCGGCAGGGTAATGGGAAGCTGCTCCTCCGGCACCGGCACAAAGCCGCACTTCTCGCAATGGACGATCGGGATCGGCTCGCCCCAGTACCTCTGGCGGGCGAACACCCAGTCCCGCAGCTTGTAGTTGATCTTGCTCTCCCCGATTCCCTTTTCCTTCAGCCAGTCGACGATGGCCTTCTTGGCCTCATCCACCGTCATTCCGTCCAGAAATCCGGAATTGACCATGGTTCCCGTCGCACAATCGGTAAACGCCTCTTCCTCGACGTTTCCGCCCTTGACCACCTCGATGATCGGCAGGCCGAATTTCTTCGCAAATTCCCAGTCGCGGGTATCGTGACCGGGAACCGCCATGATCGCGCCGGTGCCGTAGGAAACCAGCACGTAGTCGGAGAGGAAAATCGGAATCTCCTTCCCGTTCACCGGATTGACTGCCAGGACGCCCTCCAGCTTCACGCCGGTCTTGTCCTTGGCGACCTCGGTGCGCTCGAAATCAGACTTTTTCGCGGCTTCCGCCTGGTAGGCGCGCACCGCGTCCAAATTGGTGAGGCGATCCTTCCAGGCTTCGATCAGCGGATGCTCGGGGGACATGACCATATAGGTCGCGCCGAACAGGGTGTCTGGGCGGGTAGTGTAAATCTCCACATCCTCCCCCGCCGTGGTGGCGAAGCGAACCTGCGCGCCAGTGGAGCGGCCGATCCAGTGAATCTGCTGGGAACGCACCCGCTCGGGATAATCCACCAGCGCCAGATCGTCGATCAGCCGCTGGGCATATTCGGTGATCTTCAGCATCCACTGGGACTTAACCTTATGGACGACCTCGCCGCCGCAGCGCTCGCATACTCCGCCGACCACTTCCTCATTGGCCAGCACGCATTTGCAGGAGTTGCACCAGTTGACCGCCATCTCCTTTTTATACGCCAACCCATGCTTGAACAGCTGGAGAAATATCCACTGCGTCCATTTATAATAAGCCGGATCGGTGGTGTTGATTTCCCGCGTCCAGTCAAAGGACAGGCCGAGGGACTGAAGCTGCGCCTTGAACCGCGCGACGTTGTTCTTCGTCACGATCTCCGGATGAATGTGGTTCTTGATCGCAAAGTTTTCGGTCGGAAGGCCGAATGCGTCCCACCCCATCGGATACAGAACGTTGTATCCCTGCAGGCGGCGCTTGCGGGCCACCACGTCCAGCGCCGTGTAGGAACGGGGATGCCCGACGTGAAGCCCCTGCCCCGACGGATAGGGAAACTCGACCAGCGCGAAAAACTTCGGTTTGTCGGTCTCATTCGACGCGGCGAAGGTATTGTCCTTCTCCCAGATGGTCTGCCATTTCTTTTCAATAACGGATGGGTCGTATCGTTTCATCGGTCTCATGCCTTTCTGAATGCCTGAACGGCAAAATAGCAAAAATAACGGGCTTATTCCTGAGGAAGAAATTCATCAAGCGGCAACTGCTCGCCGTCCTTCCACAGGCGTTCCAGATCATAGAACGCGCGGGTCTCCTCATAAAACACATGCACGATTACGCTGCCGTAATCCATCAGTATCCAGCTGGAGGAGGAATAGCCCTCCACCCGCTGAGGCTTGATCCCCTGCTGGTCCAGCTCATATTCCACATAATCCGCCAGCGCCTTCACCTGTGTGGAGCTGGTACCGGCCGCGATCACGAAATAATCCGCAATCACCGTCAGGTCCCGCACGCCGATGATTTTTAAATCCTGCGCTTTATGCTTATCCAGCGACGCGGCGATCTGCCGGACGAGTTCCCTGGACTCCATTCTGCTGCATCCATCCTTTCACACCCGCCAAACGGGCTGAAGCAAAGGGAAAAACCTTCCCCTGTATTTTCAACGTTTACAGGGCGGCTCAGGCCGCCGTAGTGGTGGTCGTCGGCTCGGCGGTGGTCGCCACCGCGCCCGACTGGATTACTTCGATGTCCGAAAGCACCTGTTTATGCTGATCCGCCGTGCCGCTTTCCGACAGGGCGGTAAATTTCAGGTCGCCGTTCGTGATTTCCTCGCCATATGGATTAAAGGCCTCGTTGAGGAGGGTGACAAGCGCTCCGCGATGAGGCGTGAAATAGGTCGCTCCCTCGTGCTTCGCGCTTTCCCCGGGTACGATGTAGGCCGTCATGGAGGAGACCGGCGCCTTGCCGATCTCCTGCAGCAGGGCGATCATCCGGGTCCGGGAGTGGTCGGAAAGGATCGGGGTGGAGCCGTTCATCAGCGGGCCGATCGAGTCGTTGGTCAGCTGCTTCTCGCTCTGGCGGACCAGCCGCTGGAAAACGCCCAGCAGCACCTTGCGCTGTTTGAGCATCCGGGCGATGTCCCCGTCGATCCCCCCGGTGCTGTTCATGGCATAATACACGGCGGCTTCGCCGTCCAGCGTCTGTACACCGGCGGGATAATTCACCTCTCCCACCGTCATGGCCGCCTCCAGCTCCACGTCCACGCCGCCGAGCAGGTTGACCAGCTTGACCAGCGCCTCCTGTGGAATGAGAAAATAGCCGTCCACCGGCAGGCCGTAGTCGTCGTTGAACACATCCAGGAGTCCTTCCGACGCCGAACCCTTTTTCTGCGTCACCGTGGTGCCGCAGACGGTGTGCTTTCCGTCGGAGATTTCCGCATTGTCCAGCCGCCGGCGGCAGGATTCACACCAATTCAGCGGCTTGGGATTCGCCCACACGTCGCTGATCCGCTTGGCGGTTTCCGACCCATAATAGGTATCCTGCGGGAACTGAAGGATATTCACCGTATTCTTCTGCTTATCCCAGCAGAGGAGGGACAGCGCCTCGGTCGGCTTCTCCTCCGCCAGCTTTTCCTCCTCGTCCCTGCCGAGGATGCCCAGGACATAATACGCCACCTTGTCCCGGTCGGCCTCCGGCGTGGTGTCGTGGGAAGTCAGCGGCACCTCTTTCGTGTTCTGATCCGTGTCGAACATCGCTCGGTACACCGAAACCCCGCCCACGATCAGAAAAATCAGCAGCCCGACGATGACCAGCAGCAAAACGACGATGAGCACGATTTTTTTCGTCTGGGCGTTCTTCTTCTTTTTCTTCGGAGCGGCCGTTCCTGTTTTTTTCGCGCCTGCTTTCTGCGCCAGGTTGACCGGATTGCTCGGCCGGCTGTTGGAGCCTTTCCGATTGTTGCGGTTATTCTCAGGCATAGGTACCTCCCGCCGCTAATTGCGGCATCCGCTAATTGCGGCATCCGCTTTTCGCGGCCTCCGCCGTTCGTGTTACCGGCCGCTTTCGTTCCCCGCCGCTTCCCGGCGGAGTCGGTCGGCCGTCAGCTCGTTATAGGCGTACACGGCGTCCGGATGGATCGCCAGCCCGCGCTTCGCCAAATCCCGGATGGTATAGGCGAGCGCGTATTCCATGGCGGGCGCGCTGCCGAGCTCAGCCAAGCGGCGCATCTCCTCCACATCCTTGTAGTCCCGGTCGGCGGAGGTAAAGTCCGCCACAAAGAGCGTTTTTTCCAGCGGCGACATCCCGGCCCGGCCGGTGGTGTGATACCGGACGGCGTCCACAATCGCGGGATCGTCCACACGGAGCACCCGTTCGATAAACGCGGCGCCGGCCATGGCGTGCCAGAGATTGGGGGAAACCGCCTCGGTATTGTCGAGTATTATACCAAAGTCGCGCAGGATTTGCAATAATGCGTCCGGCTTCTCATCCTTTAAGATATCATGAAGGATGCCGGCGGTACGGGCTTTTTTCGGGTCCGCGCCGTACAGGGAAGCAAGATGGGCCGCCTGCTCCGCCACCGCGAGGGAATGACGGAATCGCTTTTCGGACAGCCGTCCCTGAATGATTTCAATAAACTGTTCGTCGTTCTGCATGGTTTTCTCCGGTCCTTTCCCGGTATAGAGTCCCCGTTCCCGGATATACGCCGCCACCGGCGCGGGAAGAAGCCCCGGCGGCAGGCTTCCCTCCGTCCCTTTTTGGATTTTCTCCCGCAGTTCGGTGGAGGAAACCGGCAGCTCCGGGATATCCTCGATCACGCACCGCGCGCCCCGTTTCTCCAGCGTCCGGGCGCATTTCCGCAGCGCGGCGGCGTCCTCCCCGTCCCTTGGAGCGGCGCAGAGCACCGCGAGCCGGGCGATCTGCTCAAACCGGTTCCAGGTTCCCAGCGTGAGGAACATATCCGCCCCGGTAATCAGGTACCACCGGGCGCCCGGCTCCCGCTCGTGCAGGGCGGCGAGGGTGTCGGCGGTAAAGCTGGCCCCTCCCCGCCGGATTTCCAGGTCGGATACTTCAAACAGCGGGTCGTCACCCACGGCGAGGCGGCACATTTCCAGCCGATCCTCCGCGGGGGCAAGGCTTTCCTTCCTCTTGTGGGGCGGAACATGGGTGGGCATCAGGGTCACCCGGTCGAGCGACAGGCGGCGGGCGAATTCTCTCGCCAGCCGCAGGTGCCCCTCATGGATCGGGTCGAACGTCCCGCCGAACAGCGCGTATTTCTTCACAGCCGGCACCAGCCTCCCTGCCCTTCGCCGCTTCCCGTTTTTCTCTCGTCTACGTCCTTCAGCCCTTCCTGCCGTCCCGCGGAAGCTGGATTTTCGGCTCCTTCTCATTGCGGCGGTAGAGCACGAAGGTACGCCCGATCACCTGCACCACCTCGGCATGCACGGCGGCGGCGATCTGCTCCGCCGCCTCGCGGGAGGTTAGGGGGCTGGTCTCCAGCGCCCTTCCCTTGATGATTTCCCGGGCGGTCAGCGCGTCATCCGCCTGCTTATAGATCGCGTCGTTCAGCTCGCCCTTCCCCACATGCAGGATCGGGTCGAGAGGGTTCGCCAGAGAGCGGAGAAACGCGCGCTGTTTGCTTGTCAACAATGGTATCATCCTATCTTTTCTTAAGTATGTTTACCGAAAAAGGCCGGGCTTACTCGCCGTCCGGCTTATGCGCGGCGAGATATTTCGCCAGCCGGACGGCGAACAGCCGCAGGGCGTTGCCCCGGTGGCTGATAGCGTCCTTCTCCTCGTCGGACAGCTCGGCATAGGAGCGCCCGTCTTCCACCACGAAGAGCGGATCATAGCCGAAGCCGTTTTCCCCGACCGGGCGGAACCCGATCCGGCCCGGGCATTCGCCCCGCGCCTCCACCCGGTCCCCGTTCGGGAACACACAGCAGATGGCGGAAACAAACTGCGCGCCTCTCGCCTCCTCCGGGCGGCCCTCCAGCTCGGAGAGCAGCTTACGGTTGCGGTCGGCGTCGGACGCGTCCTCTCCGGCGTACCGGGCGGAATACACGCCGGGCGCGCCGCCCAGCGCGTCCACCATCAGGCCGGAATCGTCCGCCACGGCGGGCAGGCCGGTCTGGCGGCAGGCTGCGGCGGCCTTCAAAAAGGCGTTTTCTTCAAAGGTGGTTCCGGTTTCCTCCACCTCGTCCAGCTTCCCGCCGATTTCCGCGTCCGTCACCGCGTCAATGCCGAGCGGTCGGAGAATGCGGGACAGCTCGGCCAGCTTTTTATAATTGTGGGTCGCAAGAATCATCCGCATGGGGATTCCTCCCTTTCTATGCTCTCTGTATTGAGGACATCCGGCAAAACAAAATTTTCAGGGATACGACGCAGCGAGGCGGCATATATCCCTGTCTCATTCGCTGAACAGGCCATCGGTAAATACGTCCGGGTCGAAGGGCAGCAGGTCATCGATTCCCTCGCCCACGCCGACGAATTTCACCGGCACGTCGAGGTCCTCCCGGATGGCGAGGACTACGCCGCCCCGGGCAGTACCGTCCAGCTTGGTCAGCACGATGCCGGTGATGCCTGCCGCGTTCTTAAACTCCCGCGCCTGGTTCACCGCGTTCTGGCCGGTGGTCGCGTCCAGCACCAGCAGAACCTCCTTATCCGCACCGGGAAGCTCCCGGTCGAGCACCCGGCCGATTTTGCTCAGCTCGTCCATCAGATTCTTCTTATTATGCAGGCGGCCGGCGGTGTCACAGATCAGGACATCCGCCCCCCGCGCTTTGGCGGCGGCCGCCGCGTCAAACACCACAGCGGCGGGGTCGGCGTCCTGCGTGTGCTTGACGATGTCCACCCCGGCGCGGCCCGCCCAGACGTCGAGCTGCTCGATCGCCGCGGCGCGGAAGGTATCCGCCGCCGCGAGGATGACCTTCTTCCCCTCCGCCTTATAGCGGGCGGCGAGCTTGCCGATGGTGGTGGTCTTCCCCACTCCGTTCACCCCGATAACCAGGATGACCGAGGGCTTGGTGGAAAGCTGCATTTCCTGTCCGCCCCGCAGCAGCTCCGCCACCGTCTCCTTCAGCAGGCCGCGCACCTCCTCCGGGTCGGTCACGCCGCGTTCCCTGACCTTTTTTCGCAGCTCGTCACAGATGCGGGCGGAGGTATTGGCTCCTGCGTCCGCCATAATCAGAATTTCCTCCAGTTCCTCGAACAGCTCCTCGTCGATCTTTGTGAAGGAGCGGAGCATCGAGGTCACCGACCCCATAATGGAATCGCGGGTCTTCTTCAGACCCGCGCTGATTTTTTCAAAAAAGCCCATGGCGGAATCCTCCTGTCAGATGATGATACTGTGCCGCATTCCCGGATGCCATGTTGGCATATTCCGGCAGTGCAGTTGCTATTATAGCACGCTTATAAAACCGGCGCCAGCCCCGGCGGTAAGTCCTGCGGCAGAATGCCTCGCGGTCTTTCCTCCTTTTAAAAACACGTTTCCCTTTACCAGTGTTTCCATTTTACCGGTGCGGAATGCTGTTTCAACAGAAAAGAAAGCAGCTCCTGATCCGTACCAATCCGAAATTTTTTACGATCCAGAAGCAACGGCTTCCACCCCTGAATGAACAGGCACAGCCAACGGTCGGTTACCATTATCTGGCGAACCCATAT
This sequence comes from uncultured Oscillospiraceae bacterium, assembly GCA_959601025.1. Lineage (GTDB taxonomy): Bacteria > Bacillota > Clostridia > Oscillospirales > Acutalibacteraceae > Avimonas. Next base: position 11,515 of record CAUGOD010000004.1, read on the forward strand.
ATAGGCGAACCAATCCTCTCCGCGCTCCGAACGAACAATGGCCTCATGCGGATAAAACTGGACAGTAAAAGGAACATCCACCATCCGTCGGGGATTCGGATACCGCAGAAATGGGCAGAGCAAAAAGAGGCCGATCGCTCCGGAAACCAACAGCATACCGAGTCGTCACATCGACCCTGCCGACAGGCCGAGCTTCTCCTCGACCTCGCTCGCCCGCAGCTCCAGCAGCTTGGAAACGCCCTGCTCCTGCATGGTTACGCCGTACAGGACATCGGCTTCCTCCATGGTGCCGCGGCGGTGGGTGATGACGATGAACTGGGTCTTATCCGACATCCGCCGGAGATAGGAGGCGTACCGGTCGACGTTCACATCGTCCAGCGCGGCTTCGATCTCGTCCAGCACGCAGAAGGGGGACGGGCTGACCTTCAGGATGGCGAAGAGCAGGGCGATGGCGGCCAGCGCCTTTTCGCCGCCCGACAGCACGTCCATGTTCAGGATCACCTTTCCCGGCGGCTGCACATGCATTTCGATGCCGGAATGCAGGATGTCCTCCGGATCGGTCAGCTTCAGCTCGGCCTTGCCGCCCCCAAACAGCTCGGAAAAGACGATGCCATAATGATAATTGATCTGGTTGAAACGCTCCAGGAAAATTTCCCGCATCTGGACGGTCAGCTCGCCGATCAGTTTGAGCAGCTCGTCGCGGGAAACCTCCACGTCCTTCACCTGCGCGGACAGAAATTCATACCGCTCGCTGACCTCTTTATATTCCTCGATTGCATCCACATTCACGCTGCCGAGGGCGCGGATTTTCCCCTTCAGCTCGCTCAGGCGGCGGTTGGCGGCGGATGCGTCCTCGATCGGGCGGGCGATGCTTTCCGCTTCCATGCGGGTGAGCTCGTATTCCTCATACAGCCGGCGGATCACATCGTCGTTTTCCTTTTCCAGCGCGGCGGCCTTTTCCTCCAAACGGGCAACCTCCCGTCCGGCGTTTTCCCGTTCCTCCGTCTTTTCCCGGACAAGGCGGCGGAGCTCGGTCTGCTTCTGCTCCCCCTCCGCCCGACGGGCGATCAGGGCTTCCACCTCTTTCGCAGTGTCGGCGGCCCGTGCGCGGCGCTCGGCCGCCTGTTCGGCAAGAGCGGCGATTCGTTCCTCGACGGCGGCGTTCGCCCGCTCCAGCTCCGCGATCTGCGTCAGGAGGGCCTCCTCCCTTCCCGCCGCGTCAGCCTGACGGGCCTTCAAGGTATCCACCGCCGCATGGGCGGCTTCGATCTCCTTGTTCAGCGTCACCGTCCGCAGCTTGGTTTCGGTCACCCGGGCGGAAAGCGCCTCCCGCTTCTCAGCCAGCTCCTGGCGGCCGCCGGTCAGGGCGGCGAGCTTTTCCTCCACCGCCGCCTTTTCCTCCCCGGCGCGGGCGGCTTCCGCCTCCGCTTCGGCGGCGAGACGCCTGCATTCCTCCGCCCGTTCGCCCAGCGTTTTAATCTCATCGGCGAATTCCTTCACCGCCCGCTCGTTCGCCTCGGCCTGCTCGGTCAGACGGCGGAGCTCCGCCTCAAAGCGGATGCGGTCCTCCTGCGCGGTGGCCAGCTCCCCGCGGGTGCCGGACAACGCGGCTTCAGCGGCGGCGGCCTCCTGCCCGGCGGCCTTCCACGCTGCGCGGGCCTGCTCGGCCTTCTCCTGCAGGACGGCGGCCTGCGCCGCGATCCGCTCAATCTCATTCCGGCGGGAGAGCAACCCCGCGTTCTTTACGCTGGAGCCGCCGGTCATCGAGCCGCCGGCGTTCACCACCTGCCCGTCCAGCGTGACCACCCGGAAGCGGTAGCGGTATTTCCGGGCGATGGTCACAGCGTAGTCCATATCCTCCGCCACGGCGGTGCGGCCGAGCAGGGAGCGCACGATTCCCTCGTATTCCGGGTCGTATTTCACCAGGGAGGCGGCGATCCCGACAAAGCCGGGCTCCGCTTCCAACCCCGGCTCGGACAGCAGATTCCCCTTTACCGACGAGAGGGGCAGGAAGGTAGCCCGCCCGCCGTTGTTCTCCTTCAGGTAGGCGATGGCCCGCTTGGCGTTGTCTTCCGTCTCGACCACGATGTTCTGAGTCGCCGCGCCGAGGGCGGTTTCCACCGCGAGGGCGGTTTCCGCCCCGGTCTCGATCAGGCGGGTAACCGGGCCGCGAACACCCCGCAACGCCCCCCGTTCCGCCTGCTTCATGATGGTTTTGACGCTGTGGGCGAAGCCCTCCATATTCCGCTCCAGGTCCTCCAGGAGTTTCACCCGGCGACGCTTCTCCTCCGCGTCCAGCCCGAGCTGGTCGGCCTCCTGCTTGGCGGCGTCCAGCCGCCTGGCGCGGGACTGGTACCGCAGCTCATACCCCTTTACCGCATTTTGGAGGCTCTCCACCTTCTCCTCGCAGGCGCTGAGAGCGGCGGCGCATTCGTCCGCCTCCTTTTTCGCGGCGGCGCTCTGCTGATTCCGCAGGGCAATGCCCGCCGTCAGCTGGGAAAGACGGAGGGTGATCTCCTGTAAAGAGGATTCGCTTGTCACTCCTTTTACCCGGATATCCGCGATTTTCAGCGCGATGTCCGACGCTTCCCGGGACAGCGTCTCCATCTGGCCGGACACCTCGTCGCTGGAACGGGACAGTCCCTCCAGCTCCTCGCTCAGGGCAAGCCGCTCGGTTTCGGCTTCGGCAATCGCGGCCTTTTTCGTCTCTGCTTCGGCGAGCAGACGGTCGATTTCCTGCCCGAACTCCTCCCCGCCGGCCCGGGACTGCTCGATTTCTCCCCGGATACGTCCGATGTTTTCCGTGTTGTGGAAGATGTCGTTACGCAGCACGGCCGCGTCCCCATCGCAGCGCGCAGCTTCCTCTTCCAAAGCCTGCGCTCCGCGGCGCACCTCCTCGATCTGCACGGCGATCTGCTGGGCCGCGAGGGCAATCCGCTCGATCTCGGCCTCCTGCTCGTCGATCGCGTCCCCCGCCCCGTCGTACTGGGTGCGGGCCAGCTCCAGCTTGGAGGTCAGCTCCCGCATCGCTTCGCGGGAGGCTTCCAGCGTGTGGAGCCAGAGGCCGATCTCCAGTTCCTTTTTTTCCCCGGCGTATTCCAGAAATTTTTTCGCCTTTTCTGCCTGTTGGGCGAGAGGGCCGACCCGCTCTTCCAGCTCCTGCAAAATATCCCGCAGGCGGAGGAGGTTGTCCTCCGCCGCGCTCAGACGGCGCTCCGCTTCGTTTTTCCGGTACCGGTATTTGGCGATGCCGGCGGCTTCCTCGAAAATCTCCCGCCGATCCTCCGACTTGGAGGCGACGATATCCCCGATCCGGCCCTGCCCGATGATGGAATAGCCGTCCCGTCCGAGGCCGGTATCCATAAACAGCATCTGGATGTCTTTCAGCCGGACGGTCGCCCCGCCGAGGAGGTATTCGCTTTCCCCCGACCGGTAATACCGGCGGGTGACCTTCACCTCGTCGTTGTCGTAATCCAGCCGGCGGGCGGTGTTGTCAATGACGAGCGATACCTCGGCGAAGCCCACGCCGCGGCGGGCTGCCGTACCGTTGAAGATTACGTCCTCCATCTTGGAGCCGCGCAGGCTTTTGGTGGACTGCTCGCCGAGCACCCAGCGGATCGCGTCGCTGATATTGGATTTGCCGCTGCCGTTCGGCCCGACCACCGCGGTCATCCCCTGTCCGAAGGACAGCACCGTTTTGTCGGGAAAGGATTTGAAGCCCTGCAGCTCCAGGGATTTGAGAATCATAGGGTACCTCCCAAAGTCGTCGTTGGAATCGGATCGCTGTTTTTACTATGTCCGGCATGGATATCCGTCGGGGCTGTCCGTAGCGTCATCCGCCCGGTGTTAATGCCGCGCCGGGAATTCCGTAGTTTCCGGAACCTTCTCCTCCGGGCCCGGAAGGCCGGAAAGCGGAGGCCCCTGTAAAGGAAAAAAGCAGACGTACGGAATGAAATCCGAAAATCACGGCGGGGAACATCGGCGTTTTCTTTCGTTTTTGCCGCGATGAGGAAGAATACAGCCGTTTTCTTCCGACGGAATCTTCTCCGCAGAAGGGGGAAGAAAATTACCGGAATTCGGCTGGTTTTACGTTTTTCCGCCCTGCTCTTTTCCACCACGCTTGCCCGCTTTGTCTTCTCCAAAATGTCGGCGTATTTTACCTTTTCACACTTTTCACATTTTTCCACCCAAAGGCCGATTTGGTGGAAAATACGCCGTATATTTACAATTCTCCTTTGCTTTATACAGCAGACGCTGCCCCTTTTTCAGGCGGGCTGCGTCCTGCAAAAAGGCATATTCCGCCTATTCACCGTTTTCACATTTTTCCACCCGGAAGCCGATTTGGTGGAAAACTCGCCGTACATCAACGGATTAAACCGGATATTCCTGTATTTTTCCGCTTTTTCCGTCGAATCCGTCCGTATATTTTCCTCCCACCACACAATGGGTCGTACGACTCGCCTCAGGGAAGGAAAAGGGAAATCAGCACGGTGATCAATCCGGATACCCCGATCGCGATGCTGCTCATCGCTCCCTGAACCTCTCCCAGCTCAATGGCCCTGGTGGTGCCGACAGCATGGCTGCAGGCGCCGATCGCCACCCCGGCTTCCACCGGATCCTTCACCCGAAACAGACGGATCAGCGCCGGAGCGGCCATCGCTCCCAGAACACCGGTCACGATCACCGCCGCGACGGTGACAGACACGATACCGCCGTGCGCCTCAGACACCCCCATGGCGATAGGCGTAGTTACCGCTTTCGGCAGCATGGACATTGTCAGCGCGTCGTCCAGCCCAAACAGCCGGCAGAGTCCGAACGCGCTTGCCATCGAAGCGAGAGAACCCGCCAGGCACCCCGCCAGGATGGGCAGAAAATGCTTTTTCAGCACGGCAAGCTGGCTGTATATCGACAGGGCCAGCACCGCTGTCGCCGGCGCAAGGAAAAGGGAGACCAGCTGCCCGCCCTCGTTAAAATCCTCAAAGGAAATGTGGAATACGTTCAGCACCGCGATAATCAGGGCCACCGCGATCAGCAAGGGATGACACAGCGGGGTCTTCAGCTTTTTCTGCAGCCACACCCCCAGCTCGAAGGCGGCGACGCAAAGCACAATGCCGAACAGCGGCGACGAGGTGACGGCTTCCAACGCTTTACGCATTGTTTCCACGGCTCTCCCCCCTCTCTCCGGTTTCGAAACCCGCGCCGTTCCGGCGAGCGCGCGCCCGATTCTGGAGGGCGACCACGCCCCGCACGGTAAACGCCGTGACGGCAAAGGTGATAATCGTGGTAAGAACGCAGACCGCCAGCAGCGGCAGCAAGCTGTCCCGGATCGCGTCGAAACGGGTCATGATCCCCACCCCCGCCGGAACGAAAAAAATCGCCATGTTTTCCATCAGGAACCCGGCCTTCTCCTTCAGGTGATGAGGACGAATCACTTTTGCCAGCAGCAGAAGGAACAGCAGTACCATGCTGACCACGCTGGCGGGGAATGGAACCGGCAGCGCCGCCGCGATCCCCTCGCCCGCCAGGCAAACGCCGAGCACCACGCCGATCTGGCCGAGCACCTTCCAGCTTTTTTCCCCGGACGGAGCTTTTTCTCCTCCTTCGGCCGCCGCGGCCGGCTCGTCTGCTCCGGCCGGCGCGGGGAGGATTTTCGCAGTTGCGTCCAAACTGTCTTTTTTCCGCAATTCAGGTCCTGCCCTTTCCTTTGTCCATCCCGCCGCACAGAACCGGCTCCGCCGGCTTCTCCCCCGCCCGCGGGAGTCTCTCCAGAAGGAGGAGAGTCTCCTCGCGGAGGAGAGCTTCCTCTGCGAGGAGGGCGTATTCATAGGTATCCTGCCAGAGCGGGCGGCCCTCGCGGTCGGTCTTAAACCAGATATTTTGGCGCAGGTGGCCCTCCCGCCGCATCCCCAGCCGCTCCAGCAGCCGCCAGGAGGCGGTGTTGTCCGGATTGCACCGGGCGACGATCCGCCGGATTCCCTGGTTCCGGAAGGCGTCCGCCATCAGGGCGCGGGCGCTTTCCTCCGCATAGCCCTGCCTCTGAAACCGGGAGGCAAACACAAAACCCAGCTCATACGTTTCGTATTCCCGCGGGGCGAAATACAGATTCCCGATCATCGGACCGCCGTCCCCCTTCAGGCAGACAGCGATAAAGCACTTGTCCCGCGCCCGCGCCGCCGCCTCCCGCCGGCACTCCTTTTCGGTGTAGGTCCCGTATGGTTCATACCGCACCACCGCATCATCCGACAGATAGCGGTAAAGATCAGGCCAGTCCTCCGACCGAAACGGGCGGAGAAGCAGCCGTTCCGTTTCCAGCCGCATTGCCGCGTCCCCCTCTTTTATCCCTGCTGCGCCTGTTATGCCTGTGCACAAGCGCGCCCAATACCGGCGCGCCCCTCTGCACCCATGGCGCTTTTACAGGTTTTGCAGGCTCACCGGTCGCCGTAGCCCATCAGCTGGAGAGCCTCGCGCGCCGCCTGCTGCTCGGCCTCCTTTTTACTGCGTCCCCGGCCCTTGCCGATCACATTGGAATTGAGATGAACCTCCACCCGAAAGGTCTTGTCGTGGTCCGGTCCGCTCTCACCCGTCAGGACATAATCCAACTGCTCCTCGGGATTCTGCTGGATGATCTCCTGAAGGGTGGTCTTGTAATCCTTGAAATGCAGCCGGCGGTGATTGGAAAGCTCCTTTTTCAAGAAGGGCAGCAGGAAATCCCGCGCCGCTTCCATCCCGCCGTCGAGATAGATCGCCGCCGTGACCGCCTCAAAGGCGTCCGCCAGAATGGAGGGGCGATCTGCTCCCCCGGTGCGGGCCTCTCCCCGACCGAGCAGGAGATACCGGCCAAGCTCCAGCTCCCGGGCATAAGAACACAGCGCCTTCTCGCATACCAGCGCGGCGCGGAGCTTGGTCAGCTCCCCCTCCGGCCCGTTCTCCTTATGGAACAGGTAGACCGCCGTCACCATCCCGAGCACCGAATCGCCCAAAAATTCCAGCCGCTCGTTGCTTTTATACGCCCCCGCCTTCCGCTCATTGGCAAAGGAGGAATGCGTCAGCGCGTTTTCCAGCAGACGGGGATTTTGAAAGGTATATCCCAGAGCGTCCATCAGCGCCGCATAGTTTTCCGCCGTTTCCATGTTCGATCATCCTTTCGCCGTGTTTTCCCCGATTCCCTATGGAACCGGCGGGTTCCATAGGGAACTGGCGGGTTCCAGTGGGAACCCGCTTTACAGCCGATCCCCCACGCTGGCGACAACGTCCTCCACCGTGTCCCATCCGGCGACCTCAGTTTCCGGCAGCTCCACCCCGAAGTGCTCCTCCAGCAGCGCCGCCAGGGACGCGAGGTCGTCGCCGTCCATGTTCCAGTCGGCCAGCCGGTCGGTGATTTCGACAAATTCTTCCGTTTCCGCCATTCCCCGGTTCTCCTCGATATAGCGGCGGACAAAGTTCAGTACCATGCTTTCCGGCTCCTTTTCGACGGGCTTCAGCGTCCATATCCAATAACGCGATGTAAACGCCCCGCCGCTGTAGTAATACATCCGCCCGTCCCGATAAAGATATCCATCATGACCGGGAGTCTCCTGATCCAACATCACGCCGTCGATCTTCCCCAGCGCCTCCGCGTCGCAATAACGGGTAAAATACCGCAGCGGCTCGTCCGACATTTTGACGAACGGCTTTCCCGTCAGGGTCAGCTCCGTGCCCAGGCAGAGTCCATGCCAGCCGTTGACCGTTTTGGTCGTCAGCAGCAGGCCGCAAAGGAAAAAGGCCGCAGCCAGCAGGACGGCGACTGCCGCCGCGATCGTCGCCAGTCGGCGTCTACGCCGGCGGCGGAATTTCTCAGTATTCTCCATGCCGGTTTTCCTCCTTAAAAGGTCTTTTTTCTCATCATACCTGTTGCAGAGGAACGGCGCAAGAACCTTCGGCGCGGATTGTCTCAGAAAAGCCTTATTTTTTTCATAAGACGTTCAAAAAGCAGCGTTTCTTTACCCTTCGGCGGGCGCTTCCGCCGCCTTTGCTTCCGCCTTTTCCGCCGGCTTGACAGCGGCGGCGATCTGCTCAATCACACCCTTGCGGGAAAACTCGGCCGCAACCCGAATCGCGTTCTTTACTGCGGGGGCCTTGGCGTTGCCGTGGGTCTTGATAACCGGTTTTGTTACTCCGAGCAGAGGGGCGCCGCCGTATTCGGAGGTGTCCATTTTCTTTTTGAAGCCCCCCAGGTACGGCTTGACCAGCAGCGCGGCAATTTTCGTGCGCAGGTTGGTGAAGAAAATCCCTTTCAGGCTCTTCATGAACACGTCGGCCACCCCCTCCATCAGCTTGAGGATAACGTTGCCGGCGAAGCCGTCGGCCACCACCACGTCGGCGGCGTTGAAGGGGATGTCCCGCGCCTCGATGTTTCCGACAAAATTGAGTCCGCTCTCCTTCAGAAGGGCAAATGCCTCGTGCTGGAGCTCGCCGCCCTTGGTGTCCTCGGTGCCGACGTTGACCAGCCCCACCCGGGCGGGCTTGCCGTCCCCCAGGACGCTGGTCATGTAAATGCTCCCCATGTGGGCGAACTGGAGCAGCATTTCCGGCCGGCATTCCACGTTGGCGCCTGAGTCGATCAGCATGAAAGGACCGTTGTCCCCCGGCATCAACGGGGCGAGCGCGGCCCGGGATACCCCCTTGATCCGCTTGACCAGGAAGGTCGCCCCCATAATCAGCGCGCCGGTGCTTCCGGCGCTGACGAACGCGTCCCCCTCGCCGGCGGCAAGGCGGCGGAGCCCCTCGGCCATCGAGCAGTTTTTATGTTCCTTCAGGATGCTTTTTGGCTCGTCCTCCATGCGGATCACGTCCGGTGCGTCGAAAATGGTCATTCCCTCGAGGGAGACGCCGTTCTCCTGCGCGACGCGTCGTATCTCCGTCTCACGGCCGGTCAGCGCGATCTCCAGCTTATATTCCTGAGCAGCAAGAGCCGCTCCCTTGATGATTTCCAGCGGGGCGTTGTCCCCGCCGAACGCGTCCACGATCACACGCATGTTGTTTCCTGCCTTTCTGTCGCGGCGGAAGGCGTTCCGCATCCCGCCCGGTTTTTCTGTTTACGGCTGCCCCGCGCTCTTTCCCGCCGTACCGGGATAATGCGCGGCCCCACGCAGCGTGATTCCGGCGGCTTTGGCCGCGTTCGCCAGGCTTTCCAGCGCGCGGGCCGACAGGGCGGCATACCGCTGCCGCTTGTCCCGGATCGGCTCCGCCAGCGGCGGGAGCACCCCGAAGTTCGCCCCCATCGGCTGGAAATCCCGGACCGACGGGTCGCTGACATATCCGGCGAGCGCACCGAGCATAGTGTCGGGCGGCAGAATCCACGCCCCCTTTCCCCGCAGGAAGCGGACGGCGTTGAGTCCCGCCAGCAGGCCGGAGGCCGCCGACTCCATATATCCCTCCACACCGGTCATCTGCCCGGCGAAGAAAAGCCCCGGCCGGGCGCGGAAGCCAAAGCCCGCGTCCAGCAGGCGGGGGGAATCCAGGAAGGTGTTGCGGTGCATCACCCCGTACCGGAGGAACTCCGCGTTTCTCAGAGCGGGGATCATCCCGAACACCCGCTTCTGCTCCCCGAACTTCAGGTTTGTCTGAAAGCCGACCAGATTGAACATCGTCCCCTGCGCGTTCTCCCGGCGGAGCTGCAGCACCGCCCAGGGACGATGGCCTGTCCGGGGATCGCGCAGGCCCACCGGCTTCATCGGGCCGAAGCGGATCGCGTCTTTTCCCCGCTTCGCCAGCACCTCGATCGGCATACAGCCCTCGTATACCCGGAGCGCGCTGTCCGCCGGCGCGTCAAAGGCGTGCAGCGGGGCGGTCTCGGCCGCGACCAGCGCGGCGTGGAACGCCTCGTATTCCTCTTTATTCAGCGGGCAGTTGAGGTAATCCCCCGTCGGCCCATCCGCCCCGGCGCTTTCGCCTTCGGCGGAAACGCCGCTGTCCCGTCCATAACGGGAAGCGGGGAAAGCGCTGTCCATGTCCACGCTGTCCGCCGCGACGATGGGCGCTGCCGCGTCGTAGAAGCTCAGCGCCCCGCCGCAAAGCGCCCGCAGGCGGTCCGCCAGCGGATCGGCGGTCAGCGGGCCGGTGGCAATCACCGCCGCGCCGGAATCCGGCAGATCGATCAGCTCCCGATGCTCCACCGTAATTCGGGGATGACGGAGAATCCGTTCCGTCACCATAGCGGAAAAACGGTCCCGGTCCACGGCGAGCGCGCCGCCCGCCGGCACCGCGCAGCCGTCGGCCGCCTCCATGCAGACCGATCCCAGCCGCCGCAGCTCCTCCTTCAGGAGTCCGGCGGCGCTGTCCAGGCGGGCGGCCTTCAGGGAGTTGGAGCAGACCAGCTCCGCGAAGCCATCGCCGTGATGGGCGGGGGTCCGCTTTTCCGGCTTCATCTCGACCAGCGTCACGTCGATCCCGGCGTTCGCAGCCGCCCAGGCCGCTTCGCAGCCGGCCAGCCCCGCGCCCGCGACCAGCAGTCGGTTATCGTTCATAGAGGGACATCCTTTCCGGAAGTGGTTCCGGCCCTTACTTTTCGTCGGAGGTGTAGCCGCAGCCCTCCGTCAGGCAGAACAGGCCGCCGGCCTTGCCCTTTTTCTTGAACAGGTTTTTGCCGCACTGCGGGCACAGCTTTTTCGCCGGTTCATTCCAAGTGACGAAATCGCAGTTCGGATAATTGGCGCAGCCATAAAAGACCCGGTTGTTCTTGGATTTCTTGGCGACGATCGCGCCGCCGCATTTCGGACAGATTCCACCGGTGTCCTTGATGATCTTCTTGGTATTCTTGCATTCGGGATAGCCCGGGCAGGCGAGAAACTTGCCGTACCGTCCGGATTTGACCACCATTTTCCGCCCGCAGAGCTCGCAGACCTCGTCGCTCTCTTCGTCCGGCACGGTGATCTTCTCACCAGACATAGTCTTTTCCGCGTTTTCCAGTGTCTGTGCAAACCCCTGGTAGAAGTGATCCAGCGTCTCCACCCAGTCGCTCTTGCCGGAATCCACGTCGTCCAGCTGATGCTCCATATTGGCGGTGAACTCCACATCCACCACCTCCGGGAACTGCTCCTTCATCAGGCGGGTGGTGATCTCCCCCAGCGGGGTAGGCTTCAGCGCCTTCCCCTCCCGCTCGACATACTCGCGGGCAAGGATGGTGGTGATGGTCGGCGCATAGGTAGACGGACGGCCGATACCGTTTTCCTCCAGCGTTTTGATCAGGGTCGCTTCGGTGTAGCGGGGGGGCGGCTGGGTAAAGTGCTGGTTCCCCTTCAGCTCGCGGGGAATCAGCTCCTGTCCCTCGGCCAGCACGGGCAGAGGGCCGCCGGTTTCGTCGTCCTCGTCCTTTCCCTCCACATACAAGGTGGTGTAGCCGTCGAACTTCACCGTGTAGCCGGAGGCCTTGAACAGGTAGTCCCCGGCGGCGATATCCATCTGACAGGTGTCATGGACGCAGTTGGCCATCAGGCTGGCCATGAAGCGATCCCAAATCAGCTTATACAGCTTATACTGGTCAGCGGTCAGGGAGTCCTTCACCTGTTCCGGCGTGAGGGCGGGCATCGAGGGCCGGATGGCTTCGTGCGCGTCCTGGGCCGAAGAGCGGGATTTGAACATCCGGGGCTTTTCGGGCAGGTACTTTTCCCCATAACGCTCCCGGATAAATGCAGCGCCGTCCCGGCGGGCGTCCTCCGAAATGCGCAGGGAATCGGTCCGCATATACGTAATCAAACCGACGGCGCCCATTTCGGGGATTTCCACACCCTCGTACAGCTCCTGCGCGGCCTTCATGGTCCGGCGGGCGGCGAAGCCCAGTTTCCGGCTTGCCTCCTGCTGCAGGGTGGAGGTGATGAAGGGCGGCGCGGGCGAAATCTGCCGGGTGCCTCGTTTGACCTTATCCACGATAAAGGAAGCCTGCCGCAGGGCGGCAAGAATCCGGTCGGCCTCCTCCTTGTTTTCAATCTTCAGCTTGCCCTTTTTAGTGCCGTGAAAACGGGCGGGAAAGCCCTTTCCCTTTTCGTCGGCGGCCAGCAGGGCGTCGATAGTCCAATATTCCTCGCTGACAAAGGCGCGGATTTCCTCCTCCCGGTCCACAATGATCCGCACGGCGGCGGACTGGACGCGGCCGGCAGAAAGGCCTTTACGGATTTTTTTCCAGAGGAAGGGGCTGAGCTTGTAGCCCACGATCCGGTCCAGGATGCGGCGTGCCTGCTGCGCGTTCACCAGATTCATGTCCAGCGGGCGGGGATGCTCCATCCCCTGCGTCACGCCGGATTTGGTGATCTCATTGAAGGTCACGCGGTTGTTCTGCTCGGGATCGACCTTGAGCAGCTGCGCAAGGTGCCAGGAGATCGCCTCCCCCTCGCGGTCGGGGTCGGTCGCCAGGACGACGCCGTCGCTCTCAGCCGCGTCGGTCTTGAGCTGGCGAATCAGGGCGGTCTTGCCCGGGATATCCATATACCGCGGCTGGAAGCCATGCTCGATATCCACCCCAAGCAGGGTTTTGGGCAGGTCGCGGATATGCCCCATCGAGGCCACTACCTTGTAGCCCGGACCCAGGTATTTCTGAATTGTTTTCGCCTTGGCCGGCGACTCCACAATCACCAGTTTCGACACTCGGCATCACCGTTCTTTCTCAGGTTGGATCGTTTATTGGAAACGGCTCAGCCCCGGACATACAGCTGGCCGGGAAGCCGGCGGGCGGCTCCCTGCATCTCCAGCTCGGTCAGGGCAATCAAGACGGCCGGAACAGGCAGGCCGCAGGCTTCCGCCAGCGGGCCGATCAGGCGCGGTTCTTCATCCAGCGTCTCCCACACCCGGCGGGCCTCCCCGGACACGGCGGACGGCGGAGACGACTGCTCCGGTTTTTCCGGTTTTTCCATGCGCTCTTCTTTTTCACTTTCCTGCGTTCCCAGCGTCTCCGGCCTGCTCCACGCTTTCCGCGCCCTTTCCGTGGGAGCGGGTTTCGGCGCTTGAACCGGAGAGAGCGGCTCCCGCCCGGCAAAGAGGGTGCGGAACGCGGGATGCTCCCGGATGGAGGCCGCCGCTTCCCGGTCTAGTATATCGGGAAAGCGCGGCAGGTATTCCTCGATAATTTCCTCCGGACGGTCCGCCAGCCGCGCACCCTGTTTAATCAGGGCGTCGGTGCCGACGCTCCGCCCGGTCACGATATTCCCCGCGACGGCGAACACGTCCCGGCCCTGATCCCTCGCATGGCGGGCGATCATCAGCGAGCCGCTTTTCTCCCCCGCCTCAATCACACAGACGCCGAGGGACAGTCCGCTCACGATCCGGTTGCACATGAGGAAATCGTCATGAGTAAGCCGTCTTCCAGGCTCGTCCGGCGGATATTCGGAGAGCAGCGTCCCGCCGGCGGCGAGGATATCTTCCCGCAGCTCCCGGTTCTGGGAGGGATACTGAGCGTCAAAGCCGGCCGCCTGCACCGAAACGGTCAGGCCGCCGACCTCCAGCGCCGCGCGATGGGCGGCCGCTTCGACGCCGACCGCGCCGCCGGCGACCACCGCGGCCCCGCCGAGGGCAAGTCCGCCCGCAATCAGCCAGGCTGCCTGCCGACCGTAATCACTGATTTTTCGGGTGCCGGCCACCGCGAGCGGCGGCGTCAGCTCCCAGTCGGGCAGCTCGCCCATGCCGTACAGCGCCAACGGCAGGCCGGGAATTCCCCGCAAAAGAGAGGGATACCGTGCGTCTTCCGGCGTAAGCAGCCAGACGCCCCGCTCTTTCATCTGCCGGAGCAGCGCCTCCGCCCGGTCAAGGGAGGGATCGGCCAGACGCTTTCGTTCGGTCTCGGAAAGTCCAAACCAATCCAACCCCTTGCCGTCCTCCGTCTTCAGGTCGGCGGTCCGGCCGAGGGACGCGGCTTTCCAAAGCACGGAGGGATGGCCGAACGCCCGCAGCAGGCCGTCCGATTTCGGACTGCCGGGCCCGATCGCTCCCTGCATCCACAGCCAGTACAGCCGCGCATCCATCCGCCTTCCCTCCTTTTCTTTTCGTCCGGACAGTTCCAGGTGTTCAGCTGGCAAGAAGTCGGCTGAACACCTTCTTCTTGCAGCTTCGCATCAGCCTTTCGCCATGCTTCCCGTTTTATTTCCGCGGAGCGGCAGCCCGCCCTCCCCGCGTCATTTCCCACATGACGATCCCCGCCGCCATGGAGGCGTTGAGGGATTCGGCCCGCCCGGCCATCGGGATGGTCAAACAGCCCGTGCAGGCGGCGATCGTCTCCGGCCGCAGTCCCGCGCCCTCGTTCCCAATCACGCAGACGCTCTGCGGGCCGAGATCGGCTTCCGGCAGCGGAATCGCGTCCCCGTCCACCACGCAGGCCCAGCACTCCAGCCCGCGTTCCCGCAGAATGCGGACCGTCTCCGCCATATCCCCCGCCGGGAGGAAGGGCAGGCGGAAAACCCCGCCCATGCTGGCCCGCAGCACCTTGGGGTTATAGACGTCGCAGCAGCCGTCCGACAGCAGTAGGCCGTCCAGGCCAAGCGCTTCCGCCGTACGAACCACCGCCCCGAGATTGGCCGGATCCTGCATATTTTCCAGCGCCAGATAGCCGCGGCGGGGCGGTTTTCTTCCTATTGTATCGAAACCGTCCCGATTGTCAAGCATCCCGCACACGCAAAAAATCCCCTGCGGGGATGCGGTATCCGCCATGGCCTTGGCCAGCGCGTCCGGAATTTCGTACGCTTCCCCCCGCGTTTCTTCGCACGCGTCCAGCATCCGCCGCAGGCCGGCGGCGTAGGTTTCCGCCGCACGGGAGGTGTACAGCACGGTATGGATCGCCACCCCCGACAGGGCGGCGTCCTCGCACAGGCGGGCGCCCTCGATGGCGAACATCCCTTCCTCCCGACGAGCCTTCCCGTCTACGAGCAGACGACGAACCCGGCGGACGGTCGGATTGTCGCGGCTGGTAATCTGCAAAATGCGTCCCTCCCAAGATATCCATAAGCAAGGATGCGCCCGCCGGATGAACCGACGGGCGCAGAGACAGCTTATTATAACGCGGCCTTCGCCTTTTCCGCCAGCGCGGTAAACGCGGCGGCGTCGGAAACAGCCAGCTCGGCGAGCATCTTGCGGTTAAGGGTGATGTTCGCCTTCTTCAGGCCGTTCATGAAGGTCGAATAATTCATGCCGTTCATCTTGGCGGCCGCGGAGATGCGGGTGATCCACAGACGGCGGAAATCGCGCTTTCTCTGCTTACGGCCGATGTAGGCGTACTGTCCGGATTTCATCACGGCCTGCTTCGCCATCTTGAACAGCTTGGACTTAGCGCCATAGTAGCCTTTGGCGAGCTTTACGGTCTTTTTCCTTCTTTTGCGCGTCATCATCGCGCCCTTTATACGAGCCATGTTACGTTACCTCCATCCAAAACGTTCGATTATTTGTAGGGGATCAGGCGCTTGATCTGCCGCGTGTTGGTGACGTCCGCCACCGTGGTCTTGCGGAGATTCCTCTTGCGCTTGGTCGATTTCTTGTTCAGGATGTGGGATTTGTACGCCTTCGCACGGATCGGCTTGCCCTTTTTGGAGAGCTTAAAGCGCTTTTTCGCGCCGGTGTGCGTCTTGATCTTCGGCATCGTTGGACCATTCCTTTCTTACTGAAACTGGGGCTACACGGCTCCCGCCTCGCCGGCCGGAGCACGCAAAGCCCAAAGCTTGAAAAAATTTCAGGCTTTCGTTCTTCCTTTGCGTTGCTTTTCCGGGGTTTATTTAACCGGCTTCGGGGCAAGGAACATCATCATATGACGGCCTTCCATCTTCGAGGGCCGCTCCACCACGCTGAATTCCGCGCAGGCCTCGGCGAAACGCTTCATGGCCTCATGCCCGATTTCCGGGTGCCCCAGTTCGCGTCCGCGGAAGCGGATGGAAACCTTCACCTTGTTGCCTTCCCCGAGGAAACGGGCGGCATGCTTCACCTTCGTGTTGAAATCGCCGATATCGGTGTTCAGGCCCAGGCGGACCTCCTTGATCTCCACGATGTGCTGGTTTTTGCGGGCTTCCTTTTCGCGCTTGGACTGTTCGAACCGATATTTGCCGTAATCCATGATGCGGCACACCGGCGGCGTGGCTGTCGGCGCGATCTTGACCAGGTCAAGATTTTTGTCGTCGGCCATTCTCTGGGCGTCGCGCGTCGGCATGACTCCCAGCTGCTCGCCGTCGGCGCCGATAACGCGGACTTCGCTGTCTCGGATTTGCTCGTTGATCTGCAGTTCCTTACTTGCTATGGGTAAGCACCTCCACCTTTGTTAAATTGAAAATGAAAACGCGGACAGAAATCCTCTGCCCGCGAACAACGACTATACCCAACGGCCCCGCCAAACACGGAGCCGGGAAAAACCGTATTGACCGGCCGGAACGGAATCCGGAGGGTGAGAGCGGGCAAACGCTCTGCTTCGTTTATTTCCAGAGCATTATACCAGACCGCAGCGAATCTGTCAACCCCTTCTTTTTTTGCGGCATCGAGATGCTTTGCGCCGGCCGTCCGCGCCGCCTTTTTTGACCTTCGCGCCCTTATTCACTCCGTTCCCTAATTGCCTGTCGCCTATTCCCTCGCCGGGAAAATACCGCGCAGCGCCGGGACGGCGAAAAGGCTCAGCGACAGAAAAGCCGCCAGACCGATTTTCACCATGTCCCCCGGCAGAAACGCCAGATTGGACAGCAGCAGCGCCGGGATATCGGACAGCGCCTTCCCTCCGACCGCCGCCAGGAACAGAGAACCGCAGAGGTAATCGATCCCCACCCCCGCCATACCGATCAGAAAGGCCGCCGGCAGATGGATGGACATCCCCCGCCACTTTTTATGCAGCAGCTGTTTCATCGGCCCGTCGGCATACAGGCCGGTCAACAGCACGAGGAAGAACCAGCCGAACACATACCCTGCCGTCGGCCCAAGGAATACCGCGGGACCGCCCCGTCCACCCGCCATCATCGGCAGGCCGCAGAAGGTAAGAATCCACACCGCGCCGAGACTGGTCAGGCCGCCGCGCACTCCCAGCGTCAGCCCCATCATTGCCACCAGGAATATCTGCAGAGTGATGGGTACGCCGGGAATCAGCTGGATCGCGGAAAGCACCGGCACGTTCCCCGCCAAAGCGAAGAACGCCACATACAGCGCGCCCAGCGTCAGCTTCCAGACCGCCGGCCCCTTCCGTCCGAAGGACGCGAATTTTTCCTTCTTTTCATTCCTTCTTTTCCTGCCTTTTTCGTCTCTTTTATTTGTTTCTTCCATAGCGGTTTCCTTCCCCGAAAAACAGCGGCGGGAAGGGCGGCCGCCCTTCCCGGTCATAATTTATACCTTTACAGTCCCTTTTCGTACAGATATTCCTCCAGGCAGAGGCCGCGGCTCATGATCTCCTTTGCCGCCTCCGTCCCTACGTAGCGGTAATGCCACGGCTCAAAGATCACGCCGGTGATTTCCTCCTTATCCTTCGGGAAGCGGAGGATGAACCCGTAATCCGCGCAGTGGGCAATCAGCCATTTATAAGCGGCGGTGTTTTCAAAGTCCTGATTCAGGCTGTAATTTCCGCTGCCGCCCACGTCGGCCGCCAGCCCGGTGTTATGCTCGCTGTAGCCCGGCCGCTTGACGATAGTGTTGGCAACCCTCTCCGCCTCTTGCTGTCCGTAGCCCTGGCCCTTCCATTTGTTCACTTCCCGGGTAAACAGGGACTCCTGCAGAGACTGCGGACGGAACAGGGACACGCCCCGGATATCGTAGGCCGCGCCGTCGGCCAGCATCCGCCGGTAGGATTCGGCCGCCCGCTGATCCATCTGTCCCCCCGACACGCTGACCATGACGGTATTCTGCTCGTATCCTGCGGGAACGGCATTGTAATCGTTGACCAGAATCAGGTTCCACGCGGCCCCAGACGGCTGGATATATTCCTTGCTCGACGTACCAGAAACCGGCTTCGTGGTAGTCGTCGGACGGGCAGCGGTCGTCGTTTGAGCAGTTCCCTGCCCCTGTGAGGAAGAGGTCGTCGCGGAAACGGAGCCCTCCGATGAACCGGCGCCTGTAGTGGCTGAAGCAACGGGCGCACGGCTGATCCCGCTTGAGTTCACCTTCACCTCGCCGAACAGATAAAACAGCAGCCAGATTACCGCGGCCAGCAGCAACAGCAGGCCGGCTACGGCCAGAAGCCGGCGGTTCCGGCGGTGTTTCCGGCGCGAAGAGGCTTTACGAGCGGGTTCGCTGTACGGCGTATCCTCTTTGCGGCGGCTGGAATGATCGCTCATCGTCTTTCGTCCTTTCCATCAACTGTTCGGCGTCGGCGCAAAGCCGTTTCTTCCGCCCTGGCAGGTCGGACGGAGACGGTGCCGTAACGTCCTTTATTCTATCACGGACCAGCGGAGGAAAAGAAACATCCGCTTACTATATCATTAACCATTTCTTAAACCGGGCTGACCCCACTCTCTAACGCCGGTATGCTGTTTTACCAATCGGAACAGAAGAAAGCCCTGAGTTTGTATTTTACATGGTTTTTTCGATAAATGCAACGGCTTGCCCGCCTTTTCCCCGCCATTTTCTCCGCCCCCATCAGGAAAAACACTTGCTAAAAAATGCGGGCAAGGCAGAACCCCCGAAAAGCGGTCACACCCCTTCCTCTTTTTGGATAAATACCAGAAAATCGTTCAAGAATAACAATCCCGGCCTTTTTTTCTTTTTTTCCAAAATATTTTGTGATATACTGCAAACTAGGGGAAATTCGGAAATTGTGAGTATTTTCCTCGCTCCGGTAATATTTTTCCCCACAGAGCGGCGGCCAGAGCGGCTGCAGAAAGCAGCCGCCATAAAAGACACCGGACGCCGATTTGAAAAGACTGGTATTTTCCGGGAAAGGGTTGGTTTTTCAGCTATGAGAAAAACAAAAATCATTTGTACGCTCGGTCCCTCCACCGACGATCCGGCCGTTTTGCGGGAGCTGATGCTCTCCGGCATGGATGTCGCCCGCATCAACATGTCCCATCAGGACCATGCACATCAGCTGGTACGGATCAACCAGGTGAAAAAGCTCCGCGAGGAGCTGAATCTCCCCATCGCCATCCTGATCGACACCAAGGGGCCGGAGATACGGCTGGGAACCTTTCCGGAAAAGGTCGAGCTCACGGCGGGCGATCCCTTTATCCTGACCACCAAAACGGTGGAAGGCTCGAAGTCGATGGCCTCGGTCAGCTTTGCCGGCTTGCCGAACGATGTGAAGCCGGGTGGCGCCATCCTGATCGACGACGGCCTGATTGAGCTGCGGGTGGAGAAAACCACCCCGACGGAGATTCACTGTACCGTTGTGAACGGCGGCATGGTTTCCTCCCACAAGGGGATCAACGTGCCCGGTGCTCAGCTTTCCATGCCCTTTATGAGCGAACGGGACCGGGACGACATCCGCTTCGCCTGCGAAGTGGAGGCCGAATTCATCGCCGCCTCCTTCACCCGCCGGGCGGACGATGTGCTCCAGATCCGGCAGGAGCTGGAGCGCAACGGCAACCACACCATCCGTATTATCGCGAAAATCGAAAACGCGGAGGGCGTGGCGGAAATCGACGACATCCTCAAGGTCTCGGACGGCATCATGGTCGCCCGCGGCGATATGGGGGTCGAGATCGCGCTGGAGGAGATTCCGAGCATTCAAAAAATGCTGATTCATAAAGGCTACAACGCCGGCCTGCAGGTGATCACCGCCACCCAGATGCTGGATTCCATGATGAAAAACCCCCGCCCTACCCGAGCGGAAACCACCGACGTGGCCAACGCGATCTACGACGGCACCAGCGCCATCATGCTCTCGGGCGAAACCGCCGCGGGCGCGTACCCGGTGGAGGCGCTGAAAACCATGGCGCGGATCGCCTGCCGCACCGAAGAGGATATCAACTATAAAAAACGCTTTACTGCCCGCGACCTGGAGGAGCTGCCCAACGTCACCAACGCGATTTCCCACGCAACGGTGACTACGGCGCACGACCTCGGCGCACGCGCCATCCTGACCATTTCCAAATCCGGCACCACGGCTCGGATGATCTCCAAATACCGCCCCGCCTGCCCCATCATTTGCTGTACCATCGACCCCACCTATCAGCGGCAGATGAACTTGTCCTGGGGCGTGATCCCGATTCTGGGCGATTTGAAGGCCACGATGGATGAGCTGTTCGACCACGCCGTGGAGCGGGCCACCGACGCCGGCCTGCTGGAAAGCGGGGACCTTGTGGTAATCACGGCCGGCGCGCCGCTGGGCATCTCCGGCACCACCAATCTTCTGAAGGTGCATCTGGTGGGAAATATCCTGGTTCAGGGAAAGGGCGCAACCAACTACACCGCCTGCGGCAACCTCTGCGTCGCCAGGGATGAGGAGGAAGCCAAAGCCAATTTTCGCGCAGGGGATATCCTGGTTATCCCGCAGACCAGCAACAACATCCTCCATCTGCTGAAGGAGGCGTCCGGCATTGTGACGGAGCAGTCCGGCATGAACAGCCACGCCGCCATCGTCGGCATGGCGCTGGAAAAGCCGGTGCTGGTGGGAGCGCAGGGGGCGACCAGCATTTTGAAGAGCGGCACCACCGTCACCCTCGACGCCGAACGCGGCGTGGTCATGATCGGCGACAGCCGGAAATAAGCGACGCCAAACACGTCACGCGACAAATACAGGGAGAGAAACCGCAAAGGCTTCTCTCCCTGTATTTTCATCTTTCTATCTTTTGTTTTGCCTCATGCCCGGCGACGACGCAGGCACAGCAGCGCCGCCGTTCCGGAAACCGCCGCCAGAAGCATTCCGCCAACCGCCGGAAGCCCGCCGGTCTGCGGCGATTTTTCCGCCGTCTGTTCCGTCGTTCGCGCGGAGGAGAAGGCGGTAGTATCCGTTCCCGGCTCCGTCGATTCAGCCGTGTCCGAGGTCTCCGGGGAAGTCGTAATCGGCTCCTCCGCAGACGCCGTACTCGACGCCTCCGACGACGGCGTAGAAGAGGAAGCGGAAATTGGCGCGAAGGTAAGCTCGACCTTATCCATATACATGGTATAGTTGATGTAGCTGGCAGCAAACTCAATCTTCACGGAGATCACCTTATCCGGCAGCGGGGCGGCCGGCGTAATGACCGAGGAGTAGTAGTTATAGTCAGGCACGGCATTTTCATACAACAGGGTTCCCGCGGTTTTGCTCATGGCAATGGGGGTGTCCGTGTCGGATCCCTCTACACGGACGGAAACCGTGAGCCATTCGCCGACCTCTTCAGGCAGGAAGCCTTCGATCAGCGAGGCGTACAGCGTCAGATCGGTGATGTAGCAGTTCTTCTGCGCATAACGGAAATACCCCACCGGGCCGTGGCCCTGCTTGGCAATCACCGTCTGTTCCACAAAGGGATCGCTCACCGTCTGCACATTGCTGCTGTCCACGGTGTGGGAAAGGTCGTCGAAATCATCCACGCCGTTCCAGCCTTCCGTCATGGTGACGCCGTCCCAGGTGTCGGTGTTATCCGGCTCCGGCTCGACCCACTCCACCGCGGATTCCGCCGGCCAGTAAAGGATTTCCGCACCGCTGGCCATCATATACCAGTTGGTATAATCCTCGGAAAAGACATAGCGCACCGCGGTCACGCCCTCGGTCAGCGCCGTTTCCGGCGTCAGCAGAACCGAGGAATAGGTGTAGGGGCCGCCGGAAACCAGGCCCAGCTCCACCGGCTTGCTCATGGTAAGGGTAACGGGCGTCCACGCGCTCTCCGCGCCGCTCTGCACCTCCAGACGGATCAGGTCGTTGATGGAGGAATAGCCCTTGATCGCCATGTAATACGCTACGTCGTCATACATCAGGGCCAGCCTCAGCCGGGCGTCGGCGATGGTATTTTCCCCCTCCGCCGTGTAAGCGACGCTGCCCTCGCCCGCTCCCCGAACCAGGCAGTTGACGGTGGTATCCCCGAAAACCCGGCCGGTTTCGACGGTCACGTTTTCGGCGGCGCCGGCCTTGCTCAAATCGGCGTAATCGTCCCGGATACCGGTTCCCTGCGCGAAGAGCCAGGGCAGCATTTCCGGTTCCTCAAAGACCTTGAACCAGATGCCGTGATCCAGCCCCTCGTATTCCGTATATTTCACCACACCGCTGCCGGCTTCCAGCAGCGCCGCGGTCATTTCCTGAGAGCAGGAAACCTCCACAGCGGCGTCTTCGGTGCCGTGGAACATCCAGATCGGGAGATCCTTCACCCTGGCGGCGGTCGTGGGATCGCAGCCGCCGCAGATGGGAACGGCCGCCGTCATCAGGTCGGGATACCGGGTAACAAGATCCCAGGCGCCATACCCGCCCATGGAGACGCCCAGCACATAGCTGCGGGCCGGATCGGTATGGCAGGCGGTTCTGGTGCTTTCGATCAGCTCCTTGGCGGCCAGCAGCGCGGGAGTGATCGAAAGGGACGACTGATCATAGGTGCTACAGGGAGGCGTCTGAGCCAGCACCTCCGCATAGTCGATCCAGGTCTGGCCGCCGTTCCAGTCGGCCAGAGGAGCAAGAAACACGCAGTTCAGGCCGCGGCTGAAAAGCTGCTTTTTCAGCGCCTCGTAGCCGCTGGTATCGGTGTCTCCGCCCACGCCGTGCAGATAGACCACCAGCGGATAGCTGCTGTCCGCGTCAAAATCTTTGGGCTTGACCAGATAATAGGCAAGGGTCTGTCCATTGGAAGCGGTAAATTCCAGCTTTTCCTCCGTAAAGGGCGGTTCGGCAAGCGGCTCCTCCGCCAGAGCGACGGAAGAGGAAATCCCTCCGCCGACGCACATAGCAGAAAGGGCAACGGCCAGAACTCCGGAAAGAATTTTCGAAAGCTTCACTACAACTCCATCCTTTCACCGACAGCCGGCACATCCTGTTTGGATCGATATAACCGATCAAGCACCGGAATACCTTCCTGTCATTTTATAATATCCGCTTGAGCTTTCTTCTAAAGATTACCATCCTTTTTCTTCTTTGTATTGGTCTGGATTTTGGGTGCTCCCAAAGATGTTTTGGAAAAGTTGTTCGAATTATTAACAATCTTTGCAAAGATTTTAGCGGTATACCCATTTTATTCCTTCCGGATTTCCCCGCAGGCGATCATTTTGCCGGCATTGCCCGACGGCTGGGTGGTGAAATCATCCGGATGCGCGTGAACGATCACCGTCCGGCCGATTACCTCTTCAGGAGTAAATCGGTTGGTAAAAAATGCAAGATACGCGTATCCGTCGTTACCGAAAAGGGGCGGCATATCCCCTGCGTGGTAAGGATGTATCTGGTCGGCGGGGTTAAAATGTCCGTCGGCCTCGGCAAAGGGCTCCTCCGCCGTTCCGCGGCAGGCGGTTCCCGCGTGGACATGGAAACCGAAAACGCCGTCCGCCGGTTTGGACGGCAGGCCGTACAGCTCGGCGACGACCAGAGCGCCTCCGGCCGCCGGATAAAAATTGACCGCCCCATGCAGGCTCCGGTGGGACGCGTCTCCCCGCACCGAAGCGCGGGCGGCCGGCGCGGTATTCAGGACAACGCGGGCAAAGCCGCGCATACTTTGGGCTGCTGGAAACATATTCGTTCCTTCCTTTCTTGATCTGCTGATTGGTTATCGTTCCGGAAAGTGGACGGGACAGAGATAGTCCTCTGAAAAGGGACAGCCCCTCTCCCCCTGCTCCAGCCTATGCCCGTCCCTTTCCAAAGGTCCCCGTTTTTTTACGTTTAATTGACAAGCTGGTTTCTTCAGGGTATACTCAAAGCATCCGAAAGGAGGGTCCGTGATGGAAAATGAACTGCGGTACGCGACGCGTTATACTCTGCACGACAAAAACGGCAACCTGCTGATTTGTTTTGAAGAGCACCATGTGATCGGCCCCTATCACCCTGGCCCGCACAGCCATCACGCTCTGGAAATCTCCTGCGTTCTGGAGGGACAGGGAGATTATCATGTCGGTTCCCGGATATACGAGCTTCACACAGGAGACGTGGTTCTGTTGAGCAACGCTGATCCGCACGAGCTGGTCGTCCCCGAAGGACGAGTTCTGAAGCACCTGGTCATCCACTTTGATCCGTCGTTTATCTGGAATTCTCTATCAAATGATATGGACTACAACTTTCTTCTGGTGTTTTTCGAGCGGGGGGAGCATTTTTCCAACGTACTGGACCGGGAAAATCCGGCCACGCCGTACATTTTTTCTCTTTTTCAGGAAATCCGGCGAGAGTTCGAGGAAGAGCGGCTTTGCTACGAGTTGATGGTCAAAATCAAGCTCCAGACAATTTTTGCCGAGATCATCCGGAATTACGATTACATCGACCCGCAGAAAGCCGGAAAGCCTCTTTCAGAGCGGGACATCACGCAGCTGAACACCGTTCTCCATTACATTGACGACCATCTGGACGGCGATCTGCGGCTGGCTGATCTGGCGGATATCGTCCATGTCAGCCCGGCGTATTTTTCCACCCTGTTCAAACGCTTCAACGGGGTGTCGCCGGTGGAATACATCGTGCGCAAACGCGTGCAGCGGGCGATCGAGCTGATCCACACCACGTCGCAGAACCTCACGGAGATCGCCATGGCCTGCGGCTTCAACAACGGCACAAATTTTTATAAGGCGTTCCGCCGGGTCACTGGGAGAACCCCCGCCTCCTATCGCAGGACGGCGGACAGTATAAGGGACTTAAAAAAACAGGAAAGTGAAAAATAGTTTAGAAAATCCGCAGGGATAGTTGCTGAATTCCCGCGGATTTTTATTATAATGGGATTGTAAATAAGCACAAACCGGCAAATTTTTTCAGTATTCGACCATCGTTTGGTAAGAAAGGATGAACAGGAACTATGAAGCTCAGTGTTTTAACTGTTCCGCTGCAGGGCATTCCCGCCGATCAGGCATTCGCGTATCTGCATTCTCTCGGGGTTGAGCAGGTGGAGCTCGGCACCGGCGGTTATACCGTTGACTGCCACGTCGGGGTCGCCGACTGCCTGAACGACGAAAGCAAGCTGAACGCTCTGAAGGAGCTGCTGGCGGAAAACGAACTGACCATCAGCGCGCTGTCCTGCCACGGCAACCCCGTCCACCCGGATAAAGCAACCGCAGACGGCTTCCATCAGGTGTTTGTCGACACCTGCCGCCTGGCGCAGAAGCTCGGCGTGGAAACGGTAGTCACCTTCTCCGGCTGCCCGGGCGACTGCCCGGATTCCAAGCGTCCGAACTGGGTGACCTGCGCCTGGCCGAGCGACTACGGCAAGATTCTGGACTGGCAGTGGAACGAGGTGCTGATTCCCTATTGGAAGCAGGCGGCAAAAATCGCCGAATCCTACGGCGTTAAAAAAATCGCGTTCGAGATGCATCCCGGCTTCTGTGTGTATAATCCCCGTACCCTCCTCCGCCTGCGGGAGGCCGTGGGCGACGTCATCGGCGCCAACTTCGACCCCAGCCACCTGATCTGGCAGGGTATGGACCCGGTCGCCGCCATCCGGGAACTGGAGGGCGCGATCTATCACTTCCACGCCAAGGATGTCCGGATCGACCCCTACAACTGCGCGGCGAATGGCGTGCTGGACACCCAGTCGTTTGAAAACCTCACCGGCCGCAGCTGGATTTTCCGCACTGTCGGATACGGCACCGATACGAAGAACTGGAAGGACATGCTTTCCGCCCTGCGGATGACCGGCTACGACGGCGCGATCAGTATCGAGCACGAGGACGGTCTGATGTCCCCGCGCGAAGGGCTGGAAAAAGCGGTTTCCTTCCTGAAGAATCTGCTGATCCGCGAGGGCGCCGGGGCGATGTGGTGGAGCTAATTTTTTTCCTGACAGAAAAATCAGTCCGGGAAAATCCTTTCGGCGCCGTCGGCGGTAATGAATTTTTCCTTTCTTTCTATTTCCTGAAACTCCTGAAAGAAAAAATCAGCCCAGGCTGCCGAAACACCAATATCTCGAAGCAAAGGAAGGATTATCCATGAAGCAATACCAAATCGCGATTGTCGGCTACGGCGGCATGGGAAGTTGGCACAACAACGGTATCCGCCAAACCGACCGCGTCGCCTTCTGCGGCGTGTACGACATCAATCCCGAGCGAATGAAGCTGGCGCAGCAGGAGGGCATCCCAACCGCGTACGAATCCTTTGAGGCTGTGCTGGCGGATGAAAAAGTGGACGCTGTGCTGATCGCCACGCCGAACAACTTCCATAAGGACCTCGCCTGCCGGGCGATGGAGGCCGGGAAGTTCGTCATCTGCGAAAAGCCGGTCGCCATGTCCAGCGCCGAATTGCAGGAAATGATGGACTGCTCCAAAAAGACCGGCGTACCCTTCACCATTCACCAGAACCGCCGCGCCGACGCCGATTTCCTCCGGGTGCGGGACACGATTGAAAAGGGACTGCTGGGCAATGTGTTCGAAATTGAAAGCCGGGTCACCGGCTCCCGCGGCATCCCCGAGGGCTGGCGGCAGTATGCGGTCGCCGGCGGCGGGATGATGCTGGACTGGGGCGTGCATCTGATCGATCAGTTGCTCTGCATGATTCCCCGCCCGGTGGTTTCCCTGGCCTGTGAAATGTACCATGTCGCCTATAAGGAATGCGACGACGGCTTCCGCCTGACCATGCGGTTCGAGGATGGCCCGACCGCCATGGTGGAGGTGGGAACCAGCCACTATATCGAAGCGCCCCGCTGGCTGGTATATGGCGACCGCGGCGCGCTGACTATTCCGGATTGGAGTTTCAGCGGCAAAATTATCCGCGCCAAGGAGCATGTCGTGACCTTTGAGGAAGAGATCATCTATACCAAGGCGGGCCCAACCAAGACCATGGCTCCCCGCGCGAAAGACACGCTGGAGGAGATCGATTTCAGCGGCGACGGGGTGGAAACCGATTACGATGTGTATTACCGCGACTTGGCCGCCTATCTCGACGGCACAACGGAACTGAAGGTCAAGCCGGAGGAAGCCATGCGGGTCATGAAAATCATGGAGGCGGCGTTTGAATCCGACCGGACCGGGGAAACCATCCGCGGCCGCTTCTAAAAGAATCTCTTCGCCGGCGGCTCGCCGCCTTGAAACCGTTTACAACAGAAAGGATAATGGATGATGATTCGTGTAACCGTATGGAATGAAAATGTACACGACCGGGAAATGCCCGAGGTACAGGCTGTCTATCCGAAGGGCATTCATGGAACCATCGTGGAGTTTCTGAACGAACTGGACGGGGTGGAGGCCCGGACCGCAACCCTCGACCAGCCGGAATGCGGTCTGCCGGACAGTATACTGGAGAATACCGACGTGCTGATCTGGTGGGGGCACTGCGCGCACCACCTGGTTCCGGATGAACTGGCGCGCAAAATTGTGGAACACGTTAACCGCGGAATGGGATTTATCGCCCTGCATTCCGCCCATATGTCCAAGCCGTTCACCCGGCTGCTCGGCACCTCCTGCTCCCTGCGCTGGCGGGACGGGGATTTTGAGCGGGTTTGGTGCACCGCTCCCGGCCATCCGATTGCCGAGGGTCTGCCGCCCGCTTTCCATCTGGATGTAGAGGAGATGTACGGCGAATTTTTCGACGTTCCGCAGCCGGAAACCGTGGTATTCACCGGCTGGTTCCGGGGCGGCGAGGTATTCCGTTCCGGATGCTGCTGGACGAGAGGGCTGGGCCGCATTTTCTACTTCCAGCCGGGCCATGAAACCAACCCGGCCTTTCACAACCCGCATGTCCAGAGGATTATCGGCAATGCGGTGCGCTGGGCCGCGCCGACGGCCCGCCGAGCCGCGCTGGACTGCCTGCCCTCCCCCGAATCGGCGGAAGCGCTGACCGCTGCGGGCAAGGAAGCAGAACCGTTTTAATGCTTCCCCTATTTCCCACCATCCTGTTCGCCATCCTCCTGCTATCGGATAAAAAGCACGGGCCGTCGACGCGGTCCGTGCTTTTTTATCCAATCCGGAACTTCCCTGCTTACGCCCGGTACAGGCTCTCCCCTTCCTTAATGGTTTCCAGCACCCGGATATTTCGAAGCTCCATCGGCGGGACCGCCAGCGGATTCCGGTCCAATATTACCAGATCGGCCAGCTTTCCCGGCCGGAGAGAACCCTTTCTCTCCTCTTCAAAATACTGACGGGCGGCGTTGATCGTAACCGCGCGAAGCGCCTCCAGCGGCGTAATCCGCTCTCCCTCGCCCAAAAGGACGCCGCTCTGCGTCCGGCGGTTCACCGCGCACCACACGGTATCCAGCATATCAGGAGGCAGCACCGGCGTGTCCTGATGAAAGGTCACGGTCACGCCGCAGTCCATTGCTGTGCGGGCAGGACTAATCCGCGCGGCCCGCTCCTCCCCCAGATTGGCGCGGTGCACATCTCCCCAATAATGGGTGTGCGCGACGAACAGCGAGGCAATCATGGACAGCTTCGCCATCCGTTCGAGTTGATCGGCCCGCACCGTCTGAGCATGGATCATCACCGGCCGGAGAGCGGCGCCTCCCGACGGCCCCAATACCGCTTCCGCCGCGGTGATCCACTGTTCTGCCGCCGCATCCCCGTTACAATGGGCCAGCAATTGCTGGCCCTCCCCCGCCGCTTGGCGGAGAAATGCCTCCACCTGTCTGTCGGTGTAAATGGGATAGCCCCGGTAGCCCGGCTCCTCGCCTGGAGAGGCGCCGGACGGCGCATAGGGTTCACTTAACCAGGCGGTTCGCCCTTGCGGGGATCCGTCCAGAAAGATTTTGTATCCGCCGATCCGCAGGCGCTTCCGATAAATGCGCCAATCCGGATTATCCTGCAGCAAAGCGGCGTTTTCCTTTTCGTCCACATAGCACACCACGTCTAGCCGGAGCATTTCCCGCAGGGCGGCCGCCTTCCATACTGCCCAGTCCTCCGCCTTGGTCAAGCCGTCCTGCACAGTGGTAATCCCGTGCCGCAGATAAGCCTCCTGTGCGGTTTTCAGCTGCCGGCAGAGCTGTTCCTCCGACGGTTTTGGAATCCGCGAAGCCGCCAGCACAGTGAACGCCGTCTCTTCCAAATAGCCGTTAGGCTGTCCATAGCTGTTGGGCTGTCCATAGCCGGCCGGCTCCCGGCCGATCGAACCGCCCTCCGGGTTCGGCGTCTCGGCCGTGATCCCTGCCGCATGGAGGGCCGCCGTGTTCATAACACCCATATGACCGGATTTGTGGGAGATCAGCACAGGATTACCCGGAGCGGCGATATCCAGCACCCGGCGAGTAGGATGGGCGCGCTCCGCAAGACGATTATGATCGTAGCCGAAGGCAATGATCCATTCTCCAGGCGCGATTCGGTGCTCCTCCCGGTATTGGGCGACGGCCCGCGCAATGTCGTCGAAGTTCTCCGCTTGTTCAAGGGAGAGGAGAGAAAGCGTTTTGGCATACGCCGTGATATGGCTGTGCGGGTCGACAAAAGCGGGCAGCAGCGTATGCCCGGCCAGGTCGACGACCGCGGCGTCCGGCGCGAGAGCCAGGGCTTCCACAAGCGTCCCCACGGCGCGGATTACCCCGCCTTCCTCCAAAAGCGCCTCCGCCGTCTCTTCCTCTTCCATGGTCAGAATATCGCCGCCCGTATAAATAACCGGTCTTTTTTCCGTAACCGCCATTGTTGCCGCTCCCTTCGCATAGGTTCCGCCTATAGGATTTTTTTATTTAGTATACCTCCCTCAACCGAAAACATATCACCGGATTGTGAACAAAACGCCGGCGGCGCTGCCCGCCTTGCAATCGGGAGGGATAAGCGGTATAGTGTTGTAGTAGTTAACTTAGTTATTGTCATGGTTTCTGTTTACCGTTTTAAACCCGTTTTAATTCCGTGCTTTCCTTCTCAAACACTTTACCCATTTTTCAGGGAGGTCTTTTCCATGATCCGTTTCCGTCCCGTCCGTCCGGAGGATGCGGCCGCCCTTGCCGCCATTTATGCGCCCTATGTACAGGAAACCGCCATTTCCTTTGAATTTATCCCCCCGACAGCGGCGGAGTTTGCCTCTCGTATCCGGGAAGCCGCCGCGCTGTATCCCTGGATTGTCTGCGAGGTGGACGGCGATGCTGCCGGCTACGCGTACGCGTCGGCCCTGCACAAGCGGCCCGCTTACGGTTGGAACGCCGAGCTTTCCCTATATCTCACGCCTGCCATTCAACGCCGGGGAATCGGAAGCGCGCTGCTTCAGGCGATGCTGGAACTGCTCCGGATACAGGGGTTCCAATACGCCTACGCCTGCATCACCGACTCCAACGAAACCAGCGTCCGGCTGCACAGACGGTTCGGCTTTGAACCGGCAGGACGGTTTCCACGGGCGGGATACAAAGGCGGCGCTTGGCACGACGTTCTCTGGCTTGCACGGCCGCTAAACGAATCGGCAGACGACGGCGAACCAGCGCCGGTTCGCCCCTTTCCCTCTCTGCCCGAAGCGGAGGTGAATCGCCTGTTGGAGCGTTTGGCGGCGGAATGCCGCTGAATGGTTTTTTAACCGAAAGGGGACGGCGGCAACTAATGTTGCCGCCGTCCCCTTTTCAATTTAGGAGCCGCTAGGATTTCAGCTGATAGGACAGGGTCATCAGGCTGTCGCCAAGGTGGACGTTCTCCACCACCGCTTCGGGGTAATGGTAGCTGATGTCATAATGGCTGAAATTCCAGAAGCCCCGCACACCACAACGGATCAGCCGATCCACGATGGCCGGCGCCGCCTCCTTCGGGATACAGAGGATGGCCACCTCGGGATGCTCCGCCTCGCAGACCACTTCCAGTTCCCCGATCGGGCGGACCGTCATCCCCCGAATCGTCTGCCCCGCTACCTCGGGCGAATCATCAAACACACCGACCAGTCGGATGCCGCGATGCTCGAAATCCATGTGATTGGCAATCGCGCGGCCCATGTTGCCTGCGCCGAGCATCACTGTCGGAGAAAGGCGATCCATACCAAGAATCCGGCCGATTTCCTCATACAGCTGTTCCACCATATACCCGTATCCCTGCTGCCCGAAGCCGCCAAAGCAGTTCAGATCCTGCCGAATCTGGGAGGCGGTCAGCCCCATCCGCTGGGAAAGCTCCCGGGAGGAAATACGAGTGATCCCGTTTTCCTTCAAATCATACAAAAAGCGGTAATAGCGGGGTAGCCGGCGAACCACCGACATGGAAATATGTTCGTTTCTAGCCATACCAATCCTCCATCCCGCACATACAGGCGGCGCAAACAGACTGGAAAGAAGCGTATTTCAGCGTAAAGAACTCACGCCTTGCTTTCACGGGTATAATCCAGCAGGCCGCCGGCCAGCAGCATCGCCGCTTGCCGCGGCGAAAAATTCGAAACCAGCGGCAGCGTCTCGCCGGTGGTCTTATTCTCCAAAACGATCGCTTCGCCCTTCGACAGCCGTTCCCGCACCTCCGGCAGGCAGAGCTCGTCGCCCAGAGAAACCCGGTCATAGTCCGACTCGTTCGCAAAGGTGAGCGGCAGGATGCCCGCGTTGATCAGGTTCGCTACATGGATGCGGGCGAAGGACTTGACGATCACGGCCTTGACGCCGAGGTACAGCGGCGCCAGGGCGGCGTGCTCACGGGAGCTGCCCTGCCCATAGTTCGAGCCGCCGATGATGATTCCCTTCCCAGCCTCTTTGCAGCGGGCGGGGAATTCGGGATCACACCGCACGAAGCAGTGTTCCGAGATCGCGGGGATGTTGGAGCGCAGGGGCAGAATCTTCGCCCCGGCGGGCATGATATGGTCGGTGGTAATGTTGTCCCCCACCTTGAGCAGCACCGGCGCATCGATGGTCTCCGGCAGAGGCGCGGTCTGCGGGAAGGGCTTGATGTTCGGCCCGCGGACAATCTCCACCTTATCCATATCGGCTTCGTCGGCCGGCGGCACAATCATGTTATCGTTGATAAGGAACCGGTCCGGCATGGCGATTACCGGCGGCTCCCCAAGAGTACGGGGGTCGGTGAACACGCCGGTCAGCGCGGAGGCCGCGGCGGTTTCCGGGCTGACAAGGTACACCTGCGCGTCGGCGGTGCCGGAGCGCCCTTCAAAGTTGCGGTTAAAGGTGCGCAGGGACACGCCGCCGGAGTTCGGTGACTGGCCCATGCCGATGCAGGGACCGCACGCGCATTCCAGAATCCGGGCGCCCGCCGCGATCAGATCCGCCAGCGCGCCGTTTTCCGCCAGCATGTTATACACCTGCTTGGAGCCGGGAGCGATGGAAAGGGACACGTCCGGATGGACGGTCTTCCCTTTCAGGATCGCCGCCACCTTCAGCATGTCCATCAGGGAGGAATTGGTGCAGGAGCCGATGCAGCACTGGTTCACCGGGATTCCCTTCAGCTCCTCGACCGGCTTCACCGCGTCGGGAGAATGCGGGCAGGCAGCCAGCGGACGAAGGGCGGACAGGTCGATATCGATCACCTCGTCGTACACCGCGTCGTCGTCGGGGCCGACCGCGGCCCAGTCGGCCTCCCGGCCCTGGGCGCGCATGAATTCCCGGGTGATCTCATCCGACGGGAAGATAGAGGTGGAAGCCCCCAGCTCCGCGCCCATGTTGGTGATGGTTGCCCGCTCCGGCACCGACAGGCTCTTTACTCCCTCGCCGCCGTATTCAATGATCTTGCCCACGCCGCCCTTGACGGAGAGGATACGAAGCACCTCGAGGATCACGTCCTTGGCCGCGACCCAGGGGGAAAGCTTACCGGTCAGATTGACCCGTACCATTTTCGGCATGGCTATGTAGTAGGGGCCGCCGCCCATGGCGACCGCCACGTCCAGCCCGCCCGCGCCGAAGGCCAGCATACCGATGCCGCCGCCGGTGGGGGTATGGCTGTCCGAACCGATCAGGGTTTTACCGGGGATGCCGAACCGCTCCAGATGCACCTGATGGCAGATGCCGTTGCCCGGACGGGAGAAATACAGTCCGTGCTTTTTGCACACGGTCTGGATATACCGATGGTCGTCGGCGTTCTCAAAACCGGTCTGCAGGGTGTTGTGATCGATATACGCGACCGAGCGCTCGGTCTTGACGCGGGGAACCCCCATCGCCTCAAATTCCAGGTACGCCATCGTGCCGGTAGCGTCCTGCGTCAGCGTCTGGTCAATCCGAAGGCCGATCTCGTTGCCGGGCTTCGACATATCGCCGTCCAGCAGGTGGGCCTTGATCAGTTTCTGCGCCAGTGTGTAACCCATGTGTAACCATCCTTTCGCTTTGGCGGGAGGTTCGATAAGACCGCTTTCCGCGCGGCGGAAAAACTCCCGCTTGAAGGACGAACCAACGCCCAACGGATCGTCGCCCTTCCCTTTGTTCCCTGTGTTTATAATTATTTATTATAATGCGATTGTAGTAATTTTGTCAATCTCCAAAGCTCCCGACCTTTCCGTCGGTTTCCTTTCGATCTTCGGCGGAAACACCAAACCGCCTGCGGAACCTCCGGAAAGAAAAATAATAGATACAAAGGAATAAAAATCCACAGCAGAGGCTTATTTTCGCTCGCTGCTGTGGATTTTGGGGAATCTCCCGGGACGCTGCTAGGAAACCAACACCCAGCCATCTTCCGTGATAAAACGATTATAACCGCCGTAACCCGTTTTACTGTCCTCCGAAAAATAGGATTTGCGGGACAGCCGTTGATAATTGTAGTTATACTTTTCGACGACGGTGTCAAATTTCGGCTGAATTATATCGGTATATAAAACATCGTCCGACTGTCCGGGAGATAACCGTATACCGCTGATCGCAATACCGTCCTCCTGCTCAAAAAGCCGAATAAAGCCGTATTCGATCGGTATCGTCTCGATTTCCTCGAGAGCCGCATCGAAAACCTTAACATGATCCTTTACAACGTTCGCCCTATCATAGAACCCGACCATTATCTGTCCGTTACCAAACTCCACCAAGTCGCTTGGGACAATCGCAAAGGTTTTATACGCCATTTCCCGGCAATCCCAATCCAACATATAGATAAAACCGTATTCCTTTAGCCTATCATCGCTGAATTCCGAGCGTTCATTGTCTCCATAGGCCTGGCCATAAAGCATCACGCTGTTTTTCTCGTAATCAAACTTCACCTTCGGATATTGGCTGGGTTTTAAATAAAAAATCTTCTCCACCTGTAAATCGGCGGTAAGGCGCGCTATAAAGCGCTGATGAGTACGCGTTAATTCGCCGCACATCCAGTTCTCGCCATTCACAACATAACTTTGAACTGGTGAAAAGTCGGAAATCGTAGTATATGGCTTGACGCTTTCCAGAGAGCCGTTTTGGGAAATATGATAAAGCATACAAGAATATGGATTCGCGGAATAGTCCTTGCCCAAAGCATAGACGCCGCCATCGTTATCCGGAAAATATATCTCAAAGTTAAAGCCTTTTTCAAAGTCGTTAAAACTCCAAAGCTTTTTTCCTTTGTCGTCATAAGCAGCCACACCCTGCCGGGTTTTGACGACGGTTAGTTCTTTTGTGAAGAGACCGATCCGGTCAACTGTCCACGACGTCTCCGCTTCCCATATTTTTTTATACTTTGGATTGAAAAACGAAATATATTGGTTTTGAGACTCCTCCTCGCCGGACGAAACCAAAAAACCGAAATCGGCAAACTCCACATCCCGAATTTCGCCAACGACCGGTATTTTCTTTTCCTTGATCTTCTTCGGTTGGACGTCCTTCAGTCTCGGATTGTTGTCTTGACTGGAGAATTCGTCGGCCAACGCGTTTTGATCCACAGAATGCCTACAAGCCGTGAAAATGGCGCAAAGGAATATCAAAATAGTCAGAAAAACCAGAAACGAAAATAATCGTTTTTTCATTTGTATTATCCCTCCTATCCGGCAACACACATTCCTCTCATTGCATTACAAATTTAATATACCAAATAGATTATAAAAACACAATTCATTTGTTATTTTTATATTTATTTCTTAAATATAGAGGTTGGAAATACAAAGATCGATGAAAAAGCGGGAAACAAGGAGCTATTTCCTCCAGAAAACCTACCTTGCGTCGATCGAAAAAAAGGGATAGAATAAGTTCAGGCTTTAAATCTTTGTAATTTATTCCAAATATTCGTCTATCAGAAAGGCAGGAATTCCATGCTCACCTATAACGACATCCGCCACAACGAGGAGGTCAACGCCCTGATCGAAGCCGGAAACAGCGCCCTCGGGGTACTCGGTTTCACCGATCACGGCTACGCCCACGCGGGGCTGACTTCCAAAAACGCCGGCGACCTGCTGGAAACCCTCGGGTATGACGAGCGAACCTGCGAGCTGGCCCGTATCGCCGGCTACATGCACGATATCGGCAACGCGATCAACCGCAGCAATCATGCCATGTCGGGCGCGCTGCTCGCCTTCGATATTCTGAAGAGTCTGGATATGGACATCCGGGAAGCGGTGGCGGTTATGACCGCCATCGGCAACCACGACGAAGGCACCGCCGCCCCGGTCACACCGTTGAGCGCGGCGCTGATTCTCGCGGATAAGAGCGACGTTCGCCGTTCCCGTGTCCGCAGCGGAGAGCACAATTTTGATATCCACGACCGGGTCAACTACGCCGTGGTAGATTCTGCGCTGTCCGTGGTGAAAAAGGAGAAATTCATCTCCCTGAAAATCCAGATCGACACTTCCATTTGCGCGGTGATGGACTATTTCGAGATTTTCCTCAATCGCATGACCCTTTGCCGCTCTGCCGCCGCCTTCCTTGGTATGGATTTCGAACTGGTGATTAACGAAACCCGGATGCTGTAAATCCCGATCCGAAAGGAGGTTGGGTGTCCCCATGAACCGCCTGTTTCTGCGCCGGCTGACGGTGGACGCCGCCGCTCTGCCGCCGGACAGCTATCTCTCCGCCCTCCCCGCCGTACGGTGCGGAAGCCTGATGTTTCAAAAGCCTGTCACTTTTTTCGTTGGGGAAAATGGAACGGGAAAATCCACCCTGATCGAAGCGACCGCTGTGGCTTGGGGGTTGAATCCGGAAGGCGGAAGTCGCAATTTCCGTTTTTCTACCCGGGACTCCCATTCCGACCTGCACCGTGTCCTTCATCTGGAAAAGGGTCCACTCCTGCCGCGAGATGAATATTTCCTGCGGGCGGAATCCTTCTACAACACTGCTTCCTACATCGACGAGCTGGACGATTCGCCCGGCGATCCCTCCCCGCTGCTCATTGGGGCGTATGGCGGAAAGTCACTGCACGACCAGTCGCACGGGGAGAGCTTTCTTTCCCTGGCGCTCCACCGTTTCCGTCCCGGAGGGCTGTATCTGCTGGACGAGCCGGAGGCCGCGCTCTCCCCGACCGGACAGATGGCGCTGCTGGCCCGAATCCATGAACTGGCGTCGCAGGGGGCGCAGTTTCTGATCGCTACCCACTCTCCCCTGCTAATAACCTGCCCCGGATCGGACGTCTATGAATTCCAAGAGAAAGGCCCTCGGCTTGTTTCCTACGACCAGACGGCGCATTTTCAAATCGTCCGGCGTTTTCTCAACAAACCGGAGGAAATGCTTCGCGCTCTTCTCGGCGAGGGCAGTGGGGCCGCGGACACCGCGCGCTGAACGGGGCTGTTGGGAAAAGCTGGCCGCCGCGGGAAAGTCCGGCTTGACACCTCCCCGCCTGTGCGCTATAATCGGAAAGCAGCCGTTCCCGGGCCGAAGCCGGGAAGCCGCTGGAAAATGGAATCCATATCCGGGTGTAGCGCAGTTGGTAGCGCGCGACATTTGGGAGTGCCGTGGCTGTATCCGGGACGGCTGAAGCCGAAACCCAGGAAAGCCTTGTATCACCTGCGTTTGCTGGATTTATCCTCTTGGCCAAATCGGGCGAGAAACCCGCTTTGACCACATGAATGACCACAGACAGCAGAACAAAAAATTCAATATCCGGTGTAGCTCAATTGGTAGGGCGCGACATTTGGGAGCATAGACCTTGCGCACACCGAACAGAAATAAAAATCGCTGAAAACTCTTGAACGGTGCGGATTTCGGGCAGTTTATAAAAATTAAAAAAGCAGTCAAATTGGTGTCTGACCACAGTTTTGACCACTTACACGACCACAATTGAATAACCATCGGGGTATAGCGCAGTTGGTAGCGCGCGACATTTGGGATGTTGAGGCCGGGAGTTCGAGTCTCCCTACTCCGACCAAAAATCCTCTGAAACAAGCCGTTTCAGAGGATTTTTTATGCCGTCAAGGGCTTTTTCTTTGTCTACTGCGACGCAAATTTTGAAAGGGTGACCGCTCAGGTCACCCTTTCATACTTTCCTTTTCAGCCTTAATTTGCGCCTTGACCTGAACGATCATTTGGGCAAGCTTTTCTTCGCATTCTTCTTGCGTCTTCGCATAGATATTATGACTTTCCCTCTTGCCATAGGCATTAGTCGGCGTGTATCTGCCCTCATACAGATGGTCGTTGATCATGGTGACACAACCCGTCTCCGGCTTGCGTATTTTTGGCGTGTACGGCTTAAATTCGATTGTGGAGGTATCTTTTGTCTGCCGCTGAACCGCCGGCATACGGGCGTCTATGCCGCCGATTTTGCGGTCAATCCGCACCGCCGCCTGCCTTTGCATCGTATCGGTGATATGGCTGTAAATATCCAGCGTAGTAGCTGATGATACATGACCGATAGTCGCTGAAAGCGTTTTTACATCCATACCGTGCTCCAGCGCCATTGTGGCAAATGTATGCCGCAGATCATGAAAGCGTACCTTTTTGCAGCCTGCCCGTTCCAATATCAACTGCAGCCGTTTGCGGACGGAGGAAGGATTCCGCGGTCTGCTGTTGTCCAGCGGTGAAGGAAACATCCAATCCGAATCAACCACTTGCTTGTGCTGTGCCAGCACATTCACAAGCGACGGCGGCAGAATCACCGTACGGACAGACGCTTTTGTTTTCGGTGCGGATATCATCGGCTCTCCCTTAATGATATACACCTGCCGCTCGATATGCAGCTCACCCGTTGTAAAATTGAGGTCGCTCCATTTGATCGCTAATATCTCGCCGCGACGCATTCCCGTGCCAAGTTCCAGCAGAAAGAGCTCATAATATCCTTCTTCCTTTGCCTGATGCAGAAACCGCAGTATCTCGTTTTGCGCCAGCACCTGCATCTCCCGCGCCTTTTTCGGCGGCAGCTTACAGCCGACAGCGGGATTGATGCGGATCAGTCCGTCCTGCACCGCTCTTTGCAGCGCCGTGCGGCAGTTGGCGTGTATTGCCCGTATTGTTCTGTCAGAAAGCCCCTTGCCGAGCGTTTCGGCATGCAGCTTTCGTCCGCCGGACTTCTCCTTTGCGTAGAATTGCTGTAAATCGGATTGCGACAGCTTGTTCAGCGGTATCTTTCCGATTTCGGGAATGATGTGGTTGTAGATGCGGTTTTCATAGTCGCCCTTCGTGGTGATGCGAAGCGTATGCCGGCAATATGTCTGATACCAGAAGTCGATCCATTCACCAAACGGCATATCTGGCTTATCCTTTTCCGCAGCGCCGCCGTGTTGCTCCTTTAGTTTTTCAAGCTAAGCGGCACATTCCGTTTTGGTTTTGGCGGTTACGCTTTTTGTAATCGGCTGGCTCTTTTCATTGTACCCGACAACAACTCGCCCTTCCCACCGTCCGTCTTTTCTTTTTCTGAGAGTTCCTTCTCCCTTTGCACGCTTTTTAGCCACTCGTATCACCGCCATCCAACATAATCTCATCCATAAAGCTGCCCACGATATGGGAGGCGCTCTTTTGCATATCGGTGGTCACATGCGTATAGGTATCCAGCGTAAAGCTGGCGTTGGTGTGACCTAAGATGCCCGACAATGTTTTCGCATCCACACCGCTGATCAGTGCGTGAGTCGCAAAGGTATGCCGCAGATCATGAAAGCGAATCAGCGGAAGCTCCGCTTGTTTGAGCAGTGTCTTCAATCGGTGGTAAGCGTAGTCGGGGTGCATCGGTTTTTCCGGCTGATATAGATTCGGGAATATCCACTCGCTTACCGCTTTTTCTTTCCGCTTTCGCAGCAGATCGGCTGTACTCGGCGGCAGCAGTACCGTGCGCGTTCCCGTTTCGGTCTTCGTTTCACCGACAGTTAGACCGCCGCCTTTCTTTTTATGAATCGAGCGTCTGATTTTCAGCTTGCCGGTATCGGATTCAAAGTCCGTCCACTTCAGTCCGCAGATTTCCCCTCGGCGCAAACCCGTTGTCAGTTCTGTGTAGAAGAAATCGTACCACAGTTCATCCTGACGGATTCGCTTCATAAATCGGTCTAGCTGATCGTCATTCAAGATTTGTTTCGGCGCATAGCTGTTTTTCGGTATCGTTGTGCCGTTTGTGGGATTTTTGATAAGCAGCCGCTGTGCCACCGCCATATCCAGTGCTTCATGAAGCATCATGTGTATCTTGCGAACCAAGCTGTCGGCAAGCTCCGTTCCGTGCAGCTTGTCCGGTCTTACCCTGCCGTGCTTTTTGACGGTGTTATAAAATTTCTGTATCTCCTGCGTAGACAGTGCCGACAGCGGCTTGTCGCCGAGATAGGGTTTGATCTGATTTTTTATCATCGCCTTGTAAGCGTCCAGCGTGGTTTCCCGAACTGTGAAGATCATATATTCATTGAGCCAACGGTCGAGCCACTCTCCGAGAGTCATGTTGCAGTCCTCGGTGAGATCGGCATCGCGGTACATCTCAATATGATCGTACAGCTTTTGCATCAGTTCCTTTTGCGTACGGCCGAGCACGTAGCGGTGGATAGGATCGCCGTTCTTTTTATGACCGACAACAATCCTGCCTTCCCACCGCCCGTCATCGCGCTTTCGTACCATGCCGTCGCCCGACGGTCTCCGTTTTGCCATATACATCATCTCCTTTCAGCAACACAACATACCACAACGGTTTCTCAATATCCAGCGACAACGGAAAGTTTATCAAAGAGTTCACATCCATCCATTGTAATGCCCGGTGGTGATATCTGTGAGATTCACTTTTCCGCGGGTGCGGCGGACATTATTGATTGCTTCCCGCCGCATATCTTCAACTTCTTCTTCGGTGATATCCGATAGCTTCGCTATCATCCGCATCACCATTTCAAGCTGAACCGCATAGCGGAACAGTCCTTTTGAAATTGCTTTTGCATTATCCTCGCTCATGTCTGCCACCGCTCTTGCCAACTTGTCCGACAGAGCGGAAGCGTTTTCCTGTAACAGTTCGTTGGCAATGAAGCTCTCCACCGCCGCAGTATAAAATTCATTTCGGGATTTATACCCGTGCTCTTTCATCATTCTATCAGCCTTTTTGACGGTATCCCGATCGAGATAAAGACTAATTCGTTGTTTGCTTTCCAAATCCATAAAAACCTCCGAATTTAGCAATACACCATGGTTTGCGTACGGCAGGGATAAACAGGTTTTGGAAGACAAAATTTCCCCGATACTTGCTGAAAAGCCTCGGAATACGGTAGTATTCCTGCGTTTTTCACCGGCGTCTCAGAAAAATTTTTTGTCTTACAAAACTGCTCTGCACCTAAAAGCGAGTAATTTTTTTCGTCAGAGGGTTCGCGGCAGGCGCAGATATGCTAACGCATTTCAAGGCTGACGCGTGCCGTATGGCGGAAAAAGGGCCGCTTTTAGGCTGTTTTCTCCCCGTCGCGCGCAAACCAAGTGCTACCTATAAAGTCGCTTGTTTACGCCGTAAACAGGCTTTTTTATCTTCACAGCAACCCACGCTTTTACACCAAACTGTATTTAACAGCCACCTTACAACGCCGAATGCCGCCACAGTTCAAAGTAGCGGAAAATGGCTTGAACACGGCGTTTTCGGTCGGCATTGCCGTCCGATGTGACACGCAAAGGCGCCGTTTACGGCACCTTTGCTTTCTCCTGCTTCATTTTCGACCCTGTAAATCTTCCGCATATGCCGCCGCCAGTTCCGCATACGGATCGGGGAGCGGATTGGTTTTGCATTGCGGAACAAGCTCATCCATCAGGCGATCAAAGCATTTACAGCACAGATTGAGATTCAAGAGATAGCCGTCGTATGCAGAGCCATATCCGAAACGGTGACGGAAACAAAAGTTTTCCTCCTCATCCCACAGTTCAAATTTCTTTCCGCATAGATTGCACCTTTTGGCTGCTTTCGCTTTGATTCTTTTTATTCTCATCTTCATACCGCTTCCCGTTTTTTCTGTCGGTCATACCGTTCTAATTTTCTGATCGCTTTTTCATGCGCTTGCTGACAGATCGCTCTTTGTAACTGCTGTTCAAAATACAAGCTCTTTGCCTGCTCAATCGGAAGAATGGTGTAGAGCAGATTGCCGTTGCGCTTTATTCCATTTGCCATACGAATTTCCGTCGGCTCAGTCCGGATCAGTTGCTTGTCCTCCAGCTGTTTTACATACTTGCTCACCGTATTGCGGGACATATTCAGCGCGTCACCGATGGTGCGGAAGCTGGGATGGCACTGAAAGGTCTTGCGGTTTTCCCGGCAGAGCAGATACGCATAGACGGCGATCTCTCCGCTGGAGAGACCCAGGCAAAAGATTTCGTTCGGCAGTGGAAAGTAATCCCGGATTGCATCGCGCTTTGGATAACAGTTGTATTTCAAATGCTTCCTCCTGTCTTTTCTTCTACCCACTGCCTGAACTTTTCTTTGGGTACGATGAGCCGTGAACCGATTCGCAGGGACGGAAATCCTTTTTCATGCATCAGCTCATAGCTGCTTGAAATAGAAATCCCAAGCAGCTTCGCCACCGTTTCTGCATTGAGGAATAACGGCAGTGCATCGTAAGTGGTATAAGTGGATTCTTTCATCGGCTTGTGCCTCCTTTCAAATTCACACGTGTTTCATCCGTGTATGTATGAGTCGGTCAATTTTGCAAAACAAAAAAGACCTTAGCTTACATTTCATCACGGAAACACAAATAAAGCGGACAGGCGTTCGCTTTTCAGAATGTTCCGTGCCTGATATGTAAGTAAGATCTTTGCGATTCAATATGTTTCGCCGCTCTTCGGCAGCTCGTTAGGTAGGCACTCTATTTAGTTGTGTTTATATTATAACAGAACAAACGTTTCTTGTCAAGCTTTTTGAATAATCTAAACGGTTTTGGGGAATACTACTTTATTTACGATACTCTTGACAGTGATAAGGCTGAGCCGAATTACCAGCTCAGCCTTATCGCTTTGTCAGTTTTATGTTTTGGGCGACTCCTGCAACACTTCAATAATGATTCTTGCCGCAAGTTTGAAACCGCTGACGAACGATTCAAGCTCATTCATCCCATGCAGCTCCGATTCACAATCCTTGAGCTTTTCAAAGATTTCTTTCTGTTGTTCTGTGAGGGTTGCCTTTAAGTCATCTTCGTGCCGGACAACATATCCTAACACTTCACTGTATGCGCCTCCTCGCTTAATGCTGTGTTCGTGAGGAATAATGTTTCCGTAATATAAATCTTCAAGTGTTGTCATCGTCCCACCTCGCATAAGAAGAGGGCGACACATTATCGGTCATACCCGACACTGTGTCGCCCTCAATTTTCATTTTGTCTGCTGCGATCAGCGTGTGCTTGACGATGAGCATCTCCACCCAAGTCCGTTCGTCGTATTCCGTTGGGCAACCGTTCTTGAGATAGTCCGCCATCGCCGCGCTCATCACATCATACTTTTCTCCGCTGTAAATTTCAGCAATGCTTATCTGTGCCATATCCGCACCTCCTTTGCAGTACAAACATATACCACAAAGGAACGCAGAAGTCCAGAGAATTAGTTAAGTACATTTTCTAAAATTGATTCTTATATTTGCTGTTTCCAATTCATTGGATGATGGAACCAACGCATGATTGCTTAAAAACATAATTTCTGAATTCACTCCGGTGTTTGCTACACCATATATTAAATCAAAATTATATCCTTGATACATATTATATATTTCTCGAATTTCTACAACATCATCATAGGTTACTATCCATGGGCAATGCAGATTTACAATTAAATCTCTTATCTGTACATGATCTCTATGACCAAAAAAGTTTTTATATAATCGTTTACCTTTATGGTAATAAGGGGGGTCAAAATAAACAAATGCATTTGCTATATATCTTTGCGCATAGATGTTTAAAAATTTCCGAACATCATGGTTATATAGATGAATTTTATCTTTGTATTTTGATATTTTTTTGATTCTTGCAATCAAATCATCTTTATTGAATCTTGCATCAATAAGGTAATTTCCAGTCTGATCATATCCGCCGATTGGACCGGCACTTAATATTCCAGATCGATTTGCCCGATTCAAATAAAATGTAGCAAACCCTAGTTCTAATGAATATTTTTTGTTTTGAGTTTTGTATATGTTTTTTTGCCTATACCACTCTTCCATAGTTACTGGAGTATTCTCTATTAACTCAATAAACCTTTTCGTCTGTGTAATAATTGCCTTCCACATAGAATAAATAGCTTTGTCATAGTCATTAATAACAATTTCCTCAACATCGCCATTAAACAGCAGAGAAAGAGCTACTCCGGCTCCGCCGGCAAATGGTTCAATATAAATCGGATGTCGAATGCCAGATTTCTGTATTACCAACGAAACAAATGGATATAATTTT
Organism: uncultured Oscillospiraceae bacterium; assembly: GCA_959601025.1. Lineage (GTDB taxonomy): Bacteria > Bacillota > Clostridia > Oscillospirales > Acutalibacteraceae > Avimonas. The sequence continues at coordinate 54,998 of CAUGOD010000004.1, forward strand.
CCTTTGCCGCCCGGATACCGTAAGGGTGAATAGTTTTTCACTTTTATTTTTTGTCTAAATACTTTAGCCATACTAAAGCCTCCAATTTTTCATCCTCCCGATATCCGAGCGAACAATTTTTAAATATTTTTATAATCCATAAATGCATTGGGTAACCAATCGGTCAAATCATATGGGTTAAAATACAAATGATCTTTTGTGTTATTTGGCTTTTTGTAAAGTGCCGGAAGGACTTCAAACTTTGGAAGAACTTTTGATGTTACATCATCTTCATTGATTAAACGAATTAGTGGCATCAAAAAGTCTTCTTGTTCTTTCGAAGTATATTCATCCGGATACATGTTAAATTCTGCATAATCTAATAACTGAAGCCCTAAATACCTATCAAACAAGGCATGATTACGCTGATTATAGAAATTGTCCAGACAATTCTTACATGATCTTGAACACTCACATTCTTTTAACACTTTTCTCGCACGCTCAAGAATTTTATCGAGCTTTGAACCAATCATTGACGAATAGCCAGCACCGCTTGTCAAATTATCATAGAAGAACATCTCAATATGGGATTTCCCATCGGAATTCATTTTCGGCCGCCATCCGCCATTAATTTCATTATAATCAATACCAAGTTCAAGTGATGCGGCTTTTTTGATGGCTTCATGCAATGTGGTTACCGCAGCACGTAGTATAGCTCTTTCTTCTGGGCATCTCATACCGACAAGTTTATTTGAATCATAAGAAATGTCAAGCATAAACATATCAGTCAGAAATTCGTAACCAAGATAGATATTTGGCTCAACGGTTCCGTCATGACGACAAAGATATCTATCATGATACGGTTGCGAAAAGGTATAATTACCTGTGCTATTATCAGTTGCTACTTCAGCACCTCCACATTTTCGACAGACATTAAAGCCATTTTTCTTTTTCCCCATATTTACAGTCAAAACATTTTTGTCCGACAACTCAATAAAGCGAATGTTGCTTGCCTTATACCGCTGCAAAATATCAGAATTGCTTGGAACATATGAGTAGTAAGGAGCTTCAGTATAAGTAAATTCTTCGTCCTCGTCTTCATGACGGACGGGATCGCCCTTTACCGGAGCAAACCCCCAAGGTCTAATCATTTTTCTTCGGTCAACTGTGGCACCGCAATATGGGCAAAAACCATCAGCCGCATCTTCATATTTATTACCAAACCAATTGCATTCTGTACAAACATAGATATCCGTATAATAATCTTTGCAATTAAAATAATACTCAGCTTGGTTGTTTTCAAATCCTCTTGGACGAGGATTTGAGTAAATACCTCCGCTACGATAAATCTTTTTATCAATTGTAACAAAACGTCCGGGCGCATATTCGCTTAATGCTACTGCAATATCTCTTTCCGGTGAATAGTCGACCTCATGGGGCGCATTTTTTCCATGTTCGGATTCTTTCTCAACAAAAAACCGAACAACATTCTTTGGAAATGAATATGACGGAATAAAACCTTCACTGTAAAAAACATCAAAAGCGGGGGTTTCATTGTCGTTTGAGATATATTCATTTCTTTTGCCTTCTGCAAGAATACTATCTCTGATTTTGCTAAACAAACGTATAGTTTCATCCGTAGGCAGTGACAACGTTTTACAAAACTCAATAAAATTTTCTCCATATGTCTCACAAAACGTCACTATACCAATATCAATTATACTGTCGAATTTCAGTTTCATATCCGGTTGTGACATAAAAGCATTCAAAGCCATCATATTGACATGACGCTGGCGGATTTTCGGATTATCTCTGTCGATCCAGGGCCTTCTTGGGGCACCTGAAATCATTTCCTCAGGATGGGCAAAGTAATGTCCGTCATGTACTCCACCGGAAGCATAAGTGACTATGGTAGAGATTCCGGCATTTTTTCGTCCTGCACGTCCGGCTCTTTGTTGATAGTTTTCTCGCATGGGTGGAATGTTACGCAATCCGACTGCTGTTAATGATCCAATATCAATACCAACCTCCATCGTTGTCGTACAACTTAATACGTCGATCGCATTTTCTCCATGCTCTCCTGCATTGATATCTTGAAACCTCATTTCATACTTTTCTGTTCGACTCCAAGTATCACTCCTTGTTTCTTTATGAGACAATTGAGCGGTATGCTCTTCTGTATCAATTGTGTGAATGGTATCAATTTTTTTAATGACATTTAAAACCGGAACACGCCAAAAATCAAATCTTGAAAGGTCATCAGAAATAATTTCTGTAAGGGTATCAGAATTGAAACATGCTCCACACCAATCACCAATTTTGTATGGAGACAGTTTCCCACACTGTAGACAACGATACCAGACAAAATCTTCATTTGTTAGTTCAATTTTTACTGCAGAGAGTTTAATGTAGTAACGATTTTTATCCGACGATGCAAAAAATACATCTCTGATTTTGGACGTAAGAATAGACATTTCATCATCTTCAAGATGAAGCACATCTTTTGCACGCGCGACAAAACGCTTATCAAATTCTTTTGAGAAATCATACCCAAGTCCAAATTCGTTTGCTTTACTTCTACCGGGCAAATCCTTTCTGATGTCATCGGGTATAACCTCACCGAGAGCTGCACTGTCATCCATAACATCCCAAAATAGAAGGACCAGCAATTGATACATAATATCTCGATCAATTACAATATTGTTATCATATTCCAGGTCATCGAGAAGTGTATCGGTAAGAAGCGATTCCACTGGTGCCAAAAACCCAAGGCCGATATCCTTAAAGGAACGGGGACTTTCGGTAAAGAATGTTAAAAGTTGCTCATAGTATTCATCCGGAAGTATGGTATAGTCATGAGCAATTTCTGTATAGTCCACAGCATATCCACGACGTTCTGCACGTTTCTTCTTGTTAGAAAAAGTCCTCAAATCATCATCAAATTTATCCTTGCTACTACCACTAAAGAATGACAGCCTATTCTGAAGACAAACATCCATAAAAGCAGGATACAAATCAAACAGCGAGTGTTCTTTATTGTCAGTCTTGAGCAACAACGAAGCAAGAATTACTGCCTGCCTAAATGCATCCGCATCAGATGATTTAGATAGATCTCGTGCCAGCTTTGCCGCATTTTGGCGAGAATCGGAAAACAGCAATACTTTTTTGCCCTGATTAATCAGTTCAGAACGAGGCGGTTGCATTTCAAATTGTGCTTTTGTCAGATTGTAAAACGGAATATTTCCTTTTGTAGAGAAGTCAGTTGGTTTTTTTAAATGCATTGGTTTCTTACATTTGGGGCATACGTTTAATGCAAGAACCCCGTTCTTATCAGCCAAATCTGTATATACTACCGTCAACAAAGAAGAGTCCTCTTGCTTAGACAAATATAATTTACCCGTAAACGGATCCAATGATCCCATTTTATCTTTTGCTCCTTTTCGATATCCCTCCGGAGCAACAAACAAAAGCATTTCCTTTAAGGAATCACCATTTCCGCTAATTCCGCGATTTTGGAATACATACCAATACGGCAGTCCTTCAGAATTGCTTGGCTGAACATATACTTTTAGGTATAAGGCACCGCATTTAATGTGGTTTACCAATTCATATATTCGCCCACCGCATTCGCATTTTTCTTTTGAAATAGATATAACTTTCCCTATGGGTAATTTTTCCGACGCAGAATGTTTTGCATGACAACAAAGTGGATTGGAGCAGGCATACAGCCCCTGTAATCCACGCAAAAACATATGTAACCGAACGGGGAAAAGGACATTACCATCCTTTAATGCAAGTGAAACTACTGAAAGCAATGCATCAAGTGCAGATGATCCTGCTTCATTATCACCAAAAAGCTCACGTTTAATAGAACTATAGGATTTCGCCCCATCTCTGCAAAGAAGGTTAAGTTTTACAAACGCTTCATACCGAGACAGATTATCATACAACCATTCTTGCGCATCGGATGTACTTATCCCCGCATCAAGTTCAACACCAAATATGTATTTTGCAAATTTCACTATTTTCTTGGTAATCTCTGCATTATTCTGGACCTGATCCGAACCGACTTGAGCCAATAAATTCACATCGGTTTTTATCGCAATACGTTCTGTTACTTCTTCTTTGCTCCCGGTTAAGAGTGTATACTCGTCCTTTCTTTTCCCTGTCAATCCTGTATAGAATTTATCAATGGAATCCATATCGTCCAATGGCATACTTGCAGTAGTAAGGATAAACTGCACTTTATCTAATCCGATTTTCAACCGCGAAAAAAGTCTTTCCAAAAGTAAAGCAATTTCGCCTCCGGCGGATCCTCTATACATATGTGCTTCATCCAGCACGATCAACAGTTTGTTGTCATCGGATTCTTTCAACCACACTTTTGTACTTTCCCAGATGTTCGATTCTCTTTGACGCATAAGCATATACTCAAGCATCGAATAGTTCGTGATCAGAATATCAGGTGGACAGTTTTGCATTTCAAAGCGAGTAATCAATTCAGGATCGTACGGAGAGGGATTATGTATGTTTTTCTCAAGGTTGTCAACAAAAACACTTACCCCATCTTCTCCATATCTTGCGGGATATTTGTTAATTGATTTCAAACCCTCAATATTCTTTTTTTGACGGCATTTTTCATTCTCATCTGCGTTTGGATCAATTAGATAACTTTTTCTAAATGTTTCAGCCAGCTCTTTACTACTTGACAGTTTCGCATCTCCTGCATATGGTGTTCTGCCGGTATACATTCCGAAATGCGGAATTCGAGTAGAGTGAGATTCTTCAATAAAAAAGTCTTTATAAGTTGAAGAACCCCAAATTTTTCTGAATCTCCCCAACTGGTCCGAAACTAAGGCATTCATAGGATAAATGATCAGAGTTCGTATGCCGTTCTTCTTAAAAGATTCAGGACGGGTTATTGCTTCATTAATACACTTTGTCAGTATCGGCCAAATAAAGCATTCCGTTTTACCTGACCCGGTACCGGTAGATACAAACAGGTCTTTCCCTGCAAGATACTGTTCCAAAGCTAAAACTTGGTGTTCAAATGGATCGGCAAACACTCCTAGTTGTCTATTATCAATCAGTTTCTTTAAAAAATTTTTAATACGATTCGGAATATCTTTAGAAGCAATTATTCCGTTCTTAATTTTTTTATACGATGCTGATGTTTCAATATAAGGCTCACGGGATATGTTTGTGCTTTCTGAGCATTGCTCTCCTAATATGTCATCAACGTACATGAGCAAAGTTTCACTGTTTGCCAAATAATCTGATTTGATATAATTGGCTAACCGATCTCTTATAGCTTCATAATATTGCTGAACACCATTTCCTTCCATGATTTAACCTCCTGTTATTTCGAAGCCAAGGTTCTCAAGCATCTCGCTAATTAAAGCAAGATATTCGCTTTTAATAACAAACTCTCTTTTGTCACTATACGTTTGACATGGCCACGAACATAGCAACATCAAATAATACTCCCTGTTAGGCAAATGACCACTTAATGATACCTTAGAATATAAATCATCAATTGATTTGATCCGCGCTCTAATTGGATGTCCATAATGCTTTTTTAAAGCAAAATATACTCGTCGATATTCAAATGATGTCAAATCATCCGATCCTTGATTTGGAACCTCATCGTCGAAAAGCAACTCACCGTCGCAATCCATTACCCTATAGTACATTCCGTTTACAGGATTGCGTGCAATTGTTTTTTCGGTTTCCATTGAACTACTCCACGAAGACGAAGGTGCGCTATTTGTTTTTGGATTAAAAAACAAAATATCTCCGGTAGATATGTCTCTTTGATTAAAACTCACTAAATCATATTTTGACGATAGATATTGTTCGCAATTCAAATTGTCACGTATTAGTAGTTCTTTCCATAAAACTTTTTGCTTAGCATCATCCGTAAAAACCCCCAAACCGTTTACTGTCATTTTGTTGTTTATTCCAAAGAGCAAATACTTTGACGCAAATTGAAGTCCTCTACCATAATTAGATAAAAAATTACGGTTTGACGAGTTTGTTATTAAATATCCAGTTTCTTCATATACCCTACGAATAAACACCGGTAATGGAGATTGAACTTCCTCAACCAGTTTCTCTGTTAGGTCGGGAAATAATTCGATATATCTATCAATTAATTCTTTAAGGAGTGCAGTTTGAGCGTGCTTGGTTATGCCGTCGGGAGAACTTGCGGATTTTATACACCATTGTCCCAGAGCTGAATATAACACTCGATACATAAAGGATTGCAACGTTTCACCCTTGTAAGGGGATATGTTCATATCTGTAGACATTACTTTTATCAGTTCATTCATTTCAAAAACCACTCCTCAAAGACATTTTTATAAGGGCACTTCTCAACATATCTTTGAAGCGTTTCAGAATAATTGAATGGGTTCTTTAGTTGAACATCAACAAAAAACGGAAGTACATCGAATAATAAATATCCGCACAAACTAGTATCATTAGCAACTTTTGATGCTCTTATATTCACAATAGTTTTCGAATAACCTAGCTCCTTCATAATGCTATTTAATATAGATACATAACGATTTGTTTTTGGTGAGTCCTCGTAAGAATACTCCTTCTCTTCAACGATTGACGGATCTTCATCCGGATCGACAAATGCTGAAAAAGCAGGTATATTTGAAAGATTTACATAATTACAGTATGAAAAGAACTCTTCCGATAGGTAACGAAGAGTACCATCATAAGTAACTGTTAAAAATATTATTTTATTCTTAAACCTTTCCAAAAGCGAAAGCAACACAGATTCATTATAATTTCCAAGAAAATTATCGAGCACAACGATTCTTCCGCAATTCAGTAACGTTTTTGTGATCGCTTTTTCATCTAAATCTGCTGAAAATACAATCGTGTCTGCTGGCACATTTCCAGCCAAAGCATTTGATATACATTTGGTCAAGACATTTCCACAGGATCTGTTGCAAACGATTGGCCTACCTTGAAACACAATAGTAGATATATACACTGATAACAATTTGATGGTTGGTAGCGGCGAATTCTTCACACCGATACTTTCAAGATTATAAGAAAAATACTCTTGAAACTCAGATAAATCTACCGGACTAATTGGATATGGGCATCGCACTAACATCAATTCGGCTTCTTTTTCCTTATCTATTTGAGTGCGAATGGACACTTCCAATTCTGAGTTTTCCTTTTTTAAGTCTTTTAGAGAGACACTTAACTGAGATATTTGTCTTCTCAGGTCTTCTAACTGTTTCTTTTGCTCGGAGTTTTCTTTTTCTGATTTTTCATATGTCTCACTCAAGTCTTGGAATTGTTTGTTCAATGTTTTCAACTTTTCTAAACGTCCAGTTAAATCCTCAATTTGCTTATTGGCTTTTTCCAATGACCTGCTTACAGATCTATTATTTCTTTCACTTATATTCAAAGCTTCTACTGTTTCTTTTGAGGCTGTTTCCAATTCTTTCTGCTTTCCGTCAATTTCTTTGAGTAAAGAAACAATATCTGCAATAATACTTAAATGTTCATCGTCATATTCCTTTTCTATCAGTTTGAAGAACGCACTAATATTATCTGCAAAATAGGATTGATACAGCGTATGTATGTAAGCAGTAAGCTCCGATTCACCATTATTCCTATATCCATCGACCACTCCAATAATATCCTTTATCCAATCTTTTACGATTTGCTCGAGAAAGGATGAAATAAATCCACGGTTTCTAAATGTGGCAAGCAATTTTATAGCATCTCTATTAGTAATCGCAGACGCTCTAAACCCCGGACGAATTCTCGAAAACTCTTTTGGATTTTTTTGAAAGTAACCAACGATAATGGTATGCGGAATAGCGCTACATATCTTCAGATATTCATCTTCAGATAATGTTGAGAAATTAATCATAATTACCCTCCGCAACTATTTTTTTAACGGCCTGATTAATATATCCGTTACTCTGACAGTTCGATAAATACTCTTGAATGATCTCTGGTAGATTCGAATTGTCCATATCATCGCAGGGAGCCATTATCCAATAATGAGAAAGTGCATCTCTAATTTTTTCTTCAAGCGACATCTCATCAACTGTTTGCATTGAGATTCTTTTGATAAGATAATTTCCTCTGTACTCCGCTATATATGATTTTGGAGTCAAATACACCACCTGACCGGTTACTAATTTTTCAACACCATGTGAAGAAAAACGATAGTAATCCCCATCGTTTGGTATTTTAAAATGGTCAGCGCAGATTTGAGAAAAGATAACAGTATCGTTTGGAAACATCTTATCGTTAATTGATATTGACATTTCTGCGTTCTTTTTCAGTATTTTCACTTTATCTTTTATATCAATTCTGGTTATTCCATTTGACACACAGTGAATAGCATCATCATTAATATTTATATTCCCATAACCTTGAAAGGAAAAGGATGAAAACAAATAGGCCTTGGATGAAGAAATATTCTTTGTTTCGTTATTTTCAAAAGCAGGTGGCCATAATAGGGTTAGCTTTTCAGAAACACTTAAATTATACCCCCATAGTTGCAACAGTTCATCCAATTTTGGGTTCTTTTCTTTAAAAACAATTTTCATTCCCCAAACAGTACAGTTGTTCATGGTTTTGAACTGGAATGAATCACCAATATCTATTCCTTGAACCCTTCCTAACCGAATTTGTGCAGTATTCTGTCCCGGCCATGCAACAAAGTATTTTACGTCAGTATAGAGCGAACTACCTTTAATATACTTTGCTTTATAATCTTCACTATCGCCTTGTACTTTGAAAAAGGCAGGTCTCCTATCGCTAAAAACATAGTATTCTCTTTTAATTTTGTTTGCAGTATTTGAAATATAATATGGCGATGCATATCGCTCAAGCATAAACATTTCGGGAACATCATCGCAAAAATTTGTATGGTTAATTGTTCTCGAAAAGAAAGGTTGTGATGTTCTCAAGTCTCTAATTTCAAAATTGATTCCAGACTCTTCGTAGGCAATGATTTCAGCCTCGCTGAAACGTAAGCACAAATAAAAAGCCTTATGTGAATTATCATAGTAAAATTCAACTCGTTCTTGTTTGCTTTTTCTATTGCCAGGTACAACAGATACTAATCCATACTGCCCGAGATATAATTCACAATCTTTGTCATTGTTACCGCTTCTATGCCTAAAATGGGTTGATCTATATGTACTATCTTGAGCCGCTAAAAACACCTCTTCTCCACAGCGAAGGCATTCATATCTAAATGCCTCATTGTCGCTATTGGCAGCAGCACTATCGGCAGATACTACTGTTTGCAATAAAGTGTCATAGGCTCTAAACATTTTTTACACCTCCAGTTTTCTTAATAAAATGTAGCGACAGCAATCAAATGCTATTTAACAGAATAAATCAATTAGCCATTTATTCTTTCGTCAACAAAAATCATTATACCTTCAATGTTGCAATCGAAGACGACACAGATCTTGTATTTTCGCCTCTCCCCATTTTACTAATACCATCGTCGATTTTATAAATATCGGTACCACTTTCGCTGGTATAACAGTGTTTGGTTAACCTGTTCATATCATCCAAATCGGTACAATGATATTATCTCTATCGAAGGCGCTGAACTGCTCTGCCATGCAGAGGACTGCGCCGATGCCGAGTTTGAGGGGAGATTTATCGATGACACCGAAAACGCGAGTAAGCCGCTTATCCGGTGTTGCCGTCTTTTTAATTTCCAGCGGGCAGAGCTTGCCGTCGCCCTCCATGATCACATCGATTTCTTTCGCGTCGCGGTCGCGGTAGAAGTACAAATACGGCTCAAGCCCGGCGTTCTGATAGCTCTTCATAATTTCTGACACGGTAAAGTTTTCGAGCAATGCACCGCTCATGGCGCCGCTTTCTGTGACCTCCGGCGACGACCATTTGGTAAGATAGCAAACAAGCCCGGTATCGTAAAAATACACCTTCGGCGTTTTGATTGTGCGTTTCAACACATTGTTGGAGTAGGGATGCAGCAGGAAGATGATTCCCAGCGTTTCAAGAATATTTACCCACGCCTTTGCGGTCGGCATGTCAATATCCGCATCGTCGGCAATCGCTTTATAATTGAGCAATTGCGATGTCCTTGCGGCAACAGCGGTCACAAAGCGGTTGAATTTCAAGGCGTCGATATTGCCGGAAAGCTCCCGCACATCCCGTTCTACATAGGTGGAGAGATAAGATGAGTAGTAGATATTTCGGTCGGTATACTGTCCACTGACAAGTCCGGGCATACAGCCTTTCCAAATCCGCTCAAACAGTGCGGGCGTTTCAACTGGAGCGATATTTTTGCTTTCAGCAAGCAGCCGGTCAAAATCAGTAGTAAAGGGCACGCATGGTGCTCCGATGATTTCGCGCTGCGACATGGGAGACATATGCAGCAGTGCCACGCGACCGGCAAGAGATTCCTGCACGCCACGCATGAGACGGAAAATCTGCGAGCCGGTCATCCAAAAGTCGCCAGGGTTATGATGCTCGTCAATATGAATTTTGATATAGGTGAACAACTCCGGCGCGTACTGTACCTCATCAATCAGCACCGGCGGCTTATGAAGCTGCAAAAATAGTGCCGGATCGTTTTTCGCCATATCCCGCGTGGTAAGATCGTCCAGCGTGACATATTCGCGCCCAATATTTTCTTTTTCTGCAAGGGAACGCAGCATTGTTGTTTTGCCCGCCTGGCGGGGACCTGTCACCAGAATGGCGGAGTAAGACTTGCTGAGTTCCAGAATTCGTTCTTCCATATGACGGCTGATATATTCCATAATGTACCACCTAATGCGTATATTTCGGCTAATTTTAATCACGTTATTATTATAGCCGAAGTCATGCCGTTAGTCAATAATTTTGCGGCAGATTTTATAAAAAGTTAAAACTTTGCCGATGATTGATTGCGCGCCCTATTTCCTTGTCTACTGCGGCGCAAATTTTGACTTGAATCCAGTCTGCTTCAGAGTTACAATAACGGCAGAAAATAAAAAATCCCTCGCTAATGGGCGAGGGCGGCGGAATATATTACTTTGCAACAATCCGTGCTGACCACATAACTGACCACTTACCGTTTTGGAGGACATGGAGAGTATGCAGTGGGGAGCGCCAAAGAGCATTGTTTCCGGAGCGGAAAGGGCTGAAAAAAGCCGGTAAGAGCGGAAAATACCTTGTTATATCTCTTTGGGATGTTGAGGCCGGGAGTTCGAGTCTCCCTACTCCGACCATATCGAGTGTTCATAACAGATTTGAGTTATGGACACTCGATTTTTCTTTGTAATTGTACATTCGTATGTAGGAGCAAGCGTAATGCTTGCTCTCAGCCTGAAGACAAAAGAGGCTTAGCTGGTCCGCTAAGCCTCTTTTGTCTTCAGGCTATAGCAGAGCGCATTTTTAACGATGCGCTCCCGCTATTTTGTTTATGCGTGAAAGTGAAAACGGTTGAATGTTTCATTTTTACACAATATAATTTTTTCCGAATCTTTTGTAAATCAGTTAACCGATACTTCTTAATCGACACTATATAAGTGAAAGCTTTCAAACTACAGGAGAACAACTATGACCGACAAAAGAGCATCAGAACTTCTGGCAGAAAATCTGATAGCGATATACGGATACGCTTTTTCAAAGCTCTACGATAAAGATAAAGTAGACGATCTGGTATCCGAGATTGTATATGAAATCATTGCTTCGGTAAGAAATCTGCAAAACGAAGAAGCTTTTTGGGGGTATGCTTGGAAAATAGCCGAGAATACTTTCAAACGCTTTATTCGCAAGACAGAGCTTGCTGCGCAGATTTTGGAGCTGACAGAAGAAAACATCGGCGTGTACGACCTCTCACCCGAAGAAGAATATATAGAGAGAGAAACGAAAAGTGAAGAGATATATCTGCTTCGCCGTGAGCTTTCTCTTCTAAAGAAAACACATCGAGAAGTATGCGTTGCTTATTACATCGATAACAAAAGTTGTTCTCAGATAGCAAAAGAACAAAAAATCAGTGTTGAAATGGTAAAATATCATTTATTTAAAACACGTAAATTATTGAAAGAGGGTATCGGTATGACGAGAACATTTGGAGAAAAAAGCTATAATCCTGGAACATTTCGACTTGACTTCTGGGGCAATCAAAACAAATATGACGGACTATTCAAGAGAAAACTGCCTGGTTCTATTGTACTTTCCGCTTATTATGAGCCAATGGCGGCAGAAGCGCTTTCTATGGAGCTTGGCGTAGCAATGCCATATCTTGAGGAAGAACTTGAAATTTTGGAATCGGCAGGCGTACTTAAAAAGACGGGAGAAAAATATCAGACCAATATCGTAATTATCACAGATGCGTATGAGAAGGAGTTTGTGAGAAATACATCTATGATATACTCGGATGTTGCAAGTAATGTATTTCATAAGATTTTTCAGCTTTTACCTCAAATCCGCCGACTCAATTTTCATGGTAATGATTTCGATGACAACAGATTGATATTCGGAATCTTGAATATCGCAGTTATAGAAGGATATATTTTGGCAAGAAAAAAGTCACCTATTGGAAATCCGAATAAACTCGCTCTCGATTGCCATGGCTGGATTTTTGGTTATGATAACGATTATGTAAATCACCATTTTATGGGCGTCACAATGGAAACATGGAATCGTGAAGGAACGGCATGGTATTCAGCTGAAAATTATAGGATTATCGAACAGGCTCAGATGTACGATCACTACGATTTTCACAATAAAACAGAGGCTATTTGCGATGCAATCTTATGTAGGAAAGCAAACAGGGAAAATCCCGCACTTCCGTGGTTGATAGAGCACAATTTTATTCATTGTGAAGATAACAAATTATCGGCAAATTTCCCCGTTTTCGGCGAAAAGGCTTTTACTGATATCTGCGTGATGCTTTCAGATGTGATCGATGCGGTTGCAAACTGTATGATTGATATTTCCGACAAGGCCGAAAAGCTCCTTGCCGAGCAAGCACCTAAAGCGGTAAAAGGTCAGTGCGGTGATATTGCAAAGATACATCACCGCCTTGATGTTGCGGCATTTTTGCTCGAGAATCTGATTGAAAAAAATTTGCTATCCGTACCAAAAGAAAGAGCGCCCATCTGTATGTGGGGTGTTAAGAAGTAAAGAAAACGCCGCCGAGAGCAGGGCCAACACCGAACACTCCATGACAATAGGGTATTCCGGCAGCAGAGATGCTAACGACTGCATCTCATGTTTGAGCGCGGCAAGGGCGGCGGAAGTTACCCCAAGCTGGGACACAGTCTGTTCCACAAGCAGCTTTGCGGCGTCGGACAGCTGCTTTGGCATAAATGTCGAGTGCCTTTTCCTCGCTGAAATTGTAGCCATGCTTCTTGACCATGAACGCCTTTTCAGAACGCTCGCAGATGCATTCGTAATGCCAGAACTCCGCCACGAAGTCCACTCACTTTTCGCTTCCACCCGTGCGGGGCGGGCTGATAAACAGGCGGTTTGCGTCAGGGAAAGCGGTATCCAACGGAGAGATCAGGTTGTTCTTCAGGGTAGTCCGCACTTTGGAATACTGCCGGTACTGCCATTACTGCCGGTAGCAGGCCTTCAGCATCAGCCATATATCTTCCTCAGGGAAGTATTGCGGCAAGGCAAGCCTGTGGTTAAGGCCGTAGTTTGCCAGCTTTACGGCGTCTTTTTTGTCGGTCTTGGCTCGTCTTAAACTGTTGTTCCCGTAGTCATGCACCAGCATTGCGTTGACAATGGAGACATATAGCCCAGCGCCGTGAAACAGCCAATCCACCGGCGCATGGTAGTTCCCCGTGGCCCCCATGACCACACGAGTCTCACCGTCCAAGCTCTTGAGCATCCTTGCCAGTTCGCTCAGTTCACTGTCGGTGTGACGCAACTTCAAAGGGTGAGATGACCACCTCTCCAAAGGGGCGCATGACGGCTCATGCTCTTCCCTCTGGAAACATCAATGCCAACAGAGCTCATTCAAATTCCTCCAATACAAAAATCCGCAACTGGGATTCATCTTTTTCTCGCTGCCGATTCAATCTAATGGGTGACACGAACACCGCTCATCGCTGAGGTGGCTCAACCTGCTTAAATCGAACGCTGCAACAAGAGGATGGCTGACAGTCTTTGTTACGGGCATAAAAGCCCAAGGAGAATGTGGTCAGCCAGTTCTCCTCTCATTGTAGCTTAGGCACGAAATGGAGGGAAAGCCGGACTGGCCGTCCGGCTTTCCTGTCCAAATCTTATTGTAAGCTGTGAAAGTATGGCCGAGAAGTGTTTTTAGTGCGGCGGCACAGGCACAGTAGAATGTGACTGTACAGGTGGATGTGGCAAGAATGCGGCTGATGATTGCCCGGCTTGCAGTGAAACAGGCTATCAAACCTACCCTAAATGCGTCGTATCGTGTTGTGTGACGAAATCCCATTTCCTCAATTCCATACCGAGCGACTTCTGAAACCATACTTCTCTGACCCGACAATAGTCATTTTTCATGAGTTTACCGTGGCCACCCTCTATTGGGTGAGCCCTATCCTCACATTTTGCCGCGTAAAAATTCCACAGCCGCGCGAACATCGGCCGCCGGATCCTTGCCGACCTCCCGTTCAATGGTCAAATAGCCAGTATAGCCAACCTCCCGCAGGGCTTGCAGATAGGCGTCGAAATCTACCTTTCCGCCGCCCAGCGGGGTTTCGAGAAAGTATTCCTCCAAACGCAGATCCCCAATACCTCCCTCGGCAAAGAAGTCGTAAATCACCTGTGGGTCGGTCTTTTTCAGCATCACACCGTCCTTGGCATGGGTATGCACAATGAAAGGGGCCAACGTATGAACCGCCGCAACCGGATCATCGTCTGTGACCATCACCAGGTTAGCGGGATCAAAGTTAACGCCGACACCAGGCGAATCCAGGCTGTCCAGAAACTTCCGCAGGCGGGAGGCCGGCTCCGGCCCCGTTTCAATCGCGAACCACGCCCCCTGCTTATGCGCATACTCTGCCAGCTGATTACAGGCCTCCTGCATCACCCGATAACGGTCGCTGGAAACATCCTCCGGAACCACACCGATATGGGTTGTCACCACATGGCTCCCCAGCTCCAACGCCAGATTCACAATCCGTTTTGAGCGTTCGATTTTCGCGGGATTCTCCGCCGCCAGGGCAAAGCCGTGTCCGCCCAGGTCGCCGCACAATGCGGATACTTCTAAGCCGTTATCCGCCAGCAGGCGCCGCTTTTGCGCGATGGTATCGGGAGTCTGTTCTTCCGGAGACATCTCCCCCTCCACAGCGTACAGCTGTACACCGTTGGCCCCCAGCGCCCGGCATTTCGATAGACTTTCCGCAAAGGGAAGTCGCAGAGAATCCGCCATAATCCCAATAGGAAACGTAGCCATCACTTTTCCTCCTCTTTCCGATTACAGCACGACTTCCCGGTGGGAATCGGCGGAATCGTAAATCGCCTCCATCATCTGTGCCGTGATCACAACGGTGTCGATGTGGGACGGCAGCTTTTCGCCCGTCTGGATGCAGCGGATAAAGGCGTTAATCTCGTTTTCAAAGTGGTTGGTGGTAGGGAATTTCGGGTTGAAGGAAATCAGCGCGTTATTTTCCGTGGTGTAAACGGTGAAATCCTGACCATATTTCAGGCGGATACCGGCTTTTGTTCCCAGAAAATCGATAAACATTTCATCCTGGCCGATATTCTGCGCCCAAGCGCCGTTGAAGGTAATAACCGGCCCCTCGGTACGCACCATACCTGTGACCGAATCGTCTACATCGTATACGCCGTCATATTTCGGCGGGCCCGCCCACATATCGGTATAGACATAGTTCTCCATGTCCTTGCCCAGCTTGCAGAAGGTTTCGCCGGTCACGGTCAGCGGCTTCGGATCGCCACAGCAATACATGACAATATCCAGAAAATGTACGCCCCAGTCGATAAGCGCGCCGCCGCCGGCAACCGCCTTTGTGGTAAAGTCGCCGCCCAGCCCCGGGATGCTGCGATGGGAACGGAAGCTGATGTACACATGATAAATCTCACCCAGCTTGCCGGAATCGATGTACTCCTTAATACGGTTAACGCTGTCGTTGAACCGGTTGACAACACCGATGTTAAGTACCTTCCCGGACTCATGCTGCGCTTTCTGCATCTCCAGCGCTTCGGCATAGGTACGGGCCGCGGGCTTTTCGCACAAAACGTTTTTACCGGCGCGCAGGGCGTCAATGGCGATAGGTGCGTGGACGTTATTAGGCGTACAGACCGAAACCGCCTCGATTTCGGAATCCGCAAGCGCCTCCTTATAGTCGGTGATCGCTTTGCCGCAGCCGTATTTTTCCACCGCCGCTTTGGCACGCTCCGGTAGGATGTCGCAGAAATATACGATTTCCGCCTCTGGATTCTTCATGTAAGCCGGGATATGCGCGTTGTTTGCGATGTTTCCACATCCGATAATTGCTACTTTCATGGTGTTCCTCCTGCAAATTCAAAATAATATGATCATGGAGCACAAAAGCATAAGAAATCCCGAATTCCATCGGCGAAAGCATAGGCTTCTTAAACTTCGTTCTCCATAATGGCAAAAATACGGCGTTAAGGGACGCCCTTTATTCTCCGGTCAGCCCGGCGGATTCAATCCCCTCGATAAATCGCTTTTGTAAAACCAGATAAACCAGCAGCAGCGGAACAATCACCAGTAGGGTGGCCGCCATATTCAGGCTTTCGTTGATACGGGCCGCGCCATCCGCCGCCGAAGCATATGCGTTATTGTACAAGTCCATAAAGGAGCTGAGCTTAATGGTCAGCAGGCTTTGCGACGATCCCATCAACAAACTGGCGTTATAGGTCTCGTTCCAGAACCACACAAAGGAGAACAGCAGCGATACCACGATGGCGGGGGAACAGATTGGCAGAGCCACCTGGAAAAACACCCGGAACCGGTTGGCGCCGTCAAGCTGCGCGGCCTCGTCAAAGGAACGGGGATAGCTGGCGAAAAACTGCTGAAACACCAGAATGAAAATCGAACTGTTCACCCCCTGTCCCAGCACTGCGGGAAGAAGGATCGACCACGGCGTGTCCACCAACCCGTATTTGAAAAACTGCAAATAACGGGGGATTAATGTGATATGGGACGGGATAAGGAACGCAATCACAATCAGCACCATCCACAGGTTCTTAAGGGGAAACCGGTGGCGGGCCAGCGCATACCCGGCAAGTGCGCAGGATATGGTTTGAAACAGGGTCGCCACAGCAGTAAAAATCACGGTAAAGGCCAGAGAATTCCAGTAGTCCAGCGCCACCAGCGCCCGCTGATAGTTACCAATGTACAACGTAGTGGGAATCCATTCAATACCGGGATTCACCAAATCACTGACGGTTTTAAAAGAATTTACAAACATATACAAAATAGGATACAAAAATACCACGCTGATTCCGATAAGCAGGAAATACAGAAGCAAGCGTCCGCCAAGCCTCCGGGCGCGTCGTTTGAGCCTTTCCGGCTGCTTGAGATAGGATTGCGCCAACGGAATCCGGCCCGTATTCTGATTCTTCACGCGGATCACCATTCCTTTCTCTCAAAGAGTGAGGGAACGCCGCTATTTCCGGCGCTAAGACGCCAAACGGCTGAAAAGCTTTTCAACCCTTCTCCCCCTTCGACTTACGCTCTCGGAAGATCAGGAATACCACCAGAAGTGTCAATAGGATCAGCAGCAGATAGATCCAAGCCATCGCCGCCGAATAGCTGAAGGCTTTGCCCGCCAGCTGCTTGGAGGCGAGAATCTTCTGGTTAACGGCGTTATCGGAAAAGTTGGACAGCAATACGATGGTATACACGGTATTAAGCAGAATCATCGGCCGCAGGAAGGGCAGATAGATCTTCCACAGCATCTGCCAGCCCGATGCGCCGTCAATGGAAGCCGCCTCCCGCAAAGGCTGGCCGATTTTCAGCAGGCTGGCCAGGAACAGGATGATTTGTACTCCGGAAAACCACAGAATCAGGGTGATATTTTCAAATATGTACATAACCGGCCCGGAAAGGACATCCGGCAGGGTCATCAGAAAATCATAAATCAAATAGTTTTCCGGGGTAACGACCGCCGCTGCGTCGCTTTCCAGCAGTTTGGAGACCACTGGCCCGCTGATAATGATCACCGGGAAAAAGAACACCGCGCGAAAAAACGTTCGTCCCCGGAACTGGCGGTTAAGCAGCAGGGCAAGCATCAGCGCCACTACCACCACCAGCGGCGTGGACAGCAGGACAAAACGCATGGTATCCATCAGGTCGATGGTAAAGGTCGTGTCCACTGTCAGCGCCTCTTTATACCACTGCAGCCCAACAAAAACCGGCGTCGTTTTTTTAGTAGGATCCTGGCTTACCTGGTGCATGCTGAGGAAAATCGAATAGGCAAAAGGGTACAAGGTAAAGGCCAGAAACCCGACGATCCACGGTGCCAGGAAAAGGTAGCCGCTGATCGATTCCCGCGCCCGGATGGACAGCCCCCGCCGGGAAGCGCTGCGCGGGGCCGCTGTTTTTTCCGTCTTTTTCATGCCACCGTCCCCCGTTCCACACGTTCTCCATCCGTAAATACCGCCGAAGCGCCCGCGATGGTCAAGCCGTCGATCTCCACGTCTGCGCGGTTATAATTGACGTAGATGGTTCCGCCGGAATAGACCGTTTTTGCCACGCCGCGCATCGGAATGGTACGGTCTTCCACCTCCTGTCCCATAACCGGCTCCAGCAGCCGGGACACAAGATCATATGCCTGAACCATGTAGTCCTCCCAATCCTCAAGCCGGGTGGAACGATAGCCGGACGAGGCGGTTTTTCGCAGGCTGTAGTTATCCTTGCCGGTCAGCAGGAAGGAGGGATAACAGTTATAATCGATCATTTTGAGAATATCCGCACCGGAGAAAAAGCTCAGATTGGTATAGGGCGCATACAGTTCCATCGAGCCTGACAGCACCATCTGCAAAAAGGGTACCGTGTCCGTCTGGAACAGATATTGGCTGCTTACCATGGGCATAGAAAGATAGGAACGCACATACGGATAGAGATAATCCGCCGGACGAACCACCGTCAGCTTTTCATCGGAGGACAGGCCAGCCGCCGTCTGAAGAATCTGTTCCTGCACGACGTTCCGGGCGGATGTGTTCCCCTCCAGATACTCTCCATACAGCAGGTAGCCGATGTCGTCCAGCGCCACGCCGTACCCCTCGCCGGTCAGCTTGGGTGTTTGCCGCTCAAGTGCCTCCAGCCCGACAGACGGCTTGAGATACCATATGTCGCTGAGGAACCCGCCATTCACAGACGGTTTGATAATCACCGACTGGGACATGGAAATTCCCGCCTCGCCGCGCAAGTCAGCCTGTCCCTCCCGGGCAGTAAATGGCGACAGCCAAAGCAGAAGCCTTCCGCCCCGTGCCGTAATGGTATCCCGCAGGTCATTCAGGACGGACAACCCGCCATACACCGTCTTTGTGGATAAGGAGGTTTTCCGGTAGCCGTTTTGTCCCCCTTCTTGCCAGCCAAGCAGCGTTACCCGGAGGTTCTCCACCCCCTGATCCATCAGCCAATCCACCGTTGCTTCCATGTCCGAAAGCGTGGTGGCCTTATTGACGGAGGTGCCGATGAATTCCTCCTGCACATCCGCCGCCAGGAAATCCACCTGTATCGGCAGAGAAGCGTCCTTCTCCATCTGCTGAAGTATCCCCTGCTCCTGTAGGACGGCGCGGTATGTTCGAGCCATTCCCGCATAATCCGCATCCTCTCCATGCAGAAAGTGGTAGGTCAGCGTAATCTGCAACGAATTGGGAACGGCCTGTACCGTTTCGATGCCCGCCCCCTCTTTATTAAAAGGCTGTTCATAGGTCTGACGGTAAATGAATGTCATAAAGGCACGATTGTAATTGGTGATCAAGCCTGCCGGATCCATGCGCAATTTGGCGTAAACGCCCCCCTCTTCCACATGGACCAAAAAGGCGTTTTGCCCCACGCCATGAACCACACCGAACAGGGGCGCAGTGAGGAACTCCTCCTCCGTCATATATTCGCCGGTGCGCTTTGCCTCCAGGCCCTGAATGGATTCCAGCGGATCTATGCCGTAGTCTGGGCCGTATACTCGTTTTTCAAAGCCTTGCAGGTAAGCGCGGGACTTTTGAAAACGGATGAGCGAACCGCAGCCGTCCGGCACAAAGACATACCCAGGCTGTTCATCCTCGGCAGACGAGCCGAAAAAGGGCAGAAAATAGACCGATCCCAGACGGCAGCTCCCGTTTTCGCGCACCGTGCCGCCGTCCATAGAAAATTTCAGGCCGTCCTCTGTCAGCGTTATGGAAAAGTCCAGTTCGACCTGCTGCTCATCCCATGCGGCGTGACACTGCATCACATCGCCAGATACCGTCCACGTCAAATTTTCCGCGTCGGTTCCATAGGACTTGGCGTTGCCGTCCTTGTCATAAATATCGGCGGCGATCAGGGAGTTGCCCAGCTTGGCCCAGGTCTTGTTCAAATCGTCCGGCTTGTCGGCGGTAAGCGTTCCCCACACATAACCGGTGGCCTTGTCGCGTACCCGCAGCGCGCCCGTTTCCCTGCGCAGATACACCGCCAGCGCCGCGTTTTCAAACAACGGATCAAAACCATCCACATCCATGGATACCGGTTCGCCGCTTTCCGGCTCCGGCTGGGTGTAGCGGCTGGAATACACCTCCTGGGAATTGTACAGAAAGGAGACCGGCTCCAACTTTCGGGGCACATCCTCGGCCTGCACGATCAAGAGGGCCAGCATCAGCACCACTGCGCCATAAGCGAGCACCCGGATGCCCTTTTTACATCCCCGCACGATACTTCACCTCCTTCACAATCGACATGACCATGTCCACAACCCGATCCCAGAACATGCCAATCAAAGAGCACACAAAAATAATAATAATCATCAGAAACAACGCCAGCAGGATGTTAAGAAACGCCTGATGAAACTCATAATCGTGCAGCTCCCGCAGGGCGATAACCAGCAGCGCTCCCGTCCACACATACGCGATCCCACTTCCCAGCGATACCAGAAACGCTTCGTTCAGGGTCAGCACATGGGTGAGCAGCGTCATCACCGGCAATATGCAGATAAAGGGGATCAAGGCGTACGCCATGCCGATCAGCATGGTTTTAAAGCTGCCTTTGCCGTTGTTGATCTCACTGACCATATAGCTGCTCAGAACAAACAGTCCCACCGGAAGGAAAAACATCATCAGGACATAAAACGGTGAGGTGCTGTCCAGCCCGCGGGTGGAAAAGGAGAAACCGCGAAACAGGAAATCCAAGGCAAAGACCAGGAAAGCCAGCAGATACAGAACCAACGCAGAGACCACATTTCCCCTTCGGCCGATCTGCACCTCATAGTAGCTGTTAAAAGGATGGCGGAAAAAACGCACGGCAAAGCACAAATCGGATAGGAAGCGATTCTTTACCGGTTTCGCAGAGGACTCCGCTGTCGGCAAGGCCTTGCGATGGTGCCGTCGGGAGCATACCGCGGAAAGCACGGCCAGAGCCAGAATCAGGAGAAAAGCCGCCGGAATCACCACCGACATACTGCGGTTGCGGATCTCCCAAAACGCTTCGGAATAGCCTGACTGGTTTCCTGCATTACGGAAATAAGCGGCGGCTTCGTCATACTCTCCCAGTTGAAACGCATTTTTCCCCAGGTAGTCATACACAATCTTGACATTTCCCACCTGTCCCAGCAGAGCTTTCAGGTTTCCCATGCATTCCGTATAGCTGCCGTCCCGGTATTGACGAACCGCCTGATGAAGCCGGTCGGCCAAATCCGTGGAAAGGTAGGTATGAACCAGTCCCCGTTCCTCGTCCAAAACATAAAGCTGTGCGTTTTCATCCACCGCGATGCTGGACGCCACTGTAACCAAGCCGCTGCGCTCACTGGTGGCCGCCCGTCCGCCGAAGGAGAACAGCAAGGAACCGTCGCTGTCGTATTCGTAAATAAGCCCTGTTTCGGTAATCGCCAGAATCTGCCCGTCCGGGCCGATGGCCACATCGGCAAAATTTTTCTCGCCGGGAATCTCTTCCGACAACAGGTTCACCCCTGTAACGTTATGTACCTTTACAGAGCCGCTGTCTGTCCCCTGCGTCACCGTGTAGAGAATTCCCTGAGAGTTGATCGCCAGATTATAGAAAGAAAGAGGAATCTTGTTGAACAGCTGCTCTTTCTGCGCTTCGGTGAAAAATTTGTCCTGAAACAACTCCAACAGGGACATGGGCACCGAATTATAGCCGAAATAGCCTAGAAATTCTCCGTCGGCGCTCAGCTGCACCAGCCCGTCGTAAGCGCCGGTGGATACGATGGAGAGGATGCCGTTCCCGTCCACCGCCACCTTACTCGGCTTGTAAATTGAGTTCTCGCCGAATGTGCTGGTCTGCGGACGGCCATATTCCTTTAACAGTTCGCCTTCAGGCGACAGCATCGCCACCACCGCCTTGTCGGGGTCAGCGACATAAATCGTCCCCTCTTCGGTAACAAATAGGCCGGTAGGCTGCTGAAGAATTCCCACTCCCATCTCCTTTGTCTCGCCGGTGGAGAGATCCATTCGCAGAACGCGGCCCGCCCCTGTGTCGGCCACATATAACATGCCGTTGCATACCGTAATATCCCTGGGGCTGCTTAAGGGGGCGTTCATAAACAGAACCTCGCCTGTCAAATACGCATCCTGCGTCCGAATCCAACCACCCTCTGCGTCCAGGGTATAGGTATAGGTTGTGGCATTGCCTGTCTGCGGGGGCATTGCCACCGCAGACAGAGATAGAAGCCCGGCCAAAACCGCTGCCAAAAGGCCTCTCCTTGTGCATTGTTTCATAGCAATCTCCATTCTGCCGCTATAGCGTCCGTAGAACCCAAAGGAAAAGGCGCGTCTGCCCCCTCCTTGGAATGGCTGTCCCCTGACAGACAGTCGGACAGATGGTTCTTTTCCCTCCTGCTTACTGTTTTCCAGCCGCACCCGTCCTTTATTTGATACCGGAATATGCAACGGCGTTCATTACCTTGGATTGCAGGATGATAAACAGGATTAGGCATGGAGCAAATAGGAGCAGCACGCCAGCCGCGCTGATTCCCTGCCCCGCGACGGTGTTCCCGCTGGGCGACGCCACCACCGATATGTAATAGGCGAAGGTTTTCATCCGCTCGGAATCTATAAACCTCTGCGACGCCTCCACACTGTTCCATGACTGCTGAAAAGCCAGAATAGCTACCGTGGCAAGGGCCGGCTTAATAACCGGCAGGACAATCCGAAACAAGATACCAAAATCGGTGCATCCGTCGATCTGCGCCGCGTCGATCAGGGCCGTGGGAACCTGGTCGATAAACTGCTTTACCAGAAACAAGCCAACCGGCATCGCCAGCAGCGGCAGGATATGCGACAGATAATTGTCCATCAGCCCAATGCCCTTGATAATCAAGAAGCGCGGGATCGCCACCGCTACGGTAACAAACATCAGCGCCGCCTGGTTGACCTCCAGAATCAGCTTCTTCCCGCGGAACTGCTTTTTGGAAAGGGCATAGCCGGAAGCAGCGCACATCAAAATGGTCGCCACCACCGTAATCAGCGAGGTGAGGATGCTGTTGAACAGGTAGACCGACAGCGGGTAATTGGAGGAATTCGCCGTACTGAAGAGGCGGCGGAAATTTTCCACAGTCGGCCGGTGCGTAATAAACTTTGGCGGAAAGGCAAACAGCTCATCCATGGGTTTAAAGGCGTGAAAAACAATATACAGGATGGGCAGCAGCATAAACGCGATCACCGGCAGCAGGATCAGATAGAATTTGATCTGATCCTTGCTGAAACCGCGGGGATCCATTCTCGTCGTTTTTTTCATCCTTCCCCACCCCCTTAATCCTTGTCGCCAAACAGCTTATAGGCAAGCCGCGAGCAAAGCCAGACGACAATCAGCAGGATCACGGACAAGGCCGCAGCATATCCCATTTCATACCGTAAAAATCCGTAGTCGTCCATATGGTTCACAATCAACTGACCGGCGTATCCCGGCGTGGGATTGGAACCGGAGAGCGTAACACCCATGCCGGGAGAATTGAAGGTATTGACCAGCGCCATCACCGCGCCGAACAGCATCTGCGGGCGCACAGAGGGAATGGTGATATAATACACCTCCTGTAGCCGGTTACGTATGCCGTCAATCCGGCCGGCTTCGTACAGTTCCGAGTCCACATTCAGGACGCCTGACAGCATGGCTAGGAAGCCCACGCCCATGCTTGACCAGAGGGCCACCACCAGCATCACCGGAAGAAGAGTAGAGGTGGAGGTCAGCCAAACGACAGGCTCGCGAATCACGCCCATTGTCAGCAGCACGCTGTTCAAATAGCCCATCTTATCTCCGGAAAAGATGGTGCTCCAAACAATGGTTGTCGCCGCGCCCATCATAGAAGGCGAATACAGAATAACCGCCAGCACGGTGCGGGGTACGCGGGACAGCTGCGCCAGGATCCACGCCAGGACAAAGGACAGGATATACCCGCCTGGCCCCACCACCACCGCATAAATGATGGTATTGGGAATGACATACTGCATGAACTGCCGGTCAGAGGAAAAAATATCGATGTAATTATTCAGACCCACAAAGACCGGCGCCTGTACCGAATCGAAGCTGGTAAAGGAAAGGCCGATGGCCGCCAGAACCGGCAGCAGGATAAACAGGGTAAAGCAAATCAGAAAGGGGGCCAGCATAATCCAGTGGGAATGACGGTTGAGACGGTTCAGAAGGCCGCGCCGCTGCAAAGAATCGTGTGCGCCTGTTGCCTTTGCCGCGCTGTTCATCGTACATTTCCCCCTTTCAGAACCTCTTCGATGGAATAGATGGTATATGGCTTCAAAACGTTTCCTCCGCCGTCCACATACCCGAACTCCTCCAGCTTTCTGGAGAACTCGCGGTTGATATTGGTCACAGCGTTATCCAGCGCAATACGGGCCGGCTGACCGTTGAGTACCACATTGGACCAAGCCTCGGATATTTCGCGTTCAATGATATACTGGGCCGGATGCTGCGGTACCTCCTGCATAACCGCCCACTGCCCGATGATCACCTTTTTATCCTCCTCTGGGAAGGAAAGCTGCTCAAAGGCCGTTCGGTTGGCGCTGTTCCACAGGTATTCCGGGCCATAGGTGGTTTGCAGCGTATTCCCGAATTCTGTCTGTACCTCTGAGGACAGCCACCATTTCAGAAACGCCCAGCTTTCCTCCTTCTGCTGGGACTGCTTCATAATCGCACAGGCTGTGGACGCCGCCGTCGTGGAGCGGTTGATGCTCCCATCCTCCTGGCGGAAGCCGGGATGCTCCGCAATCGCCCAGAGGCCGGCGATCTCCGGCGCGGCGGTTTTTATTTTGACATAATCGCTGTAGGAAGCAATGCCAATGGGAATCTGCCCGTAACGGAAGCTGTTGTAAAAGCTGGACACCACCTGTTGGACGCTGTAAAGCCGGTACAAATCCGTCAGGGTCTCAAATCCCCGCAGGCCGGCTTCCGTATTCAGCAGAGAAACCGTCCCGTCCGCGGAAAACACAGAGGCTCCTGCTTGTGTAAAGAACGGGATGGTGCTGTACAACGGCTTGACGCCGCTGTATCCGGAAAGCTGGAGGTAGAAATTCATCGAATTCCGCCGCAGCACCGGCATCATCCCTGCCACATCGTCCCAGGTTTGCGGAATGTCCAGATTCAGGCTCTCCAGGATATCCTTGCGGTAGGCCAGCACGTAAAATTCCTGCGTTTCGGTGACACCGAACACCTGATCGCCCAGCATATAGGGCGTCAGGGACTCCATAGTGTACTCCTTTTGTATGTAGGAGGCGAAATCTGGAAACTCCATCAGGTTCACCGCTGCCCCCCGCAGTCCCAAGTCGTACGGAATTTTGGTCTGCGCTCCCATAATCACATCCGGTGTGGATTTGGTGGCATTGGCCAGGATGATCCGCTGCTGATCCGGCATGGTGGAAAACTCAACGGAAATCCCCGTCTCCGGGGTGAACTGCGTATCCACGAGAGATTGCAGTGTATCCATATAATAGACCGGATAATTCATCCAGACCTTCAGAATCTTTGTGTCGCCCGGCACAGTGTCCTGAGACACAAATAACGTGTAGAAAAAGCGTTTGATACCGTCGAGAAGCCCTGTAAAAAAGCCTGTCTCCGCTGTGGGTAGCTTTTGACTTTCTCCGTGAATATAAATCCGGTCAATGGACAGATTTTGCCCCGTCAGGGTGGTGATCTGATCGGCCAGCATCTGGGACACCGAACCGGATCCCTCGTTGAGCAAATCCAGGTTCGCCGGAATCTTATTGGGATTTTGCAGCAGCTTCTCCAAGTTATCCGCCGACAGCTTGATATTCAGCGCCGCGGCCGGCGATTCCTTTTGCGCGGATTCCAGCTGCCCATACAGCTCCATCAGCTCTGTACGAAAGCCCTCCAGCTTCTCGGTCACACCTGGGATATAGCTATCAATATCCCAGGTGCGGTATTCGCTGGCGCTGGTTCCCGCCACCTTTTTCAGTTCCAGCCCTATATTGGAAATTTCCTTCAATATGGCGGACAGCCGTTCCGTAACTGCCTGAACCGGTGTACCATCTAGCTTCAGGGACAGGGTATGCCAGCCCTCCTCCAAATAGATGCTGGCCGGTTTCCCTCCGGCTGTCAGGGTTGTGTTGGCATATCGAATACCGGTATAGTCAAACGCCATGCTGTCCATCTCGGAAAACAGTGTTTTTCCGTCCAGGCACAAGTTGGCATAGGCTGGAAGATCCTCTTTATAATTCTGGCTGTATCGCAGGCTAATGGTATACAAACCCGCATTTTTCACCTCAAACCCGTAAATCACCTTTTGCCCAACCGTTTTAAAAGACGCGCCGTCCAAAATATTCAGCAGTTTCATTCGGTAATCGTAAGGGTATAGGGCCGCATTGCTCTCTGACGCCGCACGGATATAGGAATCGGATTTTACAACATAGTCCTCTCCTTCCACCTCAATAAAATCCGTGCCTTCCGCCACCTCTCCCAAGGAGGCGGTATACTCGTCATAGGAAGGGGCTTCTTCTGCGGAGACCGCCAGAAGGCGGGAAAGCCGGATATCTGTATCCTCACTGGTCAGCGTGACCGTATACCTGTCCGCCTCCAGCGTATAGGCTACCGGCCGGCTGGAAATCGTTGCCTGGTTCCAGACATAATCCAGCACGGGTTCATGCATAACCGTCTGTTCCGCCGGCAGCTCATTGCCATGGCGGTCGGTTTTGTAGGCTTTATCGGCATCCTGCCATAAAGAAAGCAGTTGGGTGCGTACCTCCGTCCCTCCCAGAGAGACCAGCAGCGTGCTTTCCAGTACAACATCCGAAAGCGTCTCATACTCCAAAGCCAGCCAGTATGTCCCCTTCTGCGGTATTTCCAAAGTCAGTGTAACCGGCTGTCCCGTTTCGAGAATAACCGATTCCTTATCTATAGATGCCTGCGCGGCAATTTGTTCGTCGTCAATCATCGTCCAGCCGTTATAGAACGGCGTGAACGTCTTTTCCCTTTCTGTCCCTTCCGCCGAGATGCGGACGCCGCCAATTGACGGCAGCAGCAGGGCCGTGACCAGAGCCAAAGCGAGCATTCGTTTGCATTTCATCGGTATGAATCCCCCACATCTAACGGTTAACCCTAGAGTGTGTTCACACAAAAACAACAGACAGGATTTTAAGCATAATTTTGAAACAGGTAAGGCTTTTTAACGATGACATCTCCAAAATTTTCCAATATTTCTCCTATTGGGCTTTGTGTCAACACATTCCAGGCTTGTCTGTGCGGAAAATCATCGGATTTCCCGCGCGGGGACAGGCCGTCGGGCGCCCTTACGGATTGCCAGCGTTTTAATGCGGCGGCCGCCGCTTTTGGTTGTTCGACGGGTCTTTCAAACAAAACCCGTGCTTAAAATAAGCCCCCGGCAATTTCCCAAAGATAGCCGAGAAATTGCCGGGAGCCCCTGTTCCTTTATTGCCTGGAGGCTTCAAAATTCCTCTGGACCTCTTCGACCGCGTCGGTAAAGGTCTTATACGCAGCCGCGAATTCACGGTTGATCTTTTCCTCGGTTTCTCGAGCGACCGCCGCAGAATCGTTGCCAGATTTGATCGTCTGCTTCGCCTGGTAAATGTTGTCGTTTACAACCGCCCAGTAATCGGGCAGAATCTTGGAATAGTCCCCCTTCACCGACTGCTCCATGTGGTTGTACATGTATTTAATGCCGTCGGGAACGTTCTTGTAGCCGTTAAAGAGCTCGGAGACCTCCGGATGAGTGCTGGCCGGAATGGTGAAACGGTTGTTGTTCAGGCTGTCCTCATTCAGCCGGCTCTGTAGATTCATACGGGTAATCAGGCCGTCCTTCCCAAAGGTCAGGAATTTGAGGAATTCCCACGCTGCCTTCGGATCCTGTGCTGTGGACAGCATCATACCGTAGTCGGAATGAACGATCTGCTTAGAGCTTTCCTTGGTCTTTGCCGGTATGGGATAATAATCCCAGTTAAAGGTGAGCTGGGTGCTCAGCCAGGAATCGTCCCAGGTGCTCTGATTGGCCACCAGGATTTTCCCGCTGGACAGGGCGTCCACATTGGCGCCGAACTTCTTGGAATAATCGTCGTTGCTGTTTTCGCTGTTGCGCATGTTGTCGGCTACCAGCTGCGGCTGCTTTTCCAGATCGTTGACAATCGCAACTGCCTGCTCAAAGGCGCCGCCGCTCAGCTGGAAGGTTTCCGTTTCGGGATGATAGCCCCACTGGTGTCCGGTATCTTCCAGCTGCATCATCAGATATTGATCCAAGGAATCGGTATGATTCATGCCGGAATAGGTGTTGTTTGTGGCTTTTTTCACCAGCTCCACAAACTCGTCAATCGTCCAGTTATAGTCAGGACGATCCAGATTCAGGGTGTCCAGCAGATCCAGATTCATCACCATGCAAGAGAACTGGAGCCATGCAGGCACCGCATAGGTCTTTCCGCAGTACTCAAAGCCCTTTAGCGAGATTTGATGGATGTACTGGGTTTCCTCATCCGCCTGCAGAAATTCATCCAACGGATAAATCCAGTTCTGCTGGACAAAGGGGGCCAGGTTGTCCCAGCCAAGCACCACATCAGGCAGTGTGCCCGCACTTGCGCGGGTGGACAGGAACTCATACAGGTCGCCGACAAATTCGTCCAGCTCCACCTCGATGTTGGGATACATCTCGTTAAAGGATTTCAGCCATATCTCGGTTTCATCCCGCACGTTGTCACGCACGGCGTAAGTCACCTTTCCCGAAACGGATTCGTTAACCGGCAGCGTATAATCGCTGTCCCCCGTGGATGTACTGCCAGGGGTCGAAGACACATCCGAACCGCCGTTGCACGCCGTCAGAAGAGACGCCGTCATCAAAACGGACAGCAAGGCGCATATCCATCGCTTCATCAAAGTACCCCCTTTTAATATACGGCCACACTCTTGATAAAGTGGGCGTTGTCGCCATACTGCAAGCTGGCCTTCAGGGTGATTTTCTTATACAGCTTTGTGCTGTCCACCGTTATGCGGAAAGCCTTGGTCTCTACACGATGTGTATTATCTGCGGCGGGCGACTTGTCGAAATCCAGCATAACCTCCGAGGGACGTAGGGCCCTTCCGAGCAATTCCTGCGTTCCTTCGGCCGTTGTTCCATAAATATCAATATACGAGGGCAGGAACACGGCGGCATCCCGATCCAGCAGCCACTGCGTTTCCACCGCCTTAAGGATGGAGGGGGAAGGAATGTCCACCTCCATAACGATGGAACCGCCCATTCCCTGCGCCTTTAACCAAGCGGTGTTATTCCCATCCTCGCCCCAGCCCACCGAGGGGCCGCGGCCATGTCCATGGGTCAGCAGACTGGTCGCCGTCGCCGACTTGTACTTCAAAGTTTCGCTTTCAAAAGTACCGGCTAGCATATCGATGATGTTATTGGTCACGCCGAACAGATGATCGTCTGTCGAAAAGTTCTGCATTCCCTGTGTGTTGAAGTACACCGGCTGGCCTTCGATCAGGTTAACCGGCTCGGTGTATCCTTCCACAGCTGCCGCGGTTTTGGAGGCTTCGTAAATCCGCAGGACGGATATTTCCGAAT
Source organism: uncultured Oscillospiraceae bacterium (assembly GCA_959601025.1). Taxonomy (GTDB): domain Bacteria; phylum Bacillota; class Clostridia; order Oscillospirales; family Acutalibacteraceae; genus Avimonas. The sequence continues at coordinate 85,138 of CAUGOD010000004.1, forward strand.
TGGCGTACTTCTGTGTCACCACAAGCTGAATCTGCTTTGCCGTAACCGCTTCTCCCAGGTCGATGGGAACCCAAACGCCTCCAGTGGAAGAAGAGCCGTACTCCTTAAAGGGATACACTGCCGCCACAGGCTTCCCATCCGCCAGTACATCCACCTTTTCCGGCAGGAAAAGATCGGTGCCGGTGAAAGGGGTGTTCTGGAACTGAAGGTAAATAAACCCGACGGTTTTCTCCCCCTTCAGATCGCAGGTCAGCGTATATTTGCCCAGCGAACCATTCTCGCTAAGGGTAAATTTAGCGGGAGCATTCCCGGCAATCAGGCCGGATAAATCGCTGGGGGCGGCGATGTTCAGCAGATTCCCGGTGCTCACCGAAACGGCGTCGCTGCCAAGGCTTTCGCCAAACTCCCGATTCAAGGCGATTCCGCCGGCGGGCACATCCACCGTCAGCTTCGCTGGTTCCCTGGAACGGTTGCCGGTGCCGTCCACCGCGTATATCTGGTATTCGTAAGAACAGCCAGGCGTCAGCTGGGCGTCTGTGATCAGCACCTGTTCGCCGGACGCTACCTGCCGGGCCTCCTGAATACGAACCAGTGTGCTGTCGTCCGCGCCGGATTCCTTCCGCCAAAGCTCGTAGCCGGCGACCGGCTGCTCGTTGCCAGTGTCCACACGGTCAAAGGACAGCGACACGCCGAAGCCCTGGATGGCCGCCTTGGCCCCTCCCGGTGTCGGGATAGGGGCAGAGGGGGCGTATAGCTTCCCGTTTTCGTAATAGTATTTGTATGCCTTGTAGAACATTTCATTGACCGTATTGCTTCCCGTCTTTTTCCCGGAAAAATAGGCCAAAGAATGCAGGCTGAAGCTGACATGCTCCTCAACATACGCATCTACTGCCGCCATGTTGTCGGTAAAGCGCCGGATGGTCATCACTCCCATGGGGTTCATGCTGTAGGCTTCGGGGTTATTCCAGGCTATCGCCTCGCCCCACCCTGCATTTGCACGCGCCGAACGGGAGGCTTCGCGCGCCTCGTCCATCGCCTTGTACCAAGGCACGATGGTTTCCTTCATGCTGCTCTCCCAGCCGCAGCCGTCCTGCGGGGCGATGATGTCCAGCTGCGTCTTGGACCAGATATCCTGTAGCAGTGTCCGCCAGACAGCCAGCTCGGCCTCGGTGGCCTCCCGATTCAGGGAGGTATACACCAGCGGCGAGCAAAGAGTGGGCAGATTCGGGGTAACCGACTTGATGTGGGCGGTCAAAGGCTGGTAGTAATTCTTAATCAACCGGTCGTTGCCGCCGTTTCCGGAGGTCAGATTGATGTTGTTGAACTCAAAGGGCAAATACCAGCCGCCAATGGTGTCCGCATACTCTCCCTTGAACTGGGCCCACAGGTCGTCAAACACCTTTTCCGCATAGGCTTCGCTTTCCGTCAGGAACTTACTGTTCCCCGACATATTCACATCGTTAAAGGCACTGGTAATGCCGGAGAACCAGGCGTCCTCAAACAGGGAAAGGCCCAGCCAAACCTTGATGCCGGCGCTTTTAGCCGCCGCGAGGATGAAGGGAATCTGCTGGCGCTGTGACTCGGCTCCCGCTCCTGCTTCCTCAAAGGTGGGCGTATAGAAATACGCCTTGTTGGTCTCGCTGTAAAAATATACGGCGTACTGGACGACCACCTTGTTGAGCCCAATGTCTTTCATTTGCTGCATGACTGTATTCCAGTCATCCTGCGACCAGGCGTCGTCGCCCCCGGTCAGGGTGGGGGCAATGAACATTCCGCTTAGCATAGGCATATCGCTTTCCTTTGCAATGGCTTGGGAGGGAGACATGCCGAACATGGCCGTAAAGAGCGCAAAGCCGCACAAAAGCGTGCAAAACCGTTTTTTCATGCTCTTCCTCCCTTTAATCAATGGGTTCCAGGATAACGGCATCATAGCAGCAATAGCCCCAATTGGCCGTTATCAAAATCTCGTTTTCCCCTTCGTTAAACGCGAAGCCCTCCTTCGGGTATTTCGGATGCAGCTCGTTGTTTTCCCATACCTCGGTGCCTGGCTGGCTTAAGGTCCATTCTCCCTTATTCTTGCCCAGGAAAGAGGTTAGGTATTTATTGCCTCCATTGATCTGCACATAATCGCACTTGTTGTTGCCGTCGTCGGAGGCGCCCACCACAAAGAGCCGGTAATTTCCCGCCTTGGGGACATTCACCTTCAGGCTGATGGTGGTATTGAAGAGGAAGACATAACCGTCGCCGGTATAGCTCTTCATATTCCCCGATTCTCCCACCAGCGCGGCGCCTTTCCCGTCAATGGTACCGGTTTCCATTTCGACGCGGATGGCTCTCTCGGTGGGCTGGATATTGTCCGGATCCTGAATGGGCTTTTCTGTGCGTTCCAAGTCGTAGACCTTCTCCAAGGCGATGCTGTTGCCAGGCGGATTCGTCTCCTTGCCCCGCTCCAGAAAGTCCACCGCGTTTTTGTTGGCGTTATTTTTATACGAGTTTCCCGATCCGGTGTTGCCTGTGCTGGCATACAGCAGGGACAAACCGTAGCCGGTGTCCGCCCCGTCCGGACGGCCGTTTTCCACAAGGTCACAGCCAGTAATCACGCAATCGCTTGCGTTTTCCAGGCTGACGCCCACAAACAAATTTCTCTGAATGTTCAGGCTTTTGAGTTCAATCTTCCGGCCGTTCTCAATCCGCACGCCGTATTCAAACCCGCTGACGGATAGATTCTCAATCACTGCCCCCTCGACGGGATGATCCCCGCTGGAAAGCAGGTGAAAGGCCGCTGACTTATTCTCTCGCAATTTGGAACTGCCGACGATGACGGTTTTTTCCTTGCCCTCGCCGGAAATCACGACGGGGGTCTGCGCATCCAGGGTCATAAACGGGCCGTTTTCCAGCTCGTAGGTTCCCTCACAGAGATAAACCTTGGATTTCGAATCCAGCTGGTACAGATACCAAGGGTTCCCAGGGGCGAAAAGCGAATCCCCCTTTTCGTATTGGATCGGCCGCACCCCGTAGCCTTCCAGCTCCGCAAGGGTCTCCTTCGGCGTGTCGGAGGCCACCACTACATGGGTATAGCCGGTGAAGCGCCCTCGATCCTTCTCTGGATCCTTAATCACCGCGTCGGCGTACATAGACACGCCCTCTTTCGGAGGATCGGAAGACGAAGAGTCTCCCGATCCTCCGGACTTGGCAAACTTCCAGATAAGCAGCCCGGCGCCTACGAGCACCAGGGCAAGCACTATGCACAGAACAGGAATCCATACTTTTTTGGGAATGGCCTTGGTCTTGCCAGACAATTCCTTATTTTTCACTCGTTTCCTCTCCGTTCTTCTTGCGGCGGGGCAGGCCGATGACCGCACCCGCGCCAGCCAGGCCGAGCGTCGCCAGAGCGGCGATGGGAAGTCCCACGCCGGTATTCACGTTCGTGGTTCCTCCATTGCTGGAGAGGCTGTCAGCGATCACCATGTTAAAGCGTGGAACAACCACAATGGCATCATAGCAGCAATAGCCCCAGTTGGCGCTGATGGCCACCGTGTTTTTGCCCGCCTTGAGCGCGTAGCCGTCTTCCGGCGCCTTCGGAGCTAACAGATTGTCTTCCGTCCACTCCTCCGCGCCCGGATAACTGGCCGTCCAGGTGCCCGCATCCTTGCCCAGATAGCTGGTAAAGACCTTTTCGCCGCCGTTGATCGATACAAAATCGCACTTATTCCCCTCACCGGCATTTGCAGGCGTGGTATCGTTCGCGCCGATAATGTAGATATCGTACTGGCCGGCCTGGGGTACGTAGATATCCACCGAGAAGCTGCTGTCAAACAGGAAGACATACCCGCTGCCGCTGTAGTTCTTCATCTTGCCGTCTGTGCCCGCGATTCCCGTGTTTCCTTCCATCGTCCCGTCCTCGGCCTCAAAGCGCAGGGCGTTCTTCTGGGTGTCGCCCGCTTCAATGGCGCGTACACGGGCGTTCATATAGACCAGACGGTCGGCATTTCTCACCGAGGCTTTTTCGGTTTCCGTCAGAGCCGCATAAGCCGTCTGAGCAGCCTTGACCGCCGCCACATCCCCCTGTTCGATGACAGAAGGAAGGGCCGAAATCGCTTTTTCTACCTTTTCTACCGCAGTGGGCTCCGCCGGCTTTGCGGTAGTGGCGTTTCCTTCCGTGGCGGTGGTATCCGCCGGAGCCTGTGTGGCGGTATTCTCCGAGGATGGCGTGGTCGGATTGTCACTCTCACTTGGAGTTGTAGGCTCGTCCGTCGACGGCGGAGTCAGCTCAAACTTGGGGGTCAGGGTGATGCTGTCGTAAGCAGAATATCCCCAATCCGCCTGGATTTTTACAATGTTTGAGCCCTTCTTTAATGTAATGCCATCTGCCGGAGGGGCGGCAATATAATTTCCGTCGACCCACTCGCCGTTTCCAACGGTGGCCGTTCCCCAAGCATATCCATCAGTGCCAACCAAGGTCATTTGGTATCCATCACCATTAATATAGATGGCATCAAATCGGTTTCCATTGTTATCGTTCGCTGCACGTACGGTGATATCATATGCACCGGCCTCAGGCACATCCAGATTCATTTCAAACGATCCGTTAGAAAGATAGACATAACTGCTTCCATCAAACCCGGCGAAATTGCCCGCAGCGGTGTTTTCCCATGCGCCATCAGCCGATGTTTCCACACCGTTGACATCATAAAACAAGGCGCCGTCCTTCCATTCCGGTGCTTTCGCTGTTTCAGGCGCGGCCAGGGCGCTGGGTATAGCCGTAGACATCAAGGCCGTGGACAAAGCCAGAACAGTTGCCATTGATCGAATCCGCTTTTTCATTTTTACAAACCTCCCTATTCATTCAGCTTAGATAACGGATTGGACGACAGCGCACCAAGCGCCTTTTCACCATCCGAATCCATACGGACATATTTGGTAGGGGTTACCCCCATAATCCGTCGAAAGGACTTGCTGAACGTTTGAATACTCTCGTAATTCAGCATGACGGCAACCTGAGACGCCGTTAATCCGCCATAACGCAAGAGCTGCACCGAACGTTCAATCTTTTTGTAATGGATGTAATTTTGCAGCGTAGTACCTGTCCGTTCCCGAAATAGATGGGACAAGTAAGTATAGCTGTACCCCAGATCCTGCGCCATTTTTTGAATAGTGCTGATGCTGAAAATGTTTTCCTCCACATAACGGATGGCCGCATAAACAGCCGAACTGTCCGACCGCGGCCGCTGCATAGCATGGGCCTGCGTTTTCCTAGTGGCCGATGCGCCCCGAATGGCCATGATAACAATCTGTTCACAGTAATTCCGAATCATCCGCTGGCTGTACGCCGTCCGCGCGTAAAATTCGTCGATGCACTGCATAAAGGGAAGCAGGATGTTTCCCTCGTCCTTTAAAAGCCGCCACGGCCTTTCGTCATAGGCGCTTTTCAACTCGGTTAGGGTTTGATCGTACGGATCCTCATTCTCCGTCTCATGGAACCGGAAACCAATATAGGCATAACGGAAAATATCCGATTCCGCCGCCTCCATCGCGTGCTGATGTCCCATAGAGTTGATCAAAACATCTCCCTCCGTCAGGCTGATCCTTTCTCCATCTGTATAAGAGAAACCGCTGCCGGAAATGACGTAGGTGATTTCATAAACGCTCTGCTCATGACTGTCCACCTTGAAGCCCCGCTCACAGCAAAGCTCGCCGATCTGATAAAGATTCAGAAAGCCCAGCCGAATAGGGGCTCCCCAGAAATCGTTGTCAAAGTGAAAATGCTTGCCAATTCGGAACTCTTGCGTCTCCTTGTTCATAACGTTCTCCCGCTTAAGGCCGTTTCGTAAGAGCGTATCCATAAATAAGGAGTGTACAGCTTATTATGAATAGGCTCTAAACCTTTTCATCCTCCAAGACCGGAAGTTCCACCCAGACATCCGGCTGTTCGGCGGCTTTTTTGCTGTATTCCAGAATCGTGATTACCTGTAAGGTCTCTTCGGCCTTCACCCGTGGGGTTCCGTCCCGGAAAAAGCCCACCATTTCCTGAATAAACCGCTGATAGAAATCCGACGCACCTTGCAGCACTACCGCATGATCGCCCCGGTAGTTTACCGCCAGGCTGAAATCGCACTCCCAGCCGAGCTGGGCGATTGTCGCCACCCGGCCGTCCCGATAGCGAAGCACCAGCGCAGGCGTGTCGCCGACGCCGACATACATAATTTTCTGTACCTGCGGACCCATCAGGCTGATAATTGGCTCCAGCTGATGGATAAGATAGGTATCCAGTCCGGGGCCGCGGCTATGTATAGCCTCAATTCGATCCCGCTCCAGCACGGCGTATTCCTTGGCAAAGCGCAGCGCGGAGGAGGAGAAGAAAGGCGTATGGCCTTCGCGGGCCATCTGGATAAGCCGCAGCGCGGCGGCCCGGTCGGTAGCGAAGGTTTTATCCACATAGGTCAGCTTACCGCTCGCCAGGGGAAGCCGGCACAGCTCCTCATGCATCTCCGGATGATCCGGGGACATCACAATCAGGCAGTCGCTGCGCTCAATAACCTCCTCCGGCGAGGAAAGCAGCTCCACCCCGGTTTCCCGGCAGCAGTCCACGTTGCTTTTCCCACTGGGGCTGTCCATTTTGGCCCAGGCATAAGCGACCTCCATCTCCCCTCCCGACGCTTCCCGAATCCAATTCGGATAATTCTCCGCATGATATTGATCGAGATAATAATCAATCAAGCCGATTTTCTTCATGGATATTCTCTCCTCTTGTCCATCATTTCTGTTGTTTTCAACGGGTATTTATAAACTGAACGCTCTCTACGCTCTCTGTATAGCCGGCGCATTGCTCACAGCCGGCCCCCTCTCAAACGCAGGGGAATCTCCGAAAAAAGGAGTGGTTTTCCACCGGATATAACAGTCAAAAATCTGTAATTGTATCCAATGTTTTTATATAACAGTATCAAAGTATCAAAACGAATAAAAGCAAGCTATCGAATAAGGCTGAGTTAAAAAATCTTATTTTCCTTCTAGAATACGTAAAAACACAAGAAAAGAAGAAACTCCCCCTAATCGTTCGCACCATCGCACAACTTTTTCGCTATGGGTCATTGTTGGCAGAATGTAACAAATTACCTTTTACGGATTACAGATTTCGTTCTCTATGGTTCAAATTATACAGACAGCCACCGGTGATTGCAACGGTACACTTTGCCGCTTTAGTGGTCTCAATTTGTGGTATCAGGCAAATTTCACAGTTTCATGGATTTATGGTTTTTCTCCAATTTTCAGTTGGTAATTTTTAATTTTTTCTAGTACTATCTCAAATATTGTCCTATATATCCTTAAACTCGGTTATTGCATGTACAAAGAAAGCCTTTATACTAAGAAGTAATACAGTATATATAACTTATCCTATAACGACCAATTTTACAAACGGAGTTCTTCGGTCATGGGCCTGGATTCTCAATTTTCAAGGAAGTGAGTGGAAGTATGAGTACGCAGGCACGTAACTGTATCCGTTCTCTGACAATCAAAGCGGCAGCCCTGCTGCTGACAGCTTCATTGTGCTGTCTATCGGCTTGCCGGCCCGCATCCCCAACGCCATCCGGTTCGGAAGGCAGCGCCTTGGGCAGCGGAACGACACAGCAGAATCCCACAGGTCCGTCGAACAACGAAGAATCAACGGACAGCAGCGGCTCGACCGGCCGCCCTGAAATCCCTGCCGCTTCGATAAACAACAATAGCAGCAGCGGTGTTGGCAGCAGCAACAACGGAGTTGGCGGCGGCTCTTCTCCCACTCCTCAAGGAGGAGGGGCTACTCAGACCAGCTCAAAAGCGCCCCAGGGCACCGCGGCAAATCCTCCCGCCGCCAGCAAGAATTTCAGCCATGTCACCGGCATTTTTGTCGCGCCGGAGCTTACGTCCAACGAAAGCGCGGCGGAATGGAAGAATTCGCTGAAAAACATGGCGGATATCGGGATCACCACCATCATTATCCAATACAGCTATCAGGCCGATTCCGTTAACGGCAACCAGGCGTATTTTCCTTACAGCCAACCGGATACCGCAGCAGGCGCGTCCTCCTATCCCGCTCGCCGTAGCCAGGTCGAATCCATCCTGGCAGCGGCAAAGATGCAGAACATGAAGGTCTATCTGGGCCTGCAACTGGCCGAACGGGAATGGTTCGACCAAAACGGTTTTGAAAGCACGGATTGGCTGACCAGGCAATATCAGCTTTCCGCCTCCCTGGCCGACTCGCTGTGGAACGCCTACGGAAAGACCTATGCCGGAACCATAGCCGGCTGGTATCTGCCCTTTGAGTTCGAATCTACGACCGAGTATCACAGCTATTTCCCACAGATTACCAAATCGTATTATGCACCAGTCACTGCCTATTTGAAAAAGCTTAGCAATCTGCCGGTTATGATCTCTCCGCTCATGTATGCCTATGACGACAAAACCGCCTGGCAGAACAATCTAATCACCGTCCTGTCCGGCTCGCAAATTGATATCATTGCCCCTCAGGATGGCATTGGCTTCGGCACCCAAACCCATTCCACCGTCGGCGACTGGTTCCGTGTCTGCCAGAACGCTGTCCGCTCCGTTAACAGTAGCGCCGGGAAATCCGTCCGCCTGTGGGGGAACTGCGAGAACTACGTTCGTCTGCGCAATCCCAACGAACCCTTGAAGGTTGAGCGCCTCAAGCCTATGGCCATTGACAAATTCATCGATAGTCTGAATATCGCCGCGCCTTATGTGGAAAACCTGATCACTTTCAGCATCCATCGCTGGGATACCGCCTACTCTTACAATCAGTCTATTGGCGTCAATATCTCCTACTACGACGCTTATAAGCGGTATTACCAGGCGGACGGCGTTCTCTCCGCCAGCAAATCAGACGGCTATTATGTGCACATTCAGCCCACAGGCAGCGGGCAGCTTACCTTTAGCGCCTATGCCAGCGCCGGACTGACCGACGGTTTTGCCTCCAGCACGGACTGGAGCCAGTTCAAGGGAATTTCCTCGCCGAACCAGGAGCGCTTCACGATGGAAATCCGCTTTGACGATCCGATTGTCATTAGCAAAATTTCCTCTCACTATTACCAGGACAGCGGCTCGGGTATCGCCCTTCCGAAATCGGTGAAGTACGAATATCTGGTGCGCTCCGGCAGCCAGGATGAGGTTTTCACCTATACGGATATAGGCAGCGGCGCTCCTTCCGGTACGGATGCTTTGGTGCTTTCGTCTGCTTCCGCCGCCTCAAGAGTACAGGCGGATGGCGTCCGCATCACCGTCACCCCTGGCGGGGAATGGACTTTTTTGGACGACATTTGGGTGCAGTAAGGCCATACATATGCTGAACGAAAGGCTGGCTGTATCTCTTTGTCGAAGCAGTGCGGAAAAGTGCAAATATGGACCAGCAAATCCAAAAGCTTAGATATTGCACAAATTTTTAGAACTTATTATACTGAAAACGTATATTCGGCCAATTCTCAAAAACCAAACCACAGGAATATTAGGAGGTATTTCCATGAGAAAACGGTTGACACGTATAGTTTCCCTGCTTCTTTCCCTGGCCATTGCGGGAACCTGCGCCCTTTCATCATCGGCCGAACTGGCGTCGGATGCGTCGGATGCCCCCAACTATGTGAAAGGTATCTTTATAACGCCTGAACTTTCCTCGGACGCCAGCGATCAGGATTGGGAAAATTCTTTGAAAAACATGAAGGATATCGGCATCGACACGCTGATTATCCAATACGCTTTCCAGACAGACTCTGTGAACGGCAACCAGGCCTATTTCAACTACAGCACCTATACGGATACGGCAACAGATACGACCTCCTATCCCCGCCGTCGTAGTCAGATTGGCTGGATCCTCTCTGCGGCGCAGAAGGAGGGAATGAAGGTCTATCTGGGGCTGCAAATTGCCGAACGGGAATGGTTTGACGAAAACCGCTATCAAAATTACGATTGGCTGTATCACCACTATTGGCTTTCTACTGATCTTGCCAATGCCCTGTGGAACGAGTTCGGTCAGGAATACGCCGACACCATCGCCGGCTGGTATCTGCCCTTTGAGCTGGAAACCAGCGCGGAATATCACGGATATTTTTCGCAGATCACCGAGGTATACTATGCCCCGACCACTACCTATCTGAAGGGGGACTCCCGTTTTGGCAGCCTGCCGGTTATGATCTCTCCGCTGATGTACGCTTATGACGACAAGACCGCCTGGCAGGACAACCTTACCACGCTTTTGTCCGGATCGCAGATCGACATCCTGGCTCCGCAAGACGGCGTCGGCTATGGAACCCAGACTCACGACACAGTCGGCGACTGGTTCCGTATCTGTCAAAACACCGTTCGCTCTGTCAACAGCGACACAGGAAAGACGGTCCATCTGTGGGGAAACTGCGAAAACTACGCCCGCCTGCGCAATCCCAACGAAACCCTGGAGACTGAACGACTTAAGCCCATGGCGATTAGCAAATTCATCGACAGCCTGGATACCGTCGCGCCTTATGTGGAAAATCTGATCACCTTCAGCCTTCACCGCTGGGATACCGTACAATATTATAATCAGGCTATGGGGGTCAATCTGTCCTATTACAACGCCTATAAGCGGTATTATCAAACCGGCGTTCGCTCCGCCAGCAAATCGGACGGCTACTATGTGTCCATCCAGCCCACGGGCAGCGGGCAGATTTCCTTGAACGCCTACGCCAATGCCGGGCTGACCGACGGCTTCGCTGACAGCACGAACTGGGGACAGTTCAAGGGCATTTCCTCGTCGAACCAACCCTTTACGATGGAAATTCGCTTTGACGATCCTCTGGCCATCCACAGTGTGTCCTCCCACTATTATCAGGACAGTTCCTCGGGCATCGCCCTTCCGCAGCAGGTGAAGGTGGAATATCTTGTCCGCTCCGGCGATCAGGAACAAATCCTGACCTATACGGAAATGGGCAGTCAAGTGCCTTCGGGCACGGAAGCGCTGGTTCTTTCCACCGTTTCTGTTTCGGATCCGATAACCGCCGACGGCATCCGCATCACCGTCACCCCCGGCAGCGAGTGGGTTTTTGTCGATGATATTTGGGTAGAATAACCCGATAAACGGCTGAATGTACAGCAAGGCCCCCATAAAACCGTGCAATTGCCGGGCTTATGGGGGCCATGTATAAATGTGTATAAAATCGGCTACCACCATAGCTACATGCAAGCAAAAATCCGGGCAGTCCGCCGCGGCAAATGCTGCAATTTGTCACAGCCGGCGCTGGCGCAGAGTCTCCTAAGACGGCTCCGCACATAGCCGCCCACATTTTTCGGCCCCTCGGTGGCGGCCTCCCCGATAAGTAGCCGGATACTGATGCAATATCTTTTTCGTAACCTCTTTGCAAAAATCCTCTGAAACAGCTTGTTTCAGAGGATTTTTCATGCTGTCAAAGCCTTTTCTTTTTACGCAATCTATTCTGCCTTATCGGCCATCGCGGCGCCAATTTGCCAATTTTTTGTTTAGATTTTTATCCCCATAACAATAGCGCTTCCTTTTTGCCCGCTCAATCTGGTTCGGTTCAGCATAGCATATGAGCTGTCCGCTCTTTTGGCATATTTCCATCGAATAACAGCGGAGAACCACTTTGTTTTCTATCCCACATTGCGACAGAAAACTCCTTCATTTCGTGGTATTCATCCCCGTCCGCTGTTAGGACATCCCTTCAGTATTTCCCATTCTCCGCTCTTAAACCCAACCAGCACCGTATCCCCGTCCACAACGAGCGGACGCTTGACAAGCATGCCGTCGGTGGCAAGCAGATGAAGCTGTTCCTCCTCCGGCATCGTGGGCAGCTTGTCCTTCAGTTGCATGGCTTTATAGAGCAGCCCACTGGTGTTAAAGAATTTCCGCAGCGGCAGCCCGCTTTTCGTATACCACGCTTTGAGCTCTTCATAAGTAGGATTGTCCTCTTTTATATGGCGGTCAGTATAGGATATCCCGTTATCCTCCAGCCACCTTTTGGCTTTCTGGCAGGTTGTGCATTTCGGATATTCTATAAACAGCATATGGTTTCCTCCTTACTCGGTCATTTTCTATGGGATAAGTTTATCAGAAAATAAACGATACGTCTATCTTTTGTTTGTCGGGATATATTTTCGCGGCGAAGCCGCTCATCCGCCTGAACCGTTCCCTCGCGTGGATGAAAACCTTGTTAAGAGGGCGAAAAATAAAAGCCGCCCTCGCCTTGCCTGTTCTTTTTCCCATCTTTCTTTTGCAGAGATATTGTGATTTTTCAAAAAAAACGATATAATGAAAAGAGAAACGCTGTGCTTCGGAGGATATTCCCTTTTTGTGCGAGAGCAATTTCCCGTGTGGACGTACGGAGGAATAACAGCATATCGTTTGGTTCGGCTTCTGTTAACGTTGGAGGATAACGCCATGGATGATCAATTCGTCAATCTCGGGCAGGAAATTCAGGACACGGTGCAAAGGGTACTGGACTCCAAAAGCCTGGCCGATCTGGAAAACGCAATCAGCGACACGGTGCGCCGTACCACGCAGAAGGTGGCGGACACCGCCAAAAAAGCAACGGACGCCGCCCGACGGACGACGTATTCTTATTATCAGACGCCCCCTGCCGCTCCTTCGGGAACCCATGCGAGACAATATTCCCCTCCTCCCCCGTCGGCGCCTTACGCGGCCCCTGTGGTCTATCCACAAGCGATGACGCGGCGAAAAATCCGCGCGCCCGGCCGCGCGGCCAGCGTTTTAATGATCGTCGCCGGTTTTGCCGGGGCGATTCCTCTGGGTATCCTGTCGGTCATTTTCCTGACGCTGACCGTCACCGACTTTTGCACCAGCTGGCTGGTGACGGCGCTGGTGATGTCGATGCTTTTCGCCGGCTCCCTGTTCCTGCTCTTCCGCGGGTTTGCGAACCGCCAGCGGATTCGCCGGTACGTCCAGTATCAGACGGTGATTCAGGGGCGGAGCTTCTGCCCGATCTCCGAGCTGACGGCGGCGACGGGAGCGACGGCGGAATTCGTGGTTAAGGATCTGCGGAAAATGGTTCAGCTGCGGATGTTTCCCGAGGGATATCTCGACTCCAAGGGTACCTGCTTCATGCTGGACTACGCCACTTTCCAGCAGTGTCAGCAGGCGGAGGAACAATCCCGCCTCCGAAAAGAGGAGCTGGACAACGACCCGGAAAAAGCGGCGATCCAGCAAATGCTGACGGAAGGCGGCGCTTACATTCGGAGGATTCGGGAAATCAATCTTGAGCTTCCGGCGGAGGATATCAGCCGGAAACTGGACACGCTGGAAGCGGTAACCGGCAAAATTTTCGTTTACGTGGAAAAGCACCCGGAAAAGCTGCCGCAGATTCGGAAATTCCTGTGCTATTACCTTCCCACCACCCTGAAGCTGGTGGAAACCTATCGCGACCTGGAAAAACAGTGTACCGGCAGCGAAACCGCCGCCGACGCCAAGGAAGAAATCCGGGGCGCGCTGGATAAAATCAATCTCGCTTTCGAGACCCTGCTTGACAATCTGATGCAGGACGATCTGCTCGACCTTTCGGCGGATATTTCCGCTCTGGAGGCGATGATGGCGCAGGAGGGCCTGACCGGCCTGAACTTCCGGCAGTCCTGACAATATCCCGGTCGAAGTTTCAAGTCCATTTCTATCCACATAAAAGGAGGAACCAACCATGTCCGACACCATCCAGGAAACGCCCACCCTGACGCTGGAGCCCGACGGCCCCGCCGCGCCTTCGATCTCCCTGACGGAAAAGGAGAAACCAGAGGAAGCCATCGTTCCCATCGAGCAGATGAAGCTGACCGAACAGGAACAGCAGATGGTGGATTCCTTTGTCCCCAAGATTGATCTGCGGGACTCCAATATCGTGCTGCAATACGGCTCCGGCGCGCAGAAGAAGATTGCCGATTTTTCGGAAAACGTGCTGGGTTCCGTCCGCACAAAGGACCTCGGGGAAATCGGAGAGATGCTTTCGGGCGTGGTTACGGAGCTGAAGAGCTTCGACGCGGAAGAAGAAAAGGGCCTTTTCGGTTTCTTCAAACGCGGATCGAACAAAATCACCGCCATGAAGGCCAAGTACGACAAAGCGGAAGGCAACATCAATAAAATCTGCAGCGTACTGGAAAATCATCAGATTCAGCTGATGAAGGATATCTCCCTGCTGGACAAGATGTACGAGCTGAACGCCGTATATTTCAAGGAGTTGTGCCTGTATATCATCGCCGGGAAGAAAAAGCTGGACATGGTGCGGGCGAACGACCTCGCTGCCCTAACGGAAAAAGCAAGGCAGAGCGGCCTGGCGGAGGACGCGCAGGCGGCGAACGATCTCGCCTCCCTTTGCGATCGCTTTGAGAAAAAGCTGCACGACCTGGAGCTGACCCGGATGATTTCCATCCAGATGGCGCCCCAGATTCGGATGGTACAGAACAACAACACCCTGATGTCGGATAAGATTCAGTCCACCCTGGTCAACACCATCCCGCTTTGGAAGAGCCAGATGGTGCTGGCGCTGGGATTGGAGCATTCCCGCCAGGCCGCAAGCGCCCAGCGGGAGGTCACCGACATGACCAACGAGCTGCTGAAGAAAAACGCCGACACCCTGAAAATGGCGACGGTGGACATCGCACGGGGATCCGAGCGGGGCGTGGTGGATATCGAAACCCTGCAGCACACCAATGAGAGCCTGATCTCTACGCTGGACGAAGTGCTCCAGATTCAGGAGGAAGGCCGGCAGAAACGGCAGGAGGCCGAGCAGGAGCTTTCCCGTCTGGAGGGCGAGCTCAAGCAGAAGCTGCTGGATATCCGCGGGTAAATTCTTACCATCACAGAAACCGAAAAGAGGCGTTCGTCATAAGGCGGACGCCTCTTCTGCTGTTTTCCGGAATCATTTCGGAACTGCGCCGCGCAGGATTGCGAGGAACGCTTTGTTCAGCGTTTCATACCCTACCGGCTGGTCTTTTTCCATTGAAGCGGCCGCGCTTTCCAGCGACGCCAGCTCTCGTTCGATATAGTCGTTTAGCACGGTGATCCGGGGAACCAACCCGGTCTCCGGCGTGTTCCGTTTTCTCTCCAGCAGTTCCTCCACTACCGACCGAAGCGACGGTTCCAGCTCCGCGTCCGCCAGCTCCTGAAACAGAACCGGAGGGGACGTCCGCTTTTTGAGAATCCACCGGCAGGCCAGAATCGAGCGGAGAACGTACAGATATTTTTTCAGCGGAACCATGTCGCCCTTCAGATACTCCCGGTAATTTCTTGACGCCATATGCCGGTAGTGCTGCAATCCGGTTCCGGACAGGAAGCTGGCGTCGATAAGCGACCGCAGGGCTTCCCATTCCGGCGTCGTGCGGTACACGACCGGCGACCCGGTCCATTCAAATAATGTGGGATTGGAGGCGTGCAGCAGTCGCAGGGCTTTCTGCAAATCCCATCCGTTCACATCCAGCGTTTCATCCAGCTGCCATTCGATCACATCGCGCACACTGTCAAGCCGCAGATAATCCTCCATACAGCGAACATAGATAAAGCGCACGTCATAATCGCTGTCGGACGAAGCGAAGCCCCAGGCCCGGCTTCCCGATTCCACAGAATACAGAATCCGCACCTGCTCCTTCTCTTCGATATTTTCCAATATGGCCCGTATGGTTTCCGTCATAAAATCGTCGCCTTTCTCAAGATTGTTTATCTAGGGCATTCCAGTTATTTCGCATTCTTAACCCATCCTCTATGAACGTTCCGTTCCCCTCCCGGCCCTTTCCTCCTCGTCCTTCCTCGGAATATTTTAGTTTTCTGCTCTATTCCGCCATAGTTTTTCCCTCCGGTAAACCCCAAAAAGGGAGCCTAAAACGCCCCTCAAGCGGCGGCGGAATAGGTGGAATAGGTGAAGGTGGAATAGAAGAAAAGAGATATTTCGCCGCGTTTGTGATATACTACAGGAGGAAACGATTGCCGTTTTCTCCTGTAAGTTTTCGTTATAAAGAAAGGATGACGCCGTTATGACTTCCAGCAACAACCGGAAGGTGGTATTGATCGGCACCGGTATGGTGGGAATGAGCTATGCTTACGCGCTGCTGAACCAGAACGCCTGCGATGAGCTGGTTCTGATCGACCTGGACAAGGAGCGGGCGAAGGGCGAGGCGATGGACCTGAACCACGGGTTGGCCTTCTCCGCCTCCAGCATGAAAATCTACGCCGGGGAATACGCCGACTGCGCGAACGCCGATATCGTGGTGATCTGCGCCGGCGTGGCCCAGAAGCCTGGGGAATCCCGGCTGGACCTGCTGCAGCGCAACGCCGCGGTTTTCCGTTCCATCGTCGGCCCGGTAACCGAATCCGGCTTCAACGGCATCTTCCTGGTGGCGACCAATCCGGTAGACATCATGACCCGGATCACCTGCACCCTGTCCGGCTTCAATCCCCGCCGGGTGCTCGGCAGCGGCACCGCGCTGGATACCGCACGGCTGAGGTACCTTCTGGGGGAATATTTCTCGGTCGATCCCCGCAACATGCACGCCTATGTAATCGGGGAGCATGGGGACAGTGAATTCGTTCCCTGGTCCCAGGCGATGATGGCGACCAAGCCGATCCTCTCCATCTGCGAGGAAACCGGGAGCTGCCAGTATGCCGATCTGGAAAACATCGCCGCCGAGGTACGGGGCGCGGCGCAGCAGATTATCAAGGCCAAGCGGGCCACCTACTACGGAATCGGTATGGCCCTGGTGCGGATTACCAAGGCGATTTTCGGCAACGAAAACAGCGTGCTTACCGTCTCCGCCATGCTGCGGGGCGAATACGGAGAAAACGGCGTGTATGTCGGCGTTCCCTGCATCGTCAACCGCAACGGCGTGCGGAAGGTGCTCACCCTTCCGCTGAAGGAAGACGAGAGCGAACGGTTCCGCTCCTCCTGCCGGACCCTGCAGGAATCCTACGCGGAGCTTTCTCTGGAATAGGAAAACGGTTCTCTTTCACCGCCCGTTACACCCCTGCACGCTGTACAGCGCGCAGGGGCGCTTTTGTTTTCCGTTACCGGAGGATTCTGGCTTCGAAGCCGGCGCTATAGGTGACCGTTCCGTCTTTTTCCACCCACACCGCTTCCACATCGGGGAGGGATTCCACCAACATCCTTCCCTGCTCCGCCGGCATCAGGAACAGGGCGGTGGACAGAGCGTCCGCCCGGCCGGAATCCGGGCACAGCACGCTGACCGACGATACATACTCCGGCGGCGTCAGCGTGTCCGGGTCGATAATGTGGGCGTACCGCTTCCCATCCACCGTGTAATACCGTTGATAATCCCCGCTGGTGACCAGCGCTTCCCCTCCGTCCAGTCCCACCCGCATCAGCAGGCCGCCGGTCTCCGCCCTCTTGGGGTCCTGGATTCCGACCCGCCAGGGCGTGCCGTCCGCCCGGCCGCCGACAGCCCGGATATTGCCGCCGAGATTCAGCAGGGCGGAGGATACCCCGTATTCCTCCGCCCGTTCCGTCATCTGCCGGGCGACCTGCTCCGCCGCGTAGCCCTTGCCGACCGCTCCCACGTCGATTTTCAGCAAAGGGTCCGCGAGGAACACCGTGGACGCGTCCCAGTCGATCACAATATCCGCGGGATCAATATGCTCCGCCGCTTCACGAAGCGACTCCCTAGACGGCAGGACGGCGTTCGCCGGATCGGCGCTTCCTTCCTCACGGTATGCTTTCCATATACTCAGCACCGCGCCGAAGGCGACGTTGACCTTTCCGCCCGTCTCCTCCCCTGCCTGCTTCCCCATTTCCAGCAGACCGAGGATGCGGCTGTCCACCGTAACCGGCGCCTTCGCCGCCTTCCGGTTCACCAGGCAAAGATTGGTCACGCCTTCGTATTCGTTGTAGATATCGTACAGACGATGATATTCCAGCAGCGCGGCGTGGACGTCCGCCGCCCAGCGGTCAAAGGAAGCCCGGTCGTCCGCATACGCGATCAGAGTAGTCACCGTGTCAAAAAGATCGACGTACTGAATCTCATACCTTCCCGCCGTCCCCTTTCCGCCACAGCCGGTCAAGCCGCCCAGCAAAAGCAGAACAGCCGTCAGCAGCGCTGCCGGGCGTAAAAATATCTTCCTCTCTGTCATTCCCGGGTTTCCTTTCCTCTGTCTTTGTAAAAAACGATCCTCTTATCGGCGGGGAAATCGAAGGCCGCGCCGCACACTTTACTCAGTGTACCTCTCTCCCGCTATCCTGTCAAATTCTGAACTCTTATCCCACGCTATGGCCGTTTTCCCGGAGGAATAGGCGGTTTCCAGCCCGCCTGGTTCTTTGTTTTCAAAATTTTAACATTTTCCGGCGGACAGGCTCTTGCGTTTTATTTCAAACCGCGCTATAGTATTGTTTAGCACTCGAGCTGATAGAGTGCTAAATGCGATAAGACGGTATTTTTCGCCGCCGGGAAGGGAATGGTCTCCGAAATGAAAACCAAACAGTTCAAGGCCGAGTCAAAGCGCCTGCTTGACCTGATGATTAACTCCATCTACACCCACCGCGAAATTTTCCTGCGGGAGCTGATTTCGAATGCCAGCGACGCGATCGACAAGCTGTATTACCGTTCGCTGACCGACGGGCTGACCGGCGTGAACCGGGACGATTTCTTTATCCGGCTGGATGTGGACAAGGACAGCCGTACC
Organism: uncultured Oscillospiraceae bacterium; assembly: GCA_959601025.1. Taxonomy (GTDB): domain Bacteria; phylum Bacillota; class Clostridia; order Oscillospirales; family Acutalibacteraceae; genus Avimonas. The sequence goes on from CAUGOD010000004.1 coordinate 103,796, forward strand.
CTTACCCTTACCGACAACGGCTGCGGCATGAGCCAGGAGGAGCTGGAAAACAACCTGGGTACCATTGCGAAAAGCGGCTCCTTCACCTTTAAAAAGGAAAACGAGGCAAAAGAGGACGTCGATATCATCGGCCAGTTCGGCGTGGGCTTCTATTCCGCGTTTATGGTCAGCGACTGCGTGACCGTCCGCTCCCGCGCCTACGGCTCGGACGAAGCCTATGAATGGCAGTCCCACGGGGCGAGCGGCTACACCATCCAGCCCTGCGAGATGGACGGGCACGGCACCGTGATCGTCCTGAACCTCAAGGCGAACACCGAAGAGGACAATTACGACGAATTCCTGGATTCCTATCGCCTGCGGGGAATCATCAAGAAATATTCCGATTATATCCGTTACCCGATCCGGATGGAGGTCGAGAAATCCCGACCCAAGGAGGGAACGGAAGGCGAATACGAAAGCTATACCGAAACGGAGACCATCAACAGCATGGTTCCTCTCTGGCGGCGGAACAAAAGCGAGCTGACCGACGACGACTACAACAGCTTTTATAAAGAGAAATTCTTCGATTTTGAGAACCCGCTGCGCGTCATCCACTCCAGCACCGAGGGAGCGGCCACCTATAACGCGCTGCTTTTCATCCCCGCCCGCGCTCCGTATAACTATTATACCCGGGAATACGAGAAAGGCCTCCAGCTTTACGCCAGCGGCGTGCTGATTATGGATAAATGCGCCGACCTGCTGCCCGATTATTTCAGCTTTGTCCGCGGCCTGGTGGATTCGCAGGACCTGTCGCTGAACATTTCTCGGGAAATGCTCCAGCATGACCGCCAGCTCAAGGTCATCGCCGCCCGGCTGGAAAAGAAGATCAAGAGCGAGCTGCTCGCCATGCTGAACAACGACCGGGAAAACTACGAGAAATTTTTCAAAAATTTCGGTCTTCAACTGAAATACGGCGTTTATGCCGATTACGGCCAGCATAAGGACGTATTGCAGGATCTGCTGATGTTCTATTCCTCCACCGAGGAAAAGCCGGTCACTCTGGCCGAATACGTCGGCCGGATGAAGGAGGACCAGAAATACATTTACTACGCCTGCGGCGACAGCGTGGACAAACTGGCCCGTCTGCCGCAGAGCGAAGCGGTGCGGGACAAGGGGTACGAGATTCTGTATTGCACCGACGACGTGGACGAATTCGCTCTGCGGGTGCTGCACGACAGCGACGGAAAAGAATTCCGTTCGGTCTCTTCCGGCGACCTCGGCTTTGAAGCGGAGGAAAAAGAGGAAGAGAAAAAGCTGCAGGAGGAGAACAAGGCGCTTTTCGATTTCATGGCGGAAGCATTGGACGGCAAGGTCAAGGAGGTTCGGCTTTCCAAGCGGCTGAAAACCCATCCGGTCTGCCTCGCCAGCGGCGGCGAGCTTTCGCTCGAGATGGAAAAGGTTCTCAACGCGATGCCGACCGACAACAAGGTCCAGGCGGATCGGATTCTGGAAATCAACGAATCGCACCCGATTTTCGGCACGTTGGTCTCCCTTTACGACAGCGACAAGGACAAGCTGCGGCAGTATGCGCAGCTGCTCTATACCCAGGCGCTGCTGATTGAAGGGCTGCCGATCGACGATCCGGCGGCGTTCAGCATCCAGCTCTGCGATCTGATGGCTTCCCGCTGACAGCCGTCATCGCCGGATTTTCTGAAAAGGGCTATAAGAGGCTATATCCCCCGGGCGAAAGGGGGCTGCAAAATGTTTATTTTGCAGCCCCCTTTTTTGTCTGAAACCGCCGCACATACCGCATCAATCGAAATTTCGACCGGGTTATCGTTTTTTTGCACATTTCAGACAGTCTTTCTTAAGGAAAGCGGCTTTTAATGCGGCGCGGCAGGAGCAAGCGCGTTGATCAGGCTGACAAACCCGGAGAATCGGATAAAACCAACGGCCGAGCCGTCGGGCTAAATTTGCGGTTTTGTACAGTAAACCAGGTTTCCCTGGGAATGATATTGCAGAATGACGGAAACCGTGATAAGATAAAAAAGATTGCAAAAATGTAAATCGGGGAATCCTGTATATAACGCGCCGTTGTTACCGTCAAAATAAAAGGAAACGAGAGAACAGACAAATGAGGAATATGAGTGTCCGCAAAACTGTATTGGTTTTTATTGATCTGCTTACCCTTTGTCTTGCCTGCTTCGCCTCCTTCTTCCTCTCCAACACGCTGGAAATCGTACAACTGACCGTCTCAGACACCTACTGGTCGGTCATCCTGTTTGCTCTGTGCAATATCCTGTCCCTTGCGCTTTGCGGCGCCTATCGCAACATCTGGCGGTATGCGGACGTCAAGGATTTCCTGCTGGTCATTTCCAGCCTCTGCCTGGGAACGGCGGCCAGCTACCTGCTTATGACCCTTCTCCATGAAATGCCGTCCAATATCTACATGGTGCTGGCTTTCCTGCTCGCCGTTTTCGCCATCGTGGGGATGCGGCTGCTGTACCAGTATATCTACACGGCGCTGAACCGTCACATTTCCACCGAGCTGAGGGAGCCGACGCTGATCGTGGGCGCCGGACAGGCCTGCCGGAGCATCCTCGAAGAGATGCGGCGGGTGGACTGCCGGTACAACCCGCTGTGCATCGTGGACGACAATAAGGAAAAGATCGGCCGCAGTATCGGCGGCATCAAGGTGCACGGCCCCACCGACGTGATACCGGAGCTTTGCCGGCAATTCCACATTCACACCATCCTGTTTGCCATGCCCTCCTGCGAGGAAGCGGATCGGAAGCGGATTTTGCAAATCTGCTCCAACACCACCTGCAAGATCAAGGCTCTTCCCTACATCCACGAAACCATCGATGGCGACGCCGGCCTGCTTGGCCAGGCGAAGGACATCAATCTGGAGGATCTTCTCGGACGGAAAGCCATCCGCTTCGACAACACCGACGTTGCGGACTTTATTCGGGATGAGGTATGCATGGTTACCGGCGGCGGCGGTTCCATCGGTTCGGAACTGTGCCGGCAGATTGTGAAATATCAGCCGAAGCTGCTGATTATCGTGGATATCTACGAAAATAACGCGTACGAGATTCAGCAGGAACTGCTCCGCAATTACGGGGCTTCCATCAACCTGAGCGTTCAGATCGCCTCGGTGCGGGACTTCAATAAGATGGACCGTCTGTTCCGGACCTTCCAGCCGACCGTGGTGTTCCACGCGGCGGCGCACAAGCATGTGCCGCTGATGGAGACCAATCCCGAGGAAGCGGTGAAAAACAACGTTATCGGTACCTTCAACGTCGCCAATCTCGCCGACCTTTACCGCGTGAAAAAATTTGTCCTGGTATCCACCGATAAAGCGGTCAATCCCACCAATGTGATGGGTGCGACCAAACGCTGCTGCGAAATGATCATGCAGTATATGGCGGAGCAGTCCACCGGCACGGAATACGCTGCGGTGCGGTTCGGCAATGTGCTGGGGAGCAACGGCTCGGTCATCCCCCTGTTCAAAAAACAGATCGAGGAGGGCGGGCCGGTCACCGTGACCGACCCGGACATCATCCGGTATTTCATGACGATTCCCGAGGCGGTCTCCCTCATCCTGCAGGCCGGCGCCATGGCGCGCGGCGGCGAAATCTTTGTGCTGGATATGGGCGAGCCGGTCAAAATCGTCACCCTGGCGGAAAACCTAATCCGCCAATACGGGAAAGAACCTTACCGGGATATCCCCATCGTGTTCACCGGCCTGCGTCCCGGCGAAAAGCTGTTTGAAGAGCTGCTGATGAACGAGGAAGGGCTTCAGTCCACCATGAACAACAAGATTTTCATTGGCAACCAGATTCCGGTGGACATCGACGACTTCATCCAAAAAATGCGGGCCCTCAAGGAAGTTGTGAACGAGGAAGACGTGGCGGTGATCATCCGCCGCCTGTACGATCTGGTTCCTACCTTCCAGCACAAGGAGTTGCATCTCGATTCGGATAGAGAAGCAAACTCAGCGGATGCATCGGCCGCTGCGGAAGAAGTTCCGGGCGGAGGTACTCCCGAAGAATAACTCTGTACAATACCAAAACCCGTGGAAAGCGAAAGGATGGCTTCCCACGGGTTTTGGTATTCTGCGGCCCGCCGCCCGAAAAAAAGAGCGAAAAAACGAAAAATTCCCGTTTTTGCGGAAATATTGCTATACGTCCTGCTTTACCGCGGTGTATAGTAATTCTTGACAGTACAAAAACAGGAAAAGGAGACGAGAAGGATGCAAAAAAATCTGACGCTGCTGGACGGCGCGGTCGGAACAAGCCTGTGGGAAAAGGCCGAGGACAAGGCGCCGGTCTGGCGCTATAACCTGGAGAATCCGACGATTGTTTCCGAGCTCCATCGGGAGTATATCGACGCGGGCGCCGAGATCATTCTGGCGAATACCTTCGGCGCAAATGCCGGAGCGGTCTCCTCTTCGCCCTATACCGTTCGCGAGGTAGTGGAAACCGGCGTCCGACTCGCCCGGGCGGCGGCGGACGGAACCGGCGTAAAGGTGGCGCTCTCCGCCGGTCCGCTTTCGACTCTGCTTGAGCCTTACGGCGACCTGACCGAAGAGGAAGCCGCCGCCATATACGAGGAACAGCTCGGCGCCGGTATGGATGCGGGCGCGGACCTGATCCTACTGCAAACCTTTATGGATGTGAACATGATGGCCATTGCCGTCCGGATCGCCAAGCAATACGGGGTTCCGGTTTTCTGTGCCATGACCTTTGAAAAGGTGGGAAAAACCATGATGGGACAGTCGGTGCAGGACGTACTTGACACACTGACCCCGCTCGGCGTGGACGCGGTCGGCCTGAACTGCTCCCTCGGTCCGGACCTTGCTCTCCCGATTATACGGGAGTTTCATGAAAAAACCGATCTTCCTCTCCTTTTCAAGCCGAACGCCGGCAAGCCCATCCTGGCACCCGACGGAAGCACCGTCACCGCTTACGATGCGGACACCTTTGTAGACGATATCCTGCCGGCGGCGGAATTTGTGCGTTATATCGGCGGCTGCTGCGGAAGCAACGCTTCTTATATCCGCCGTTTGCGGGAGCGTCTGACAGCGGCATCGTGAGCGCCTCCCCGTCTGATTTATAACACATCCGCGATATCCAAATGGAAAAGGCCCCAATGCGAATGCATTGGGGCCTTTTCCATTTGGATAAAACCTCCTGATCCCCCGCTAACCCGGGGACTAGGAGGCGTTCGCGTCCGGCGTCGGGCCGAATAGCCGTATCTGGGAGGCCACATCACTGATCATCGGACGGAGCGCCGGAGAATCCAGCAGACGGCCGCCGGTATACTTACCGTTGCAGGTGATAAAATACCGGCAGCGTTTCAGGGATACGCCGATTTTCCGCAGCAGGTCGTGCGTCAGCACATGAAGGCGGCGGGCCTGAATAATCCGTTTGGCGTAGGTAATCCCGATCCCCGGTACCCGCAGGAGCATCTCATAATCCGCTGTGTTTACCTCCACCGGAAACCGATCGAGGTGACGCATTACCCAAACCGCTTTGGGATCAAGATCAAAGGGGAAATTGGGTTCCTCCTCCGGCAGAAGCTCCTCCACTGTAAAGCCGTAGAGCTGTATCAGTCGGTCGGCCTGATATAGCCGGCGGGTTCGCCATTGCGGGGTGTTTTCCTCCGGGAAAAAGTCGAAATGAGACGACCGGGGCAGGTGGAAGGGAGAATAATACACCCGCCGCAGCCGGTATTTCCGGTACAGCGCCGCCGAAAGCGTCATGGCGGTGCGGTCGGTCTCTTTCATCGCCCCCACGATCATCTGGGTGGTCTGACCGCCGCGGGCGAAGCGGCGGCCGGCGGCGTTAAATTCCCCCGTATGATCCCGGACGCGCCGGCTGATCTCTCCCATCGGGGTGAGAATGTTGGTCTTGTTTTTCTGTTTGGCAATAATCGCGTACCCTTCGCTGCGGGGGAGTTCGATATTCACGCTCAGGCGGTCGGCAAGCCATCCGGCCTGCTCGATTAGCTCCGGGTCGGCGCCCGGCATGATCTTAGCGTGGATATACCCGCTGTACCGCAGCTCCTGCCGCATAATCCGCAGGGTTTCTACGATCAGCTCTTCGGTATAATCCGCGTCCTTATATATACCGGAGGTGACGAACACCCCTCTAGTCGGGTTATTTTTCGCCGCCTGCACGGCAATCTCCGCCATTTCCCGCGGGGTGCAGGTATAGCGCTGACGGCATTCCAGCCCGGCGCGGCAGCTGCAGTAGGAACAGTTAAAAATACAGTCGTTGGACAGTCCCACCTTAGGGACGGTGGGCGGGGCGTGCGGCGCACGGATCGCTTCCAGGTCCGCGATCTCAGCGGCGGTCAGTTCGTTGGCGTCCGCGATGTCAAACCGGGCGGAATCCTGGATCAGACGAATTTTATCCGCTGCCTCTAAAGACGGCGGTAATATTAAATTGGCCATGGCGCAGGGCCTCCTCTATTTCCTATTATCCTATTATTGAGTCTCTCCCCTGCTTCTGCTATACCATAGCGCCGCCCAGCCGGATGCTATGCCAGCCTTAGCCAGCGGCGCAACCGAAAATGCCTGTCGGCATTTTCCCGACGTTGCCGCCGTACCATAACACCGCCCAGCCGGGTGCTATGCCAGCCCTAGCCGGCGGCGCAACCGAAAATGCCTGTCGGCATTTTCCCGACGTTGCCGCCGTACCATA